>CANJLK010000029.1 GCA_947475465.1 Caulobacteraceae bacterium | reverse complement strand
GTGCTGCGCGCCGGCCTGCCCCTGCAGGACATGGAGTTCGTGCAGTTCCACCCCACCGGCATCTATGGTTCCGGCTGCCTGATCACCGAAGGCGCCCGCGGCGAAGGCGGCTACCTCACCAACTCCGAGGGCGAGCGGTTCATGGAGCGCTATGCGCCCACCGTTAAGGATCTGGCGCCCCGCGACATGGTTAGCCGGGCCATGACCATCGAGATCCGCGAGGGGCGCGGGGTGGGGCCGAAGAAGGACCACATCCACCTGCATCTCGACCACCTGGATCCCAAGATTCTGGCCGAACGCCTGCCCGGCATCTCCGAAAGCGCCCAGATCTTCGCCGGCGTCGACGTGACCCGCCAGCCGATCCCGGTGTTGCCGACGGTGCACTACAATATGGGGGGCATCCCCACGAACTTCTTCTCCGAGGTGGTCACTCGCCTGGGCGACGATCCGGACAAGGTTGTCCCTGGTCTGATGAGCGTGGGCGAAGCGGCCTGCGTTTCGGTGCATGGCGCCAACCGCCTGGGCTCCAACTCGCTGATCGATCTGGTGGTGTTCGGCCGCTCGGCCGCCCTGCGCTGCGCCGACACCTTGAAGGCCGGCGCCAAGCAGGCGGAACTGACCGCCGCCAATACCGAAGGCCACCTGGCCCGCTTCGACCGCCTGCGCCACGCCGACGGCGGAACCCCCACCGCACAGTTGCGCCTGGCCATGCAGATGGCGATGCAGGACGATGCGGCGGTGTTCCGCACCGGCGAGACCCTCGTCAACGGCGAGAAGCGGCTGGCCGACGTCCAGGCCCAGCGCAGCGACATCAAGGTCAGCGACCGCGGTCTGATCTGGAACACCGATCTGGTTGAGACCCTGGAGTTCGACAACCTGTTCGGTCAGGCGGTGACCACCGTCTCTGGCGCGGTCAATCGCTCCGAGAGCCGCGGCGCCCACGCCCGGGAGGACTTCAGCGACCGTGACGACGTCAACTGGATGAAGCACACCCTGGCCTGGTTCGACGACGCCACCGGCAAGGTGCGAATCGATTATCGCCCGGTGCACGACAAGCCGCTTTCCAACGACATCGCTCCGATCCCGCCGAAGGCGCGGGTTTACTGAGGCCGCCGATGGCGCGCCCCGGGGACCGCGACACCGACGCTGACTGGCGCAAGCTGGGCGCAACGGAACCCTATTGGGGCGTGCTCAGCCACCCGGATTATTTGTCGGACAATCTCACGCCGGAGCGGGTCGCCGCCTTCTACGCCTCTGGCGTGGCTTATGTGGATGATGTCCTGGCCAGATTCGACCATCTGTTCGGCGCACGGCCACGGGGCCCGGCCTTGGATTTTGGGTGCGGCGCGGGCCGGCTCACCGAGCCGATGGCGGCGCAGATGGGTCAGGCTGCCGGCTACGACATCTCGCCCGGCATGCTGGCCGAAGCCCGCCGGCGGGGCGGGCGGGCGCTTTACGTGAGCGAACTTCCCGACGGGCCCTTCGTCTGGATCAATTCCTTCATCGTCTTCCAGCACATCCCGCCGGCGCGGGGCCTTTCGTTGCTGGAGGCCCTGCTGGCGCGCCTGTCGCCCGGCGGCTTCGTGAGCTTGCATCTGACGTTCTGGCGCGAACCCGTCCTGGAGCCGCCAGCCGCGCGCGGCTGGCGCAAGCTGGCGCAGCCGGTGGCCCGAAGCCTGCGTACGCCGGCGCCGGTTGGGGCGATCACAATGTTCGACTATGACCTGTCTGCGGTGATGCGCCGGCTGACCCGGGGCGGCGTCGGCGATACGACCCTGATTCCCACCAACCACGGCGGTCACCACGGGGCGATCCTGCTGGGCCGGCGGGAAGGGGGACACGCACATGAGTGATGTTCGTCCTGCCCCCTGGTCCGGCCGCGCCCCACGGCGTTCGACGGGGCTCAAGCTGCTGCTGGTCTGCGCGCTTGCGGTCATGATGAGCGTGCCGGCGCTGTTCGTTTTCCTTTTGCTGAACGACCGCACCCACCGCGCTGAGCAGGTGGCCGGCGAGATCAGCGCCGTCGTCGGCGGGCCGCAGACCTTCCTGGGGCCGGTGGTTGGCATACCCTACCAGATCCCAAATACCGATCCGAAGCAGCCGCCGGCCCGCGATGTGTTCGTGATCTTCCCGATCAAGGGCGATGCGACAGTCGAAGCCCGTTCCGAGGTTCGCCGTCGCTCGCTGTTCAAGGTGCCGGTCTATGTGGCCGATGTGGCCTTCACCGCCCACTTCGACCTGACCGGGGCGGCGGCCAAGGCGCCGGAGGGGGCGGTTCTCGACTGGAGCCGCGCCGAGCTCCTGGTGGCGGCCTCCGACGCCCGGGGCGCGCGCTCCGACGTGACCCTGATCGCCGCAGGCAAGCCGCTCAGCGTCGCCCCCGCGGCGGCCTTCAACCAGGTTTCGCTTCAGGGCGCCGCCGCCAGCCCCCAGCCCGCGGGCCTGCAGATGCTGGGCGCGCCCGCCGCCGAAATCGTCCGCCCTGACGCGGTGTTCGACGCCCAGGCGAAAATGCGGTTCTCCGGCGCCCAACGCCTGGCGGTGCTGGCCTTCGCCAAGACCACAACCTTGCAGGCGAAGAGCGACTGGCCGAACCCTAGCTTCGACGGCGGCTTCCTGCCCGACCCCGGCCGGCGCACCATTGACGCCAAAGGCTTCACCGCCGCATGGAGCGTGCCATTCATCGCCAGAGGCGTGCCGGCGCAAGGGAATGCCGACACCCTGTCGCGGCTGGGGGCCACCGCCCTCGGCGTGTCCTTCGTCGAGCCGGCCAACCCCTACCAGTCGGTGGCCCGGTCTCTGAAATACGCCCTGATGTTCATCGGCCTGGTATTCCTAGCCTACTTCATTTTCGAGACCTTGGCCGGGAAGCGGGTCCATCCGGCCCAGTACCTGCTGATCGGGCTGGCGCAGATCATGTTCTACCTCCTGCTGCTGTCCATCGCTGAGCAAATCGGCTTTGACGGCGGCTTCGCGATCGCGGCGACGGCCACGGTTTCGCTGATTTCCGCCTACGCCGGCTGGGTCTTCGAAAGCCGCCGCCAGGGGGTCATCGCCCTGATCGCCTTCACGCTCCTCTACGCCCTCATCTACGTGCTGATGCGGCTTGAGGATTTCGCGCTCCTGGTGGGCGCGGTGACAAGTTTCGCGGCCATCGCCGCGGTCATGTATTTCACCCGCCGAATCGACTGGTATGGATCGCGCGATCCCGCCGTCGAGACGGGCTCCAAGGAAAGCGTCTGATGGCCGAACTCTCCCTGCCCAAGAACTCCAAAGTCGTTCGAGGCAAGCATCATCCCGCCCCGGCCGGGGCCAAGAACATCAAGACGTTCAAGATCTACCGCTACGACCCGGAGGGCGAAGGCAATCCGCGCTGGGACACCTATGACGTGGACGTCGACGCCTGTGGTCCGATGGTCCTGGACGTGCTGATCCACATCAAGAACACCACGGACCCGACGCTGGCCTTCCGACGCTCCTGCCGCGAGGGGGTCTGTGGTTCCTGCGCCATGAACATCGGAGGGCGCAACACCCTGGCCTGCACCTTCGGCTGGAAGGATGTCGTGGGCGCCCAGGCCGCGATCAGCCCCCTGCCCCATCAGCCGGTGGTCAAGGACCTGATTCCCGATCTGACCATGTTCTACGCCCAGTACGCCTCCGTCGAACCATGGCTGCACACCGAGACCCCTGAACCGCAAAAGGAGTGGATCCAGGCGCCCGCAGATCGGGAGAAACTGGACGGGCTGTATGAGTGCATCCTGTGCGCCTGCTGCTCCACCTCCTGCCCGAGCTACTGGTGGAATGGCGACAAGTACCTGGGTCCGGCGGCCCTGCTTCACGCCTACCGCTGGCTAATCGACAGCCGCGACGAGGCGACGGGCGATCGGCTCGACGCCCTGGAGGACCCCTTCAAGCTCTATCGCTGCCACACCATCATGAATTGCGCCCAGGTGTGCCCCAAGGGCCTAAACCCGGCCAAGGCCATCGCGGAGGTCAAGAAGATGATGGCCGAGCGGGTGGTGTGATCCTGTTGGCGCCTGCCGGCGCTGCAATCCGGTGTGAAGCATGACTGAGTCCAACGCCCATATCGTCATCCTCGGCGCCGGCCACGCCGGCGGAACCGCCGCGGCGCTGCTGCGGCAGTATGGTCACGCCGGACCAATCACTATGGTCGGCGAGGAGCCACTGCCTCCCTACCAGCGGCCGCCGCTGTCCAAGGCCTGGCTGAAGGGCGAGGCGGATGCCGAGTCCCTGGCTCTGAAGCCTGTGGAATTCTATACCGAGGCGGGCGTGGATTTTCGCCCGAACCTGCGCGCCGATCGCCTGGACCGCGCCGCACGGACCTTGTCGCTGTCCGATGGCTCAACCCTATCCTATGACATCCTGATCATCGCCACCGGTGCGCGGCCGATCGCGCTTCCCTTGCCGGGGGCCGATCTTGAGGGTGTGCTCTTCCTGCGGTCCGCCGCCGACGCGGAGGCCTTGAAGGCCGCTATCCGGCCCGGTGTGAAGCTTGCCGTCATCGGCGGCGGCTACATTGGCCTGGAAGCGGCCGCCTCGGGCCGAGCCCTGGGCGCCGAGGTGGTGGTGATCGAACGCGAGACGCGGCTGTTGGCTCGGGTCGCCTGCGAAGAGCTCTCGAGCTTCTTCCAGGCTTACCATGAGAAACGCGGCGTGACCTTCGTCCTGGGGGCCAGCGCCGCCGGCTTCACCGGCGAAGGCGGACGGCTCAATGGCGTCACCCTCACTGACGGCCGAACCTTGGCCTGCGACGCCGCCCTGTTGGGTGTCGGCGCCGCGCCCAACGACGAGATCGCCCGCGCGGCAGGACTGCCCTGCGATCGCGGGATCGTCGTGGACCTTGAGGCCCGCACCGCTGATCCGGCCATATTCGCCATCGGCGATGTCGCCCTTCGGCCACTACCGCTTTACGATCGCATGCATCGGCTGGAGAGCGTGCCCAACGCCCTGGAGCAGGCCAAACAGGCCGCCTGCTCCATCACCGGCAGGCCGCCGCCCGCACCGGAAGTCCCCTGGTTCTGGTCGGACCAGTATGACCTGAAACTGCAGATCGCCGGCCTTCCCTTCGACGCAGACCGGCGTATCGTGCGCGGCGATCCGACGCAGGCCAAATTCGCCATATTCCACCTGAAGGGCGAACAGCTTCAGGCTGTCGAGGCGGTGAATGCCCCGCCGGAGTTCATGGCCGGACGTCAGTTTATCCAAAATCGCAAGCCGATTTCACCCGAAAAGCTTGCAGACCCGGCAATTTCAATGAAAGAGGTCGGCGCCTAGGAAGTCCGCAGAGGCTTCCGTAGTCAGAGTCGGCGCGCACAGGGAAACATGGCCAAGATCACCTACATTCAACACAACGGCGCCGAGCATGTGATCGACGTGAAATCCGGCCTGTCCGTGATGGAAGGCGCCGTGAAGAACAATGTCCCCGGCATCGACGCCGACTGCGGCGGCGCCTGCGCCTGCGCCACCTGCCACGTTTATGTGGATGAAGCCTGGAAGGAACGGGTTGGTTCGCCCTCGGCGATGGAAGAGTCGATGCTCGACTTCGCCGAGAACGTCGAATCCAACAGCCGGCTGTCCTGCCAGATCAAGGTCACCGACGAGCTTGACGGCCTGATCATCCGCATGCCGGAAAACCAACACTAGGCAACGGTCCACGGAGGCCGGGCTCACCTTAGGGGCTCTGGGTTCGCGTTAGAAATCCAGCTCCGGATGGGCCGCCGTCGCCTGCACCACTTCGGGCAGGTGACATGTGAACGCCGCCCCGTGTCCGGGCTCGCTTTCCAGAGCGACCCAACCCCCATGCAGTTCGGTCAGCGCCTTGACAAGCGCCAGTCCAAGGCCCGGGCCGCCGCGCTCCCGGCCCACAAACCGGTCGAAGATGTGGGCCTGGACATGGAAGGGGATGCCACGCCCGGTATCGGCGACCTGCAGTTGGACCTCGCCCAGCGCCCGACGCACGGACAGTGTGATGACGCCGCCCTGCGGCGTCTGCCGAATGGCGTTTTCCACAAGGTGGTCGATGATTTGACCTAGCCGCTTGGCGTCGCCGCGGATCACGCCAACATCCGGCGCGTGTTGCAGCACGATCGTCACCGCTGCGGCCTGGGCATCCGCACTCCAACGGGCGGCGGCGGCCGACAGCAGTTCGGCCACATGGACGTCCTCCAGATCCAGCGCCATCTCGTCTGCGTCGATCTGGGCCATATCCAGAACGTCGTCGATGGATCGGGCGAGTTGCGTCGCGGCGGTGCGCACGGCCGCGGCGTGGCTGCGCCCGCGCTCGGACAGGTTCTCGCCGGAACGCTCGAGAAGTTCCGAATAGCCGATGATGGTGGTGAGCGGCGTGCGTAGCTCATAGGAGACGTTGCCGACGAAGTCCCGCTTCAGCCGCTCGGCGTCCGACAAGGCCGCCGAGCGCGCCGCCAGGGCGCTTTCCAACCGGCGCGCGTCAGTGACATCGGTGAAGGCGATCAGGGTCGCTCCATCCGGTAGCGGCCTCGACTGATAGTGCGCGATCCTTGAATCTGAGGTCTTTACTTCGCCGGACAGGGGCGCCCGCGCACCGGGATCGGTATCGGCGACCCGGCCCTTTAGCTCTCGCCAGAATTCCTGATCGTGCAGCCGCGGAATACATAGGTCCACCACGCCCTCAAAGTCGCCCGCCTGTTCCAGCTGGGTGGTGGTGAGGTTCCAGAACCGACCGAAGGCGTCATTGTGTAGCCGCAGCCGGCCATCGGAGCCGAACACCGCGACCGCATCGTTGAGCTTGTCCAGGGTCGCCTGCTGCACCTGGATCTGGGCGTTGAACTGGGCCTTCAGCTTCACCTCGTCGGTGATGTCGGAATAGAGCAGCAACAGCCCCCCTAGCGGGTGCGGTTGTCGCACCACCCTGAGCGTGCGCCCGTCCGGCAGGCTCCAGAGATCGTCGGGAGCCGCATCCAGGCGCTCATACCGGTCGAGTTCGGCGGCCTTCCACTTGCCGTAGTCCGCCGTCTCCGGCAGTCGCCGGCGCTGACGCAGCCGGTCGAGCACTTCAGAATGGGTCGGCCGCTCTGACAGCCATGCCGGCTCCAAGCCCCAGAGCTCGGCGAAGGCGGTGTTGTAGAAGATCAGCCGCTTGGCCTGGCTGAAGATCGCCACCGAGTCGGCGATGTGATTAAGCGTCTCGTCATTGGCCTCGCCCTGGCGCTTGAGCTGTTCGCGCAGCTCTTCTACTTCTGTGACATCGTCGGTCCACACCCCAACGCCGCCACCTTCCAGCGGCTTGGCCGTGATGTGAAAGGCACGACGGCGGCCGGCCACCGTCACCCAGCGGAGGGTTTCGCGAGTCTGGACCAGGTTAGCGGCCTCACTCGCCAGGTTGTCGGCGTCGCGGTCGAAGCTTGCGTCCCGTGCAGCGGCCTCATCGAGGTTCTCGGCGCCCACCGCCTGCAGCCAGGCGCGGTTCACCCAGATCGGCGAGCCGTCGGCGGCGGCGATCCAAGCCGGTGTGGTTCGTGCATCGGTAAAGGCGGCGAATCGCGGGGCCGTGGGCAGGCCGGCATCCTCACCGATCACCGCCGACAGCCGCAACCATGCCAGCGCGCCGGCGGCGCGGCCCTCCACCGAGACCACCCCTCCCTGACCCCGGACCTCGAAGGCGCAGGCTTCACCGCGCTCAAACAGGCCTCGCAGCCGCCGCGCGTGGTCGGGATCTGTGCGCATCATGGCATTGACGAGGCCCTGGGCGTCGACGTTGGTGAGCCCCAGGGCAGCCGCGCAGGCGGCGAAGGACTCGTCCCCGGAGGCCAGCATCGCGCGGCCTTCCTCCACCGCCAGCAGCGCCGAATCAAATGCTTCCGCCGAGGCTTGAGCCGCCTCGGCGCGGGCCTCCAGCCTTGCAAGCTTGACCGAGATCGCGTCGACACGCGCCTGGCTTCGGCGTTGTTGCGCCCACGCCCACAGCGTCGCGCAGATGGCGAGAGCCACCGCGCCGGCGTCGGCGATCAGAATGAGTGTATCATCGCCCATTGCGGCTCCATCGACGCCCCAGCTGCGCCGACAAGCGAATCAGTTCTGCGCCACCATAGGCCGGCCTTGCGCCGGCCGCACGTGCGCGGCGTTAGCGCCGACGCGTGTTTTGCGCGATGATGAGATATGTCTGCAATTCTATACCCCGTGGCGCCGAACGCCGAGGCTGCGCTATCCGCGCCCATGGGCCGCGCCGCCCGCGCCCGTCAGGCGGCCGCAACGGCCGGCGAACCCGTCAGCTTCCTCACCGAACCGGTAGGACCGGCCTTCGCCACCCGCGAGGCGGCGCTAGACGCCTATACGGGACGCGTGGAGGACACCCGGCCTGGTCGGGCCACGCCGGCCGTGGAAGACCGCTACTGCGAAATCACCTGCACCGTATTGTCCGACTCACCAAAGCCCGTCGCCGTTCGGCCCACCTTCGCCGACGGCCGCCGCTGGCCCGCGCCGCCGGAACGGGCGGTGCGCACCGCTTGGCGTCTGCTGATATCTTACTGGCGTCCTGAGTCGGCGGCGCCGGTCCTGGACACGCCACAGGCCCGGCGCGCGCGCCGCCGCGCGGCGGCCGCCGAACTCGCCCCGGAGGCCCTGCGCGCGATGGCCAGCCAGCCGTTGCGGCCCATCGAGCCGCAGCGCCCCCTCGACATCGGCCTCTTCGAACGGCGCTTGCCGGAGGCTCCGCATATCGTGGTGCCGGATGAGTGAGGCCGACACGGCGCGCGCGCCCTCCCTCGACGATCTCGCCGCCCTGGCTGAGGCGGCCTTCACGGCCATGCCCGACCACTTTCGCCGCCTGACCGGCGAAGTCGTGTTCCGCGTCCAGGATTTCGCGCCGGACGATATCCTGCAGGACCTCGGCATCGAGGACCCCTTCGAGCTAACCGGCCTCTACCAGGGCGTCGACCTGCAACATCGATCGGTGCTGGGTCCCGACCCGGAACCGTCCATGGTGTTCCTCTATCGCCGGCCGATCCTGGATGAATGGGCCGAGCGTGGCGACATCGGCCTCGCCGAACTGGTCACCCATGTCCTGGTGCATGAGATTGGCCACCACTTCGGCCTCTCCGACGACGCCATCGCCCGCATCGAGGCGGAGTAGCGCGCGCGATCATTGCGGCCAGGTCTCCGGGCTCATCGCCAGCACCTCGCCTGCGAAGTGGAGGCCGCCGCAAATCAGCACATGCGGCGCGGCGCCGGTGGCGGCCAGCACGGCCTTAAGCGCCGCGGTCACGTCCGGCGCGGTCGCGGCCTGCAGGCCCGCCGAACGCGCGGCCAGGGCGAGGTCCTCGGGCGGAGCCTGGCCCTGACCTTCGAAGGTGGTGGTCACGATCACCGGCGCAAGGTCCGCGAAGGGCGCGAAGAAGCCCGCGGCGTCCTTGCGGGCGTACATGGCGGTGATCAGCGCCGTGGGTCTCCCATCACGGGCGGCCAGGTCCGCCAGGTGGGCGGCAAGGGCGCGACCGGCGTGAGGATTGTGGCCGCCGTCCAGCCATAGGTCGGCGCCGCGAGCCTCGGCCATGGCGGCCAGCGGCCCGCCCCGCAAACGCTGCAGCCGCGCCGGCCACACCGCCTGGGCGATTCCGCGTCCGATCGCTGTCTCGTCAAGCCGGGGATGCGCCAGCATCAGCGCCGCCATCGCCGCGACACCGGCGTTCTCGAACTGATGCCTGCCGGCCAACGCCGGGGTCGGCAGGTCGAGCAGGTTGTCCGGCGCCTGAAGCGTGAGGCGCCCATGCTGCGCCCAAGCGTCAAAGTCGCGGCCCATCATCATCAACGGCGCACCGATCGCTTCGGCCTGCGCGATGATCACCTGGGCGGCGTCGTGCGGCTGATGCGCCGAGACCACCGGCCGCCCCGCCTTGATGATTCCGGCCTTCTCCCAGGCGATTTTGGAAAGCTCCGGCCCCAGCAACTCCAGGTGATCAAGGTCCACCGGCGTTATGACGCTGACCGCGGGTGCGGCGAAAACATTAGTGGAATCGAACCGCCCGCCGAGGCCCACCTCAACAATGTTCACGTCTGCGGGGACTTCCGAAAAGGCCTGGAAGGCCATGGCGGTCAGCATCTCATTGAAGCTGATAGCGTCCCCGGCGTTCACCGCGACCACACGCTCGATCAGTTCGCGCAACGCCTCTTCGGTGATCAGCGTCCCGGCCAGCCGGATCCGCTCGGCGAAGCGCACTAGGTGCGGCGAGGTCAGCACATTCGCCTTGAGCCCCGCCGCCTCGGCCATGGCCCGCAGGAACGCGGTGGTGGAGCCCTTGCCGTTAGTGCCGGCCACATGGATCACATTGGCCAGTCGATCCTGCGGGCGACCCAGTTTGTCGAGAAGGCGTTCAATGCGGCCTGTCGACAGGTCGATCAGGGTCGGGAATTGATCGCGCAGGCGCGCCACCAGGGCGTCCAGGGCGCGGATCTCATCGTACATGGCGAGACCCGCTCATTCCCTTCGGGACCCAATTCCTCCCCCACAATGGGAGAGTGACCACGAAGCGGTGGAGGATGACTTGCCGAATTCGGTGATTCACGCCGCCTTGCGCGAACGGCCGGCCATCAGGATGGAAAGTATCGATCCCAGCACCGCGGGAATGTCCTTACGGGCGACCACCGTGTCGATCATCCCGCGCTCCACCAGGAACTCGGCGCGCTGGAACCCGGCGGGCAAGGTCTCACGGATGGTCTGTTCGATCACCCGGCGTCCGGCGAAGGCCACCATGGCGTTGGGTTCGGCGATGTGCACATCCCCCAGCATGCCGTAGGACGCCGCCACCCCGCCGCTGGTAGGATCGGTGAGCACTACGACATAGGGCAGGCCCGCCGCCCGGACTTCGTTCAGGGCCACGGTGGTGCGCGCCATCTGCATCAGGGACAGCGTGCCTTCCTGCATGCGCGCGCCGCCAGACGCGGTGAAGATCACCAGCGGCAGATCGCGCTTCACCGCCTCCAGCGCCGCCTTGATGAAGCACTCCCCGGCGGCCATGCCCAGGGAGCCCCCCATGAAGGCGAAGTCCTGCACGATGACGACGGTTTTCTGGCCGCAGATGTCCCCCACGGCGATGGCCATGGAATCCTGTTCGCCGGTGGCCTTGCGCGCCGCCTTGAGCCGATCGGCATAGGGCTTCTCATCTGGGAATTTCAGCGGATCATCCGCCACCACCGGCGAGGCAATTCGCTCAAAGCGGCCTTCGTCGAAGGTGTATTTCAGCCGCTGCTGCACGCCGATCCGCATGTGGCTGCCCGAAGGGGTCACCCACAGGGCCGCCTCCAGGTCGGGCCGGTAGATCATTTCCCCGGTGTCGGGGCATTTCACCCACAGGTTCTCCGGCGACTCGCGCTTGGAGAAGGCGTTGCGAACACCGGGGGCAATGCGCGCCAGCCAGCCGCGCCGCTCGCGCGGTGCGCCGCGCGGAGGTTTCGGGTTTCGATCTTCTGCTATCGCCATGATTCTCAGACCGCCCGGCCGAGCCGCGCCGAACGCACAGCCTTAGCCAATGATTCGACTTTGGAAAGCACGCGAGCGGTAACGTCTTCGTTCACGACTTTCGCCGCGACAATTTCATCCACCAGCGCCGAGCCCACCACCGCTGCGTCGGCTACCCGGGCGATAGCCGCGGCCCGCTCCGGCGTGCGGATGCCGAATCCCACCGCCACCGGCAGACCGGACGCCTTGCGCACCCGCGCCACCGCCGGCGCCACATCGTCCGCAACCGCCTCCTTGACCCCGGTCACCCCGGTCACCGCCACATAATAAACGAAGCCTGTCGTGCCCCGGACGATGGTCGCCAGCCGCCGATCGTCGGAGGTCGGAGTCGCCAGCCGGATCAACGAGAGCCCGTTGACGTCCAGCGCCGCAGCGAGCGGGGCGGCCTCCTCAGGGGGCGTGTCGACGACGATCAGACCATCAACACCGGCCGCCGCCGCATCGCGCGCAAAGGCCTCATAACCCCAGACGAACAACGGGTTGGTGTAGCCCATAAGGATGATTGGCGTGGCTTGGTCGCTCTCGCGGAAGGCGCGGACCAGATCCAATGTCCCCCGCGTCGTCATGCCGGCGGCCAGCGCCCGCTGCGCGGCCCGCTGGATCGGCGGTCCCTCCGCCATGGGGTCGGAGAAGGGAAATCCCAGTTCGATCAGATCGGCGCCCGCCGCCGGAAGCCCCTTCAGGATCTTCAGCGCGGTCTCGCGATCTGGATCGCCGGCCATCACATAGGCCACGAAGGCCGCGCGGCCTTCGGCCTTCAGGGCCGCGAAACGGGCGTCGATGCGGGCGGTGGTCAAATCGTCCGCCCCAGGTGGGCCGCCACAGTCGCCACGTCCTTGTCGCCCCGGCCGGAAAGGTTCAGCACCAGCACACCGCCCTTGCCCACCTGCCGTGCGACCTCGCCCAGGCGCGCGATGGCGTGAGCAGACTCGATCGCGGGCAATATGCCTTCCAGTTCCGCAAACAGCTTGAAGGCGTCCAGGGATTCTGTGTCCGTCGCGGAGAGGTATTCGGCCCGGCCCACGTCGTGCAGCCAGGAATGCTCCGGCCCGATGCCAGGATAGTCGAGGCCCGCGGAAATCGAATGCGCCTCGGTGATCTGTCCGTCGTCGTTCTGCAGGAGGTAGGTCATGTTGCCGTGCAGAACGCCGGGCCGCCCGCCGTTGATCGCGGCGGCGTGGCGACCGGTCTCCAGGCCATCACCCGCCGCCTCCACGCCGATCAGCCGCACGCCTTCGTCGTTCAGGAACGGATGGAAGACGCCGATGGCGTTGGAGCCGCCGCCGACGCAGGCCATGATCGCATCGGGCAAGCGGCCTTCGGCGGCCATCACCTGTTCGCGAACTTCTCGGCCGATCACAGCCTGAAGGTCACGCACCATCATCGGATATGGGTGCATGCCCGCTGCGGTGCCGATCAGATAATAGGTGTCGTGGACGTTGGTGACCCAGTCACGCAGAGCCTCGTTCATTGCGTCCTTGAGCGTCGCCGAGCCGGAGGTCACCGGAACCACCTCGGCGCCCAGAAGGTTCATGCGGAACACGTTCGGCTTCTGCCGCTCCACGTCCACCGCGCCCATGTAGACCACGCAAGGCAGGCCGAAGCGGGCGCAGACCGTGGCGGTGGCGACGCCGTGCTGGCCCGCGCCGGTTTCCGCGATGATGCGGGTCTTGCCCATCCGCCGCGCCAGCAGGATCTGGCCCATGCAGTTGTTGATCTTGTGAGAGCCGGTGTGGTTGAGCTCCTCACGCTTCAGATAGATCTTCGCAGCGCCGAAATATTCGGTGAGCCGTTCGGCGAAATATAGCGGCGATGGCCGACCCACATAGTGGCTGAGAAACCCATCCAGTTCGGCCTGGAACGACGGATCGGCCTTGGCCGCGGCGTAGGCGGCGTCCAGCTCCAGCACCAGCGGCATCAGCGTCTCGGGCACATAGCGGCCGCCGAAGTCGCCGAAGCGGCCCTCTGGGGTCGGATAGGCCGAATAGTCGTTGGGCTTTGCGGGGACGTTCAACGAAGGGCTCTGCTGGCGGCTCTGGCGTCAGACGCGGCGTACGGCGTCAAGAAACGCTGCGATCAAGGCGGGGTCCTTTAGGCCGGGACCGCGCTCGACGCCAGAGGAAACGTCCACCAGCGGGGCCCCGGATAGCGCCGCCGCCTCCGCCACGTTCCAGGGATCCAGCCCGCCGGCGACAAACCAGGGCCTTTGGAACCGACGACCCGACAACAGGGTCCAGTCAAAGCGTGCGCCGTTGCCGCCGGGCAGGACAGCGTCCTTCGGCGGCTTGGTGTCGAACATCAATTGGTGCGCGGCGTTGTCGAATTCGCGGGCCGGCGCGAGGTCGGCCGCCTCCGACACCGCAATTACCTTGATGATGTCGGCGCCTGTCCGTGCGGCGACGGCGTGGGCGCGTGCGGGCGTCTCCTTGCCGTGCAACTGGATCAGGTCGGGCTTGAGGATCCGGGCGATCTCTTCGACCAGTGCGTCGTCCGGGTCGACGACCACCGCCACCACCCTGGACTTGCCGCGGGCTGGCCGGGCCAGACGATCCGCAGCCTCAGCGGAGACGTATCGGGGGCTCTTCGCAAAGAAATTGAAGCCCAGGTAGGCGGCCTTTCCTATCAGCGCGGCCTGAACGGCCTCTGGCGTGGAGAGTCCGCAGATCTTGGCGCTCAGGCGGGGCATGGACATGGGCGCGATAAAGGATGCGCGGGCGCTTTACGCAAGGGGCGCACCTCCGGCCTGGAAGGAACGCCCCCTTTTTTCGATCGCGACTACTTCTTCAGGAGGTCGCGGATTTCGGTGAGCAGAGCCTGGTCCGGCGTGGGTCCGGCCGCCGGCGCTTCCACCGGGCGCCGCAACGTATTCACCGCCTTGACGATCAGGAACACCACCCAGGCCACGATCAGGAACTTGATCACAGCGTTGATGAACATGCCGTACTGGATCGCCACCAGTTCGTTCGCCGCCGTGGCCGCATCGTCCGGCTTCAGCACATACTGCAGCTTGGAGAAGTCAACGCCCGAAAGCAGCAGTCCGATCGGCGGCATGACCACATTGTCCACCAGACTTGAAACGATTGAGCCGAACGCCCCGCCGATGATCACGCCAACGGCGAGATCCAAGACGTTGCCCTTGGCGATAAATTCCTTGAACTCAGACGCGATGCCCATGGGCTTCCTTCCCCTGTTTTTCCGATTTTATTCGTCGGCGTTCAGGCGCTCGCGTAGTTCCTTGCCGCTCTTGAAGAACGGCACGTGCTTGGCGCGCACGGACACCGGCGCGCCGGTGCGAGGATTGCGGCCGGCCCTGGCGTCGCGCGAACGCACCGAAAGGGCGCCGAAGCCACGCAATTCTACGCGGCCGCCATGTTCGAGCGCCTGGATCATGCGTTCCAGGACGACCCCGACCACGCGCTCCACATCGCGCTGGGTTAGGTGCGGATTTTCCTCCGCGAGGCGGGCGATGAGTTCTGATTTGATCATGCTGGCCTTCTTGACTGAGCGGCGCGACCATGTGCGAAGAGCGCCATTTGTTCAAGACGCCATCGGGGCAAGTTGATCCAGATCACGCGTTACGCCAAATGAAAAAGCCCCGCCGGCGGGTTCCGGCGGGGCTTTGCGACGTTTGGGCGCGGGGGGCTACTCCTTGGAAGCCTTCTCACGCAGTGCGGCGCCGAGGATGTCGCCCAGCGAGGCGCCCGAATCAGATGATCCGAACTGCTCGATGGCCTTCTTTTCCTCGCCCATTTCCAGAGCCTTGATCGACACTGTGACCCGGCGGGACGCCTTGTCGACGTTGGTGACAAGGGCGTCGACCCGGTCGCCGACGGCGAACCGTTCCGTGCGCTGATCGGCCCGGTCGCGCGACAGGTCGGACTTGCGGATGAAGGCGCTCATCGGTGCGTCGTCCTCGCCGAACCGGACCTCGATGCCGCCGGTGGTCACCTCGGTGACCGTGACGGTGACCGTCTGACCCTTGCGGAAGGTGTCGGCCGCCAGCGGATCACCCGCCAGCTGCTTGACGCCCAGGGAGATGCGCTCCTTCTCCACGTCCACGTCCAGCACGCGGGCCTTGATGATGTCGCCCTTGTTGTAACGCGCCATCGCCTCCTCGCCGGGGGTCGCCCAGTCGAGGTCGGACAGGTGCACCATGCCGTCGATTTCGTTCTCCAGGCCGATGAACAGGCCGAACTCGGTGGCGTTCTTGACCTCGCCCTCGACGGTGGAGCCCACCGGATGGGCCTCGATGAAGGCCTCCCAGGGGTTGGCCATCGCCTGCTTCAGGCCCAGCGACACCCGGCGCTTGGACGGATCGACGTCCAGCACCACCACATCGACTTCCTGGCTGGTGGAAACGATCTTGCCGGGATGGGCGTTCTTCTTGGTCCAGCTCATCTCGGAGACGTGCACCAGACCCTCGACGCCGGCTTCCAGCTCCACGAAGGCGCCGTAGTCGGTGATGTTGGTGATGCGGCCGGTGAACTTCGCGCCCACCGGATACTTGGCCTCCACGCCGTCCCAGGGGTCGGACTGCAGTTGCTTCATGCCCAGCGAAATGCGTTGGGTGTCGGGGTTGATCTTGACGATCTGCACCTTGACCGTGTCGCCGACGGCCAGGACCTGGCTCGGATGGTTGACACGCTTCCAGCTCATGTCAGTCACGTGAAGCAGACCGTCGATGCCGCCCAGGTCGACGAAGGCGCCGTAGTCAGTAATATTCTTGACCACGCCCTCGCGGACTTCGCCTTCCAGAAGTTGAGAGACCAGTTCGGTGCGTTGTTCAGCGCGCGCTTCTTCAAGAATGGCCCGGCGACTGACAACAATATTGCCACGCGGACGGTCCATTTTCAGAATCGCGAACGGCTGTTCTTTGCCCATCAGGGGGCCGACGTCGCGGACGGGGCGGATGTCGACCTGGCTGCCGGGCAGGAAGGCCGAGGCGCCGCCGAGGTCGACGGTGAAGCCGCCCTTCACGCGGCCGACGATGGAGCCCATCACCGGCTCGTTGCGCTCATAGACCGCTTCCAGGCGGGTCCAGGCTTCCTCGCGGCGAGCCTTGTCGCGCGAGAGAACGGCTTCGCCCATGGCGTTTTCGACGCGTTCCAGGAACACTTCGACGGTGTCGCCGACCTTGATCGGGTCCTTGCCTTCTTCGTCGCCGAATTCCTTCAGCGAGACGCGGCCCTCGGTCTTGAGGCCCACGTCGATGATCGCGATGTCCTTTTCGATCGCGACGACCAGGCCCTTGACCACCTGGCCTTCCATGAAGTCGCGGCCGCCCAGGGACTCGTCGAGCAGGGCGGAGAAGTCGTCGCGGGTGGGCGACATGCTCATATCGTCAGCCATAAAAGTCTTTCTCGTATCGAATGACGGGAGGGCCGCGCGCCGCAAAGGCGTCGGACGGAGAAGTCCCCACGTCGGGTTAAGGGTTGAACCGAAGACGCGGGGCATACCCCACGCTTGTCTCTAGTCTGCCCGCAGCCGTGCGAGGGAAAGGCGCGATGGGATTGCTCCGGCGGGAGACCCTAGCGGGCTTCCCAGCGTGCGCGCGCCGCCTCGACGATACGGCGGGCCGCATCGGTGGCCTGCTCTATAGACATATCGGTGGTGTCCAGCAAGACGGCGTCGGGAGCGGGGCCCATGGGGGCGGCGGCCCGGCCGCCATCGCGGTCGTCGCGGCGGGCGATGTCGGCCAGCACCTCGGCGATCGCGACGACCTCGCCCCGCGCCGCCAGCTGCAGCCGCCGCCGCTCGGCGCGCACCTGCGGCGAGGCGGTGACGTAGAGCTTGGCCGGCGCGTCGGGGCAGATCACCGTGCCGATGTCGCGCCCGTCCAGCACCGCGCCGCCCTCCTGGCGGGCGAAGGCGCGCTGGTAGTCCAGCAGGGCGGCGCGGACGCCCGGATGCACGGCCACCCGGCTGGCCGCCTCGCCGGCGGCGCGGGTGCGCAGCGCCGGATCGCCCAGCAGGTCGGCGGTGAGGGCGGCGGCGGCGGCGCGGGCGGCGGCCGCGTCGTCAAGGTCGGCGCCGGCCCGGGCCGTCAGCACGCCGACGGCGCGGTAGAGCAGGCCGGTGTCGAGCACCGGCAGGGCGTAGGCCCGGCCCAGCGCCGCCGCCAGCGTCCCCTTGCCCGACGCGGCCGGGCCGTCGACGGCGATCACGAAGGCGGGGCGGGTCGCAGCGCCGCTCACGAGGCGATGTCGGCGCCGAGGCTGGCCATCAGGTCGAAGAAACCCGGGAAGCTGGTGGCGATCATGCCCGGCTCGTCGACGCTGACCGGCTCTTCGGAGGCGAGCCCCAGGATCAGGTGCGACATGGCGATCCGGTGGTCGCCGTGGGTGGTGACCCGGGCGGCGCCCCGCACCCCGTGGTTGGCGCGCACCGAGCCGTTGACGATCAGGCCCTCAGGCTCCTCCTCGACGCCCACGCCGCAGGCGGCCAGGCCCTGGGCCATCAGCGCGATGCGGTCGCTCTCCTTGACCCTAAGTTCGCCGATGCCGCGCATCACCGTCTGGCCCTGGGCGAAGGCCGCGGCCACCGCCAGGATGGGATATTCGTCGATCATCGAGGGCGCCCGCTCGGGCGGCACCTCGACGCCCACCAGCTGGGAGTAGCGCGCGGTGATGTCGGCCACCGCCTCGCCGCCCTCCTCGCGCAGATTGGTCACCGACAGGTCCGCGCCCATCTCGCCCAGGGTGTCCAAAAGGCCGATGCGCAGGGGATTGAGCAGCACGCCTTCCACCGTCACCTGTGAGCCCGGGGTGATCAGGGCGGCGACCAGCGGGAAGGCGGCGGACGAGGGATCGCCCGGCACCCGCACGCGCAGGCCTTTGAGGCTCTGGCCGCCGGCGATGCGGATGCGCCGGCCCGCGCCCTCCTCGATCACCTCCACCTCGACGCCGCAGCCGCGCAGCATGCGCTCGGTATGGTCGCGGGTGGCCTCCGGCTCGATGACCTCCACGCCCCCTTCGGCATGCAGGCCGGCCAGCAGGATCGCCGACTTCACCTGGGCCGAGGCCTGCGGCAGGCGGTAGCTGATGTGCTTGAGGCCCCCGCCCTGCAGGGTCAGCGGCAGGCGCCCGCCCTCGCGGCAGATCCAGCGCGCGCCCATTTCGCCAAGCGGCCTCAGCACCCGGTTCATCGGCCGGCCGCGCAGCGAGCTGTCGCCGGTGAAGGTGGCGGAAAGCTCGAAGCCGGCGGTCGCCCCCATGATCAGCCGGGCGCCCGTGCCGGCGTTGCCGCAGTCGATGACATCGGCCGGCTCGGAAAACCCGCCGTTCCCCTCGACCCGCCAGTGGCCCTCGCCCAGCCGCTCGACCTTGGCCCCAAAGGCGGTCATGGCGGCGGCGGAGCGCTTGACGTCCTCGCCTTCCAGGAGGCCCTCGACCTCGGTCAGGCCGTGGGCCAGGCCGCCCAGGATCAGGGCGCGGTGGGAGATCGACTTGTCGCCCGGCGCGCGGACCACGCCGTTGAGGCCGCCGGTGCGCCGGGCGGTCATCGAAACTGGCGTCATGGTGGAGCCTCGCGCCTCGCGGGATGGCCGTGTCTAAAGGGGGTTTGCTTTTGACAGTGGGTCCGGTGCGTGGCAAGGGAGCCCGCTTCCGAAAATCGCCGCGAACAAGGATCGTCGCCTTTGGCCAATCCCGAACTGGGCTCCAAGCAAATCTGCCCCAACTGCCAGGCGAAATTCTACGACCTGAGCAAACGCCCGGCCCACTGCCCCAAGTGCGACACCGAATTCGATCCGGACGAAGCGGTGCGCAACCGCCGCGTCCGCGCCCGCGCGGTTGTGCCTGAGCCTGAAGAGACCGCCGACGACGAGCGCGAGGATCAGGTCCTGGGCGACGCCGAGGCCGAGGAGGAAGAGGAAGAGGAAGAGGTGGTCACGCCGGAACTGGACGCGGTGGTCGACGACCCGCCGATCGCCGGCGACGACGACGCCGCCGAGGCGCCGCCGGTCTCCGAGGACCTGGGCGAGTTCACCGACGAGGAAGAGGTCGAGGACGACGCCGACGTGCCGTTCCTGGAAGAGGAAGACGAGGACGACTTCGACGATTCCGAGATCGAGGGCCTGCCGGAAGAGGGCGACGACGACCGCTAGGGGGCCTGCGCGAAAAAGCCTGCGAAAGCGGGCTTGATCGTCCCGACCTGTTTGAATAGGTTCCGCGCCTTCCTGGGGGGCCGCGCGGCTCCCATGGGAAGACCGGATAACCCCGGGGCTTTAGCTCAGCTGGTAGAGCGCTTGCATGGCATGCAAGAGGTCAGCGGTTCGACTCCGCTAAGCTCCACCATGAAGGCCCGTCGCGAAAGCGACGGGCCTTCGCCATTTTGGGGTTGGGGCGGGGGGGTGGAGCGCTGGGGGCGGTCGGCTCGCAGCCGCTCGTCCCGGCGGAGGCCGGGACACAGATGACAGGGCTTAGAGGTAGGTTGGAGCGACGCAGGGCGGGTTCCAACGTCTAGGCGTCGAGATCACCGGTTTGGCGGTTGGGTCGGAGACGATTTCGCGAAAGCCTGCAATGGGCCATAGGCGGACAGGGGGCTCTGGTCGAGCAGCGGCCAATCGCTCAGCTGGCAGGAGGCGAGTTTGCCTGCGATTTGCCGGACACGCGGGGCACGTTAAGACCGTTCATGATCAGAGAAGCATCTGAACGAGACTTTCAGCGCCTGATAGCGGGTGAGGCCCCCGATGGGACCCGCTTCGCTGACACCCGTATTGCTCCAGCTGAAGTCCTGGCGATGCTGTCAGGCGTGTCTGACGAGGTGCGCCGCAGTTTTGAGCCGGCAGCTTGGCTCATCTTAGAGGACGGCGAGCTGGTTGGCCTGTGCTCGGTGGTTAAACCGCCTCAGGCTCGTGTGGTCGAAATCGGGTACGGCATCGCGCCGAGCAGGCGACGGCGGGGTCACGCGACGGCGGCAGTTCGTGAGATCGTTGCTTGGGCGCATCTGCGTCCCGACGTCGTCGCGTTGGCCGCGGAAAGTTCGACTGCGAACCCGGCGTCACAAGCCGTCTTGCTGCGCAGCGGATTCGCCCAAACTGGCACACGAACTGACAAGGAGGATGGCCCTTTGGTCTGCTGGCGTTGTGAAACGCCCACATCAGACTAGGGCCGCGGTCCTGGCGACGGCGCTAGGTCTGCTCCGCGCCAGGAGCGGCCCCTGGCATTTGTGCGGAGAGCAGATGTTTGGGCTGTGACATCGGCGGCCGAATCCCGGCGGGAGTCGTGCTAGGTCACAAAGGCTATCAAGACTCGAACGTCAGCTCCTCCGTCCGAGCTTTCCAACCTTCCCCTAGAGCGACCGCGAGTCACCAATCGCCATGGATAAAGTGCCGATGACGGCCCAGGGCTATCGCGCCCTGGACGAAGACCTGAAGCGGCTCAAGACGATCGAGCGGCCCGCCGTGACCGTCGCCATCGGGGAGGCTCGCCTCCACGGCGACCTGAAGGAAAACGCGGAGTACCACGCCGCCAAGGATCGGCAGGGCTGGATCGAAGGACAGATTGTCCAGATCGCCGACCTGATCGCGCGCGCCCAGGTCATTGACGTCACGAAGCTGTCCGGAACCCGCATCAAGTTCGGCGCCACCGTCTCGGTGATCGACCAGGATACAGAGGGACAGGCCCGCTACCAGATCGTGGGAGAGCATGAGGCCGACGTGAAGATGGGCCGCATCTCGATCACCTCCCCCATCGCCCGCGCCCTGATCGGCAAGGAGAGCGGCGACGTCGTCGAGGTGAGAAGTCCCGGCGGCCTGAAGGCGTACGAGATCATGAAGGTCGAGTGGGTTTGATCCGCTAAGGCGGACCCTCCGAAGCAGGATGGATCACGAGTGGTCGGGCCGCTGATGTCGCTGATGGGCCAGGAGGGGAAGTTGGGATCGGGCCGAGAGCGGATGCTCCGAAGGTCCGATATGGGGGCGAGCGGACGTTAGCGCTGCGCCCGAAAGCGGACCTACCGAGCGTCGCGCGCGGGGCGAACCCACCTGTTTATCCCGGTCTAGCGGCACGCATGTCGCGCGAGCGGATCAGCCCCGCGAGCGTGAGGAGAAGTGCGACGACAATCGCAAAACCCGAGACAAGCAACAGGGCCGTCGCGAACGGGTTGTCGACGCCGTGCGGAGGAGGGAATCCTTGGTTGGCCGTCGGCAGGAGCATCGTGGAGCGACCTGTAAAGCCGGCGACGACGCCGGAGCTCCCGTTCGCCCATGTTCCGATCAGAAGCGTCCAGAGCCAGAGATGAAGGAGCAAGCGCGGGAGGTGAAGTTCGGATGCCAAGAGTCCCATCACGGTCATGAGGACGCCATTGGACGTGAACTCGATGTGCGCCATGACGATGCCGCGGAACCAAGGCACAGCGGTCGGCGGAACCAACCCCACAAGGCATCCGAACAGCACCTGCAATATGCCGATGATGAGAACCCAGCGCCGTAAGCGCAGGTTGAATGTCTCGATGTCCGCAGCCATCCGCTCCTCCCTGCGATCGCCAAGTGAAGTTCGCGCTAAACCAAGCTTCGCTGCGTGATGTCACGGCTCGGCTGTCGGCTCCCCCCCCCACTGAAACCCGACTTTCGACCTTCGCGCCAGTGAACGGACATCACTAACGACTGGAAGGGTGGGAAACGAACCTTACGTGACGATCCGGATTTGCGCCTCGAGACAAGACAGCGCCGCCGATCCAAAGACCGGCGGCGCGTCAGGTCGGGCTGGATGCTTAAGCGGCGACCGCCGTGCGGCGACGGCGCAGGTCGGCCCCCGCCAGGCCGAAGCCACCGAGCATCAGCGCCCATGTGGCGGGTTCGGGGATCGAGTCCACCGCCAGCGGCGAGAAGTGGTTTTGGCCGTCCTTGCTGATCTCCACAGTGCCGTCGGGATACTGGGTCAGGCAGCAGAAGACGACGTCCGTAGCCCAAAAATCGGCCACGTACTGCGGCGAGGGCGGATTGACCGGTGGCACTGGGGGAGGCGGCGGATCGGGGTCCACATGCGCCGCAAAGCCGTTGCCCGTCATGTGAAAGCCGCCCGGCACGGGATTGTTGATCCAAATGTTGTCGGTGGCGACCCCTCCCGGCGCTACCGTGCCCAGAGCGATCAGGCTGGCCGCGCGCCCCACCGAGTCGCCCGGCCAGAAGTAGAGAGCGTTGTTGAAACCGGAGATCACATTAGTGGCCCCGATCGCCGCGTCATCGCTGAGTAATTCGGCACGCAGATACCCCCCGTCCGGGGTGCTGAACCGCCAGCTCCCTAGCGAGATGGCCGCATGGGCCCCGCCCACGCTGGTGGCCAGCATCGCCGCCCCCGCCAGCAAACTCGTCGCCCACGCTCTCGATGTGTTGGTCATTTTCCAGCTCCCAGTTTCAGATCGTCGTTGCCACCGGAAAAGCTGAGGGTCTGGCCGGCGAACCGCTCACCCAACGACACGCCGTTCGAGGTGACCAACGTTAACCGTCTTGACGGCAGTCAGGCTTGATCTGGATCAATGTTAGCGGAGATCCAGACTGCGCCCGACACGCTCTCCCGCGTCTCGCTGCCAGCGGGCGTCAAGATTGATTCACCTGAGCTTCGCTTCGCGCTGAAGACGGGAAGGATCCATACCAAACGTCCGGTTGGGGTCGATTGCGGTCATTAGACTGGCGTCCGGAAGCGGACCTTGGCGATGCTTGCCCTCAGTCGGGATCAGATCCTCCTTCCGTTCCACGGTAGACCAGACGAATGGAGGGTGGGCCGGCTCCCACCGGTCCCCCTCCGCGCCCTATGATCTGGGTCCTTAGCGTTCGCCGGGATGAGCGGAGGGGGCGGGGGGCGGTGAGGGTCGGCCTCGCAAAAATGATTCAGGTTTTGTTCCGGGTTTCGGGCGGCCTGGGGTTAGGCTTCGCCCATGCACGATTTCGATCCGGCGGCAGCCGCCGCGTTCCTGGCCCGGGCGCGGGCGGGGGAGACCATCGCGGCCTTGGTGCGGGAACCGGGGATGCCACGGTGGCGGACCTATCGGCGCTGGGTGACGACGCAGCCGCCGTTCGCGGAAGCCGTCTGGGCGTTGCGGCAGCGGCGGGACCAGCAGCTGGGGGTGCGCGGGCGGGCGCGGTATCGGGCGTTCGATTCCGTCCTGGCCGACAGGATCATCGTGGGCCTGAATGCGGGGGCCAGGCTGGAAGACGTGCTGGCCGCCGATCCGGCGCTGCCCTGCAAGCCGACGCTGCGGCGGTGGCGGCGGCAGCAGCCGGCGTTCGATGCGGTGCTGCGGCGGCTGATGGCGGCGATGCTGCGGCGCAAGCGGCAGGCGGCGCTGGGGTGCACGCCGGCCAGGACCGCGGCGATCTGCGACCACATCCGCGAGGGCGGCACCTTCACGAGCTATGCCGCCGCGCACCAGACGTCGCGCACGACGCTGCGCCTCTGGCTGCGGTCGCGGCCGGCGTTCGCGCGGGCGGTGGCGGCGGCCTGCGAGGAGCGGGAAGACTGGTACCGCGAGCACGCCCTGGCGTTGGCGGATGACGCGGCGCGGATCGGGGTGGAGGCGGCGCGGGCGCAGATCATGTTGATCCGCCGGCATCTGGTGCGGCTGCGCCACCGGCCAGGCGCGGTGCATCGGCGGCGGGCTTCCACCGTGACCGCTCATCCCAGCGAAGGCTGAAGGATCAGCCTGGCCTGGCGCGGATCCAAGAAATCAGGCGGCGCGCTTTCGCAACCCGGATTAAGCTTGGCCGTGCGCGGGAGCCGATGCGGGCGACGCGCCGGCGCGGTCGGGCCAGGTTTCTATCGACGGGAGGGGCGAGTGTATTTTGAGCAAATCGCGACGGGGGGATGCCAGTCGTACATCGTCGCCTGCGAGGCGACGCGAAAAGCCGCGATCATCGACCCCGAGCAGAAGCAGATCGACCGCTACCTGGGCGTCCTGGCGCGCGAGGGCCTGCATCTGCAGGTGCTGATCGATACGCACACCCATGCCGACCACTTCTCCGCCAGCCGCGAGATGTCCGAGCGGCTGGGCGTGCCGGTGGCGATGCACAGGTTCAGCCCCAGCGCCCACGCCACGATCCGCCTGGATGACGGCGACATGGTGTGCGTGGGCGATCTGCGGCTGCAGGCGCTGCACACGCCGGGCCACACGCGGGACTCGCTCTGCCTGGTGCTGGAGGACCGGGTGTTCACCGGGGACACCCTGCTGATCGGCGGCACGGGCCGTAGCGACCTGCCGAGCGGTGATCCCGACCAGCTCTACGACAGCCTGTTCAACCGGCTGTTGCGGCTGGACCCCGCGCTGCTGGTCTATCCGGGTCACGACTACAAGGGGCGCAGCCATTCGACGCTGGCCGACGAGATCGCCGCCAATCCGCGCCTGCAGAAGACCGACAGGTCGGCGTTCGTCGAGATGATGAACCAGCTCAACCTGGCCGCGCCGACCCACCTGACCGAGGCCCTGCGGACCAATATGAACGGCGGCAAGACGATCCATCGGCTCCTCGAGGACGCGGCGGCCAAGGTGCCGTTTGTGTCGATGACCGAACTGAAGCGGCGCGTGCAGGCCAACCAGTCGGACCTGATCATCCTGGACGTCCGCGAAAAGGACGATTGGGGGACGGGGCGGGTGCCGGGCGCGCGCTGCATTCCGCGCGGACAGCTGGAGCTGCGGGTCAATGCGGAACTGCCGGACCCCACCGCGCAGATCGTCACCTGCTGCGAGTTCGGCCGCATCTCGACGCTGGCGGCCGCGACGCTGAAGGAGCTGGGCTATCCGCGGGTGGCGGCCCTGGATGGCGGCATGAAGGCCTGGCGCGAGGCGGGATTTCCGCTGGAAGCGGGCTGACCTATCGCGTCGGGAGGGCGCCCGGTCGCGGGGCGTCGGCGTCCGGCCAAACCCTAGAAGTCGAGGCCCAGGGCGAGGAAGGCGTGGACGTCGGCGGCGTTGTCGCCGTCGATGAAGGTCGGCCCGGCTGAGGCCAGCAGGCGGAACGGCGCCTTGAGCTGGAGGATGGCGGCCAGTCCCAGGCTGGTGGAGGCATGGCCGCCGCGGGTGTCGGCGCCCTGGCGGTCGGCCTCGACGCCGAGCAGCAAGGTGGGCGTCACCTGGCGGCTGACCGCCACGCCGCCGGTGAGATAGTCGCGGTTTCCGGGGCCCGGGTTGATCGCATAGCCGCCGCCGCCGAACACCGACCAGGGGCCGGCGTCCTTCTGCGCCCAGACGGGAAGCAGGGCGGTCACCCGGCCGGCGCCCAGGCCACGCCGGGCGGTCGGCAGGGTCACGCCCGGGAATGCCGCGATCGACACGCCCGCGGCCTCGTCGTGGAAGACCCGGTACTTGACCGACAGCCTGATGTCGCCGGCGCCGGTGCGCAGGCCGTCGGCGTCGTGCACGTAAGCGGCGGGGAGCCCGACCGTCAGCTGCAGGTCGGGGGCGGCGCCATAGTTCAGCTCGGCGCCCAGGCCGCCCTCATAGTCGCGCCCGCGGCCGGAGGCTTCGACCTGCGGGGCGTAGATTTCCCAGTGGCCGGTCGGGGTCGGCTCAGGGTCGTCGGTGAGGAACGGCGGTCCGGCAAAGGCCGCGGGGGCCGCGGCCCAGAGGGCGAGGAGCGCGGGCGCGGCGAGCGCGTGTCGGCGTCGGCGGATCATCCCCGCTCCTGGGCGCCCGGATGGCCGCCGGGCCTTTGCGGCAGGAGCGCGATCAGCGCCAGGATGGCCACGGCCAGGATCAGCGAGGCGACGGGCCGGCTGACCTCGAGCCCGCCCTGCGCATGGGGCTTGTCGAAGAAGTCGCCCACCGTGGCGCCCAGCGGACGCGTGAGGATGAAGGCGGTCCAGAACAGGAAGACCCGGCTGACCCTGGTCCAGACATAGAGGCCGCCCAGGACCAGCAGGCCGGCGCCGAACACCAGCGCCCCGCCAAGATAGCCCAGGGCGCCGTCGGCGGCCCAGTCGCCGAGCGCGGTGCCCAGCGTCTGGGAGAAGGTGATGGTCACCCAGTAGAAGAGCTCGGCGCGGGGCGTGGTGACGGTGTCCACCGAGACGCTGCCCAGCGCGCGGCGCCAGGCGAACAGGCAGGCCAGCACGCTGGCCAGCAGCAGCAGCGAGCCGCCCGGATAGCCGATGCCCAGCGAGCGGGTGGAGAAGTCGGCGAGCGTGGTGCCAGCCGTGGTCGAGGCGACGATGGTCGCCCAGTAGAGCCAGGGGTTGAACCGGCGGGCGCGGATCTGCACCGTGACCAGGACGGCGAGCAGGATCCCGAAGATCGCGGTGCCGACGAGGTAGCCGTTGAGGGCCGACTTGCCGGCCTCGGCCGTGGTCTCTCCCAGCCAGGTCATCGAGACGGTGTCGCCGCCGGTCTCCCCAAGCGTCGTGCAGAGAATCTTGATGATCCAGAAGCCCAGGGTGACGGCCGGGACCTTGGTCAGGGTGTCTCTTGTCCGCGCGTCCATGGTCGTCCTCCGCCAGGACCAAGCTTAGCGCGCGTCGGGGCCGGTCCGAAAGCCGGTCGCTGGCGGGGGCGTCAGGGGGCGACGACGAGGATCTCGAAGGTTCCGGGGATCATCGGCGGCCGCCGGGCGCCCGCGGCCAGCGGGCCGAACTGCGCCGAGGGCAGGTAGAGGCGCCCCGACGCCGGATCGAGCGCCAGGGTGCGGGCTCCAAACCGCGTGGGCACGGTCTCGACGATCGCCGCCGCGCCCTTGCTCACCGAGACGACCGCCAGGGCGCCCGCCCGGCCCGCCGGCACGAAGGCGAGTCGCCGCTGGGCGTCAAACACCACGCCATCGGCCCCGGCGCCGGTCGCCAGCGTCGCCAGGACCTTGCCGGTGGTGGCGGAGACCAGGACGCTCGCGCCATCGCAGGCCGCGATCAGCTGCCTGTCGGCCGCGTCATAGGCCAGCCCCGTGGGGCCGTCGCACCCGGGGAGCGGATAGCGGGCGACCACCTTGCGGGCCTTGATGTCGACCACCGCGATCTCGTTCTTGTTCTCGACGTTGACGAAGGCGCGGCCGGCGCCGTCGACGGCGGCCAGCTCCAGATCGCCGCCCACGACGACGCTGCCGACGGCCTGATGGGTCCTGGGATCGATGAGGGTGATGTCGCCGGCCCGGTGGTCCATGACCAGCACGAGGCCTGAGGCCGGGTCGAACACCTCCGCGTCGGGTCCAGCGCCGGTCTTCACCGTGGCCAGGGTTGCGCCGGTGATCGCATCCGCGAAGATGGCCGCCGAGGCGCCGGCGCTGGTCACCAGCATCTCCCGCCCGCCGTTCACCGAAATCACGTCGTGCAGGCCGGCGCCGGGCGAAAGACCCGGGGTGACAGCCTTGGTGGCGAGGTCGACCGCCATGACCGAGTCGCCATGCGCCACCAGCAGGCGGTGGTTGGCGGGGTCGACGCTGAGCAGGTCCCAGCCGCCGTCGGGACCGGCGATGTGGTCGACGACCTGATAGTGCGGCGCGGCTTGCGCCGGCATCGCAGGCGCAGCGAGCGTGACGGCCAGGGCGATGGCGAGCAGGTTCATGGAAACTCCCGGGGAGGCGGTCTGATGGCCGACCCTAGGCGGTCAGGCTGGCGTTGGGAACGGCGCGACGGATGGGTCAGCCGCCGGTGGCGTCGACTTCGAAGGTGACGATCTTGCCGCGGGAGTAGGGTTCCCAGCCGGCGGCCATGGCCGAGGCGATGGCCTTGGCGACGATGGCCGGGGCGATCTGGGAGGGCTGGAGCTGCGGGGCGCCGTAGCGGGGCTGGGGGCCGGGGGGGAATTCCAGCATAGCTTCCCGCTGGCCTTCCTTGTGGCGTACGGCGATGGCCATGCCGCGCCAGCCGGCTATGTCGCGGGACCACTTGGGCTGACGGTGCAGGCGCCAGATGTAGGGCTCGCCCTCGACCTGGATCTCGAATTCCGTCGGTTGCTTTGCGTGCGCCATGCGCAGGGCTTAGCGCGGCGGAGACCTTAGGGCCACCGGGGCGGGCGGGGGGGCGGGCGGGCCGGCGCAAGGCCCGGTCGCCGCCCCGCCCGCCGTGACGGTGGGCTAGTGAGTGGCCAGGATCGGCAGGCTGGCGTGGGTGAGCAGGCTCTGGGTGACGCCGCCGAACAGCCGCTCCTGGGCCGGCGAGTGGCTGTAGGCGCCCATGACCAGGAGATCGGCTTCCCGCACCGCGCAGTGGCGGCGAAGCGCGCCGGCGACGTCGTCCTCGTCGCGGCTGATCCGCAGGAACTGGGCGGTGACGCCGTGGTGGGCCAGGTGCTCGATCAGCGCGTTCACCTGGGCGTCGCCGACCGGCTGGTCGCTGCCGTCGGTGGTGACGACCTCCACGAAGGTGGCGCGGACCAGGAACGGCAGGGCGGAGTCCAGCGCGTGCTTGGCTTCGCGCGAGCCGTTCCAGGCCACCACCACGCGGTTCAGGCCGGCCGGCGGGGCCGACATCTCCGGCATGATCAGGCAGGGCGTGCCGCTGGAAAACACCAGCTCCTGGATGAGGTCGCGATTGTCCGACGTGCGGCCGATGATCGACACGTCGACGGTGCGGGCGCGGGCGGCGGTGACCTTGGCGCTTTCGTCGCGGGCGGGGGTCGCCCAGACGGCGGTGACGCCGGCCTTGCCCATGACGCCGTGGAACAGCGCCTCGCTCTTGGCCACCTGCTCGTCGCGCATGCGCTGCAGGTCGTCGTAGACCTGGGAGATCGCGGCGCTGCCGATGGCGTAGCTGCCGACCGGCATCGTCGGGGTCGAGAAGGTGCAGAGGCCGGTGACCGCGCCGCCGCCGCCGCCGCGGTTGGCGATCCGCGCCGCCACCGCCGCGGCGACCTCGTCCGCGGGCCCATCCTGAAGCACGAGCAGAATGTCTTTGATGTCCATAGGGGTTCTCCGTCTTTAGGGTGAGGATGACCGATGGCGCGCGCCGCGCTTTGATCGCGATCAACCTTAGCTGCGGCCGGTGGGTTCCCCGGTGGCGGCCGGCGGCCTAGAGGAGCAGCGCGGCAACGGGAGCGGCGGAATGCGGGTGGCGACGATCTGGGCGATGGCGGGGCTGCTGATGCTGGCCGGCTGCGACCGGCCCAAGCCGCGCACAGTGCCGTTCGACCCGATGGCTCTGGCGCCGGCGGAGCCCGAGCCCGCCGCGCCGGTGACGGGGCTGAGCGGCAGTCTTCTTCGCCTGAGCGGCCGCGCGGCGGCGGTGGTCGACCACATCGGCATCGTCGTCGACCCCTTGAACCATCCGCCGGCGGCGACGCCCGCCGACCAACCGATACTGATCGACGGGTTTGCGTTCGACGACGTGGCCAAGGCCCCGGCCCGGGCCGTCGACGTGGTGGTGGCGGGCCAGGCGTTCGCCGCCGCCTACGGGAGGGTGCGGCCCGACGTGGCGGCGTTCCACAAGACGCCGGCGCTGAGCGCGGTCGGTTTCAGGCTGGTGCTGCCGGCCGGCGCGCTGGCGCTGGGGTCCCACAGCCTGACCGTGCGGGTGATCGCGGCCGACGGGAAGACCTACCGCGAGAGCGCGCCGATCCCGTTCGTGGCGCAGTAGCGGCGCGCGCCAGTCGGCGCATTGAAAACGCCGCGGACGGCGCCCACATAATCCTCATCCGCCGGAGCCGCGCCGATCGCGGGCGGCCCTGGCGGAGAGTCGCTTCCTGCCAAGGACTCATGAAGGATGAACCGGCCCCTGCTCTTCGACAGCCCCTATCTGCTGGGCTTCGACCATACCCGCGCCCTCATCGAGCGCGCCGCCAAGGCGGCCGCCGAGAGCTATCCGCCCTACAATGTCGAGGATCGCGGCGACGGTTCGCTGCGGATCACCCTGGCCGTGGCGGGCTTTGCGCCCGACCAGCTGGAGGTGACCGTCGAGGACCGCCAGCTGGTGGTGATCGGCCGGCGGGACGGCCAGGGGGCGTCGGACGAGGCCTATCTGCACCGCGGCATTGCCGGGCGCGGCTTCGTGCGAAGCTTCGTGCTGGCCGACGGGATCGTGGTCGAAGGCGCGCTGCTCGAACACGGGCTGCTGCATATCGACCTCGCCCGGCCCGAGCCGGAGCGGCGGCCGCAGAAGGTGCCGATCCGCACTGGAAACTGACAAGCGATCGAAAGTGAGTGGATGCGGGGAATTGTTCCCTCGCATCGGCCGCCGGCGGCAGGCTGAACCCAGCAGCCGTTCGGGGCGTTGCGTTTATGGAGGTGGTCCTGATGACACCCGTTCTATCGACTGAAGCCTTTGCCGCCCTGGGCGGGCCGAACCTGGTCTATGTGCGACCGGTCAGCGCCGCGGAGGTCATGGCGAGCGTACCCTCCGCCGCGACGCAGGGATTTGAGCTCAGCCTTGGCCAGACCCTGTATGCGGTGCACCGCGCCGACGGCGAGCGGCTGGCCGTCTTGACCGACCGGGACTCGGCGGTGGCCGCCGCGCTGGCGCACGAGCTCGCGCCAGTGTCGGTGCACTAGGTCGGAACTACGCCGCCGACGAGCGCGCGGCGGCGTCCTGCACCAGCAGCGCGTGGATGGCGTCGGCCGTGCCGGCCTGGCGCAGCTGCTGGCGCAGGTCGCCCTGGCGCAGCAGCCGCGACACCCGGGCGAGCGTGCGCAGGTGTTCGACGCCCGGCGCATCCTTGGGGGCGAAGATCGCGAAGATCAGGTCGACCGGCTGGTCATCGACGGCGTCGAACTCCACCGGCTGGTCGAGGCGCACGAACACCCCGCGCATCCGGGTAAGGCCATCGAGCCTGGCGTGCGGCACCGCGACGCCGTGGCCAACTCCGGTGGAGCCCGCCTGCTCGCGGCTGGTGAGCGCGTCGAGCACCCCGCCGACCTCCAGGCCCGCCCCACGCGCCGCGATCTCGGCCACGACCGCCAGGGCCTGCCGCTTGCTGGACGCGCTGATGCGCAAGGCGATCGCGTTGCGATCGAGTATCTCGCCGATTTGCATGGGACTCTTCGAAGCTCGCACTCGTGGAGCCCGTTCCCTAACGGACCTATGTGACCGACGTGCGGGGCGCTCCTTGCCCCGCCTGCTCCGTCGGATCAAGCCCCGTTTGACCGGGTGCGCTCGGGGTCGATCCAGCCGATGTTGCCATCGGGGCGGCGATATACCACCGACAGGCCGCCGTGCGCCGCATTCCTGAACACGATTGTTTGAGATTCGGTCAGGTCGAGCTGCATCACCGCCATGGAGACGGTCATCGTGCCGATCGTCTTCTCGGTCTCGGCGATGACCATCGGCTCGGGGAAGCCGTCGCCGACGTCCTCGTCGAGGCTCTCGTCGTCGTCGTCGGGGGCCTGGATGATGAAATAGGCTGCGGTCTCGGCCTGGCGGGCCTGGGCCTGGATGTGGTGGTCCTTCAGCCGGTTCTTGTAGCGCCGAATGCGCTTTTGCATCTTCTGCAGCGCCGCGTCGAAGGCCAGGTGCGCATCGCCGCCGATTCCCTGGGTGGTCAGCTGCTGGCCCGACGCCAGGGTGACCGCGCAGTCGACCTTGAAGTTGTGGCCCTCGCGGCTGACGACCACGTCGGCGCCGCCGCCTTCGCGTTCGAAATACTTGCCGATGCTGGAGGAAACTTCGTCGGAGACCCGCGTGCGCAGGGCCTCGCCGACGTCTACGTGTTTGCCGGTGACTTGTACTTGCATGCCCAATCAACGCGCCGGCGCCAAGAAGGTGTCAAGCCGCCGAGAGGGCTCCGATCAGCTGGCCCGCGGCGTGGACGATGATGTCGAATGCCAGCATCAGGACGCCGGCGCTGAGCGCGGCCAGCGCGTAGCCGGCGAGCGCCAGCAAGCCGTCGCGCTGCACCAGGGCCAGCGCCAGCACGCTGACCGCCGCGCCCGGCAGCATGTTGCCAAGCGGGATCGGCAGGATCAGCACCAGGGCCAGCACGGTGCAGACCAAGCCCATCATGCGGACGCCCACCGGCCCGAACAGGAAGATGAGCCTGGGCCGCGACAGCGCCTCCGCCCGCTCCAGCCAGCGCAGCGGTCCGGGCAGCGCCTTGCGCAACTGCGCCCGCTGGAGGGTGCGCGCGCGCAGGCGGGCCGGCAGCCACGGCGCGCCGGAGCCCAGCAGCAGTTGCGGGGCGAGCAGCAGTAACGGGGCCCCGAACACCGTGGTGCTGCCGGGCGGCAGCGGCAGGGTGCAGATCAGCCCGAACACCAGCAGAAGGGCGCCCATGGCGCGGGGGCCAAAGCTCTCCATCAGTTCGCCGATGGAAAGCGTCGGCGCGGGCCGGTCGGCAATGTCGCGGAGCAGGGCGGAAAGCGGCAGGTGGACGGGATCGACGCTGGGACTGGACATGAGCGGGCCATCTGACCCGGGGTCGACGGCAGAGCCAAGCGGTTTCGCCGGGATCGATCCTATGGCGCGTCCTCAACACCGCTCATCCCGGCGAATGCCGGGACCCAGTCGGGATGGCTGGAATGTGGGCTCAAAGGGCTCAGCGCCCTTCCCATCAGCCTTAGCGCTTTGTGATCTGGGTCCCGGCTTTCGCCGGGATGAGCGGAGATTCCCGAAACCGCTGTGGGCGAATTAGCCCCGCCCTTACGCCAGTTCCTTGAGCATCCGTCGACGGTCCACCGAGGAGGGGATGCGCAGGGCCTCCCGGTACTTGGCGACGGTGCGGCGGGCGATGTCGACGCCGGCGGCGTTGAGAATCTCGACGATGCGGTCGTCGGAGAGGACGTCGCGTTCGCTGGCCTCGGTGTCGATCAGCGCCTTGATCTTATGTCGCACGCTTTCGGCGGAGTGCGCCTCGCCACCCTCGCTGGACTGGATCGCGGAGGTGAAGAAGAACTTCATCTCGAACACGCCGCGCGGGGTGGAGATGTACTTGTTGGAGGTCACCCGGCTGACGGTGGACTCGTGCATTCCGATGGCGTCGGCCACGGTCTTCAGGTTGAGCGGCCGCAGGTGCTCGACGCCGAAGGCCAGGAAGGGGTCCTGCTGGCGGACGATCTCGGAGGAGACCTTGAGGATGGTCCTGGCCCGCTGGTCGAGGCTCTTGACCAGCCAGCTGGCCTGAGCGGCGCAGTCGGCGACGAAGGTCTTTTCCTGATCCGAGCGCGCCGCGCCGCTGACGCGGGCGTGGTAGCGGTGGTCGACCAGGAGGCGCGGCAGGGTGTCGGTGTTGAGCTCCACCAGCCACAGGCCCCCCAGGCCTTCGCGCACGAAGACGTCGGGCGCCACGGTCTGGGCCGGTTCGCCGCCGAACACCGCGCCCGGGCGGGGGGTGAGCGCGCGCAGTTCGGCGACCATCTCGCGCAGGTCCTCGTCATCCACCTCGCAGACGCGGCGCAGGGCGGCCATGTCGCGCTTGGCCAGCAGCGGCAGGTTGTCGAGCAGGGCGGCCATCGCCGGGTCGTAGCGGTTGCGGTCGATGAGCTGCAGCATCAGGCATTCGCGCACATCGCGGGCGCCCACGCCCACCGGCTCGAACCCCTGGATCACCGTCAGGACGCGTTCCAGCAGGGCGATGTCGCAGCCCAGGCGACGGGCGGTCTCGGGCAGGTCGGCGCGCAGATAGCCGCCCTCGTCGATGGCGTCGGTGAGCACGCTGGCGGCGGCGGCCTCCGCGCCGGAGAGGCCGGCGGCGGCCAGCTGCTCGCGCAGGTGTTCGCTGAGGGTCTTGTCGCGGGTGAGCAGGCTCTCCAGATCGGCGTCGCCGCCATCGAAGGAGCCGCCGGTCCCGGCCTTTGACCAGTCCACCGAGCCGCCGGCCTCGGCGCCCGAGAGGGGCTGGGCGGTGTCGCCGGTGACATGCTCGCCGGGCGAGGCGTCATCGTGATGGGAGTCGAGGTCGGCGCGGGCGCCGGCGTCGTCCATGCGGTCGGCGGAAGGGTCGGCGGCGGCTTCGGCGGGGGTTTCGGCCTCGGGCTCGCCCTCGTCGCGCTGCAACAGCGGATTGCGCTCCAGCTCGGCGTCCACGAAGGCGTCGAGCTCGAGGTTGGACAGCTGCAAAAGCTTGATCGCCTGCTGCAGCTGCGGCGTGATGACCAGTCCCTGGCCCTGCCGGATCTCGAGTCGCGCGCTGAGCGCCAAGGTCTTAGCCCCCCTCTGGCCTGAATCTTGCTGCGACCGTAGCGGTCCAACCGCCACCGATTCGTTAACCGCGCGCCGATGGCGCCGCTTGGACTTGCCGGCCTTTGCTCCTAGCCTTGGGCATCCCCCCAACTGGAGCGCCTGCCCGTGACCGACCTCTCGCGCCGCGAAGCCCTGCTTCTCTCCGCCGCCGCCCTGTCGCTGGCCGGCGCGCCGGCGGCCCTGGCGGCCGACGGCCTGGCCACCACCTGGGACCTGACGCAGCTCTATCCCGACGACGCGGCCTGGACCGCCGAGCGGCTGGCGGTGGAGCAGGCGCTGCCCACCATCGGCGCCTTCAAGGGCCGGCTGGGGGAAAGCGCGGCCACGCTGAGGACGGCGTTGCAGACGATTTCGGACCTGGACCGCCGGGTGTCGCGGCTGGGGGTCTATGCGGGGCTGAAGGGCGATGAGGACCTCAGCGTCTCCGCCAACCAGGAGCGGCGGCAGCTCTCCATCGCCCTCTACGGCAAGCTGGGCGAGGCGACCGCGTTCGTGGCGCCCGAGGTGCTGGGGGTCGGCGCGGCGCGGATCGACGGCTTCCTGGCGGCCGAGCCGGGCCTCTCCCGGTTCGCCTTTGGCCTGCGCGATATCCTGCGGCAGGCGCCGCACACCCTGGATAACGCCGGCGAGGCGCTGCTGGCCTCCACCACCCGGGTGATGTCGAGCCCGCGCGAGATCCGCAGCCAGCTGTTCCTGTCGGACCTGCCGTGGACGGAGACCACCTTCTCAACCGGGAAAGTGCGGGTCGACCCGCAGGCCTATGCGGTGGTCCGCGCCCTGCCCGACCGGGCGGAGCGGAAGAAGGCGATGGACACCTTCTTCGGCGCCATCGCGCCCTTCGAGAGCAGCCTGGGGGCGGCGCTGTCGGCCGAGGTGCAGGGGAATATCTTCCGGGCCCGGGCGCGCAGGTTCGAGAGCGCCGTGGCGTCCTCGCTGGCCGACACCAACATCCCGGTGGGCGTCTATACGACCCTGGTGGCCGAGGCGAACCGCGGCCTGCCGGTGCTGCACCGCTATTTCGACATCCGCCGACGGATGCTGGGCCTGTCGGACCTGGCCTATTACGACATCTATCCGGCAGTGACGAAGCTGGACCGCAAGTTTGGCCTGGCCGAGACGCGGGAGCTGACCCTGGCGGCGGTCAAGCCGCTGGGGCCGGAGTATGTGGAGACCTTGGCCAAGGCGACGGCGGCGCGCTGGATGGACGTCTATCCGCGCAAGGGGAAGTACGCCGGGGCCTATATGAATCCGGGCGCCTATGACGTGCACCCCTATCTGCTGCTCAACCACACCGACGACTATGAGGGGCTGACCACCTTCGCCCACGAGTGGGGGCACGGGATGCACAGCCTGCTGTCCAACAAGACGCAGCCCTATGACACCGCCGGCTACCCGATCTTCACCGCCGAGATCGCCTCGACGCTGAACGAGCACCTGCTGACCCAGGCCATGCTCAAGCAGGCCAAGACCAAGGCCGAGACGCTGTTCTACCTGGACCGGGTGTGCGAGCTGCTGCGGGCGACCTTTTATCGCCAGACGATGTTCGCCGAGTTCGAACTGGCCATCCACCAGACAGCCGAGCGGGGCGAGGCGCTGTCGGGCAAGGCGATGAGCGCGATCTACCTGGACCTCTTGAAGCGCTATCACGGGCCGGGGATGACCATCGATCCGCTGTACGCGATCGAATGGGCCTATCCGCAGCACTTCTACATGAACTTCTACGTCTTCAAGTACGCGACCTCGGTGAGCGCCTCGGCCTATTTCGCCGACAGGATCGCGGGCGGAAAGGTCGCCGACCGCGAGACCTACCTCAATGTGCTGCGGGCCGGCGGGTCGGACTATGCCGTGGACATCCTCAAGCGGGCGGGCGTCGACATGACCTCGCCCGAGCCCTACCGCGCCCTGGTGGCCCGGTTCAGCCGCACGCTGGACCAGATGGAGGCGTTGCTGAAGACCTAGGGGGTCAGGTCATCCGCAACAATCTTTCCGCTCATCCCGGCGAAGGCCGGGACCCAGATGGCGAACTCAGAGGTGGGCTCTAAGGGCGCAGAGCCCTTCCATCCGCATTCCACATCTCAGGCTGGGTCCCGGCGTTCGCCGGGATGAGCGGTGTTGGGGTTGAATCCTAGGGGTCATCGGTTGTCGGGCCGCCAAAGCCTTGCAGGGACCAGCCCCAGAGGATCGCCCCGGCGCGGATCGACAGCGCGATGGCAAAGCCCGCGCCGCCGGCCAGCAGGGCGGGGGCGCCGATCAGGCCCAGGCCCACGAAGGCGCCGGCGCCGGCCAGGGCGGGGGTGACGTAGAGCTCGCGCTGCAGCAGCACCGAGGGCTCGTGGGCCAGGATGTCGCGGATCACCCCGCCGAAGGTGGCGGTCAGCACGCCCATGACGATGGCCGAGATCGGCGGGACGCCCAGCGAGGTCGCCTTCAGCGCGCCGACCACCGCGTAGGCGGCCAGGCCCAGGGCGTCCAGCCAGGTCAGGATGCGGGACCGGAAACGGCGCGGCCCCAGCACCCAGACCGCCGCCGCGGCGGCCAGGCACACCACCAGATACTGCGGCCGGCCGACCCAGAACACCGGCGCGCCGATCAACAGGTCGCGCAGGGTGCCGCCGCCAACTCCTGTGACGGCTGCGAAGAAGCCGAAGGTGATGATGTCGTGCTTGCGCCGCGCCGCGGCGAGCGCGCCGGTTGCGCCGAACACCGCCACGGCGGCGTAGTCGAGGGCGGTGAGGGCGGTGGCGAGGCCGTTCATGAGGCGACACCCTGCGGAGGTGCGTGACCTTCTGCAAGCCGCGAGCTAGAAGCCCGCTCCATGACCGAACCCAAACGCGGCTGGCTGCAGCGCCTGACCGACGGGCTGACCCGCTCGTCCAAACAGGTCGGCGAACAGATCACCAGCGTCTTTTCCGCCAAGGAGCCGCTGGACCAGGTCAAGCTCGACGCGCTCGAGGAGATGCTGATCGAGGCGGACCTGGGGCCGCAGGCCGCCGCCCGGATCACGCAGCGGTTTTCCGCCGAGCGGTTCGGCAAGGACGTCGACGAGGCTGACATCAAGGAGGCCCTGGCGCAGGCGATCGGCGACGAGCTGGCGCCCCGGCAAGGGAGTTTCGATCCGCTGTCGGGGCCTAAGCCCTATGTGGTGCTGTTCATCGGGGTGAACGGCTCGGGCAAGACCACGACGCTGGGCAAGATCGCCGCCGATCTTACGGGGCGGGGCGCCAAGGTGCTGATCGTCGCCGGCGACACCTTCCGCGCCGCGGCGGTCGAGCAGCTCAAGGTCTGGGCGGACCGGGCCCGCGCCGACTTCATCTCCCGGCCGATCAATTCCGACGCCGCGGGCCTGGTCTTCGAGGCCGTGGAACGCGCCCAGGCGCAGAATTATGACGTGGTGCTGATCGACACCGCCGGCCGGCTGCAGAACAAGCAGGGGCTGATGGACGAACTGCACAAGATCATCCGGGTGGTGAAGAAGCTCGATCCCGATGCGCCGCACGAGACGCTGCTGGTGCTGGACGCCACGGTGGGGCGCAACGCGCTGGCGCAGGAGAACATCTTTGGCAACCAGATCGGCGTCTCCGGGATCGTCATGACCAAGCTCGACGGCACCGCCCGGGGCGGCGTGCTGGTGCCCGTGGCCCAGGCGTCGGACAGTCCCATCAAGCTGGTGGGCGTCGGTGAGGCGATCGACGACCTGCAGCCGTTCAACGCCCACGCCTTCGCCCGCTCCCTGGTGGGACTGGAAGAGACCCAACGATGACTGACAAGGCCCGGCGCTACGTCCGCTATTTCGTCGATTACGCCGGGCTGGTGCTCTGGCTGGGGACGCTGCTGATCACCCGCAGCGCGATCACCGCCAGCTGGGCCATCGTCGGCGGCTCGATCCTGGCGCTGGTGGTTGGCTATTTCCTGGAGAAGCGCGTCGCGCCGATGCCGCTGGTGACCGCGGTGATGGGGGTGGTGTTCGGCGGCATGACCATCGCCTTCCACGACGAGCGGTTCATCAAGGTCAAGCCGACCCTGCTCTACGCGGTGTTCGGGATCTTCCTGCTGGGCGGCCATCTGCGTGGCAAGAATCCGCTCAAGGTGATGATGGGCGACGCGTTCCACCTGCCCGACCCGGTGGTCCGGACCCTGACGCTGCGCTACGCCCTGCTGTTCTTTGCGCTGGCGATCCTCAACGAGCTGGTCTGGCGGACCCAGACGACGATCGTCTGGGGGTTCTTCAAGTTCCCGGGCGTGGCGGTGCTGATCTTCCTGTTCGCGATGAGCCAGGCGCCGCTGATGATGAAGCATGCCCCCGACGACGAGGCGCCGCCCAGCGCCTGACCGCCCACTGACCGACCCCGGGGCGCCGTCCACGGAGCGCCTGTCGCGAAAACGACGCAAAGGGCGTCTAGTGTGTTTGGCGCTCAAGGGGGATCCGATGGCTAAATCCAAGTCGACCGGGATTGCGACGCTGGACCGTTCACCCAGCCACCTGCTGCACCGCGCCCTGCAACGCGCGCTGGACATCTATGCGGAAGAGTTTGGTGCGGGCGCGATCACCCAGCGTCAGTTTGCGGTGCTGGCCGCGACCGCCGAGCATGACGGCGCTGCCCAGGCGGACTTGGTCAGAAGCACCGGCATCGATCGCTCGACGCTGGCCGATATGGCCACACGGATGATCGCCAAGGGGCTGCTCGAGCGGGAACGCTCCGCCCTCGACGCGCGGGCCAATGCGGTGCGTCTCACCGACGCCGGCCGGGCGGCGCTGAGCGAGGCGGCGCCGCGGATGGCTGCTGCGGATGCGCGGCTCCTCAAGCTGATCGGCGGCGGCGGGCGGCGGGAGACCTTCGTCGGGCTGTTGCGCGACCTGGTTCGGCGCGAGGACGAGGCGGCGGCAGACAAGCCAGCCAAACCTGCCAAGCCGGCCAAGCTCAAGAAGGCAAAGGGCGGCAAGCCTAAGGCCGGCAAGGTGGACAAGCCGGCGAAGCTGAAGTCCAAGAAGCCGAAGAAGGACCTGGCGGAAGCCTAGAACGCGTCAGGGTTAGGTGCGACGCGCTCTAGACTTTTGAATTGGCTCTAGCGCCGGACGTCAGCCGAGTTCGCCACGGCGGCGCGCCTGGCCGGGACCGGTGATGGTCGCGGGGCGCAGATGAAGCGACCGCAGTCGCTGGTACTCGGCCATCGGCAGCCGGCGGGTGAGGATATCGAGTATCGTCGATCCATCCGCCGCAGGTGGCGGTTCGTCGAACACCGCGCGCCAGAGCGCGGCAGCCTCACGATAAATCTGGTCTTCCCGCTTATCCATGGCCAGAAAACTCTCCGCAGCCGCGGACTGTTCCTAGCGAATAAAAGTTTAGATCATATAACCACTTAAGGTTCGTAATTCAGACCCGGATGTCGAGAAGCGACCCCGGGCGCAGGATGCGGGTCGGCGGCTCCGCCGCGGGATCTGGCAGTCGTGCGGGCCTGGGCGGCGACGCGGCGGCGAGCTGGATCGGCGTGGTCTGGGACGCCGTCGCAGCGGAAGGCTGGGCCCGGGCAGCGTCGAAGAAGGCCCGCTGCGCGGCCAGCCGCGCGCCGTCCGCAGCTGGCGGTGCGGCGGTCTGCGGCGTGAGCGCATTGGGGCGGATCGGGCTTAGCAGCGGCTGGCTCGGTTATGGTTAACGCTGCCGCCAAACTGACGGGGCGCGGTCAACGCCCGGTTAACGCCGCGTCCAGAGCCTGGGCCCGTTTGCGCCAGCGACGGGCCTTGGCCAGCGTCGTCCAGACCATGCCGGCGAAGACCATGACGCTGATCCCGTAGGCCGCGCCGATGAAGGTCGCGTACTTGCCGACGTGCAGGATATCGAGGTGGGTCATGGTCAGGACCTGGCCGCGCGCAGGGCGGCGGCTTCGGCGCGGCGGCGCCAGACCTCGCCGCGGATGCTGACCAGCCAGAGCGCGCCGAACGCGGCCATGTAGGCCAGGCTCATCAGCAGGAGCGGGATCAGGAACACCGGCGGCATGGCCGGCCCGTCGGCGCGGAACACCGAGGCGCCCTGGTGCAGGGAGTTCCACCACACCACGCTGTAGTGGACGACCGGCAGGTTTACCGCTCCGACCAGCGCCAGGATGGCGCAGGCGCGCGCCGCCTTGGCCTCGTCGTCGAGCGCCGCGCGCAGGGCGATATAGGCCAGGTAGAACAGGAACAGCACCAGGACCGAGGTCAGCCGGGCGTCCCACACCCACCAGGTCCCCCACATCGGCCGGCCCCACAGCGATCCGGTGACCAGCGCGAGGAAGGTGAAGCCGGCGCCCAGTGGCGCGGCGGCCTGGGCGGCGGCGTCGGCGAGCGCGTGGCGGAAGATCAGCGACAGCAGGCTCGCGACCGCCAGGCAGCCGTAGACGAACATGCTGAGCCAGGCGGCCGGCACATGGATGAACATGATCCGCACCGTGGCGCCCTGCTGGTAGTCGTCCGGCGCGCTGAACCCCAGGTAGAGGCCGGCCAGGCCCAGGATCGCGGCGATCAGCCCGAACATCGGCGCGGCCCAGCGCGAGAAAGCCATGAAGCGCTCGGGATTGGAGAGGAACGCGGGCGCGGGGATCATAGATGCGGCTTAACCCTGGGCGCGGGGACGGGCAAGGCGGTCAGGCGAGCGCGTTGCGGCAGGCGGCGGCCATGGCCAGCGGCCCGAGCGCCACCGCGGCGGCGGCGTAGGCGCAGAGCAGTGCAAAGCCGGCGGTCCAGCCGAGGCCGCTGGCGAAGGCGTCGAGTGCGCCGCCGCCGAAGATCACCGGCGGGACGAACAGCGGCAGCACGATCACCGCGGTGAGCAGGCCGCCGCGCCGCGCGCCCAGGCTGAGCGCCGCGCCGATGCCGCCGGTGAAGGCGAACGCCAGGCCCCCCACCAGGGCGCAGGCGAAGATCAGGGGGGCGAGGGCTGGCGGGGCGCCGAGACCGATGGCGGCGATCGGCGCCGCCAGCGCCAGCGGCGCCCCGGTGGCCAGCCACTGGCTCAGGCACTTGATGGCGCAGGTGAGCTCCAGCGGGGTGGACGAGAGTGTCAGCAGGTCCAAGGCGCCGTCCTCGAAGTCCCGCTCGAACAGGCGGTCGAGCGACAGCAGCGAGGCCAGCGCCAGCGCGACCCAGGCGGCGCCCGGCGCGATGGCGGCCAGACGCTGGGCTTCCGGCCCGATGGCCAGCGGCAGCAGGGTGGCGACGCCGGCATAGAAGCCGACGCTGACCAGCGGTCCGCCGCCGCGCCCCCAGGCCAGCGCCGTCTCCCGGGCGAGCAAGGCGCTGATCCGGCTCATGCCGCGGCCTCGAGCGCCAGCGACCGGGCGGGGATGGGCAGGGGATCATGCACCGCGGCCAGGATCATGCCGCCGCCGGCCAAGTGCGCCTGCATCACCGCGCCGAACCGCGCGCGCCAGGCGGCGTCCAGCGGACTCAGCGGTTCGTCGAGCAGCCATAGCGGGCGTGGTGCGGCGAGCAGGCGGGCGAGCGCCAGCCGGCGGCGCTGTCCCGCCGATAGCCGGCGGACCTCCAGATCGAGCAGGCCGCCCAGCGCCAGGGCGGTGACCGCCTGGTCCGCGCCATCCGACGCGGCGCCGCCCCAGCGGCTCCAGAAGGTGAGTTCCTCGCGGGTGGTGCGGGCGGCCTTGAGTCCGTCCAAGTGCCCCAGCAGGTGCAGTCCGCCCTGGCGGGCGTCGCCAGGGTCGGCGCCGCCGAAGCCGATGTCGCCCATGTCGGGTGCGCTCAGGCCTGCAATGGTTCGTAGCAGGCTGGTCTTGCCGGCGCCGTTCGCCCCGGTGAGCGCGCAGACCTCGCCCGGCGCGAGATCGAGGTCGAGGCCGGAGAACAGCCGCCGGCCGCCCCGGCTGACCGCCACGCCGCGCAATTGCAGGGCGGTGATCACGCCTGCCCAGCGCCCCGGTCGCAGCTTGAGCATGGCGGCGCATGGACGGAGCCCGGCGCGCAGTCTATGAAACCCGCGGCCGCCGTCGCTCTGGGGGACGTTCGCCGCGCAGGGACGGACGCTGTGTGTCCGCCGCTAAAAGCGCGCGATCCCCAAGGCAAACGTGATGCGGCCGGGAACAGAGAGAGGATCTCCCCACATGGCGTCACTCGACAGCCTGAAAACCCGCCGCGAACTCGTGGTGGGCGATAAGACCTACGCTTACTACAGCCTTCGCGCCGCCGAGGAAGCGGGACTTTCCGGTGTCTCGCGCCTGCCGATCTCCATGAAGGTGCTTCTGGAGAACCTGCTGCGCAACGAAGACGGGATGTCGGTGGGCAAGGACGACCTGTCGGCGCTCGCAGCGTGGATCAACAACAAGGGCTCGGTCGAGCATGAGATCAGCTTCCGCCCGGCGCGGGTGCTGATGCAGGATTTCACCGGCGTTCCGGCGGTGGTGGACCTGGCGGCCATGCGCGACGCCATGACCCAGCTGGGCGCCAACCCCGAGAAGATCAACCCGCTGAACCCCGTCGACCTGGTCATCGACCACTCGGTGATGGTCGACTACTTCGGCACCGCCAAGGCCTTCGGCGACAACGTCGAGCGCGAGTATGAGCGCAACATGGAGCGCTACCGCTTCCTGCGCTGGGGCTCCTCGGCGTTCAACAATTTCCGCGTCGTGCCGCCCGGCACCGGCATCTGCCACCAGGTGAATCTTGAGTACCTGGCCCAGACCGTCTGGACCAACGACGACGACGAGGCGATGGCCCTCGCCTATCCCGACACCGTAGTGGGCACCGACAGCCACACCACCATGATCAACGGCCTGGCCGTGCTGGGCTGGGGCGTCGGCGGCATCGAGGCCGAGGCCGCCATGCTGGGCCAGCCGATCCCGATGCTGATCCCGGAAGTCAT
>CANJLK010000028.1 GCA_947475465.1 Caulobacteraceae bacterium | reverse complement strand
TGGCCAAGGAGATCAAGTTCATCGAGCGGTTCAAGGCGCGCGCCAGCCACGCCGCCCAGGTGCAGAGCCGGGTCAAGAAGCTCGACAAGATCGAACGCGTCGAGGCGCCGCGCCGGCGCCAGTCGGTTCAGTTCGACTTCAGGAGTCCGCCGCGGTCGGGGGACGACGTGATCAGCCTGCGCAACGTCCACAAGGGCTACGGCGACCAGCCGATCTATGAAGGCCTCGATTTCCTGGTGCGCCGCAAGGAGCGCTGGTGCGTCCTGGGCGCCAACGGCGCCGGCAAGTCGACGCTGCTGAAGCTGGTGGCCGGCGCCACCGCGCCAGACCAGGGCACGGTGGGCATCGGGGCCAGTGTCAGGATGGGCTATTTCGCCCAGCACTCCATGGACCTGCTGGACGGCGAGGAGACGATCTTCGAGTCCCTGGACGGGTCGTTCCCGCAGGCGGGGCAGGGGGCGTTGCGCACCTTGGCAGGATGCTTCGGCTTCTCCGGCGACGATGTCGAAAAGCCCTGCCGCGTGCTGTCCGGAGGTGAGAAGGCGCGGCTGGTCATGGCCAAGATGCTGTTCGATCCGCCGAACCTGCTGGTGCTCGACGAGCCCACCAACCACCTCGACATGGTGACCAAGGAGATGCTGGTCGCAGCGCTCGCGGATTTCGAGGGCACCATGCTGTTCGTCAGCCACGACCGCCATTTCCTGGCGGCCCTGTCGAACCGCGTGCTGGAGCTGACGCCGCAGGGCGTTCATCAGTACGGGGGCGGCTATTCGGAATATGTCGCCCGCACGGGCCAGGAAGCGCCGGGCCTGCATCCGGGAGGGTAGCGGCGTCCGTCAAATCGGCGCGGGTGACCCGGCGGTTCACCGACGCGCCCCATCCGGAGGCCGGCACGCACCCGGAAATCGACTGGCGGGCGCCTGGCCATCGGGCGGCGACGGGGCGGGCCGGACGGGATAGGGACGGGTCTCACCCGGAGACGGCCCATGCCCCAGACGATCACACGCGCGCTCATCACCGGGGCCTCGTCCGGCATCGGGGCGGCCTATGCCCGGCGGCTGGCCCGCGACGGGGTCGCCCTGGTGCTGGTGGCGCGGCGCGGCGACCGCCTCGAGGCGCTGGCGCGCGAGCTGGACGTCGAGGTCGAGGTGCTGGTCGCCGATCTGGAAAGCGAGGCCGGCCTGACCGTGGTCGAGGCGCGGCTGGCGGCCGAGCCGGCGATCGACATGCTGCTCAACAACGCCGGCTTCGGCATCTATGGCTCGTTCGCGGTGTTCAATCCCGACGACGCCGTGGAGATCATCAAGCTGAATGTGGTGGCCCCGACCCGCCTGGCGTCGGCGGCGGTGAAGGCCATGCTGCCCAGGGGCCGTGGGGCCATCGTCAATGTGGCGTCGGGCCTGGCCTATATGCGGTTGGCGACCACCGCGGTCTACAGCGGCACGAAGAGCTATATCGCCGCCTTCACCCGCGCCCTGCAGACCGATGTCGGCGGCCGGGGCCTGCAGGTGCAGCTGCTGGTGCCAGGCGTCATCCGCACCGAGTTCGGCATCCGGTCGAAGTCCGACTATGACGCCATGCCCCAGCACCTGATCATGGATGTGGACGCCTTCGTCGACGCCGCCGTGGCGGGGCTGAAGATGGGCGAGGCGGTGTGCATCCCGTCCCTGCCCGATGTCGCCGACTACCAGGCCTTCGAGGAGGCTGAGCGGAAGCTGTCGCTCAGCGTCTCCCTCGCTACGCCCGCGGCCCGCTACGGGGTCTAGCGGGGAGGCCGCTCAATGGACACGGCCGAAGCGTTCGCGGTAGTCGCCAGGGGTGGCGCGGACGTGCTTTTGGAAAGCCCGGTGGAGGCCGTCGAGGCTGCCGAAGCCGGCGCGGTCGGCTACCCGGGCCAGCGGCCAGTCTGAGGTTTCCAGCAGGGCCTTGGCGCGGTCGACGCGGGCCAGTTCCACGAAGGCGGCGGGCGTGACGCCGGCCTCGCGGTGGAAGGCGCGCGAAAAGGTGCGCTCCGACATGCCGGCCCGCTCGGCCAGGCGGGGCAGGGACAGGTCGCCTGCCGGATCGGCGGCGATGTCGGCGATCAGGCGGCGCAGCTTCGGCGAGGCCACGGCCTGGACGTTGAGGCCGGCGCTATACTGCGACTGGCCGCCGGGACGCCGCATGAAGAGCACCAGGTTGCGGGCCACCGCCAGCGCGACCTCGGGGCCGCAGTCGGCCTCCACCAGCGACAGGCAAAGGTCGATCCCTGCGGTGACGCCGGCTGAGGTGTAGAAGGGCGGGTCGGCCACGAAGATGGCGTCGGGCTCGAGCCGGACCTGCGGGCGGTAGGCGCGCATCGTCTCGCAGACTTCCCAGTGTGTGGTGGCGCGGCGGCCGTCGAGGAGGCCGGCGCCGGCCAGGACAAAGGCGCCGGAACAGACGCTGCCGATCCGGCCTGTGCTGTGGCGCCGGCCGCGCAGCCAGTCGAGCACGCCGGGCTGGTCCATGGACCGCAGGCCGGCCTCGTCGCCGCCGCCGACCAGCAGGGTGTCGAGGTCGTCGGGCAGGTCGGCCAGGGCTGTGGACCCGGCCAGGACCAGGCCGGAATTGCAGCGGATGTCGCCTCCCGCGGGCGAGGCCATGATCGGTTGATAGACCGCGTCGCCGGCATAGTTGTTGGCCATCGAGAACACCTCGAAGGGGCCCACGAGGTCCAGGGACTGGACACCGGGGTAGCCGATGAGGGCGATCTTGCGGAGGCGGCGCTGGGGCGTGGGCATGGCGTAATATGCGACATATCTGACATTTCCGCCACCGCTTTTGAGGGCTAGGTTTCGGAACGTCCAATCCCGGACGCCAAGGAGACCTGAAATGCCGACCGAAACCTGTCCCTGCGAAACCTGCACCTGCCAGCCCTGCCGCTGCGCCTGCGCCTGCGGCCCTAACTGCCAGTGCGGCGAGGCCTGCGCCTGCTCCGCCCCGGCCAAGACCGAACCCTCGGAATAGGGCCGGCCGCGCCGGAGCGATCCCCCGCTCCGGCCCACGCCCCTCAAGCCCACGGAAACCCAGACATGCACCCTCTCGTCACGACCACCGCGGCCATGGCCGCCCTGCTGCTGGCTTCGGCCCAGGCCGGCGCGCCGCATGCCGCCGCCGCTGCCATTTCTGCCCAAGCCGGAGCCGACAGCTTGACGCTGCCGCCGCCAAAAGCCGGCCGGACCCGTCCCCTTGTGGTCGTGGTCGCGGAGAACCGCGGTGCGGAAACCACGGATTTCATCATCCCCTACGGCGTGCTGAAGGACTCTGGCGTCGCCGACGTCCGGGCGCTGTCCACCGGCCCGGGGGCGGTCCGGCTGATGATGTCGCTGACCATTGCCGCCGACCAGACCCTCGCCCAGTTCGACGCCGCCGAGCCGGCCGGCGCCGATGTCGTCATCGTCCCCGCCCAGATCGACCCGAAGGACCAGATCCTCACCGCCTGGGTGGCCGAACAGGCGCGCCAAGGCGCCGTGGTCATGTCGGTGTGCGAAGGCGCCCGGGTTCTGGCCGATGCGGGGCTGTTCAAGGGCCGGCGCGCCACCAGCCACTGGCACAGCCTTGAGGGCCTGGCCAAGGCCTATCCCGAAACCGCCTGGGTGCGCGACCGGCGCTTTGTCCAGGACGGCCCGGTGATCTCCACGACGGGAGTCTCGGCCTCGATCCCGGCGTCCCTGGCGCTAGTGGAGGCGATCGGCGGGCGATCCGCCGCGCAGGCCACCGCCGGCCGGCTGGGGGTGTCCGACTGGAGCGCCGACCACCGGACGTCCGACTACGGACTGACGTCAGGCGACTATGCGGGGGCCGTGGGCGCCATGGCGGCGGTCTGGTCGCACGAGACCGTGGAGGCGCCGCTCGCCGACGGCGTCGATGAGATCGCCCTGGCGCTGAAGGCCGACACCTGGGGGCGGAGCTTTCGCACCAAGGTTGTCACGACCGCGGCGGACGGGCGGCCGATCCGGTCGAAGCACGGGCTGGTGATCCTGCCCGGCGACAGGCCCCATCCTGGTCGCCAGGGGCTGGGCGTTACGGCCGCGCCGCCGGCGCCGCAACTCGACCTGGCGCTCGATGAGGTGACACGCCGCTATGGCGCGCGCGCCGGGCGGCTCGCCAGGCTGGGCCTGGAGTATGATGGGCCGGGCTTTTCAAAATCGCGCTGAGTGTGGCTACTGGCGGGCAGGAAACGAAGGGAATAGCTCCATGGCCACGCCGCTGCGCCGCGTCATCACTGGCACCAACGCCGATGGACAGTCCTGCATCCTGATCGACGACCTGACGCCGGGGCGGATCTGGCGGACGCACGAAACGCCGGCCGACAACAGCGGAACTGAGGATACGGCCGGTGACTCGACGATGAGTTTCCCAACCGAGGGATCGAGCTTCGGGTTCTACGATTTCCCAGCGGACAACAAGGTGTTCCTGCACGCCACCGACACGCTGGACTACGTGGTCGTGGTCAGCGGCGAGATCACGCTGGTGACGCAAACCGGCGAGGCGACGCTGCGGGCCGGCGACGTGGCCGTGGACCGCGGCATCATCCATGGCTGGCGCAACGACAGCGGGGCGCCGTGCCGGGTCGTGTCCGTCATGCTTCCGTCCCTGCCGGTGGGCAAGGGCGCGACGGTGACGGGGACCCTGAAGCGCTAGGCGCGGCCGGGTGTGGCCGCGCCTGCTGTGCGCCGGTCTACTGCGGGGTCACCTTGGTCGTGGTGGTGATCTGATCCGACGATGACGCCGACGGCGCCGCGTGGGTGGTCGTCGTGCGCTTGACGACCTTGGCGCCGGTGGCGCGACGGGCGGTGGTGGAGTGCTGGGTGGTCACCGTGGTCTCGACCTTGGGGGCGGCCGGGGCCGGCGCCTGGGCCGCGATCATGGCGGCGTTGCGGGCGGCCGCGGCGTCGGCGGCGGACGAGGCGGCGGCCTGCTGGGCGGCGTCGGCGCGGGCGTTGGCGTCGGCGGCCTGCTGCTGAGCCTGAACGGCCTGATCCTGGGCGTTGGAGACCTGGCCCTGGGCCATCACGGCAGTGTTGCGGGCGGCCTCGGCGCTGGCCCGTTCGGCGTCGCGGGCAGAGGCCAGGGCGGCGTCCTTGTGTTGCTGGGCCACGCCGATGGCCGTGTCGGCCAGGGCCTGGGCGTGGATGGCGTCCTCGATGGCCTCGTCCCGGCGGCCGCTCTTCAAGTCTTCCCGGGCGGTGGCCAGCGCGGCGCGGGCGGCGGCGGTGTCGCGCGGCGCGGCCATGGCGGCGCCGAGGCCGTCGGCGGTGTTGAGCTTGGCCTCGGCCGCGGCGATGGCTTCCCGCGCGCGGTCGGACTTGCTGGCGGCGTCCGCGGGCGCGGCGATGGCCAACGCAATGGCGCTCGAGGCGAGCAGCGATGCGAACATGATTTTACGAAGCATGGGTGGTTCTCCTGCCGTGACGAATGCGGCCGCCGGGGGAGACATCCACGAGCGGATCTCCTGTTGGCGTGGGCCTGCAACGGCTGAGCTCGACATATGTTTCAATGCCGCAGCAGAATCCTGGTTTGACCGGCCGGCCCGTTCACGGCAGCAAGGCGCCTCGTCGCCGGGCGCACACGCCCCACGTCATCGGAGTGACCATGTCAAAGACCATCGTCGTCGTCGGGTTCGGGCCGGGGATCTCCACCGCCGTCGCGGAGAAATTCGGCAAGGCGGGCTTCTCCGTCGCCCTGGTGGCGCGCAACGCTGATCGGCTGGCGGCGGGCGTGGCGGCGCTGAAGGCTCAGGGGATCACGGCGGGCGCCTTTCCCGCCGACGCCGGCGACCCGGCGGCGATCAAGGCGGCGTTCGAACAGGCGCGTTCGAGCCTGGGGCCGATCGGCGTCTTCCACTGGAACGCCTACGGCGGGTCCGAAGGCGGGGACCTGGCGACCGCCGAACCGGTCGCGGTGAAGGGCGTCTTCGATGTGGCGATCGTGGGTTTGGTGGCGGCCGTGCAGGCTGCGCTGCCCGACCTGAAGGCCGCTGGCGACGGGGCGGTCCTGATCACCAACGGCGCGTTCGGCGACCTGACGCCGGAGATGGACGCCTATGCGACCGGCCTGAACTTCCAGGGCCTGGCGCTGGCGAACGCGGCCAAGCACAAGCTGGTCGGCCTGTTGAGCGAGCGGCTGAAGGGCGATGGGGTCTATGTGGGCGAGGTGACGGTGGCCGGCTCGATCAAGGGCACCGCCTGGGACAATGGCGACGCGACCATCGCGCCTTCGACGGTGGCCGACCGGTTCTGGGACCTCTATCAGGGCCGCGGCCAGGTCCGCGCGCGGGTCAGCTGACACCAAGGTTTGGCGAATCTGCGGGGGAGCGGGCGCATGCGGTACAAGAAACTCGGCCGGACGGGGATGCTGGTCTCGGAAATCTGCCTGGGGGCCATGACCTTCGGCGGGGCAGGGCGCGGCGGCATCTGGGCCAACCTGGGCAGCCTGGACCAGGGCCAGTCGGAGGGGCTGGTGAAGACCGCCTTCGAGGCGGGGGTCAACTTCATCGACACGGCCGACATCTATTCGAACGGCGAGTCCGAGGAGATCCTGGGCCGGGCGATCCGCAACCTGGGCCTGCCGCGCGAGGAGCTGGTGATCGCCACCAAGGTCAACGGCCGGATGACCCACTTCGCCAGGCCCGGCGCCAGCCCGGCCGAGATCGCCGAGGTCGCGCGACGCAACACGGCGCGCAACATCAACGGCCTGTCGCGCAAGCACATCATGGACGCCATCGACGGCAGCCTGCGCCGGTTGGGCCTGGACCACGTGGACCTCTACCAGATCCATTCCTTCGACCCGCTGACGCCCCTGGACGAGACCCTGGAGGCGCTCGACAGCCTCGTGAAGGCCGGCAAGGTCCGCTACATCGGGTTCAGCAACCTGCCGGCCTGGCGGACCGCCAAGGCGCTGGGGATTTCCGAGCGCAAGGCTCTGGCGCGGTTCGAATGCGGCCAGATGTACTATTCGATCGGCGGACGCGAGATCGAGCGCGAGGTTGCGCCCTTGGCGCTTGAGGAGCAGCTGTCGATCATCGCCTGGAGCCCGCTGGCGGCGGGGTTCTTCACGGGCAAGTACACCCGTGACGGCGGGCCGAACGATGCGCGGCGGACGGCCTTCGACTTCCCGCCGGTCAACCTGGACCGCGGTTTCGCCATCCTCGATGTGCTGAAGGCGGTAGCCGCCGAGCGCGGCGTTCCCGTGCCCACGGTGGCGCTCGCCTGGGCGCTGGCCAAGCCGTGGCTCACCAGCCTGATCCTGGGCGCCAAGACGACCGATCAGTTGCGTTCGAACCTGGAGGCGGTGTCGCTGGCGCTGTCGCCGGAGGAGACCGCGCGGCTGGAGGCCGTCTCGGCGCTTGCGCCGGAATATCCGAGCATACCGCTGCGGGGCGGGCGGGCGGACGAGATCGGCTGAGCCGGCCTCAGGCGGCGCGCGCCGCGCGGCCCGCGACGGTCAGCGCCAGGGTGGAAAGCACCATCACCGCGCCCACCAGGAACGGCGCCTGGGGCGCGACGCCGCTGTAGAGCAGGCCGGCGAACAGCGGGCCCAGGATGCGGGCCACGGCGGCGGCGGCCATGTTCGCGCCCATCAGGCGTCCGGCGGTCCCGGGGGCGGCTTCATGCGACAGCAGCGAGGCCGATGTCGGCATGGCCAGCGACAGGCCGAAGGACGCCAGGCCGATCAGGGCGATCATGGCCGGTCCGTTGGGCGGCGAGGACTGCATCAGGAGCGCGCAGGTGGTGGCCACCAGGCCAAAGCGCATGACCGCCCGGTCGCCGAAGGCGCGCACGGCTCGGGCGGTGAGGAACAGCTGGGCCGCGGCGCCGACGCAGCCGGCGGTGGCGAAGGCCAGGCCCAGTTCGCGCGGCGACCAGTCCAGGCGAAAGCCGGTCCACAGGCCGAAGATCGACTCGACGCCCGCGAACGCGCCCATGACCCCGACATTGACCCCGATCAGCGCCAGGGCGGCGCGCGGGATGCGGTAGGGCCCGGACGGGCGGTTTTCCTCGGCGTGGGCCTTGGGCCGGACGCTTGGGACACTGAAGCCGACCACCAGGGCGCTGAGCAGGCTCAGGCCCGCGGCCAGCAGGAAGACCCCGATGAACCCCGCCAGGCCATGGTCCGGCTGGAACAGCAGGCCGCCGACCGCCGGGCCGATCACGAAGCCCACACTGCCCGAGGCGCCCAGGGCCGACAGCCGCGCGGTGAGCCGCTCGGGCCGGGAGATGTCGATCATCAGGGCCTGGACGACCCCGGTGTTGCCGGCCGCCACGCCGCACAGGAGACGCGCGGCCAGACAGGCCGCGAAGCTGGGCGCGAAGGCCATGGCCGCATAGCCCGCCACCGACAGGGCCAGGGTCGCCATGAGCATGGGCTTGCGGCCATAGCGGTCCGAAAGCCGGCCCCAAACGGCCTCGCCCGCCGCCTGGCCGATGGAGAAGATCGAGAAGATCAGACCCAGTTCCCACGGCGCGATGTGGAAGGCGCGGGCGTAGGAGGGCAGGAGCGGCAAGGCGATGCCGAAGCCCACGGCGCCCATGGCGACGGTCAGCAGCAGGGCGGCGAAGGTCAGCGGGCTCTCGCCCTGGCGGTCAGTCACAATCCGGGTTCTGGGCCAACCCGACCGTTCAGCATGCCCCGCCGATCCGAACTATCCGCCCTGCGGAGACGATTCCTGACCGCTAGATCACGTCGAGTTTGGATTGAATCAATTCAAACTCGAAGAACGTGATCGCTTCCTTAGGGTTAGAGCAGGTTGCGGGCGGAAAACCGGTTCCCACTTTTCCTCAACCTGCTCTAGTTCAGGCGCGGCTTCTTGAGGAGGGCGGCGCGGTCGGCGGAGCGGACCTCCAGGCTGAAGGCGTCGTCCTCGCGCTGGACGCGCAGGGAGATGACGGTCCCGGGCGGGCCCTGGGCCCAAAGGCGTGTGTAGAAGTCGGCCAGGTCGGCCACCGGCTCGCCCGCCACGCCCAGAAGGATATCGCCGGCGCGAAGTTCGGCGCGGGCCGCGGGACCCCTGGGGCTGACGCCGACGATCACCACCCGGTCGCCGATGTCCTGGGCCAGGACCCCCAGCCAGGGCCGGGGCGGATGCGGCGCCTTGCCGCTGGCCAGGTCGTGCAGGATTGGCGGCAGGAGGTCGGCGGGTACGAACATGTTGATCGGCGAGGCGCGGCCGGCCCGGGCCTGGCGCTCGAGACTGAGCGAGCCCACGCCCACCAGCTCGCCGGCGGCGCCGATGAGGGCCGCGCCGCTCCAGTGCGGGTGCGCCGGCTCGGTCATGATCGCCTCGTCCAGCAGATATTCCCAGTAGCCGGCGAAGGGCATGCGGGTCAGGACGTGACCCGCGGCGGCGTGGGCGCGGCCGCCGGCCCCGGCGATGATCACCGGGCTGTCCGCGGCCAGCGAATGCGAATCGCCCAGGGCCAGGGGCGGCAGGCCCAGCGGCTCCAGGGCCTGGACCAGTCCGAAGCCGGTGATGGGATCCGCGCCCAGGGCGTGGGCGGCGATGCGCTTGCCGTCGTTGCGGGTGAGCGTGATCTCCTGGGCCTCGGTGATCAGGTAGCCGATGGTCAGGACCAGCCCGGTCGGGCCGATGACGATGCCGTTGCCAAGCCGGTCCTCGCCGAGGCTGGCGGCGGTGAAGGCGTCGGCCGGGACCCTGGACTGCAGGGCGACCACGGCGGAGAGGGCGCGGTCGATGTCGTAGCCATAGGCTTCGGGGGAGGGCCGGTTGCGCGGCGCGACCTCATAGCCATCGAACGGTGACGCCACGGTCATCTCCTGATTGTCGCCTGGAAATTGGAGGCGGCGGCGGATTTGCACAAGGCCGAAGGTCAGGCGGCTGGTGGGCTCCCTCCGATGTTCCGATAGTTCGGGCTTCGGTCTACCCTGGCCGCTTCACAGCGGATCGGGAGATGTTGGATGGGTTGCAGGACCGCGTGGAAGGCCCGTTCGACATCAGACGGGGCCAGGGCATGAGCTCCGTCGAGGACTGGGCCGCGCCGAATCCGGTCTCGGAGAACCGCTCCGGCCTGATCGGCAAGGGCGTCGACCGCTACGAGGGGCCGCTGAAGGTCACCGGCACGGCGCCCTACGCCTACGAGGTGGCGCCGCCGAGCCCGCCGGCCTACGCCGTAATGGTGCAGGCGACCGTCGCGCGGGGCCGGATCGCGGGTCTCGACACGGCGGGGGCCAAGGCCGCGCCGGGCGTGCTGCTGGTCTGGAGCCACCTTGAGGCGCCGCCGCAAGGGACGAGGGTCCTGCCGTACAGCTTCTTCGTGGTCGGTCCGAACCCGGCCCTGGAGTCCGACCAGGTCTATTTCTTCGGCCAGCCGGTCGCGGTGGTGGCGGCCGACACGCTGGAGAACGCCCAGGCCGCGGCGAGCCTGGTCAGGGTTCAATACGAGATCGAGCCGGCCTTGCTGGATTTCCATGGCCACCTGGACGAGGCGGTCATGCCGCCGGGGGAGACCGACATCGCGGTGGGGGATTTCCAGGCGGCTTTCGATGCCGCCGCCGTGCAGGTGGACGCCACCTGGCGCACGCCGATGCACAATCACTGCCAGATGGAGCCGCACGCCACGACCGCCTGGTGGGAGGGCGACAAGCTGACCGTCAACACCTCCGGCCAGATGGTCCGCCGCACCCAGATGGGACTGGCCGAGACGATCATGTCGCCGGCGGAAAACGTCCGCCTGATGAACCGCTATGTGGGCGGCGGGTTCGGCGGCAAGGGCGCTTTCTACGAGGACCTGGTGCTGGCCGCCCTGGCGGCGCGGGAACTGGGCCGGCCGGTCAAGCTGGCCTTCTCGCGCCAGCAGATGATGGCCGGCACGCCTCACCGGCCGGCGACACAGTTGCATGTGCGGCTGGGGGCCCAGGCCGACGGCAAGCTCACCGCCATGTCGGTGATGACGCACACCTACACCAACCGCAGGGGCACCTTCTTCGAGCATGCGTCGAACTTCGCGCGCAGCCTCTATGCCTCGCCCAACCGGCTGACCGGGCATCGGCTGCTGCAGATGGACCTGCCGTGGGCCGGACCCGTGCGGGCGCCGGGAGAGGCGTCCGGCACGCTGAGCCTGGAATGCGCCATGGACGAACTGGCCGAGAAGCTGGGCATGGACCCCATCGAACTGCGGGTGGCCAATGAGCCGCCGGTCGATCCGGAAACCGGCAAGCCGTTCTCGATCCGCCAGCTGGTGCGCTGCATGCGCGAAGGCGCCGACCTGTTCGGCTGGGCGCGGCGCAACCCGGTCCCGGGCCAGGTCCGCGACGGCCGCTGGAGCATCGGCCATGGCATGGCCGCCGCGATCCGGGGCAACCTGCTGCTGCCGGCCAGCGCCAGCTTCAGCGTCGATGGCGAGGGGGTGATCACGGTCCGCCAGGGCATGACCGACGTCGGCACCGGCACCTACACCATCCTGGGCCAGATCGCGGCGGAGACGCTGGGCGTGCCGCTGGGCGCCGTGCGGGTCGAGATCGGCGACAGCGACATGCCGCCGAGCCCAGGTTCCGGAGGCCAGTTCGGCGCGGCCTCGGCGGGGTCGGCCGCCTTCGCCGCGGGGATGAACCTGCGGAAGGCCATCGTCGAGATCGCGGTGGCCGATCCGGAGTCGCCGCTCCACGGCGGGCCGTCGGAGAAGGTTGCGTTCCAGGACGGTATCGTCGCCATCGGCAACCGCTCGGAGAGCCTGGCGGCCCTGATCCGCCGCAACCGGCCCGACGGCCTGACCGTCGAGGGCTCGATCACGCCTGCCGCCGACGCCGGAAACTGGAGCCAGCACACCTATGGCGCCCACTTCGTGGAAGTCGGCGTCGACACCGTCACCGGCGAGGTCCGGGTGCGGCGGATGCTGGGCGTGTTCGCCGCCGGTCGGATCCTCAACCGCAAGACCGCGCGCAGCCAGTTGACCGGCGGGATGATCTGGGGCGTCGGCTCGGCGCTCACCGAAGGCAACAGCATCGATCCGCGCTACGGCTCGTTCATCAACCAGGACCTCGCGGGCTATCTCGTGCCGGTCCAGGCCGACATCGGCGAGCTGGAGGCGATCATGCTCGACGAGGTGGATGACAAGGCCAACCCCATGGGCATCAAGGGCGTCGGCGAACTGGGCATCTCGGGCGCCGGCGCGGCGGTGGCCAACGCGGTCTACAATGCCTGCGGCGTGCGGATGCGGGACTATCCGATCACGCCTGACAAGGTGTTGGCGGCCCTGATCTCCCAGAGGCGGTAGCGGGCGCGGTAAAGCTAGAGCGGAACGGGGAACGGCGAAGCGGCGTTATGCCGGCCAACCTTTGAAACGCGAGGCTTCCATGCGCTCCATCCTGCTCTGGGCGATCGGCATTCCGGTCCCGTTGATCCTGCTCCTGGCCTTCTGCACGCATCATTTCTGAGCGCGCACGGCCAAGCTGCGCCCCGAAACGGCCCTCATCGGACTCAGAAACCGCCCACTTCGGCCTTGAAGGTGAAGCCTCCAGAAACCCGGCTCGCATGAGCCGAGACGGAGGACTGCATGATCCAGCGTACGCCGAGAGTTTTGATCGCGGGGGCGATGATGGTGGGCATGGCGGGACTTGGGGGCTGCGCCACCAAGGACTACGTCAACAATCAGGTTTCGACGGTGTCGACCCGCGTGACCGACGTGTCGGCCCATGTGGCGGACCACGACACCAAGCTGGCCGCGCTTGACCAGACCTCGCGCGAGGCCCTTGAGCGGGCCCAGGCGGCGGGCAAGCTGGCCGAGGGCAAGTTCCTCTATTCCGAGGTGCTGACCGACGACAGCATGAAGTTCAAGGTCTCCAAGGCCGACCTGTCGCCGGAGGCGCAGGCCCGGCTCGACGCCTTTGTCGACAAGCTTAAGACCGACAACCGCAACGTCTATATCGAGGTCCAGGGCCATACCGACGCCACGGGGTCCAAGTCCGCCAACTACCGGCTGGGCGAGGAGCGGGCCGAGGCGGTGCGGCGTTATCTGAATGAGCACGGCGTGGCGCTGAACCGCATCGCCACGATCTCCTACGGGCCCGATGCGCCCGCCCAGCCCAACACCAAGCGGGCCGGCCGGGAAGCCAACCGCCGGGTGGTGCTGATCGTCCTGGCCTAGGGCAAGGGGGTGGCGACCACCCGCCGCCGTCTCTTGCCCGGTATTGTGAGCCTGGCCGGCCATCTGGCCGTGCTGGCCGCAGTGCTCGTGGCGCATGGCGATCCGCCGACGCCCGAGCCCGAGCCGATGTCGGTGGCCCTGGTCACCCTGCCGCCGCCGCAGCCGCCGGCTCCAAAGCCCGCGCCCAGGCCCGATCCGGCGCCGCCCTCGGCCGCCAAGCCGTCGCCGGTTCCACCGCCGCCGCCCAAGGTGGCGGTTCGCCGCGCGCGCGCGCCCAGCCGGCCTGTCCCGATGCCCGTGGGTGAGAAATCCTCCATCGGTCAGACGGTGTCGGTAAGCGAGGCCGAAGCCGCCTCGGCGGCCACCGCCGGTTCAGGCGTCGGCGCGGGCGGACGAAGCTGCGACATGATCCGGCGGCTGCAGGCCGCCCTGCGCAAGGACGCCCGCGTCCAGGCGGCCGTGGCTCAGGCCCGTCGCGGGGGCGGGACCGGCGCCATGCTGGTGTGGAACGGCGACTGGATCCGCAGCAACGGCGAGGAGGGCGAAGGCCTGGCGGCCGTGCGCGAGGCGATCATGTGGGAGGTAGGGTTCGCGCCGGAGGCCTGCCGCGCCGAGCCGGTGCGCGGCCTGGTGCTGATCTCGCTCGCCGACGGGCCGGGCTCCAACAGGCTGGTGGTCGGCGGCGGGAGCTGGCGCTGGTCGGACCTGCTGCACCCCAGGCGGGGCGGCTAGTTCCAGATCGGCGGGCGGCGGGCCTTCCAGGGCTGTTCCTTCTCCAGCTGGCCGGCCAGGCGGAAGAGCGTCGCCTCGTCGGCGAAGCGGCCGGTGAACATCATGCCGATGGGAAGGTCGGTATCGGACTGCCAGAGCGGCAGCGACAGCGACGGCTGGCCTGTGAAGTTGGCCGGCGGGGTCGTGCCGTAGGTGGCGGCCTGACGGCGGTCGAATTCCTCGGTGTCCGCCATGGTGGGGTCCAGCCAGTCGACCCGGGGGGCCGGGGTGCTCATCACCGGGGTCAGGCGCACGTCGAAGTCCTCGAAGGCGGCCAGCATCTGGCGGTTCATCAGGCGCAGCTGCTGGAAGGCCCAGAAGGCCTGCTGACCGGTGATCCTGCGCCCGGCGTCGTAGCCGCGCTGGGCAAGGGGGCCGAGCTCTCCGGGCTGCGGCTCGCGGCCCAGGCGTTCGATCCACCGCGTGATCGTGCCGGCCAGGTTCGAGGCGCTGGCCAGGCCCTGGGCGCGGTAGAGCAGGCGCCAGTCGATGTCCAAGTTGCGCTCGAAGACCTCGTGGCCGAGGCCCTTGAGCAGGTCGACCGTGCGGGTGAGCGCCGCCATCATCTCATCGGGGATCGGCCGGCCCGCGGGCGTCTCCGCCGACCAGGCGATGCGCAGCTTGCCAGGGCTCCTGGCGGTCTCTTCGAGGTAAGACCCGGCCTTGGCCGGCGGCTGGAAGGGGTCCCCCGCCTGGGGATAGCCGGTGGCGTCGAGCATGGCGGCGCTGTCGCGGACCGTGCGGCTGACCACATGGTGGACCGAAAAGCCCAGGGCGCCGTCGCTGGGTTCGCCCAGCGGGGTGCGGTCGCGGGTGATCTTCATGCCCACCAGGCCGCAGCAGGCGGCGGGGATGCGGATCGAGCCCAGCCCATCGCTGGCGTGGGCCAGCGGGACCATGCCGGCCGCCACCGCGGCGGCCGATCCCCCGGAGGAGCCGCCGGGCGTGTGATCGGGATTCCACGGGTTGCGGCAGGGGCCAAGGCGGGCGGAATCGGTGACCCCGGGGATGCCGAATTCCGGCGTGTTGGTCTTGCCCAGCAGCACCACGCCGGCTGCGCGGTAGCGGCGAACCAACTCGGCGTCCTGAGCGTCGGCGGGAACCTGGGCGAACAGACTGCCGGAGGTGCGCGGCCAGCCCTTCACCGGCATGGAGAGGTCTTTGATCAGGAAGGGGACGCCGTGGAACGGGCCGTCCGCCGGCCCGGCGGCGGCCGTGGCGCGGGCCTCGTCGTAGGCCTTGTGGACCACCGCGTTGAGGGTGCCGTCGTGGCGCTCGATGCGGGCGATGGCCGCCTCGGTGACTTCGGCGGCGGAGACCTCGCCCTTGCGGATCAGCGCGGCCAGGCCCAGGCCGTCGTAGTCGGCGTATTCGGTGAAAGCCAAGGCCGTCCTCCCGTCGGCGCGTCCTTGGATCCCGCGCGCCCGACGGGGACGATAGAGGCTTGGCGATGACTTGGCGACGCGCGCCTTCGCCGGCCGGTTGCGGCGGATCAGGGCAGGGGCTTTTCCGGCGCCATGGGCGGAGAATCCTGGATCGGCGAGTCGAGATCGGTCAGGCCCTGCGCCTTCATGGCCGCGCGGATGTCGCGCGGGCCGTCGCCGCCGTTGGTGGTGAAGCTCAGGGTGGCGGGGGCGGCGCGTTGGTCGCCGATATTGGCGAACCCGCCCTTGGCGTCCGCGGGGCCGCCGTTGAAGGCCAGGCCGTAGGTCTGTTGCGGCGCCACGGTGCAGAGCAGGACGAAGGTCCGGCCATCGTTGAGCAGGCGTGGCGTCTTCAGGCAGTTCGGCGCCGCCGCGCCCGCGGCCGGGGCGATGTCGAAGCCGCGCGCCTGCATCGGCTGGTCGAACTTCAGGGTGAGGATGAGGACGCCGGGCGACACGGCCTGGCCGGCGGCGGGCCAGGTGGAGACCAGCTTGGGCGCGTTCGGGAAGACGGTCACAGGGGCGACGGTGGTGGGCGGTTGCGCCGGGACGGGGGGCGCGGCCAGGGCGGGGGCGCCTGGCAGGACGGCGAGGGCGAGGATCAGGGGGCCGGCGATGCGCATGGGCGCCAGCCTGCCGCGCAAGCTGGACCGGATGATGGCGCGGTCGACGGAGTGCGCGCGAGGGGAACGATCGATGCTCATCCTCGTTCGATGGCCATGGAAGACCCCAAAGACAAGCACAGTTCGCCGGCCCCGCCGCACGACACGGCCATCGACGCCGCCCAGATCGAGGCCCTGATGGCCCTGCCGGTCAAGGCGAGGCCCGCGGTCACGGTGTTCGGCGACGAGGATGTGGTAGGCTTCGATCCCGCGCCGGCGGCGCCCCGAACCTAGGGCTTCGGCGCGGCCGCTGGGGAGTTCGTTTCGATGGCCGTCGCCTTCACCCGCGAGGAAGACTACGAGTCCCAGGCGGCCGACCTGCCCGACAGGCCGGTTTCCCCGCACCCCAACCTGGTGACCGCCAGCGGACTTGCCGCCATCGAGGCGGCGCTGGGCGAGGCCCGCGCGGCCTATGCGGCGGCCCAAGCGGCGGGCGGGGTCAGCACCGACCGTACGGCCATGGCGCGCGCCACCCGCGATCTGCGCTACTGGTCGGCGCGGCGAGGTAGCGCGCAACTCACCGAACCGGCCCTCCAGCCCGACATGGTGCAGTTCGGACGCTCAGTGGAGATCGAGCGCGAGGATGGCCGACGCCAGACGTTCCGTATCGTGGGCGAGGATGAAGCCGATCCAGCCCTTGGCAGCGTTTCCTACGTCTCGCCCCTGGCCCGAGCCCTGCTGGGCAAGGCCGTTGGCGATGTCGCGGTGCTGAACGGCGCGGAGGTTGAGGTGGCCGCGGTGCGCTGAGCGCGTCGCGCGGTCAGGACGGCGGGGCTTCGGGCGGCGTATCGGTCTGCGCCTCGACGGTAGGGCTGCTCTGTGACTCGGGAGCGGGGGCCGGTGAAATCGCGCCCGTGTCCTGTGCGCCGCCGATGGTGGCTGAGGCCTCAGCGAGCGCGGCGTCCTGGGCCCCGGCGGTCTCGGCCGAAACGGCCGGCGGCTTGGCGTGTGGCCTGGCTGGCGGCGTGGCGTCGACGTCCTGCATGAGGGGCGCGGCGGCCACGGGAACCGCCGCCGGAGCCGGCGGCGCCTCTGCGGCGGCGGGCTGGGCGAACAGGCCGCCATGGGTGCGCAGGACACCGGCGCCGAAGCTCCAGAGCGCGACCAGGGTGAGGGCGGTCACGGCCAGGCCGTTCTGACGGGGCGTAGGGGCGCGGATCACATCGATGGCGGGCATATCGCCCTAATTCCCGACCGCGCCCGGCGTTCCCGGCGCAACGCCGGGCGAGGAAGCCCCCGGCCTCTCCAGATACTGCGCCGGGGGCTCCGCCGGCAGAGCGTGATGGCTGTCGGCAGGCGGCGCCAGCCATTCGGCGGCGCTCGGCCATGGGTTTGATCGTGCGCGTTCCTGCATGACCCGGCGATGAACCAGGGCCAAGCTTGCGGCGGGTTCAGTCGCCGGGCGACCAGGTTGGCGGGGCCATTTCGAACCCCTCGAAGGTGAAGCCCGGGGCCACGACGCAGGCGACCAGGGTCCAGCCGTCCCGCGCCCACGCCGCCTGCCATTCCCGTGGCCGCACGCCGTGCTGCAGCGTCTGGCCCGAGCCGGGGTCGGGACCGAGCAGGGTGTGGACGACGCCGTGTGCGCCCGTCTCTCCCAGGGCCGTCGAGAGGATCAGTGGCGCGCCGGCCTGGAATATCCAAAGCTCACTGGCGTCGATGCGGTGCCAATGGGACCGCTGGCCGGCCTCCAGCAGGTAGACGATCGAGGAGCCGGCGCCGCGCGGATGGCCATCCGTCCCGGCGGGCGCGCGCCAGGTCTCGCGGTACCAGCCGCCCTCCGGATGCGGTCGCAGGGTCAGGTCGGCGATCAGGCTGTCGGCGGTGGGCATGGCCCCCAGCATAGCCGGGGCGGGGCAGGCGCAAAGCCTTGGCTCGACAGAGGGCGGTGTTCATTGCAAGAGTCCGGGCCGTCAAGCCTTGGGTCGATTTGCGGGAGTGAACAGTGAGCAATTGGGGCGGACAGCCAGCATCTGGCGGCGCAGGGTCCAGCGCGGCGTGGTTCGAACGCGCCCGGCCGGCCTTCCTGATCATCGTGACGGTGGCCCTGCTGGCCCTGGGCGCGGCCTTCGTCTTCACCGACCGATACCAGATCGGCCAGGCGGGGGGACTGCCTGTGCGGTTGGACCGCTACACCGGGCAGGTGATCGGCTGTGTGCCGCAGCGCGGCTGCGTCGAGTTCATTCCCGCCGGCCAGCCGCCGCTCGGCACGGTGACCACGAAGCCCGAAGCCGGCGCCACGCCGCCGCCGCCCGCGCCGGCCAGCCCGGCCGCGCCGGCCAAGCCCTGAAGTCATTGATCCAGAAAAGATAAAGCCCCGACGCTCGGGGGGCGTCGGGGCCTTGGAGCCGCGCCGACCTTGGGCATTAGGTGGCGGCCTTGCACGTATGACGTCGCCGCCACCGGCAACCCCTGAGTCGAAATCGCGCGGCCGGGCATTTTTTTTGGCCGCTGCGATTGAACAAGGTTCTCAACCGGTGGCGTGCGGCCCCTGCGGCGCGCGCGGACGCACCTGACCGGCCGCGCCGATGAACCGGCCGCCCTGCCAAAGTTCGGTGCGGATGTCGGGACGTACCGACGGCTTCAGGTGCGACAGGGCCTCGCCATCGGTCTTGCAGTAGAAGCTCCTGTCGCCTTCGAGCCGCCCGTCGTCGTGGACCAGGTAGATGCGATAGACCGCCATGACCTTAAGTTCCTCTCGTCCGTCCGCCCCAAGACCCGATGGGCGGGGACATAGGCCGGGATCGCGACAGTGGTATGTCGGCGCCACGTCCCAGGCGACATGAGATCGCCCCACTTATGGTGGAGCTTGTGGCCGCTTCGCACGTTTTTGTTCGCGAAGAAGCCAAGCGCCAGAGGGGCCGCCGCGTTGCTCGCACGACTTCACCCCGGCCGGATCGTCGGCCTTTTGGCTCTCGCGGGCGTCATTGTCCTGGGCGCGGCTCTGATCGCCACCGCCACGTCGGCGGGCCGCACCGAGGCGGCCTTGCGGGCGCGGATCGCCGAACTGACCCGCGTGAACGCCCGCCAGGCCATCTACTGGCAAGCCAGGCTACAGGCCTGCGAGGCCGCCGGCCCGGGACAGGGCGGCGATGGTCTGGCCCACGCCAGCGCCGAGGACCGGGCCCGGCGGCTGGCCGCGGCCCAGCCGGCCGGCTTCGATGTCTGCGCCCGAATGGAGAGCGCCGACCAGGCGGTGCTGCAGACCCTGAAATGAGGGCCCTTGTCCTGAGCGCCCTGACCGCCTGCGGCCTGCTGGCGGCCGGCTGCGCCAGCCAGGGCGTCAAGCCATCGCCGCCGGCGCCGGCCACGGCCGAGGCCCGGCCCGCCCAGGTCGGACCCCCGCCGGCCGCACCCCTTCCGGCGCCAAATCCGGCCAAGTCGCGATGCGTGCCCCGCGCCTTCCCAAGGGCGCCCAGATATCCCGACACCGACCAGGCGCTGAAGGATGCCGGCGGGGCGGCGGACCGCTACCAGCTGATGGCGGCGGGGCGGCTGCTGCGGATGCGCCGTCTGGCCGATCTTGAACGGATCGTCGAGGCCTGCCGCTAGACGCGGAGGGCCAAAAACAGCGCCTCTCACCGCCGCGCGGTCAGCCGCGCGCTTGAACCGCGCCGCCCATTGTGCGACGCCCCGCACATGAGCCAAGACCTGCCCGACCGCCTGTCGACCAATCCCGGCAGCCCCCACTATGACGCCGAGCTGCTGAACCGCGGCGTCGGCATAAAGTTCAACGGCGACGAGAAGACCAACGTCGACGAATACTGTGTGTCCGAGGGCTGGATCCGCGTGACCGCCGGCGTCGCCAAGGACCGTCGCGGCAACCCGCTGACCATCAAGCTGAGCGGCGTCGTCGAGCCCTATCTGCGCGACGCGGGCTGAAATCACGGTGCTCTGCGCGCTTGCGCCGCAGCGGCTGCGACCCGTCGACACGATCCCTTCATCCTCGCGGGGTGAAATAAGGCGCCTTCGGGGCAGGAGAGCGCGATGTTTGATCTGAGCGTTGTGGCGGCCGACGGCCGCTGGGTGCTGGTGGACGAGGCTGAGGGCCGACTTGGCGACTTCGCCTCGCGCGCCGAAGCCCTGAGCGCGGCGGCCGATTTCGCGGTCGTCGACCAGGAACCCCGCCACGTCCTGATCCTCGATGGCGGCGAATGGGACGAGACCGTGGTGGAGCCGACCGCCCGGCACTAGACAATTTCGCCTCGCCGCCTTCACCTGGCGGACATGAGCCATGTTCCCGACGACGGCTGGAAACACTCAGGGGTGCGGGTCGTCCCCGGTGACCAGCTGGACGACTCCACCGCCCAGACGCCCGGCATGCATCGCGCGGCCGCCATCGACCGGGCCCGGACGGGCGCCCAGAAGCTGTGGGCCGGCACAGTCCATATCCACGCCAACGCCAAGACCGGCGCCCACCACCACGGGCCGCTGGAGAGCGTGATCTATGTGGTGAGCGGCCGGGCGCGTATGCGCTGGGGCGAGCGCCTGGAATTCGTCGCCGAGGCAGGCCCCGGCGACTTCATCTACGTCCCGCCCTTCGTGCCGCACCAGGAGATCAACGCCTCGTCCGACGAGACTCTGTCCTGCGTCCTGGTGCGCAGCGATTCCGACGCGGTGGTGGTGAACCTGGAGATCGAGCCCACGGAGCGCCCCGAAGGGGTGGCCTGGGTGGACCCGATCCACAAGGCTTAGGCTGGGGGTTTAGGCCGCGTCGACCAGCACCACCTCGGCGTCGTCCAGCGCGGTCACGCGGATGGCCGTCTCGCCGGTGATCGCCGCGCCGTCGCGGGTGTCGAGCCGGACGCCGTTGACCTCCACCGATCCCAGCGAGGCCACCAGATAGGCGTGGCGGTCCGGGGTCAGGGCGTATTCGGAGGTTTCGCCGGCCTTCAGGGTGGCGCCCAGCACGCGGGCGGCCGCGCGGATCGGCAGGGCGTCGGCATCGCCCGCGACGCCGCTGGCCAGGGTGACGAAACGACCGGCTCGGTCGGTCTTGGGAAAGGGCCTGGCGCCCCAGTGCGGCTGGCCGCCGGGCTGGTCGGTCTGGATCCAGATCTGGAAGATCCGTGTCGTGTCGCTTTCCAGATTGTATTCGGCGTGGCGGATGCCCGAGCCCGCGCTCATCACCTGGACGTCGCCGGCCGTGGTGCGGCCTTCGTTTCCGAGGCTGTCCTTGTGGGTGATCGCGCCTTCGCGGACATAGGTGATGATCTCCATGTCGGCGTGGGGGTGAGGCGGAAAGCCGGAGTTGGCGGCGATCTCGTCGTCGTTCCAGACGCGAAGGGCGCCCCAGCCCATGCGGTTGGGGTCGTAGTAGTTGGCGAAGGAAAAGTGGTGCCTCGCCTTGAGCCAGCCGTGGTCCGCGCCGCCAAGGGCTGCGAAGCTGCGTTTCTCGATCATCGTGGTCTCCCGGGCGGCGCCAAACCCTGGGGCGCCGCGTTCGCAAGGCAAGATAGGGTTTCCGATTGTGGGGAAAAGCGGCCGCATGGAATCAGATTGTTTCCAGATCGGATGGAGTGACGTCGTCCGGCGAATGGCGGGGCGGTCAGCCTTGGCAGGAGCTCTGGCCCTGTCCCTGCTCGGCGCCGCACCTCCGCCTGGCGACTGGCGCCCGCTCGATCCGCAGAACACCCTGGTGGTGGACACAAGCAAAGGCCGGATCGTCGTCGAGATGGCGCCGGCGCTGGCGCCTCTGGCGGTGGCGCGGGTCAAGCGCTTGGCGCACGAGGGCGTCTATGACGGCCTGCTGTTCCATCGCGTCATCGAAGGCTTCGTCGACCAGACCGGCAATCCGAACAACAGGGACGGCGGGACGTCGGCCTATCCCGATCTCCCGGCGGAGTTCAGCGTGCGGTTGCCGGACGCCCTGCCGCGCACGCTGGTCGTGCGGCGGAGCGACGGGGTAGAGGGTTTCCTGGGCTCGATCCCCTTCACCGGCGCCTCGGCGGCCGAGCAGGCCCTGGGCGTCGACCATCGCCTACGGGTTTCCGGCGCCTATTGCGAAGGCGTGGCGGGCATGGGCCGGCAGTCGGGCGTCGACACCGCCAACAGCGAGATCTTCTTCATGCGTGCGCCGGCCCGCCGCCTCGATCACGACTATGCGGTCTGGGGCCGGGTGGCGCAGGGCCTGGCGGTGGTGCGCGCCATCGGGGTCGGCGAACCGCCGGCGGCGCCCGACCGGATGACGAGGGTCCGGCTGGCGGCCGACCTGCCGGCGGCGGAGCGCCCGTCGTTCCGGGTGCAGAACACCTTAGGCCCGGCGTTTCGGGCCCGCGCGGCGCAACTTCGCAAGTTGAAGGGCGCGGCCTTCAGCCTTTGCGACCTTCCGGTTGAAATCCGCCAACCCTGACGTGCGACAACGGGGCGCAGCCTGGAACACGGGTTACAATTGCTGCGTTAACTTGCAGTCGTCTATCGCGATGGTTGCAAATGACGCAGGGCAGAATGCGCTACGAAATCCTGGAGAACGGCGACGGCTGGACCGTGCGCCACAACGGCGTGGAGGTCGGGCAGTTCGCTGACCAGGAGGCGGCGCTTGCGGCCATTGCCGAGCATCTGCGCGCGACCGACCCTCATGAGGGCGCCACGTCCCTGTCCATGCGTTACCGTCCGCGCGCCGCCTGACGCGTTCAGACCCGCATTTCGAAATAGGCGACGTTCGAGCCTTCGGTATGGCCGATCACAGTCAGGCGGAAGGCCGCGCCGGTCTCGAGAGTCAGTTCCGCTTCGCCGGCGCGGAACGCCTCGGCCGCCACGTCCGGCGTGGCGCTGAACGATCCGCGAAGCCGCAGGGGACCCAGACGCAAGGATGTGGGCTCGCCCAGGATCTCGTAGTCCACCGGTCCCTGGAATCCGCGGTAGCGGAGCTCCCCGGCGCCGAGGTGGGCGGGAAGCTGTTTACGCAGGCGCGGCATCCGGTCTCCTTTTCGGGTGGGACCAGATAACGGCTGAGGCGCAGGTTCGATCCGCAGGGGCGGGTCGGCTACCGCCAGGCGTAGTTGAAGCTGATGGAAATGCGCTCCGCCCTGGCGCGGCTGGCCGGGACCTCGTGGCGAAGCCAGCTTTCCCACATCAGCACCGTTCCGACCTGCGGCGTCAGGTAGACGAAGGGCCGGGTCTCCTCCGGGGCGTCGACCAGCCGGGGCGGGGCGGCCATCATCAGCGGCAGGCGGGGGTCCTCCAGCTTAAGGCCGCCGGCGCCTGGGGGGATCGCCACATAGATCGTGCCGGAAATCGCGCTGTGCGGATGGACGTGGCCGGAGTGGGCCGCGCCGGGCTTCAGGACATTGACCCAAAGACTGTCCATCCGGAGCCGGCCGCCGCCCAGATCGAAGGCCAGATTCTTCGCGAAGCGAGCGGCGTGGCGGTCCAGGCGGGTCTTCAGCTGGCCGAACACGCTGGCCCGGGTCGGCAGGTCATCCAGGGAGGCGTAGGAGGTGTAGCCGCCATAACCGTTGGCCTTGCACCAGGCCCGGCCGGCCCGGTCCTCGTCGGCCAGCATCTCGCAGGCCTCCAGGAGCTCGCCGTTGAAGGCCTCGAAGCCGCGGTCGGCCGCAAGGCTCGCCTCATAGATGGGGGTCGCGAAGAGGGAGCGCAGGGCCATGGCTGGCGCTATCGCGCGCGTGGCCGATTGTCAAAACGCCGGGGGGCGGGAGGTCAGGCCCTGGCGGGGCGGGCCTGCAGGCTGAGCAGGCTGTCCCACATCTCGTTGGCCACCTTGATGACCCCGACATTGGCCTTGAAGGCCTGGGCCGCCTGGATCTGGCCGACGGCTTCCTGGGCGTAGTCGACGTCGCTGGCGGGATCGGCCATGCCGGCCACGCGCGCGGCGGAAGCCGAGAGGCTCTGCTGGGCGGCCAACATGCCGTAGCGGGCGGTTGCGATCGGGTCCATGCGGCCACCATGGCCCGCCCACGGTTAAGCTATCGCGCAAGGACATGGTGAAGATCAGATGAGCGCGTCCCGCCCGCCGCCCGCGCCGTACAATCGCAGGGCCGCGGGCTTGCGGCGCGGAGCGGTTCGGCTAAGCAGGCGAGATGGGGAAGAGCGCAACCATGACCCGACGCCTTGGCCTGGCCGCCATCGCCGCCAGCCTGACCACGGCCTGTTCGCCGCTTAGCCTGTTCGCGACCCTGTCGCCGAAGGACCCGGCGATGACCAGCGCCCGCGACGTGGCCTTCGGCCCCGATCCGCGCCAGCGCCTGGACGTCTATGCCCCGAAGGGCGCGAGGGTCGCGCCGGTGGTGATGTTCTTCTATGGCGGGTCTTGGGACACGGGCCGGCGCCAGGACTACAACTGGGTGGGCAAGGCGCTGGCCTCGCGCGGTTTCGTGACCGTGATCGCCGACTACCGGCTCTATCCCGAGGTGCGGTTCCCGGGTTTCCTGGAGGACGGGGCCCTGGCCACGCGCTGGGCCGTGGACCATGCCGCCCAGTTCGGCGGCGACCCGACGCGCATCGCCCTGGTCGGCCACTCCGCCGGCGCCTACAACGCCGCCATGCTGGCGCTGGATACGCGCTACCTGACCGCGGCCGGCGTCGATCCCAGGCGGGTCAAGGCCTTCGCGGGCCTCTCCGGGCCCTACGACTTCCTGCCGCTCACCGACCCCATCGCCATCCGCACCTTCGGCGAGGCCAAGGACCTGCCGGCCACCCAGCCGACGCGCTTCGTCCGCGCCGACGCTCCGGCGACCTTCCTGGCCACCGGGGAAAAGGACACCTACGTCTTCCCGCGCAACACGGTTCGGCTGGCCAAGGCCTTGCGCGAGGTGGGCGTCACGGTGGAGGAGCGCCACTATCCCGAGGTGGACCACGTGAACATGGTCCTGGCCCTGTCGCGCCCCCTGCGCGGCCGCGCGCCGGTGTTCGAGGAGATGGTCGCCTTCCTGAAGGCCCATATCGCTTGACCTAAAGGCAGGCGCGGCGGCCGGCCTCATTGAACGCGGCCCCGATCATGCGTATATGCGCGCCCGTCGCGTGACCCGTCGCGCAAGCCAAGGACGTTTATCGCCCATGCTGCTCACCCTGATGAAGGCCAAGCTGCACCGCGCCACCGTCACCCAGGCCGACCTGGAATACGAGGGCTCGATCGCCATCGACCGCAACCTGCTGGACGCCTCGGGCATCCTGCCGCACGAGCAGGTCGACGTCTTGAACATCACCACCGGCGCACGCTTCACCACCTACGCCATCGAGGCCCCGCGCGGGTCAAAGGTGATCGGCGTCAACGGCGCGGCCGCGCGCCTGGTCCAGAAGGGCGACAAGGTCATCGTGGTGACCTACGGCATGCTGCCGGCCGAGGAAGCCCGCAACTACGCGCCGACGGTCGTCCTGCTGGACGACGCCAACGAGATCAAGAAGGCCGCCTGATGCGGCGCCTCGCCGCCCTCGCGGGGTTGGCGGCCATCACCCTGAGCGCCTGCGCGCCCGACACGCCCAAGGGCGTCGACAGGGACCGGCTGGACGAGGCGGTTTCGCGCGCCATCGGCGACCCCACCACCTGCCTGCTGATCGCCGAACAGGCGGGCGGGCGGCTGGTCTATCGCTACAACAACCACACTGCCTGCGCCCGCGCCCTGCCGGCCTGCGACGCCTCCGGGACGCGGACCGTCGATCAGCTTCTCAAGGCTACCCTGACGGACGGCCAGCCGCGCACCCTGTCCTGCAGCACGACCAACGACGCCTCGCGCGGGGTCGGCTGGGCCTCCGGCGTCCTGCCGGCGAAGCATCTGGCCTACGCCGCCATGATGGAGGGCCCCCGCGCCTTCCCTGGCCGGATGATGGCCGAGCGCCTGGACCGGGCCTTCAAGTCGGTGGGACTCTAGCGCCCGAGTTCGTAGAGGCCGGTGACGTCGATCCGGACGTTGAGTTCGCCCGGCGCCACGGCGGTGTCGGCCATGGGCGCGGCCGACTTCATCATGCGCAGCATCGGAACGGGCTGCGGCGCCGAATAGCCGCCGCCTTCGCTGAGCGACACCAGCCGCTGCAGCCGGTAGCCGGTGGCGTGGGCGTAGAGTTCGGCCTTGGCGGCCAGGGCGCGGACCGCGGCGATGCGGGCGGCGTTCTCGGCCGCGGTCGGATCGGCCAGGCCGAAGCTGATGCCGTTGACCTGGTTGGCGCCGGCCGCGACCACCGCGTCCACCGCCGGACCCAGGCGGGTGAGATCGCGCACGGTGACAGTCACCTGGTTGGACGCCTGGTAGCCGGTCAGCTTGGGCGCTTCGTTCTGCGCATAGACATATTGGGCGTTGAGGTTGAGGCCAGAGGTCTGGATGTCCTTGGCCGCGATTCCGCCGGCCTTCAGGGCGGCGATCACCTGGTTCATCCGCGCGCCATTGGCGGCCATGGCGCCGGCGGCGGTCTTGGCCTCGACCAGGACGCCCAGGTTGATGGTCGCCATGTCCGGCGCGACCTTGGTCTCGCCATAGGCCGAGAGGTTCAGGGTGGAGGCGTTGAACATGGTGTCGGCGCGGGCGTCCTGGGCCAGGACGGGCGCGGCGGTGGTGGTGGCGAGCAGCAGACTGAGCGCGGCTGCCCGGAACAGGGTCTTCATCGGACGTCTCCAAGGCCATGGGGGCCAGGTTCAGCCTCGCAGGCCGAACCTGAACGGAAGCTTTAAGCCCTGAGCCGCCCGTGGTAACCGCCCAAAGCGCATCGCTGCAGGGGCCTGTAGCTCAATGGTTAGAGCCGACCGCTCATAACGGTCTGGTTGTAGGTTCGAGTCCTACCGGGCCCACCAGCGAAGCTCCACGCGGCACAGAGCCCCCGCCCGGATACCTTGAAAGGACGCCGTGGACACCGAAACCTTCGACCTACTTCGCGACACCGTCCGCCGCTTCGTCGCCGAGCGCCTGATCCCCGCCGAGGATGAGGTCGAGGCCGCCGATGCGGTGCCGGCCGCCATCGTCCAGGAGATGCGCGACCTGGGCCTGTTCGGCCTGTCGATCCCGGAAAGCTACGGCGGGCTGGGGCTGTCGATGCTGGAGGAAGCGCGGATCATCCGCGAGCTTACCCGCGCATCGGTCGTGTTCCGCTCGGTGATCGGGACCACGGTCGGGATCGGCTCCCAGGGCATCGTCATTGACGGCACCGAGGAGCAGAAGGCGACCTGGCTTCCCAGGCTGGCGACGGGGGAGGCGATCTCCTCCTTCGCCCTGACCGAGCCGGGGGCGGGTTCGGACGCCGCCTCCATCGCGACGGTGGCTGTCCGGGACGGCGACAACTACCGGCTACGCGGCACGAAGCGCTACATCACCAACGCGCCCCGGGCGACCGTCTTCACGGTGATGGCCCGCAGCGAGCCGGACGTCTCGGGCTCGGGCGGCATCTCGTCGTTCATCGTACCGGCCGACACCCCCGGCATCTCACTTGGCCGGCCGGACAAGAAGATGGGCCAGCGTGGGGCGCTGACCTGCGACGTGATCTTCGACGACGCTATCGTGCCGGCCAGCGCGATCATCGGCGGCGTGCCTGGGCGCGGCTTCAAGACCGCCATGAAGGTCCTGGACCGCGGCCGTGTCCACATCGCCGGCGTGGCGCTTGGCATGTGCGACCGGCTCATCGACGAGAGCCTGCGCTACGCCCGCGAGCGCAAGCAGTTCGGCCAGCCCATCGCCAGCTTCCAGCTGATCCAGGCCCTGCTCGCCGATTCCAAGACCGATGAGCTGGCGACCACGGCCCTGATGGAGGCCACGGCCCGGCGTTTCGATGAGGGCAAGAACGTCAGCCTGGAGGCCGCGGCGCTGAAGTACTTCTCGAGCGAGGCGGTCGGCCGGGTGGCGGACCGCGCGGTCCAGATTCTCGGCGGGGCCGGCTACATGGCGGAATACAAGGTGGAGCGCTTCTACCGCGATGTCCGCCTGCTGCGAATCTACGAAGGCACCTCGCAGATCCAGCAGGTCATCATCGCGCGCGAGATGATGCGCCGCGCCGACCGGGGCGAGCAATGACAGACGCTCTCCTGACCCGTGCGGCCGACGCGGTCGCCGGGGCCCAGGCCTATCTCGCCACGGCCCGCGACACGGTGGTCGCCCACCTCGCCAAGACGCCCGGGGGCGGCAGCGCCCAGCTCGACGCCGAGCAGCGCAGGCTGCACGCGCTCGCCTGGACCGCCACCACCGTGCAGGCCCTGGCGAAGTTGCACAGCTGGGCGGCGCGCAACGCCGCGGCGGGCCGGACCACCGAGGGCGACGACCTCGTCCTGTCGATCGGCTTTGGCGAGTACCTGGCGCAGTTGGTCGGCGGCGTCGCTATGAGCCAGAACGAGTTCGCCCGACCGTCGGACATGGGGGTGGCAGCAGCGGCGCGTGACTTGGCTGAGACTAGTGCGTGGTTCCTGGCGCACGGCTCGACAGCTGAGGCCCGCCTTCGCCTGGCGGCCTTGCTGGCCGAGGGCTGGCGGCCGTGCGAACAGCTGGACGACGAGACCCTGGAAGCCGTCCGCGACCAGTTCCGCCGCTTCACCAGCGAGCGCATTTCGCCGTTTGCCCATGGTTGGCATCTGCGCGATGTGCTGATCCCCGACGAACTCGTCGCCGAAATGGCCGAGCTTGGCGTGTTCGGAATCTGCATAGGCGCGGAATACGGCGGTCTCGGCATGGGCAAACTCGCCATGTGTGTGGTGACCGAGGAACTGAGCCGGGGCTGGATCGCAGCGGGATCGCTGGGCACGCGTTCGGAGATCGCCGGCGAATTGATCGGCTCTGCCGGTACGCCGGGGCAGAAGACCACCTGGCTGCCCGGCATCGCCTCTGGCGAGATTCTGCCGACGGCGGTGTTCACCGAACCGGACGTTGGCTCCGATCTGGCCTCGCTGAAGACGCGGGGAACGCGCGCGGCGGATGGCTCGTGGCGGATCACCGGGGCGAAAACCTGGATCACGCACGCCGCGCGCAGCGATGTGATGACCGTGCTGGCCCGTACAGACCCGAGCGCGCCCGGCCACGAGGGGCTCTCCATCCTGCTGGCCGGCAAGACCCGTGGGACGGAGGACCAGCCGTTCCCGGACGCCGGCCTCGAGGGCAGCGAGATTCCCGTGCTCGGTTATCGCGGCATGAAGGAATACGCGCTCTCGTTCGACGACTTCTCCGTGCCGGCCGAGGCCCTGCTGGGCCAGGGCGAAGGGCAAGGGTTCAAGCAGCTGATGCGCACCTTCGAGGGCGCCCGTATCCAGACCGCGGCCCGCGCCGTGGGCGTCGCCTGGAGCGCCTTCGAGCTGGGGCTGCGCTATGCCCTGGACCGCCGCCAGTTCAACCGGCCGATCTACGCCTTCCCGCGGGTATCGGACAAACTGGCGATGAGCCTCGTCGAGATCGTCATCGCCCGCGAGCTCACCTATTTCGCGGCGCGCATCAAGGACGCCGGCGAACGCTGCGACATCGAGGCCGGCATGGCCAAGCTGCTGGCCGCCCGCGTCGCCTGGTCCAGCGCCGACGCCAGCGTCCAGGTGCACGGCGGCAACGGCTACGCCCTGGAGTTCGAGATCAGCCGCGTGCTCTGCGACGCGCGGATCCTCAACATCTTCGAGGGCGCCGCGGAGATCCAGGCGCACGTCATCGGCCGGGGACTGGTGGGCGGGCGCGGACGCGCGGCGCCTCAGGCCGCAGTCGCGGCTGGCTAGGCGCCAGAAAGGCGTGACCCTATAGCGGGCGCAGGGCCCTCAGATCGGACCGAGATGTCGAAGACCATACTGGAAGGCGTTCGGGTCCTGGACTTCGGCCGCTATGTGGCCGGCCCGTTCTGCGCCGCGCAACTGGCCGATCTGGGCGCGGACGTCATCAGGATCGAGCGCATTGACGGCGGCGAGGACCGCTACGTCTATCCGGTCTCGGCGGCGGGGGACGGCGCCATCTTCCTGCAATCCAACCGCAACAAGCGCGGCATGACGCTGGACATGAAGGCGCCGGGCGGTCAGGCGGTGCTGCACCGGCTGGTGGCCAGCGCCGACGTGGTGATCGCCAACCTGCCACCGGCGACCATGGCGGAGATGGGCCTCGACTACGAGAGCGTGAAGGCCGTGCGGCCGGACATCATCCTCACGGCGATCTCCGCCTTTGGCCCCACGGGGCCCTATGCCGAACGGGTCGGATTCGACGGCATCGGCCAGGCCATGAGCGGCGCCGTCTGGATGTCCGGCACACCGGGCCTGCCGATGAAATCCTTCGCGTCGTGGGTGGACTTCGCCACGGCTTTGTTTGCGTCCCAGGCGACGCTGGCCGCGCTTCTGGATCGCAACCGCACGGGCCTGGGCTGCGAGATTCAGGCGAGCCTGTTCGGCTCCGCCCTCTCCGTCTTCAACTATCCCCTGCTCGAAGAGGCTCTCACCGGCATTGGCCGACAGTCGAGCGGCAATCGCGCGCAGTCGGGCGGGCCCAGCGACGCCTTCCGGACCCGCGACGGCTGGATCATGCTGCAGGTCCTCGGCGATCCGATCTTCCGGCGCTGGACGCGCCTGATCGGCGAGAGCCACTGGCTGGAGGACCCCCGGTTCGCCACCGACGACCTGCGCTCACAGAATGGCGCGGCGCTCAGCGAACGGACGGCGCAGTGGGCCGCGGGTCTGACCACCCGCGAGGCCCTCGATGCCCTGGCCGCCGCGCGTCTGCCCGCCGGACCCATACTTTCGCCGCGCGAAGTGATGCAGGACGTGCATGTGCGTGAGGCCGAGATGTTCACGCCGATGGACTATCCGGGGGTCGATAAGCCGGTTCCGATCGCGCTCTCGGCGGCGCGCCTCGTGGGAACGCCTCAGGCCGTTCGGCTGAGAGCCCCGACCTTGGGCGAACATACCGACGAGGTCCTGACTTCGCTCGGCTATTCCCGTGAAGACATCGCCCAGCTTCGCGCCGCACGGGTCGTCTGAACAAGGCCCGGCAACGCAAGAAAATGCCAAAACCCGGTTGGTGCGATAGTTGGCAGGTTCGTCCCGAACGCGGCTTTCTACCTGCCAAATTCGAGTCCTACCGGGCCGACCAGCGATCCACGGCCGTCGCCGAACGGCCGTGGGATCGGGATGGTGACTAGGCCAGCATCGCCTTTACATACTCGGGTCTCAGCGGAATGCGGCGGGCCGGCTTGCCGGTGGCGTCGAAGAAGGCCGCGGCGATGGCGGGCGCGGCCAGGGCGTTGGCGCTTTCGGAGCCCTGGCCATAGTCGCCGACATCGGGACGCGCGGCGATGACGACCTTGATCTCGGGCATCTCAGCCATGGTCAGGATGGGATAGCTGTACCAGTCGCTTGAGGTGATCGCGCCCTGGTCGAAGCTGAGCTCTTCGTGCAGCGCCTGGCTGACGCCGAAGAGGCAGCCGGCCTGGGCCTGCCGCTTCAGCTGCAGCGGGTTCACGACGATCCCCAGGTCCATGACGAGGGTCACGCGTTCGACCCTGACCTCGCCGGTCGCGGGCGTGACGGCGATGTGGGCCGCGCAGGCCCAATAGCCCTGGTCGCGGAACATGATCGACACACCCTGACCACGCACGACCTCCGCGCCCGTGGCGCGCGCGGCCGGAGAAGGCGAGGGGCGGGTCTGCCAGCCGGATTCGTCGCGCAGACGGGTAAGGACGCTCCTGAACCGCTCATCCTTCAAGTGGTCGAGACGGAACTGGATCGGATCGGCGCCGGCCAGAGCTGCGGCTTCGCTGATCGCGACCTCCCTGGGGAAGTTCTGCTGGAACTGCACCGGCGTGCGCATCGAGTGGTCGCGGATGCCAAGCGTCAGGGGCGATTCACGCTGACCGATCTGATAGGTCGCGCGGCCTTCTTCGGCGACGTTGGCGATCTTGTCATAGACCCAGCTATCCACGACGCCCATCGACGCGCCTTGCACGCCGTTGGGATTGCCCGGCCCCGGGGCGCCGATGTTGGGAAGACCCGCCAGGACGGCGCCGACCAGGCGGTCGTCCTGCATCGGGGGGCTGTCGTGCGTCGCCTGATAGCTCTGGATCCGGCCCTTGGCGTCCAGACCGATCCTGATCCTCGACGTGGAGGCCGACGACGAGGTGGACCACTGCATGTCTTCGGCGCGCATCCACTGCAGCCGGACGGGCCTGCCGACCGCGCGCGACAACAACACCGCTTCGTCCTCGGACCCGGCGTTGCCGCCGTTGGAGCGGCCGAAGTGGCTGGCGCCCGGATAGGTGCGGATCACGACGTCAGCCGCCGGCCTGCCCAGCATCATGGCGATGCTGCCGCGCAACTGCTGGGGGTTCTGAGTGTGGGTATGAACGACGACCGAGCCGTCCGGTCTCACATCGGCCAGCGACACCGTCGGACTGATCGGCGCATGCTTCATGAAGGGAAAAAAGTAGCTCGCCTCGTGCGCCGTAGCCCCCGGAGCCAAGGTGACATCGCCGCTCGAGGCCTGCGACTTGGCGGCGGGAAGCTCGGACCAGTTCACCTTTTCGCGCAGGTGGTCATAGAGCTTGTCCGAGCCGGGCAGGCCTTTCCATTCCGACCATTTGGTCGTGGCCGCCACGGACTGGGCGGCCTGGATGGCTTCCCACTCGCCCTCGGCGACGACCCCGACCAGATTTCCGACAACGACGGCCCTGGCGGTGGGGAACAGCTTGCCGTCGACCTTGCCGGCGGAGACCAGGGTCGAGCCCAATGTGGCCGGATGGACGACGCGGGCGTGGAGCATTCCGGGCAGCTTGACGTCGCCGACCCAGACGGTTTCGCCCGACATCTTGGGGCGCAGGCTCGGGTTCTTCACCGGCTGACCGACGACGGTGTAGTCCTTGGTGGCCTTCAGCGGCGGGGCGCCCGTGACCTGCAGGCCCATGAAGCTGGTGAGTTCGCCGCTGACCGGGATTGTCAGTCGCAGGTCCTGACCGGCCACGAGCTTGCCGTAGGTCGCCGAATGCCCGCCGCCCGAGACGACGCCATCCTTCACCGTCAGGGATTCGCGGGGCACGGCGTACTTGCGGGCCGCCAGCTCGAGCACCGCCTCACGGGTATAGGCCGCGGCCTTGCGCAGGTTCTGGGCGCCGCGCAGCAGGCCGAAGGTCCCGCCGCCATCGGGTGTCGTGTCGGTGTCGCCCGTGACGACGGTGGTGATCCGTTCGACCGGTACGCTGAGCTCCTCGGCGACGATCTGGCGATAGGCGGTGTAGATCGAGCTCTGCCCGAAGTCGCACTTGCCCGTGCGGATCAGGATGGTCTCGTCATCGTGGATCTCGATCCAGGAGGCGGCCTTGGTGGCGTCGAGCACAGAGCCGGCGCGCGCCGCGGCGCGGGTCAACGACGGTGCGACGGCGAGCGAGACGACCAGGGCCCCGCCGGCGCCAAGAAGGCTGCGGCGGCTGAGGTTGGCGCCGTGGATCGACATGGCGTCGAGAATTTTCATCAGGCTTCCCCGCGCATGAGTTGCGCGGCGCGGTGGGCGCCGTCGAGGATCGCGGCGTAGCTGCCGCAGCGGCAGAGGTGCGGCGAGGGGCCCGAGGTGGTCAGGGCGGTCTTGATCTCGGCGTCGGTCGGCTTGGGATTGGCCTCCAGAAGTTCGGTGACCTTGATCATCATGCCGAACTGACAGATCCCGCACTGCGGAACCTGCTCCTCGATCCAGGCTTCCTGGACGGGGTGCAGCTTGCCCTTGGCGACGGCGGCGGAGAGCTTCTTCTGGCGGGCCCAGCGGGCCGGGAGACCATCGACCGTGGTCACTTCCTTGCCCTCAACGGCGGCGATGGGCGTAATGCAGGCCCGGATCTCTTCGTCGCCCAGCAATACCGAGCAGGCGCCGCATTGGGCGAGACCGCAGCCGAACTTGGGCGTCATCACCCCCAGTTCGTTGCGCAACACATAGAGCAGGGGCGTGTCGGGCGACGACCGGACGCTTCTCTTGGCGCCGTTCACGGTCAGGCTGATCATCTCGAAACTCCCCTGGTGCGGCTGTTGGCCAGCCGGTCGATCGTCCCACGGCCGCCGCGATGGCAGAGCGCGCCGCGGCGCGGACCTTCACCTTGGTATATGCCATAGTCGGTCCGCAAATAGGAACTTGGGCTGACAGGCGCGTTGCGGCTTGGCGGCGGGGCCGAGGGGTTCATATGGCGTTTGGCGCGATCATCCTGACGGGCGGGGCGTCGTCGCGCATGGGGTGCGACAAGGCCGAGGTCCTTTGGCTGGGCGTGCGGGCCGTCGACCGGGTGGCGGCGCTTGCCATGGCCTGCGGGGCCGGCCTGGTGCTGACGGCCGGCGCGCGGAGCCATGGCCTGGCCTTCGCGGCCGACGCCCGGGCCGGCGGCGGACCCGTCGGCGGCGTTGTCGCCGGGGCCGAGGTCCTACGGGCGGCGGGTTTCCAACGCGCCCTGGTCCTGGCTGTCGACGCGCCGACCCTGGGCCCGCAGGACCTGGAGCCTTTGCTGGCGGCGCCGCCGCCGGGCGCGGCCTTCGAGGACCTGCACCTGCCCATGGTCGTGGTGCTCGACGCCTTGCCCACGGACGCCGAGGCGGAATGGCCCCTGGGCCGGCTGGTGGCGCGGGCGGGACTTGTCCGCATCCCCTGTCCCGCCGAGCGGCAGGCGCGAATCCGCGGGGCCAATACCCCGCAGGAGCGGGACAACCTTCTGCGGGGGCCTCACAACTACTGGTAAGGCGCAATATTTCGGCTGGATGTCTCCGGCGCGCGGGTATCCGCACAGATGCATGGGCCCCGCTCCACTTTCCTGGCGGCGGCAATTTGTTCCGCCGCCGCGCCAGACATTGACGTGGGCGAAAATTCCTCTGCAATCTCCCCCAAATCCCTCGCAGACCGGCGCAATCCGGTAACGAGATCGAGGGGCAGGGAGGGCGCGCCGGTGGCAGAAGCGTCCAGAACGAGCAGATCGAGCCTGAAAACTCGACTCTTTTGGGGGCCGATCATGTCAGCGGAAGACACCTTGTCGTCGCCAAAAGCCGCGGCCCTGCTTCCGGCGGCTACACCGCTCAACCTTGCTTCAAGTCCTGCCAGGAGCCGCACGTCGGGCCGGTCGACGGCAAGCCCTCTGGTGACGACCAAACTCGGCCGGCCGCCGACGCCGGCCGACCTGGTGGGGGCCCCGCGCATCGCGCAGTGGGCGGGCGAGGTGTCGCAGCGGCTGCTGACCGTGATCCGCGCCCCTTGCGGGTTCGGCAAGACGACGGCGGCGGCGGTGCTGGCGGAGCAGTTCGCCCAAAGCCACCGGGTCGGCTGGATCAGCTTCGACTTCAGCGACAACGACCCCGATCTGGGCCCCAGCTACATCCTGGAGGCGCTGCTCAGCATGGGCCTCGACGAACTGGCCGCCAACGACGAGGACCTGGTCAACGCCTCGCTGTCGGGAAACGCCATTCCGCTGGCGCGCGCGGCCATCAATGCGCTGGCCAATCGGCCGGACGAATATTTCCTCTTCCTCGACGACTTCGATCGCCTGACCGGTGACGACTGCGCGAACTTCGTGAACTACCTGCTGATCAATGCGCCGGCCAACCTGCACCTGGTGATCACCTGCCAGGCGCGGCCCAGGCTGCCGCTGTCCTACCTGCGCCTGCGCGACGCCCTGGTCGAGAAGTCGACCAATGCGCTTCGGCTCCAGGCCTCCGACACCCGCAAGCTGCTCAACGAGGGCAACCTGCGCAAGGACCAGATCTCCAAGCTGCACGCGGCCATGGAGGGCTGGGTGACGGGCGTGAAGCTCGGCGCCATCGGCCTGGTCAACAACGGCGCCTCGCTCGACGACATCGGCATGGTGGTGCAGGGCGCGCGGTGGCTCAGCGAATACATCGAAGACAATATCTTCGATCACATGCCTTCCGATGTGCGCACCCTGCTGCTCAAGTGCTCGATCTCCGAGCGGTTTTCGGGCCCCCTGGCGGCTCACCTGAGCGGCCATGACGCGGCGCCGCAGATGGTGCAGTGGCTTTCGGAGCAGAACGCCTTCGTCGAAGCCCTCGACTTCACGGGCGAGTGGTATCGGCTGCATCCGGTGTTCCGCGAATTCCTGCTGAAGCGGCTGCGCGAGGAAGGTCTCGACCAGGAACTGCATCGCTCGGCTGCGCGCTTCTTCGCGGCCCACGATCAGCCGACGGACGCTGTGCGCCACGCCATCGCCGGCGGCGACACGGAACTGGCCCTCGATTGCCTGGAAGGCGTCGCCATGGGCTTCGTCGAAAGCTCCAACCTTCCGCCGCTGCTGGAGTGGATCGCGCTTCTGCCGCCCCAGGCGGTCAAGACCCGGCTGGGCCTGAGCGTCGCGCGGGCCTGGGCCTTGGCGCTCACCGGCCGCCCCGAGATGGTCGAGGTGATCGCCGATATCGAGCGCTATGCGACCGAACATCCGGCCACCGACTCCGAGGCCCTGCGCGCCGACCTCGCCGGGATGCGGTCGCTGCATGCGGCTCTGGTGGCGGACGATTGGGAGGCGGCCGGCGAACTGGCCATGACCTACCTTCGCCAGGGCTCGGAGCAGAGCAGCTTCGGCGGCCGCAACGTGCGCAACACCGCGGCGCTCTGCAGCACCCTGGCTGGCGACGTCGAGCGCGCCCGCGAACTGCTGATCCCGCCGCAGGCCCCGGGGGCTCAGGTCGATCAGACCCTGACCAGCGCCGGGCGGCAATGGGTGCTGGCCCTCGGCTGCTACCAGCAGGGCCATTTCGCCGAGGCCCAGCGGGTGGCGCGCGCGGCGCTCAAGAAATGCGAGGCGCCCGGCGGCGGCTCGGAAGGTTCGGCCGCCCTGCTGGCCTCGGTGGCCGCGGCCTGCGCCTACGAGCGCAACCTGCTGCGGGAAGCCAGCACCATCCTGCACGGCCGCCTGGCCCGGCTGGACGACATCGGCTTCCAGGACGCCTCGATCATGGGCTACCGCGTCGAGGTGGGCATCCACCTGCTTGAGCGCGACGCCAACGGCGCGGTGGAACTGGTGGAGCACGCCGAGAGCCTGGGGCAGGAGCGGGGCTGGGACCGTCTGCGCGCGGTCTGCGCGTCCTTCCGGGCGCGGATGGGTCTGCCGCAGATGATCGACATGCAGGCGATCGAGCGGCGGATCGATTGGCTGGCGCTTCACGCCCATCCCCTGTCGCGGACGGCCAGGATCGCGCGGGCCGGGGCCGAGGCCTTGATCATCGACAAGTTCGAGCGCGACGATCTCTCGGGCGCGCAGCGGGTCATCGAGCACTGCCTGGTGCTGACCAAGGCTTCGCCCCTGGAGCAGATCAAAATCCGCCTGCTCCAGGCGGACCTGCTGCGCCGCATGGACCGCGCGCTGGAAGCCGACAGCGCGGTGGCGCGGGTGATCCGCAGCGCCGCGCCGATCGGCGCACTTCGTTGCATCCTGGACTCCACCAGCGTCGGCATTCTGGATGGGTTTGACGGGACAGCGGCGTTCCACCGCCTGACCGAGTGCGAGAAGGCTCACTACGCCGCCCTGGTGGCCGCCCGGTCACAAGGCTCGCAGGGCGCGCGGCGCGATATCACGCCCAAGGCGCTGAACCTCTTCGACCTGATGACCAAGCGCGAGATCGATATCCTGCTCGAGCTGTCGACGGGGCTCTCCAACAAGGAGATCGCCCGGCAGGTCAGCATGACCCCCGAAACCGTGAAATGGCACGTGGGCAATATCCTGCGGAAGCTGGACGCCGACACCCGGCGCGAGGCGGTCAGCAAGGCCATCGGCATGGGCCTGAGCGTGGTGCTCTGAAGGCCAACGCGGCGCCGGAGCGCGGCTGATGGCGACCTACATCGCCGCCAGGGCGCCCGCCAGCCGGGGAACCGACTGGACCATCCGCTCGTAGTCCGCGCCCAGGCTGACCCGCCGCAGCACGCGCACCGGCGAAGGCTCGCCCGGCTCGGGGGTGAAGTCATCGCGCCCATGCTGGAGGGCGAAATTGTCCCAGATCAGCAGGTCGCCTTCGCGCCAGTCGTGTTCGTAGACGTGGGCGGGATCGTAGAGGATGGGCCAGATGGCCTGCAGCAGCGCCCGGCTCTTCTCGCGCGGCACGCCGCCCAGCCGGATGGAGAGGAACTCGTTGGCGAACAGCAGCGGCTCGCCCGTCCGCGGGTGCGGCATCTTCAGGGGGTGCCACTTGTGGGGGTAGAGTTCCTGGTCCGGCTCGTCGTCGAACCGGTCGGTCGGCACTCCAAGTTCGGCCGAAGCGCCGGAGAAATCGGCCAGGTGCAGAACCTCGAGCGGCTCGAGCTCAGCCTGCAAGGCCTGGGGCAGGGCGGCCCACGCCCGGGCCGTGCTGGCGAAACGGGTGGCGGCGCTTTTGCCGGACAACTCCATCGCCTGCAGCGAGATACCCCGCAGCGGCCATTCGGTGAAGCTGTAGTCGGAATGCCAGTGGAGGCCGGCTTCGCCTGGCACCGTGGTCTTGGTGTTCGGACGGTTGGTGACCCAGGCGACCTTTGAACCGTCGAGGTATTCCTCGGTCACCGGGCCGAAGAGACTGGCGAAGTCCGCATGGCCTGCGTCGGAGAGCGCCTGCTGGTTTCGAAGCAGGAGCATGTGCCCCTTGGCGAAGGCGGCCTGCAGCGCGTCGGCGTCCGCGTTGGAGATCGAGCTGCCCAGGTCGAGGTCGTGGACCTCATAGCCGAAGTCCGGGGTCAGGGGGCTGAGGCGCATTGCCGATATCCCCCAAACGTCAGGGCCGTGGCGCGAAGCCCTTGCCGGACACCGCCCACGGTTCCCCTTCGAACCCTAGTACTTGTATTTCACCTCGACGCCGTAGGTCCGCGGCGATGCCGGGAAGGCGTAGTTGGCGCCGAACGTGCCGCCGAGTGGCAGGCCGCCAGTGTAGTAGACCTTGTCGGTGGCGTTCTTGACGAAGGCGGACAGGCCGACCTTGGAGCCGGCGACGTTCTTCCAGTCCAGGCGGGCGTTCAGGGTGCCGTAACCCGGAAGCTCCGTCTTCGGTGAGCTGAAGGCGTTCTGGTTGGAGAAATAGAAGCTCGACTGGGCGTAGTAATCGACGTGCAGGCCCAGCGAGCCGTACTGGTCGGCCATCGGGAAGGTGATGTCGGCGAACACCGAGCCGGCAGTCTTCGGCGTGTCGCTCATCGGGCCGAACTGCTGGATCGTTCCCCCGAAATTCACCTTGTTGTTTTTGAACTTCGAGTCCGTCAGGGCGAGATTGCCGCCCAGGGTCAGCCAGTCGGTCAGGCGAGCCTGGCCGTCGATCTCGATTCCCTGGACCTGAGCCTTCGGCACGTTGAAGGTGATCGCCGCCAGGAAGACATTGAGGGCGGGGATGCCGGTGTAGCTGACCCGTTGGATGTCATCGATGGTTTGGCTGAAGGCCGCGACGTTCAGGCGGACCGGCACGTCTCCGGCGCGGCCGGAGAATTTCGCGCCGATTTCGACGTCCTTGGTGGTTTCCGGCAGGAACAGGTTACCGTTGGTGGCGGCGGTCCTGTTGATGGGCGGTGCGGCGCCGTTATAGGAGCCGCCGCGCCAGCTGCCGCGTGTCACGACGTAGAGCAAGGTCTCTGGCGTGACCTGGTAGTCGAGCCCGACCTGCCAGCTTGGCTTCGAGAAATCGGAGGTTTCCGGCGGCGAGACCTTCGCCTGCGCTAGGCTGGGTGCGTAGAAGCCATTGGTTCCCTGCACGGCAGGCGGCAGCTGATAATAGTAGAAGCCGGTGCCCTTGGCCTCCGTCAGCTTGAGCTGTTCCCAGCTGTAACGGTAGCCCGCCGTCAGGCTCAGGCCCTGGACGCCGGTCCATTTCTCCAAGGAATAAGTGCCTTGGAAGAAGACCGCTTCCGTCGTGTCCTTCAGGTAGTAGGCGTTGGGAAGCGCGGCGCCCGTGGGGAAGATCCCCGGCAGGTTGACGTACTGTCCAGGCGTATAGGTAAAGTCGACCTCAGAGGCGTAGTAGGCGCCGGCGATGTAGGTCAGATCGTTGTCGAAGGCCGTGCCCTGAATCTGGATTTCGTCGGAATACTGCTTGTTCTTGAAGTGATTGTTGTTCGGGAAGTTGGGCGCCGTCAGCAAAACGATGGGGAAGGGCGATCCGTCCTGATCGGTGCCGATCTCCTGACGCGCCTCCGCATAGCCGAAGATGTTCTTGAGATGGGTGTTCGGGGCGATCTGGTAGCTGGTGGTGTTGGTGATGAAGAGGCTGCGCGAGGAGTAGGCGTTCAGCGCGTCCTGGGTCACGGTGTAGGGCCCGCGCGCCTGCTGTTTCAGGAAGAAGTCGTAGTAGCCCGCCAGCGGAACTTTCGGGTTGGCCCCGACATAAAGTTCATAATAGGGGCTGAGGCCACCGCCGGGCAGGTAGAGGCACGAATAGGGCACGGCCACGCCTGGGGTCCCGCAGGGGTAGACCGAGAAGGGGACCATGCCGACGTTATTACCGCCCTGCCGGTCCTGTTGGTACACGGTGGTGTTCTGGAGGTCGTCCGTCGGATTCAGGGTGAGCGAAGCGCGCCATGATGTGCGGTCGGTGTCGCCCTGCCGCTGGTTGTTGAAGGTGTTGAACTGGTAGCCGTCCTGCGAGGTCCAGTCGGCCGCGATCCGCAGGAACGCCTTGTCCTTGACCAGGGGGACGTTGAGGAAGCCCTGCACCTCACGCGCATTGAAGTTCCCGACCTTGGCGCTGATCGAATAGTCGAGGTCCGGGCCGGCCTTGGCCGTGGAATAGAGGACCGCGCCGCCCGTCACATTGCGGCCGAAGAGGGTCCCTTGCGGGCCCTTCAGGACCTGGACCGATTCCAGGTCGTAGAGCGCGCCGGCGCCCAGCTTCTGGACCTGGAATTCGTTGATGTAGCCCAGCACCGCCGGACGCGAGCCCGAGAAAGAGTCGATGGTCTGGCCGCGGATGGCGTAGTTGAAGTCGTTCTGGGTCTGGCCCTGGCGGATCGTCAAGCCAGGCACCGCGCTCTGCAGGTCGGCTTCGGTGACGATGTTCTTCTTGGCCAGGGTGTCGGCGCCCAGGGCCTGGATGGTGCCGGGGACGCGCTCGATGTTTTCCGAACGCCGGCGGGCGGTCACCATGACCTCCTCCAGCACGGCGGAACTGCCGGCGGCAGGTTTTGCGGCCTGGGTCTGGGCGTTCGCGACGGCGCCGCCGCTCAGCAAGGCGACAACCGAGACGCCGACCAGGATCGTGGTTTTGGAAGTCATGTTTTCCCCCGTTTGGCCCGGACTGCGCGCCGAGCTCTCACCGATGCCGCGCTCTGAGGCCGCGACTTTCAGCGTGGCACAGTGCGATCCGTCGCCCGGAGGGGGCAAGGGGCGCGACGGGGGGGCGCAGCCGGGGGGCTAGATCGGGCGGGCCGGGCCGGCGCTCCTGATCAATCCTCAGAACCCCCCGCGACAGCCCCCCCGTCATCCCAATTGCGGACGGCGCCCCAGAAGGCCGACGATGGCGGATAACAAGACTGTGGCCGCCAGCCCCGAGCGATGTGTCGCGCGGTGGCGGCGGCCGTGGCAGAGATCGAGACAAGGGCCGCTAAAGGTCCAGGTAAAGCAGCACACCAAGTTCCCCCGGGAGGAATTCCATGAGCACCCAATCGGCAACCCTCGACCGCGAGCCGGCCGTCCGCTGGCAGACCCAACTGCTGATCAACGGCAAGTTCGTGGACGGCGCCGGGCCGGCGCTGGACGTGGAAAATCCCACGACGGAAAAGACCCTGGCGAGCCTGCACCAGGCTTCGCCCGGCCAGCTGGACGAGGCCGTCCGGGCCGCCCGCGCCGCCTTCAACTCCGGCGTCTGGGCCGACGGCGAGAAGCGCAAGGCCGTGCTGCTGCGCATCGCCGACCTGATGGAAGCCCGCAAGGCGGAGCTGGGCCGGGCCCTGATCCTTGAGGTGGGCACCCCCGCGAAACTGGTGGAGCCGCTGCAGATCGGCGGCGCGCTGGCGCTCCTGCGCCACCACGCGCAGCAGGCGCCGATCGACCGCACCCGTGACCTCAACGCCGAGAACCCCGGCGCGCCCGGCAAGAGCATTGTGCGCTACATCCCCGTGGGCGTGGTGGCCGCGATCACCGCCTACAACTATCCGCTGCTGCTGATGGCCGCCAAGCTGGGTCCGGCGCTCGCCGCCGGCTGCACCACCGTGCTGCTGCCCTCGATCCAGACGCCACTCTCCACCCTGATGATGGGCGATATCTTCCGCGAGGCCGGCGTGCCGGACGGGGTGATCAACATCGTCGTGGGCGGCATCGAGATCGGCCGCGCTCTGACCGAACATGCCGAGGTCGACAAGATCACCTTCACCGGCTCGGTGCCGGTCGGCGCGGCGGTGATGCGCCAGGCGGCCGACACCATCAAGGGCGTGGTGCTGGAACTGGGCGGCAAGTCGGCCGCCGTGGTTCTGCCGGGCGCGGACCTGAACGCCGCCGCCGGGCCCCTGAACTTCCGCTACGCCCGTAATGCCGGGCAGGGCTGCAGCACCACCACCCGCATCCTGGTGCACGAGAGCCAGGTTGACGAGTTCATTGCCCTCAGCAAGGCGATCATCGACTCCGCCGTCGTGGGGGACCCCCTCGACCTGGCCACCGACACCGGCCCTCTGATCAGCAAACCCCACCGCGCGCGGGTCGAGGGCTATGTGGAGCGCGCCCTGGCCGCGGGCGGCAAGGTGGTCGCCGGCGGCGGCCGCCCGGACATCGCCCAGGGGTGGTTCATGAACCCGGTCCTGATCGCGGGCGTCACCAACCAGCACGAGATTTCCCGCGACGAGCTGTTCGGTCCGGTGGCGGTGCTACTTACCTACAAGACCGTCGATGAGGCGGTTGAGATCGCCAACGATTCCCACTTCGGTCTCGCGGCCGCCGTCTGGGGCCAGAAGGACGAGGCCATCGCGGTGGCCAAGCGTATCAACGCCGGCACCATCAGCATCAACGGCGGCGGCCCGGGCATGAGGCTGGACGCGCCGTTCGGCGGCATGAAGCAGAGCGGCCTTGGCCGTGAATGGGGCACGCACGAGGGGATCTTCGAGTTCCTCGAGGCGCAGCATCTCAACTGGGCCGAATAGGCCCTGGGCAATCCGACACAACAATAATCAAGGGTGAGGAAGAATGTCGTTTCAGGACGTGATCAGCTACGCGGGCAAGCGCGTGGTGGTGACCGGCGCCGCCTCGGGGATGGGTGCGGCGACCATCAAATATCTGGCTGACCTGGGCGCCGACATCATCTCGCTGGACATCCAGCCGATCGAAGCCGGGCCCTGGAAGGCGATCAACATGGACATGGGCGACCGGGCCTCGATCGATAAGACGGTCAAGGAAATCGGCGGACCGGTCGACGGCCTTTTCAACGTCGCCGGCGTGGCCGGCGGCCGGGGCCGCGAGAAGCTGGCGATGATGGTCAACTTCTTCGGCCTGCGTCACCTGACGCAGAGCCTGCTGCCGGTGATGACCCGCGGGTCGGGCATCGTCAACGTCTCGTCCCTGGCCGGCTTCCGCTACCAGGTCATGCGCGAGGCCAACGAGCCGATGCTGGCCCTGGCGACCATGGAAGAAGCCTCCGAATGGCTCGACCGTACGGAGAATCAGGAGCGCTACAACGGCTACGGCACGTCCAAGGAGCTGCTGAACCTGTGGACCGTCCTGAACTGCAAGGAATATGCGGAGAAGTACGGCATCCGGATCAACGTCGTGGCTCCGGGCACCACGGAGACGCCGCTGCTGGGCGCCTTCCGCCAGAACGCCATCGACCGGATGGGAAATGACGCCGCGGTCGTCGGCGCGCGCGGCTTCTTCGGCCGCTTCGCCACCTCCGAGGACCAGGCGGCGGCCTGCGTCTACCTGAACAGCACCGCGGCTTCGATCGTCAACGGCGTGATCCTGCCGGTCGACGGCGGCATGGACGGAAATATGAAAGCCGCCCAGATCGACCCGGGCGTCCGGGGCCGCTGACCCAGTTTGCCCGAAGGCGGGGACAAACGGAAAGGGCCAGGCGCGGCGCGCCTGGCCCTCTTTGTTGTGGTGGCCCTGTGAGGCCGGCGGCTCAGAAGCCGTGGACGATTTCCATAGGCTCGATGGTCGGCAAGGCGGCGTCCGCCGCCGACGGCGCGGCCGAGACGATGGAGTAAAGCACCAGTCCATGCTCCTCGGTGGCTCGCCAAGTATGGACCGTGCCCGGCAGCACGACCACGTCACCCTTGCGCAGGGTGATCTCGCCATCCTCCAGGCCCAGGATCACCGAGCCTTCGAGGACCGTGTCGACGTCCAGGCTGATGGTCCGGTGCGCATCGGTGTACATTCCGGGCTTCCAGCCGAACACCGCGGCGGAAAAGGTGCCGGGCGCGCTGTGGCCGGCCAGGAGCTGGGCGCCCGTCGTGCACGGGAGGATTGTCGGGACCGGGCCGTCGGCCGTGTAGGCCGGGGCGGGCGGCCCGCCGCCGACCAGCTCGCGCGTTTCAACGACCTTCGAACGGCCGTCGGGGCCAACCCCGGTGATGTAGAGCTTTGGCATGGTCGCCTCTCCCCCAAAAGATCCGCCATTTTGCGCGGATTCCAAGTCTTGATGAGGGCGCGCTCGGCGCCCGAGGATGATCTAGG
>CANJLK010000027.1 GCA_947475465.1 Caulobacteraceae bacterium | reverse complement strand
GCCGCTGCCGCTGGCCGCCGGCTACGCCTACATGAAGTGGTTCCACAAGCCCTCGGGCCGGCTGATGGTGGCCACGCCCACCATGCGCGATGAACTGGCCGGCCACGGCTTCCGCAATATCTCGGCCTGGTCGCGCGGCGTCGACACCGAGGCCTTCCATCCCCGCAAGCCGGACGAGCCGGACGTCTTCGAGGGCATCGCCCGGCCGATCTTCCTCTATGTCGGCCGCGTGGCCGTGGAGAAGAACATCGAGGCGTTCCTCTCCATAGACCTGCCCGGCACCAAGGTGATCGTCGGGCCCGGTCCGCAGAAAGAGGAGCTGGAGGTCAAGTATCCGAACGCCGTCTTCACCGGCGCCAAGTCTGGCGAGGATCTGGCCGCGCACTTCGCCTGCGCCGACGTCTTCGTCTTCCCCTCGCTCACCGACACCTTCGGCCTGGTGATCCTGGAGGCCATGGCCTCCGGAACACCGGTCGCCGCCTATCCGGCCCCCGGGCCCATCGACATCATTCCCAACTCCGGCGCTGGCGTGCTGGCGTCCAGCGCCACCGAGGGCCTGCGCGAAGCCTGCCTGGACGCGCTGAAATGCGACCGCAAACGGGTCCGCGCCTTCGCCGAGACCTTCTCCTGGCGGGCCTGCGCCGAGGACTTTGTGCGCAACCTGCAGCCCTATCCGGAGCCGGAGAAGACCCGCTTCTGGCGCCGCCTGCGCCGGCTGGCCCGCCTGCGCCGGCTGGCCCGCGTGCGCCGCCGCAGGCCGGAAGCCGCCTAGCCGAACCGGCCGGTGATGTAGTCCGAGGTGCGCGAGGTGGCGGGGCGGGTGAAGACGTCCTGGGTCGCGCCGAATTCCACCAGTTCGCCCAGGTACATGAAGCCGGTGTAGTCGCTGACCCGCGCCGCCTGGCCCAGGTTGTGGGTGACGATGACGATGGTGTGGTCGGCCTTCAGCCGAGTGACGGTGTCCTCGAGCTTGGCCGAGGAGATCGGGTCGAGCGCCGAGGTGGGCTCGTCAAGCAACAGCACTTCCGGACGGACCGCCACGCCGCGGGCGACGCACAGGCGCTGCTGCTGGCCGCCGGAAAGGCCGAGGCCCGGACCCTTGAGCTTGTCCTTCACCTCGTCCCAGAGCGCGGCGCGGGTCAGCGCTTCCTCGACGCGGGCGTCCATGTCCGGTTTCGAGAGGTTTTCGTAGAGCCGCACGCCGAAGGCGACGTTGTCGTAGATGCTCATCGGAAAGGGCGTCGGCTTCTGGAACACCATCCCGACCCGGGCGCGCAGCCGGGCCAGGTCGACCCGGGGCCCCAGGATGTTCTCGCCGTCCAGCATGATCTCGCCGGTGGCCTTCTGGCCTGGATAGAGGGCGTACATGCGGTTCAGGGTCCGCAGCAGGGTGGACTTGCCGCAGCCCGATGGGCCGATCAGGGCGGTGACCTTGTTGCGCGCGAAGGGGATCGACACGCCCTTCAGGGCGCGGCTCGCGCCATAGAAGAAGTCGAGGTTGCGCACATCGACCTTGACCTGGGCGCGGTCGATGTCGGCGATCGAGCTTTCGAAGACCTCGGCGGCGTTGACGTTGTTCATGAGCGGCTCTGTTCCTTGGCCACAATACGCGCAACCACGGTCACCGTCAGCACGGTCGCGGCGATCAGCAGAGCGCCCGACCAGGCGAGCTGGCGCCAGTCGTCATAGGCGCTGAGCGCGAAGTTGAAGATGACCACCGGCAGATTGGCGGTGGGATGTCGCATGTCGAGGGAGAAGAACTGGTTGTTGAGGGCGGTGAACAGTAGGGGCGCGGTCTCACCGCTGATTCGCGCGAAAGCCAGCAGGGCGCCGGTGAGCAGGCCGCTGCGCGCCGAGCGCCACAGGACCGTGCGGATCACGAACGACAGCGGTGCGCCAAGCGCCACGCCGGCCTCGCGCAGGGTCGCGGCCTGCAGAAGCAACACGTCTTCGGTGGTGCGGGTGATGACGGGCACCGCCAGGAGCGCCAGGGCCACGGCGCCCGCAAAGCCCGAGAAGCTGTGCAACGGGGCCACGACGATCTCATAGACGAACAGGCCGACCAGGATCGACGGCGCCGACAGCAGGACGTCGTTGAGGAAGCGCACAACGGAGCCATAGGCCGACCGTCCGCCGTATTCGGCCAGCCAGGTGCCGGCCAGGACACCCACCACCAGCGCCATGACCATCGCCAGGACACACATCATCAGCGAGCCCATGATGGCGTTGGCCAGGCCGCCCTGTGACCCTGGCGCCGGCGTCGACTGGGTGAAGAGGCGCAGGTTGATGCCCGGCAGTCCCTGGCTGATCAGGGACCACAGGATCGTCGCCAGGGCCGCCAGGGCCGCAAGCGTGACGATCGTGCAGAAGACCTTGAAGGCGAGGTCGGCGGCCCGGCGCCGCGCGACCTTGGCGCTGGCGGCGGTCATGAGCGCGCCTCCTGGGTCCGCAGCATCAGTCGCGCCAGGCCCAGCACCATGAAGGTGATGACGAACAGCACCAGGCCGAGCGCGATCAGGGCCGCGGTATGCATCGGCGTTGAGGCCTCGGTGAACTCGTTCGCGATGGTGGACGCAATGGTCGAGCCGCTGTCGAAGATCGAGGCCGGGAAGCCGTGGGAATTTCCGATGATGAAGGTCACGGCCATGGTCTCGCCGAGCGCGCGGCCCAGGCCCAGCATCACCGCGCCGATGGCGCCGGTGCGGACATAGGGCAGGGTCACGGAGGTGACCACCTCGGCGGTGGTGGCGCCCAGCCCGTAGGCGCTCTCGCGCACCCCGGCCGGCACGGTCATCAGGAGCTCGCGCAGGGTAGCGGCCATGAAGGGCAGGATCATGATCGCCAGGATCATCGAGGCTGAGAAGATGCCTGAGCCATTGGGCACGCCCATGGTCAGCTTCTCAAGCAGCGAACCCGGCTTGGCGGCCATCATCATCGGCAGCTGGACATATTTCGAGAAGGCCGGTGCAAATACGAACAGACCCCACATGCCGTAGACGATGGAGGGCACCCCAGCCAGGAGCTCCACCGCCGTGCCAATGGGCCGACGCAGAGGTGCGGGGCAAAGCTCGGTCAGGAAGAAGGCTACGCCGCAGGCGATGGGCAGGGACACGACCAGCGCCAGGGTCGCGGTCACCAGCGTGCCAACGATGGGGCCGGCGGCGCCATAGACGTCGGTGACGGGATTCCAGGTGGCGGTGGTCAAGAATCCGAAGCCGAACTTGCGGATCGCGGGCCAGCCGCCGATCAGCAGCGAGATCAGCAGACCGCTGAGCGCCGCCAGCAGAAAGGTGGCGGCGGCGAAGCACAGGCCCTCGAAGACCCTGGCGATGGCGGCGCCTCGCGGCGCGGCGCGACGGCGCGGCGGCGGCGCGGACGGGGAAAGGGCGAGATCGGTCATGAGCACTTGGCGGCGGCGAGGCTTGCGGATGGATCCACCGCCGCCGGACGGCGGCGGTGGATTCGATGCAGTCTAGCGATAGACGGGCTTGCCGTCCGGGCCGGTGATCTTGCCCCAGGACTTGCGGACCAGGTCCTTCACCGCCGGCGGCAGAGTGACGTAGTCCAGCGAGCCCGCGGCGGCGTCGCCGTTCTTATAGGCCCAGTCGAAGAAGCTCAGGACCTGCTTGCCGCGGGCCGCGTCAGCCTGCTTGGTATGCACCAGGATGAAGGTGGCGCCGGTGATCGGCCAGGCGTCCGGCGCGGCCTGGTCAAGCAGCAGCAGGTAGAATCCCGGCGCCTTGGCCCAGTTGGCCCCCGCCGCGGCGGCGGCGAAGTTGGCGGCGTTCGGCGGCACGAACTTGCCGGCCTTGTTCTGCAGCAGGGCGTAGGTCATGCCGTTCTGCTTGGCGTAGGCGTATTCGACGTAGCCGATTGCGCCGGGGGTCTGTTTGACAAAGGCGGCGACGCCGTCGTTGCCCTTGCCGCCCAGGCCAACCGGCCATTGCACGGAGTCGTTGCCGCCCACCTGGGCCTGCCACTGCGCGGCCTTCATGCTGAGGTAGGTGGTGAATAGGAAGGTGGTGCCCGAGCCGTCCGAGCGGTGGACGACGGTGATCGGCAGGCCCGGCAGGGCCACGCCCGGGCTGAGGGCGGCGATGCGCGGGTCGTTCCAGCGCTTGATGACGCCGCGATAGATGTCGGCCAGGACCGCGCCGGTCAGCCGCACCTGGCCCGGCTTGACGCCCGGCAGGTTCATCACCGGGACCACGCCGCCGATGACCGTCGGGAACATGGCCAGGCCGCCGGCCGCCAGGTCGTCAGGCTTCAGGGGCTTGTCGCTGGCGCCGAAATCAACGGTCGAGGCGTTGATCTGCTTGATCCCGCCGCCCGACCCGATGGCCGCGTAGTTGAGGCTGGTCCCCGTCTGGCCTTTGAAGATCTCCGCCCACTTGGCGTAGACCGGATAGGGGAAGGTCGCGCCGGCCCCCGTGATCGTCCCGGCCGCCTGGGCCAGCGTGCCGACGCTCGCGATGAGGGCTACGCCGAGCGCCACCCCAAGTTTCTTCAACATGGTTCTCTCCATAGAAGGGCGCGCAACGGCGCTGCGCCTTCGCCGCGGTGATTAGCGGCGGGCGACGACAGTTTGGTGACAGCCGCCGAACTGCGCCTCCGGATCAACTGTCACGGGACCGTCACGAGACTGTCGGCCAGCCGTCATGCGTCGTCGCTAAAGGCACAGGCGGGCCTCGGGGGCGGCGCCCATCGATCCGCAACGCCCCTGACCGACGAAATCAATGAGACGGGGATAAAGAGACATGAGCCTTCAACCGAACGGGCTGACGCAGCACCTTGCCAGGGGCGCGTTGATCGCGGTCCTGATGTCGAGCACGGCCAGCGTCGCCCTGGCCGCGCCCAGGCACAAAGCCGCTCCAGCCGGACCGTCGGCCGCCGACGCCAAGCTGGCCGCCATGCAGGCCCAGCTCGACGAGATGCGCGCCCAGATGACACAGATGATGCAGGCGCGCAGCGCCGACAGCGACGCTCGCGTCGCGGCCCTGCAAGCCCAGCTGGACACGGTCAACAGGCAGCTGGCCGACGTCACCGCCGCCCAGACCGCCGACGCCAGCGACATCATCACCCTGAAGGCCCCGGCCACCACCGTGGCCCTGCCCAACGGCAAGCCGGCGCTGGCCACTTCCGACGGCCGCTTCACAGCCAATATCCGCGCCACCGTCATGCTCGACACCGGCAAGTACTTCCAGAAGGGAAGCCTGCCGGCGGTAGTCACCAACCGCGACCTGAACGACGGCACCAATTTCCGCCGCGCCCGCTTCGGCATCGACGGCAAGCTGTTCAAGGATTTCGACTACGGCCTGATCTACGAATTCGGCGGCTCGGGCGCGGAGGACACCGGCCACATCCAGGAGGCATGGGCGCAGTATTCGGGCCTCAAGCCCTGGCGCATCCGGATCGGCGCCTTCGAGCCGAACATCGGCCTCGCCGCGGCGGTCTCCACCAGTCAGATGCCGATGATGGAACGCCCGGCGCCGGCCGAAGTGGCCCGCAACGTAGCCGCCGGCGACAGCCGAAGCGCGCTGCAGGTCGCCGGCAACGGCATCTGGGGCGAAGGCGACAGCGGCATCGCCACGCGCTGGTTCGCCAGCGCCGCGGTGACCGGCAATGTGGTGACCACCTTCAACTCCGCCGCCACCGCCTTCAACGCCCAGCCGGCCGACGAACAGACCGCCATCATCGGGCGCCTGGCGCTCGCGCCGTTCTCCTCCACGGACTGGCAGCTTCACTTCGGGATCAATGGCCAACTGGCCACCCAGCCCAATGACACCGGTGCGGCCAATGCGGTGCGTTACCCGGTCCAGCTGCGCGACCGGCCCGAACTGCGGCTCGACGGCGCCCGGCTGGTCGACACCGGCGGCATCGACGCCAAGTCCGCCTCGGTGATCGGCCTCGAGGCCGGGGCCACGGTTCAGAACTTCATGATTGAGAGCGAGTTCTTCAACTACAAGATCGACCGGCGGATCACCGGCGCCCTGCCGTTCGGCGACCCGGCGTTCCACGGCTGGTACGTCCAGGGCGCCTGGGTGCTGACCGGCGAACCCCGCCCCTATAACCCCGCCGAGGCGCGCTTCGACGCGCCGAAGCTGAACTACAACTTCAACCCCGCGGCAGGGACCTGGGGCACGCTGGAGCTGGCCGCGCGCTACTCCGACCTGGACCTGAACTTCCACGACTGCGGCGCCGGCAAGGCGGTCCCGACGGTCGCGGGCGCGGCCTGCTTCGACGCGGTGCGCGGCGGCGAGCAGAAGATCTCATCGGTGGGTCTCAACTGGCACCTGAACCCCGACATCCGCTTCATGCTGGACTACTTGCATGTGGACGTGAACCGCTTCAACACCGCGGGCGTTCAGGTGGGCCAGACGTACAATGCTGTCGCGCTGCGCAGCCAGTTCGTCTTCTAAGGCGCGAATCCTTCCCACTCCCGCTTTTGACTGCGCCGCCCCGGACAACCTGGGCGGCGCTTTTGTTTGCGGAGCTGTCGCCCTCCCCGCCGGGGAGGGTGACAACTCAGAGCAGCCGGCTGCGCATCGCCTGGGAGAGGAGGTCGATCAGGGTGACCGCCACGATGATCACGATGACGATGGCCGAGAGCTTCTGGTAGGCGAAGCCGTTGAGGGCGTCGAACAGCAGCTGGCCAATGCCGCCCGCCCCGATCAGGCCCAGCACCGTGGCCGAGCGGGAATTGGATTCGAAGCGGTAGAGGGCATAGGAGGTCCACAGCGGCGCGACCTGCGGGATCACACCCCAGATCACCTCCTGCAGGGGGGCGGCGCCGGTGGCGCGGACGCCCTCCACGGGGCCCTTGTCGATGGACTCCACGGCTTCCGAGAACAGCTTGGCCAGCACCCCGCCGGTGCCGATGGCGAGCGCCATGACACCAGCGAAAGGGCCCAGGCCCACCGCCACCAGGAAGAGCGTCCCCACCACCAGGTCGGGGACCGAGCGCAGCAGGTTCATCAGCAGGCGCATGGGCTGCTGCAGCCAGGTCGGCGAGACGTTCTTGGCGCAGGCCAGGCCGAAGGGCACGGCGATGATCACCGCCAGGAAGGTGCCCCACATGGCGATCTGCACCGTCAGCCACATCTGGGCGACGTAGAGCTTCCAGTCGCCGAAATCGGGTTTCAGCAGTTCCGAGCCGAACTGGCGCATGTTCTCGGAATTGGTGAACAGCTTGGTGACGTGCCCCATCTCCACGGGCTTGAAGCCCACGACGAGCAGGACGATCACCGCGCCCCAGACCAGCAGGTCCGGCGCGCGCTGGGCCAGCGAGCGTTGCGGTGGCGAGGCGATGTCGGCGGCGGCCTCGGTCATCAGACGTCGGGTTCCGCCGCACGCTTCTGGGAGGCCTGGCCGTGGATCTTGTCGAAAGCGGCCTGGGCGGCGGCGATCTTGGCCTTGTCACCGGTCTTCTTGGCGTCTGAGAGGTCCTGGGCGGCGACCATCTCGCGGATCGGGTCGAGGTAGGAATTGTCCGCCGCCTTGAACCCGCCGTAGGCCAGACCCTTGAGCACGGCGCGCTGCTTGTCCGCCTGGGGACCGGTCCCCGTGCCATAGGTCAGGAAGAACTGGCGGATCTTCTCCTTGATCGCCGGGTCGAGGTCCTTGCGCGCGATGATCGAGGATTCCGGCAGGGGTTGGGAGGTCCAGATGGTCTCCACCTTGTCGGCGAGGTCAGGCCGCTCCCGGCGGAAGAAGACGACCCCCACGGAATTGTTGGTCGCCACGTCCAGCACCCCGTTGGCGACCGAGAAGGCGTTGGCCTGGTGGCTGGCCTGACGGACTGTCTTGAAGCAGCTGGTGGGGTCGATGCCGCGCGGCGTGAAGAGATAGGCCATGGGAGCGAGGGTGCCGGAGGTCGACTTCGGGTCGCCCAGGCCGAAGTTGTACTTCTTGCCGCAGCCCAGGACCTTGTCGAGGGTGATGCCGCTGCCCTTATGGACGATCAGGACCGAGGTGTAGGTTTCCTCGCCACCGGCGTCGATGATGCGGCCCAGGACCTCGCCGTCGGCGCGGTTGACGGCCTCCAGGGCCGGCAGGGCGGAGAACCAGCCCACCTGCACCTGCTTGAAGCGCATGGCCTCGATCTGGGAGGCGTAGTTGCTGGTGAAGAACGGCTTCACCTTGACGCCGATCTGGGCCGACATGTCGTCGATGAGCGGCTGCCAGAGCGGCGCCATGGAGGTCTGGTTCTCGGCCGAGAGGATCGAGAAGGCGATCTCCTTGGGGGTCTCGGTGGCGGCGGGTTTCTGGCTGCAGGATCCCAGCACCAGGGCCGCGGCGAGGCTGAGCCCCACGAACAGGGCCCGGCGGGCGGCGAGGGGGCGGGTCATTGCGGCGCTCCTTCCCAGAAGACGTCTTCGAATTCCGGGCCGTAGATGTCGATGAGTTGCTTGGTGGCCAGGCCCGCGGGCGGGCCGTCGTAAACGATCTTTCCCGCCTTGAGCGCCACCACGCGGTCGCAGTAGCGCAGGGCGTAGTCCACCTGGTGCAGGGTGACGACGACCGTCAGGCCGTCCTGCCGGTTGAGGTCGCGCAGCGATTCCATGACCCGACGGGCCGACACAGGGTCCAGCGAGGCCACCGGCTCGTCGGCCAGGATGATCTTGGCCTTCTGGACGAGGGCCCGGGCGATCGCGCCGCGCTGCTGCTGGCCGCCGGACAGGGTGTTGGCGCGCTGAGCGGCGTAGTCGGCCACGCCCATGCGGGTGAGCGCCGCCATGGCCGCCAGCTTGGTCTCCTTGGGCCAGACGCCGAGGGTTCCGCGCCATCCGTCGATCCGGCCGAGCGAGCCCAGGACGACGTTGGTGAACAGCGACAGGCGGCCCACCAGGTTGAACTGCTGGAAGATGAAGCCGATGCGGGTCCGCGTCCTGCGCATGGCGCCGCTGATCTTGCCGTTGGCCTGGGCCGGCTCGCCGAACGCCTCGATGACGCCGGGGCCCGCATCGATGGTCTGCAACCCCGAGATCGAGCGCAGCAGGGTCGACTTGCCGGAGCCCGAGGGACCGATCAGGGCGATCATCTCGCCGCGCCGGACATCGAGCGACACGCCGTCGAGCGCCCGGCGTTCGCCGAAGCTCTTCGAAGCGTTCCGGATCGACAGAACCGCGGCGTCGGACATGAACGGTTTAGGCTTCCCCAAAGTGCGCCGGAGGCCAGCTTTCGGCCGCGCCCCACCCCGGCTTCATGGCACGCCCGCCGCCATCCGGTCCAGCGCGGCGAGCCCCGTAAAGCCCGCTGTGGATAGAAGTCTTTACATGGGGGGCATATGCCCCTATTTCGCACGGCTCCGGCGGACCCGATGTCCTCAAAAGCGCTGCTAACGCCGGATTGGGTTCAACTATCCGTTGGGGGTTACGTGAATTGCACACGTATCATACGCCCCTGGACCTGGTCCGCGATCGCTCCCCGGAACGTCCTGTCGCTCTCGCGCGGCCGGACGCGGTAGCGACAGCGGCGCGCTGGTTCCAGGACAGATTTAAGGGCGACGTTTTCTACGCTGTGAAGGCGAACCCTTCGCCGTGGGTGATCGAAACCCTCGCCGCCAATGGCGTCATGTCCTTCGACGTGGCCTCGATCCCCGAGATCGAGCTGGTGGTCCGGCACGCGCCTGGCGCGCGCATGGCCTTCATGCACCCGGTGAAGAGCCGCAGCGCCATCCGCAGCGCCTATTTCGACCATGGCGTCACGGCGTTCGCGCTCGACACCCATGAGGAACTGGCGAAGATCCTCGACTCCACGGACGGCGCCGCCGACCTGACCCTGATCGTACGCCTGGCGGTCTCGGCCGAGGGTGCGGCCTATTCCCTGTCGGGCAAGTTCGGCGTCGAGAGCCACGAGGCCTCCTCCCTGCTGCTGGCCGCGCGTCAGGCCACCCAGGGCCGGATGGGTGTCTCCTTCCACGTGGGCAGCCAGTGCATGCGCCCGACCGCCTTCCAGGCCGCCATGGCCCAGGCCAGCCGCGCCATCGTGCGGGCCGGGGTGATGGTCGACATCGTCGACGTCGGTGGCGGCTTCCCCTCGGTCTATCCGGGCATGATGCCGCCGGAGATGGCCGACTACATCGACTCGATCGACCGCGGCTTCGCCGAGATGATGGTCCACGAGGACACCGAGCTTTGGTGCGAGCCTGGCCGGGCGCTGGTCGCCGAAGCCTCATCGATCCTGACGAAGGTCGAGCTGAAGAAGGGCGACGCGCTCTATCTGAACGACGGCAGCTACGGCAGCCTGTTCGACGCGGCCCACACCAAGTGGCCCTTCCCCGTGAAGCTGTTCCGAAACGATGGCGGCGTGGCGACCGAAGTCGACGGCAATCTGAAGCCCTTCCGCTTCTACGGCCCCACCTGTGACAGCCTCGACCACATGCCTGGCCCCTTCTGGCTGCCGGAAGACGTCCGCGAGGGCGACTATGTGGAGATCGGCATGCTGGGCGCCTATGGCGTGGCCATGAACACCCGCTTCAACGGGTTTGGCGACGCCGAGACCGTTGAGGTTTCCGACGCGCCCATGGCCTCGATGTTCGGGCTGGCCGGCCGCGCCATCCGCCTGCCGCGCGAGCAGCAGGAAGAGGAGCGCAAGGTGGTCCGCTTCTCGCGTCCCAAGGGCCGCGCCGGCAAGAGCCGCCGCAAGCGGTAACGACTGACACGATTGCGAGTTATAGGCGCGGCCGGTCGTCCGTCCCGGTCGCGTCATTCTGTGGACGGGCGCTCAAACTCACGAGGAAACTTAGAGAATGAACGCTGACGTTCAGAAGTCGAACCGCAAGGCCGAACTGCTGGCCAACACCGTCGAGCACGTGGCCATCGACCAGTACGACGCCCGGCCGGTGATCGACGCCATGCGCAAGATGAGCTTCACCAGCCGCGACACGGCGCGCGCCGCCGACATCTGGTCGATGAGCCTGGAAGACCCCTCCTGCTCGACATGGCTGACGCTCGCCGGCTCAACCTCGGCCGGCGGCTGCATGCACATCTACCGCGACATGGTGAAGTACGGGATGATCGACGTGATCGTCTCGACCGGCGCCTCCATCGTCGACATGGATTTCTTCGAGGCCCTGGGCTTCAAGCACTACCAGGCGCAATCGAACGTCGACGACCGCGACCTGCGCGACCTCTACATCGACCGCATCTACGACACCTATATCGACGAGGAAGAGCTCCAGAACTGCGACGGCACGATCTTCGAGATCTGCGAGAGCCTGGAGCCGCGCCCCTATTCCAGCCGTGAGTTCATCTGGGAGATGGGCAAGTGGCTGGCCGCGGGCAATGCGAAGAAGCCCGAGAGCCTGATCGAGACGGCCTGGCGCGAGGGCGTGCCGATCTTCTGCCCGGCGTTCACCGACTCTTCGGCGGGCTTTGGGCTGGTGAAGCACCAGGTGGAACGGATGAAGGCCGGCAAGCCCTACCTCACCATCGACGCGGTGGCCGACTTCCGCGAACTGACCGACATCAAGATCAAGGCCGGGACCACCGGCCTGCTGATGGTGGGCGGCGGCGTGCCCAAGAACTTCGCCCAGGACACCGTGGTCTGCGCCGAAATCCTCGGCCACGAGGCGGAGATGCACAAATACGCAGTGCAGATCACTGTCGCCGACGTGCGCGACGGGGCCTGCTCGTCCTCGACGCTTAAAGAGGCCTGTTCCTGGGGCAAGGTCGACGTCACCTGGGAGCAGATGGTCTTCGCCGAAGCCACCACGGTGATCCCGCTGATCGCGTCGGACGCCTGGCATCGCGGATCGTGGAAGACCCGCGAGAAGCGCAACTGGTCGAGTTTGTTCCAAAAGGCCTGAACGGGCCCGGACCGGGACAGCCGCGGTTGAAACGGTCACAGGGCCACCGCAAGATCGCAGGCCATGGCAGGGAGTCGCGGCATGGACTGGAAGCGCCTTGGGCTGGCGGCGGCGGCGGTCGCGACGATGGGCGCTGCGCCAGCCCCGCAATCCGAGACGATGGCCGAGCCGCCGATCGCCCGGGCCGGCGCGCCGGGCGTGACCGGCTACCTGGGCGCGGCCATGCCCGACACCTACAAAATCCTGCCGCCAGCGCCGGTGGCGGGCACGGTGCGATATGAGACCGACCGGACGGCCTACAAGGCCACGCGCGCCCTGGAGAATACGCCCCGCTGGGCCCTGGCCCAGGATGACGCGGACCAGCGCAATATCCTCCACGGCATGGCCTGCGCCCTGGGGGTCGAATTGTCGCCCGCCAACGCCCCGACCGTCGTCAAGATGCTGGGCCGGCTGCAGATGGACGACAAGCAGGCGGTCGACCGCTCCAAGGACATCTACAAGCGCAAGCGGCCGTTCCTCATCGACGAGGGCCCAACCTGCGTGGAGAAGACCGCCTCCCTGGCCGCCAGTCCCGACTATCCGTCCGGCCACAACACCTGGGGCTGGTCGGTGGCGCTGATCCTAGCCGAGTTGGCGCCTGACCGCGCCACGGAAATCCTGGCCCGCGGCCGGGCGTTCGGCGAGGGCCGTGTGATCTGCGGCGTGCACAACCTCAGCGCCGCCGAGGCCGGCCGCACCAACGCCTCGATCGTGGTCGCCGCCCTGCACGCAAATGCCGAGTTCCTCAAGGACATGACCGTCGCCCGCAAGGAGATCGATGCCGCGCGCAAGGCCGGCCCGGCGCCCGCCGCCGGCTTCTGCGCGAAAGAGACCGAGGCCATGACGGTCTCGCCTTATTGAGCGGAAAATCCTCCCCCTGAGGGGGAGGATCTGACGACGCAGTTGGCGAAACTAGATCCCTGCGTACCACTCGTAGCCGCGGTCTTCCCAGAAGCCGCCCTTGCCGCGGGCGATGTGGGCGAAGTCGGCCACGGCCTCGACACGCATGATGTACTTGGCCTGCTTGTAGCCCAGCTGCCGCTCCACCCTCAGGCGGATGGGCGCCCCGTGGCGGACCGGCAAGGCGAAGTCGTTCATGGCGTAGGCCAGGATGGTCTGCGGGTGGTAGGCGTCGATCAGGTCGATGCTCTCGTAATACTGTCCCGACCCGTCCGGCTGCGGCTCCAGGCTGTCGGCGCAGTGGAAGACGATGTAACGGGCCTGCGGCTTTAGGCCGGCCTGGTCCAGCAGGGGACCTAGGCGCGCGCCATGCCATTTGGCGATCGACGACCAGCCCTCGACACAGTCGTGGCGGGTGATCTGGGTCCGCGACGGCAAGGCCCGCAGGTCCGCCAGGCTGAGCGACAAGGGGCGTTCCACCAGCCCGTCCACCACCAGCCGATAGTTGGCGAAACCCTGGGCCACATGGGCGCGGTAATCCGGTTCGGCGGGATCGATGGAGCCGTTGGGCCGGAAGTCGCCGGAGATATCGCTGGCCTTGTATTCGTGGGCCAGGGCCTTGCGGTCGGCGACCAGGCGCTGGGCGCGGCGCGTCAGGCCCTCGGCGCTCTGCAGGAAGCCGATGGCCTTGGGATTGGCGGTGATCCGGTCGCAGGCCGCCAGCCAAAGTCCGCCGGCCGCGGCGGAGGCGGCTTTAAGCCAGCCGCGGCGGGTGGTGGTGGGCGCGCTCATCGGGCGTCTCCGTCGGGGACGATGGCGTAGCGCCCGGTGATCATCGAGCGGATGTTGTTCCAGGTCCCCGAAGCCACGACCATGAAGAGGTGCAGCAGAACAAAGGCGACGATGGCCCAGGCCGCCAGGAAATGGAGGGTCCGCGCCGATTGGCGGCCGCCCAGGAGGTCGAGCAGCCAGGGGGCGGCGGCGTTGAATCCGGGCGACATGGTGAGCCCCGTGGCGACCATCAGCGGCAGCAGGACCAGGGCCACGCCCAGGTAGGCGCCCTTCTGCAGGACGTTGTAGCGGCGGGCCTCCTCCCCCTTGGGGAACTTCAGCTTCGCGTGGGTGACGACCTCATGCCACAGGTTGGTCGGCCTGATGTCAGCCCGGGTCGGAACCAGATCCCTGACGATATGGCCGCCGGCCAGGCCCACCAGCCAATAGACCAGGCCGTTCAGCACGAACAGCCAGGCGAAGAAGAAGTGCCAGTGCCGGCTGTCGGCAAGGTCGCGGTAGCTGGGCACGGTCGCCCAGGCCGGAAAGGCCACCGGCTGGCGGGCGCCGGGCTTGCCGGAATAGCCCAGGACCCCGGTCGTATCGAACTTCGCCCCGCCGATCTGGGTGACGCCGATAGTCGAATTGCCGTGGGTCTCAGCGGTGATCGACAGCCAGGGGTGGGCGAAAGTCGCCTTCTGGCCCCAGTAGAGGGCCGGGTGGGCGCCGAAGATGTTGAGCCCGCTCATCAGCAGCAGGGTCAGCGCCAGAACGTTGATCCAGTGGGTTGCGCGGGTGACGCCGGCGTGGCGGTAGACCAACATGGTCTTTGGCTTGGCCATAGAGTCGTCATCTACAGGTCGCGGTCAGCTTGGCACAACTGCCATTCGCGCGCGAGATGCCGAAGGTTACAGCCGCGCTTGCCTGGAACGCCCGGCGGGGGTCGCACGCTTTGCTGGCGCCAGCACAGGAGATCGCCATGGCCAGCGACGACAAGGACCAGAGCCCCGGCCGCAAGGCCAACGCCGCCCGCACGCCGCCGGATGCCAACCGGGGCGCGGGAACGCCGCAGGCCTATCCCTCCGTTCGTAAGGACGACGGGGTCGAAGCTGGCGGCCCGCCGAAGAACCCCGAGCCTCGCCAGGGCGCCGGCGACGGCTCGGCGCGAGGCGAACGCTAGGCTTCGCCCCCCAACCACCCCTAAGCTCGCCCGGCAACGGACGGGAGCGAGCGGTGGGCGACGGCGTGGAGATCTGGAAGGGCAGCGTCGAAAGCTGGGAGTGCGACATCATGGGGCACATGAATGTCGGCTTCTACGTGGTCCGCGCCACGGAGGCGCTGATGGGCCTGGCCGCGGAGCTGGGCATGCCGCGCGCCTTTTCGCCCGACGCGCTATCGACCCTGATGGTCGGTGAGCACCACATCCGGTTCATCCGTGAGGCGCGGCCCGGCGTGGGACTGACCATGACCGGCGGCGTGCTGGAGATGGGGGAAAGCGACGCCCGCCTGTCCATGATCCTGCGGCACAGCGGCGGTGAAATCGCCGCGAGCTTCGAGACGACGGTGTCCCACGTCACGACCCGCGACGGTCGCCCATTCCCCTGGCCGGAACGGGTCCGGGCCCGGGCCGAGGCGCTGCGCGTCGAGGTCCCGGCGGGTGCGGGGCCCCGGGGCCTGACGCCCGGGCCGGTGAACAGCCAGGCAAGCGGCGCGCGCGCCGAGGCGCTGGGGGTCATGCGCACGATCATGGGAGCGATCCAGCCGGCCGATTGCGACGTCTTCGGCCGCATGCGCCCGGAGGTGTTCATGTCGCGCATCTCGCAGGGCGTGCAGAATCTGTTCGCCGGCGGGCGGCCGGGCGCCAATGGCGCCAAGCGCGCCGGCGGGGCGGCGGTGGAATACCGGCTGATCTACCTGGCCTGGCCGCGCGCCGGGGACCGGATCGAACTGCGCTCCGGGTTGTCGGGCACGGACGCCAGGGTGCGCCGCCTGACCCACTGGCTGCTGGACCCGGCGACCGGAAGGCCCTGGGGCGTCTCCGAGGCCGTGGTGGTTTCCTTCGACCTCGACACCCGCAAGGTGATCACCCTGGGCGACGAGGCCCTGGCCGCGGCCCAGGCCCAGGTGATTGAGGGTCTCACGCTCTAGCTCGCCAGGCCTTCACGCCGCCCTATATGGGGAGCGGACCTGGAGACGAGCATGAACCGGCTGGCGACCATCGGCTATGAGCGCGAAACCCAAGACGCGGTGATCCGCCGGCTGACGGCGGCCGGTGTCGAGGTCGTGGTGGACGTCCGCGCCGTGGCGGCCTCACGCCGGGCGGGATTTTCCAAGACGCTGTTGGCGGCCAGTCTGAACGAAGCCGGGATCGGCTATGTCCACCTGCGTCAGCTGGGCACGCCCAAGCCCGGCCGCGATGCGGCGCGAAAGGGCCGGACCGCCGAGATGCACGCCATCTTCGAAGACCACATGGCCGAGCCCGCCGCCCAGCTGGAATTGGCCAAGGCGGTCGAGATGGCCAGGGACAGGCCGATCGCGCTCCTCTGCTATGAAGCCGACCATGCCGGTTGCCACCGGGCGATCCTGGCGGAACGTATCCGCGGCGTGCTGAGCTGCGAGGTGGTGAACCTTTAGGGGGCTCATGCGGACGAGGTTGGCGCCGCTCACCCACAATCTCTGCTCGTCATGGCCGGGCTTGTACCGGCCATCCCGGCGCACACATCTCTCCGGTCAATCTCGGATCGCTCGGCGCATCTGGATCCCCGGGACAAGCCCGGGGATGACGAGAATGGGGATAGTTGCGGGTTAGGGCCGCGTCGCTGCCGGCGCCTAGACCTCCAGCTCCGCGTTCGTCAGGTCGCAGCCGTCCAGCAGGGCGCCGGTCATGTCGGCTTCGAGGAAGCGGGTGCGCTGAGCGTGGGCGCCGCGCAGGTCGGTGTTGCGCAGGGTGGCGCGGGTGAAGTCCGTGCGCACGAAGCGGCCCTCGGCGATGGTCAGGGGTCCGAGCTGGGCGCCGCGCAGGTTGGCGCGGGTGAACTGGGCGCCGGCCAGCTTGGCGCCTCGCATGTCGGCGTTGGAAAGGTCGGCGCCGCGGAAATCGCAACCGGAGAGGTCCGCGCCCTGGAAGTGGACGCCCTGCAGGTCCAGGCCGAAGAACACAGAGCCCGGCGCCACCATCGCGGTCAGGTGGCGGCCCTTGAGGGTCCGCAAGGGGCGGAAGTCGACGTGCGACAGCTTGGTGACCATGCCCCGCGCGCCGTTGGATTCGCAGTAGGCCTCGTGGGCGGCGAGGATTTCGGTGAGCGGCCGCTCGTCCACGTAGACCACCGCCGGCGGGGTGCGCAGGACGTCGGAGAGATCCACATCGTCGAACCGGGTGTGGTCCATGATGGCGCCCGACAGAACCGTGCGCTTCATCGAGGCGCCCGAGAGGTCGGCTCCGGCGAGGTCCGCGTCGGTCATGTCCGCGCCGTCGAGCACAGCGCGGGTCAGCTTGGCGCCCGAGAGCACGGCGCCGGTCAGGTTGGCGTCGGTGAAGTCGCTGGACATGGCCACCGCCCCGGTCATCTGGGCGCCGGAGAGATTGGCGCCCGACAGGACGGCGTAGTTCAGTTCGCCGGGGCGATGCTCGTGGCGGATGATGCGGAAACCGTCGAGCTTGTCCTGGAGCGCGATGCGACCTTCGCGCAGGTCGCACCCCGGCAGCTCGGCGCCGGCCAGGTTCGCGCCCCGCAGGCAGGCGCCGCGCAGGTCGGCGCGCGACAGGTTGGCCCGCCGAAGGTCCGCGTCACGCAGGTCTGAGCCGAACAGGATGGCGCGCGAGAGGTTGGCCCGCGCCAGGGTCGCGCCCGTGAAATTCGCGCCGGCGAAGTCGGCTTCGCGCAGGTCCACGCCATCGAGGGAGCAGTTGGAGAGGTCGGCGTAGGTGAGGCTGAGCCTGCGGCCGCCCGAGCGGCCCGCCAGGTAGCGCTGGTGGGCCTCCACCGCGTCGCGGAGCGCACGGGCGTCCAGCGCCAGGTGGTGGGGTTGGGCTTGCGAGGGCACGGACCCACTGTGCCGCACGCGCGCTTAAGGAACGGTTTCGGGTCGGAAAATCAGAACCAACCCCGGCGTTTGAACCACAAGACCGGCAGGACGGCGGTGGCCAGCATGACGGCCAGGGCAAAGGGGTAGCCCAGCGGCCAGTCGAGTTCGGGCATGTGCTTGAAGTTCATGCCGAAGATCGAGGCCACCAGGGTGGGCGGCATGAACACCACCGCCACCACCGAGAAGAACTTGATGATGGCGTTCTGCTCGATGTTGATCAGGCCCAACGCGGCGTCGAGCAGGAAGGCGATGTGGCTGGACTGGGCGGTCGTATGTTCGGTGAGCGACTGGGCGTCACGCTGCAGGGATTTGAGGTGCGCCTTGCACCCAGGGTCCGAGGCGATTTCGGGGGCCAGCGCCCCGAAGCTCAGCAGCCGGGCCAGGCTGACCAGGCTGGTGCGAGTGGTGGAGGTCACCGACTGGGCGCGGGCGAGATCGGCGAGCAGCGCGTCGTACTTCTTGTTCGCGGCGCCCCGGAAGATCTCCGTCGAGGCGACCTCGACGGCGGCGCCGGTCTGTTCGAGGATTTCCGCCAGCCGCTCGATGACCGCGTCGAGCAGGCCGAGCAGGGCCGCCGAGCCGGAGCCGATGGCCTGGGCCGGGGCGCGGTCGGCGAAAGCCTTGAAGGCGCGCAACTCCTCGTAGCGCAGGTCGACCAGCAGGCCCTTGGTCAGGACGAAGGTGACCGGGGTGCCACGCGGCCCCTCGTCGCTGCGCGACAGGAGGGTGGCGGTCATGAAGGTTGCGCCGGCCTCCTGATAGAGGCGGCTGGAGGGCTCAAGCTGGGCCATCTCCTCCAAGGTCGGCAGTTCGAGGCCAAGGGCCGCCTCGACGGCAAGCTCCTCTTCGCGGCTGGGACTGACCAGGTCGAGCCAGAGCGCGTCATCGGGGACGACCCATCCGGCGGCGGGACTGAGGGTTTCGAAGCCGGTCGCGCCGCGCCGCAGGAGGTTTAACATTCACCGGACTCCGTCTGCGCCCGGTTTAGCGGGGAACGGCGAGAGAGGTGAAGCGGAAGAAGGATTGGCCACGGAAAACACGGAAGACACGGAAGAGACTTACGGTTGCCGCGGGTGCGGCGTGGATTGCGCGCGAAGCGCGCCTTGCAGCCTGAGGCGCCGCCCGATGACGGCCGCCTTCCGTGTATTCCGTGGCTAACAATCTCAGGCGCCGCGGGCGCGGCGACTGAGATCAGTTGCTGTTGTCGCCCTTGGTGGCGGCGGCGATCAGGGCGGCGATCCGGTCGGTGGAGTCGACGGCCTGGCTCAGCATCTGGAGGGGACCGGCGCCGGGACGGACGACCGAGGCCATCTGGTTGGCGGCGGACTGGGCCATGGCGATGGCGGTGTTCTCGGTGCGGCTGATCGCCGAGTTGGCCGCGACGCGGGCCTTGGCGTCCGGATAGATGAAGCCTTCGGTGGCGTAGGTCGAGCCGCCGAGATCGCGGTTGGGATCGTACCAGACCTTTACCTGGCTCCAGTCGCCCTGGGGCGAGACGTCCACCAGGGTGACGTCCTTTTCGATCTTGCCACGCGAACCTTCGATCGGCGACCAGTTGGCGTGGGTGATCTGGACAATGCGGTCGGTCAGCACCTGACTGACCACGGCCACGTGGCCCAGGCGCATGCGTTCGGTCGGCTTGAAGCAGAGCACCGCGCCGGCCTTCGGCGTGAAGCCTTCCTCATACTTGCCCAGCGCCTGCTTCCACCAGGTGTAGGCGTCGCCGAAAATCTGGATGCCGGACACCAGGCGCGCGAACGGAACGCACTGCCAATAGGTATCCGCGGCCGCCCCACCCGCCGTAGGGACGAGGGTCATAACAACCGCGACGGCTAGGGAACCCAGAAGGGTCCTCGTCCGCTTGAGCATGTTAAGGGTATCTCCCCGACGCAACGACGTAAGGCATACCTCTATACCGGCTAGAGTGAAAAGAGGGTTTAGATCGCCGCGACCGCGAGTCGCTGCCGGATTATCCCCAGGGGGCCCGCCTGGGAGCACCGATTATCTAAGCACCGAGACAGTCTATACAAACGAAAAGGCAGTCAAATCGCCGTGTTCAAGATAACTATCCCATTGGATCGCGCAGACAGCCTGTGGACAAGCTGAATTTCTTTGATTCCATCGCTTGTCTTGACTTTCATTCGCCCCTGAACACCTGCCCTCACGCACCTGTAACGGTTTGAAACAAGAGCTCGCCAGACGAGTCCCGGTCTTCCCCTCTGCGGGGAACTGGCCATGTCTGACGTTCACAAAATTGCGAGAAATCGCCCGCTTTCGCCGCAGCCGCATATTTTTTAGGCGCGGCGCCGTGCGCGGCCGCCAGACCAGCGGCTAGGCGCGGGCGCCAGATGCGCTAGAAAGCGGTGAACGGACCCCAATCGGAGCGCCAATGGCCGACATCATGATCCTGATCGCCAGCCCCGAGGCTTGGCTTGCGCTGGCGACGCTGGTGGTCATGGAGGTGGTGCTGGGGGTCGACAATCTGGTCTTCGTCTCCATCCTGTCCAACAAGCTGCCGCCCGCGACGCGCGGCAAGGCCCGGCGGATCGGCATCTCCCTGGCGATGATCCTGCGGCTGGGCCTGCTCTCGACGCTGGCCTTCATCGTCGGCCTGACCAAACCCGTCTTCACCCTGCCCTTCGCGGTCCCGGCGGGAGAGGACGGCCACGCCCTCTTCGACCTCGCCTTCTCCTGGCGCGACCTGATCCTCCTGGCCGGCGGCCTGTTCCTGGTCTGGAAGGCGACCAGCGAGATCCACCACACCATGGACCCGGAGGAGAGCCCGGACCTGCTGGACAAGAAGAACCCGGTCTCCATGAGCTTCGCGGCCGCCATCGTGCAGATCCTGGCGCTCGATGTGGTCTTTTCGATCGACTCTATCCTGACCGCCGTGGGCATGACCGAGCACCTGCCGATCATGATGCTGGCGGTGATCATCGCCGTGGGGCTGATGCTGGTGGCCTCAGGCCCGCTGGCGAAATTCATCCACGACAATCCCAGCGTGGTGATGCTGGCCCTGGGCTTCCTGCTGATGATTGGCGCGACCCTGATCGCCGACAGCTTCGGGGTGCACGTGCCCAAGGGCTATATCTACGCCGCCATGGCCTTTTCCGGCGGGGTGGAGGCGCTGAACATGGCGTCCCGCAAGCGGCGTAAGGCGGCCGGCAAGAAGGGTGGGGACGGCCCCACCCTCCACTAACTTCGGCCTAATCCGCGCCCGCCAGGCCACGGTTCTTCAGCATCGGGCCGATGTCGGGATCCTTGCCGTAGAAGGCCCGCCACATGGGCCCGTAGTCCAGGGTGTGGCCCTTCGACAGCACAAGGTCGCGGAACCGCTGGCCGTTGGCCCGCGTCAGGCCGCCGTTGGCCTTGAACCAGTCCCAGGCGTCGTCAGCCAGCATCTCGGTCCAGAGATAGGCGTAGTACCCGGCCGCATAGCCGCCCGCGAAGATGTGCTGGTAGTAGCTGGAGCGGTAGCGCGGCGGGACGTTGGGATAGTCGGCGCCGGCCGCCTTCAGCGCCTGGGCCTCGAAGGCGTCGACGTCCTGCTTGGGCGCGTCGGGGCCCAGCGAGTGCCATTGCAGGTCGAGCTCGGCCGCGGCGATCAGCTCGCCCATGTCATAGCCCTTGTTGAACTGTGACGAGGCCTTGAGCTTGTCGGCCAGGGCCTGGGGGATCGGGGCGCCTGTCTTATAGTGGACCGCGTAGTGGGCCAGGATCTTCGGCTCGAAGGCCCAGTTCTCGTTGAACTGCGAGGGGAACTCGACCACGTCGCGGGCCACCCGGGTGCCCGACAGGCTGGGATAGGTGACGTTCGAGAACAGGCCGTGCAGGGCGTGGCCGAACTCGTGGAACATGGTCACGGCGTCGTCGGAGGAGATCAGGGCCGGTTGGCCGGGCGCGGGCTTGGTGAAGTTGGCGACGTTGAAGATCACCGGCTTGGCGCCCATCAGCTTCGACTGGCCGACAAAATTGCTCATCCAGGCGCCGCCGCCTTTATTGTCGCGCTTCCAGTAGTCGAAATACATCAGGCCAAGCAGGGAACCGTCCTTGTCGTGGACCTCGAAGACCTTGACGTCCGGATGCCAGACCGGGAGGTCCGGCCGCGGTTTGAAGGTCAGGCCGTAGAGCTGGTTGGCGGCGTACAGGACCCCGTCGTTGAGCACCCGGTCGATCTCGAAATAGGGCTTGGTCTCGTCGTCGCTCAGGTCGTAACGCGCCTTCTTGACCTGCTGGGCGTAGCGCTGCCAGTCCCAGGGCTTGAGGTCGAAGTGGGGGCCATCGGCATCGATGACCTTCTGGATGTCGGCGGCTTCGCGCAGCGCGCGCGCGCCGGCGGCCGGGGCGAGCTGGCGCATGAAGTCGTCCACCACTTGCGGCGTGCCGACCATCTGATTGGAGACGTTGTAGGCGGCGTAGCTGGGATAGCCGAGCAGCCTGGCCTTCTCCGCCCGCAGCTTCGCCAGGCTGGTGACGATCTCGCGGGTGTCGTTGGCGTCGCCGCGCTCGGTGCGGGTCCAGCCGGCGTTGAACAGCGCCTCGCGCACCGTGCGGTCGGCGAGGTCGGTCAGCAGCGGCTGCTGGGTGGTGTTCTGCAGCGGGATCACCCACTTGCCCGTCAGACCACGCGCCTCGGCCGCCTCGGCGAGCGCGGCGATCTGGCTGTCGCTGAGGCCCGCGAGCTTAGCCTTGTCGTCGATGACCAGGCCGCCGGCCTTTGTCGCGGCAAGAAGCCTTTGCTTGAAGGCGTTGGTGAGCACCGACTGCTGCTCGTTCAGCGCCCGAAGCTTGCCGCGGTCGGCCTCGGAGAGCTTGGCGCCGGCGTGGACGAAGGCGTCGTAGGTCACCTTCAGTAGCTGGCGCGACTCGGCGTCCAGCTTCAGCGCGTCGCGCTTGGCGTAGACCGAATCGACCCGGGCGAAGAGCTTGGCGTTGAGATAGATGGCGTCATTGTGGGCGGCGAGCTTTGGCGCCACGGCGGTCTCGATGGCCTGCAGGGCCGGATTGGTATTGGCGCCCGTCACGCCGCTGAACACGGCCTCCACCCGGTTGAGCAACTGGCCCGAACGCTCCAGGGCGACGATGGTGTTGTTGAAGCTCGGCGCCTCGGGATTGTCCGCGATGGCGGCGATCTCGGCCTTCTGCTGCGCCATGCCGGCCTCGAGGGCCGGCTGGTAGTCGCCGTCCTGAATCTTGTCGAACTGCGGGGCGTGCAGGAAAAGCGGACTGGGCTTGGCGAAGATGTCACCGGGCGCGGCGAGCGCCGGGGCGGCGGCCATCACGCACCAGGCGGCGCTCAGCAGCAGGGTGTGGGTAAGCGACATGTGGGTTTCCTAGGAACGAGGCGCATCGTCAGCGCCGTTTGCCGCCCATAGGGTGCAAATTTGTGTTCAAAGGAAGGTATAGGGGTCGATATCTATCGCTACGCGCACCGAAGCTGGTGGTTTTACCCGCGCCCGCCAGGTCGCCATATAGGCCGAGAGGTCCACCGTGCGGTCGGCGCGGACCAGGAAGCGCTTGCGCCGCCGGCCGCGGATCAGGCCCAGCGGCGCATCGGCGGGTCCGTAGACCTCGACCCCCTCGGTATTGGGCGCGGCCTGGGCCATGGTGCGCACGAAGACCTCGAGTTGGGCCGGATCGAGGCCGGACGCGATCACCGCAGCCAGGCGGCCATAGGGCGGCAGGCCCGCCAGTTCGCGCTCGCTCATCTCGGCGGCCACGAAGGCGTCGCGATCCTGGGCCTTCAGCGCCTGCATGACGGCATGGTCGGGGGCGTAGGTCTGCAGCAGCGCTCGGCCCGGACGGTCCCGGCGGCCGGCACGGCCGGTGGCCTGGGCGAGAAGCTGATAGGTGCGCTCGGCGGCCCGCAGGTCGCCGCCCCGCAGGCCAAGGTCGGCGTCCACCACCCCCACCAGGGTGAGGTCGGGAAAGTTGTGTCCCTTGGCGGCGGCTTGGGTCGCCACCAGGATATCGATCTGTCCGTCGGCCATCGCCTCGATCAGCCGCCGGGCCTCGCGCGCGTCGAAGGCGGTGTCGGAGGAAAACACCGCCACCCGCGCCTGGGGAAACAATTCCTTGGCCTCCTCCTCCACCCGCTCCACGCCGGGGCCGATGGAGACCAGGCTGTCGTGAGCGCCGCAGTGGGGGCAGGCCCGGGGCTTGGGCATCGAAAAGCCGGTCAGATGGCAGACCAGCCGGCCGGAATAGCGGTGCTCGACCAGCCAGGAATCGGTATCCGGCGCGGTCAGCTTCTGGCCGCAGGCTTTGCACAGGACCAACGGCGCGTAGCCTCGACGGTTGAGGAACAGCAGTGTCTGCTCGCCGCGTGCAAACGTCTCGCCCATGGCGGCGACCAGCGGCGGTGAGAGCCAGCGTCCGTGCTCCGGCGGGGTCTCGCGCAGGTCGATCAGCTCAATGTCCGGCAGTTGCGCGGTTCCATGGCGCGCCGATAGCCGAAGCCAGCGGTAGCGGCCTGTCTCGGCGTTGCGCAGGGTCTCCAGCGACGGCGTCGCTGAGGCCAGGATCACCGCGGCCTCCTCGATCTTGGCGCGGACCACGGCCAGGTCGCGGGCGTGGTAGATGAAGCCCTCCTCCTGCTTGAAGGAAGCGTCGTGCTCCTCGTCGACCACGATAAGCCGCAGGTTCGGGAACGGCAGGAAAAGCGCCGAGCGGGCGCCGACCACGATCCGGCAGCGGCCGTGGGCGACGGCTTCCCAGACCCGCCTGCGGGCCGGCGGGGCGACATCGGAGTGCCACTCGCCGGGTTGCGCGCCGAACCGCTCGGCGACACGGGCGATCACCGCCTGGGTGAGCGCGATCTCCGGCAGCAGGATCAGGACCTGGGCGGTGGGATCGGCCGCCAGCGCCGCGGCCACCGCCTCCAGATAGACCTCCGTCTTGCCCGATCCGGTAACCCCATCCAGCAGGGCGACGTTGAAGCCGCCCTCTCCTGCTGTATCGGCGGCCAGCATGGCCTTCAACGCCGCCGCGCCCGCCGCCTGGCTGGGATTCAGGGTCGCGCCAGCCAGGAAAGGGTTGGGCTCGTCGAAACGGGCCTCGGCCTCGATAAGGCGAACAGCCAGGACGCCCTCGTCGATCAGCGCCTTCACCACGCCAGAGGAAACCCCGGCGGCGCGCACAAGGTCCGGCGGGCTCAGCGACTGGCCACGGGCGGTTTGGATGACCTTCGTCCGGGCGGGCGTCGGGCGGGCGGGTTCGGCGCCCGTGACCTCGACGACCTTCACAGGCTTTGGTTTGGGCGCGCGGGCGCCGCGCAGCGCAATGGCCAGCGGCTGGCCCGGCGCATCGACCGCGTAGCGCGCCGCCCACTGGATGAATTCCAGGGTGTTCGGCGGCAGGGGTGGTTCGTCCAGCCGCCCCTCGATGGCCTTCAGCGGGCGGTTGCCGCCAGCCCCCTCGCGAAGGCCCACCACGACGCCCCGCAGGAGCCGGGGGCCCAGCGGCGCGGCCACCTGATCGCCCACCTGCAGATCCAGGCCCTCGGGCTCGGCGTAGTCGAAGGCCTCGGGCAAGGGCATCGGCAGAAGGACGGAGGCGATGCGGCTCATCAGGAGCCTTTTGCGCTTCGCGCGCCAGGCGCTACAAGCGTCCCTCGCAAACCCAAGGTCTTCCCGATGCAGCTCTTCCTCGACACCACCGACGTGACCGTCCTGCGCGACATGGCCCTCACGGGCCTGGTCGACGGCGTCACCACCAATCCTACGCTGATCGCCAAGTCGGGCCGTCCCATGCTGGAGGTCATCGCCGAGATTTGCGAGGCCGTCGAGGGGCCCGTGAGCGCCGAGGTGGCGGCCACCGACACCGCCGGCATGGTCGATGAGGGCCGCAAACTGGCGAGCATCGCCCCCAATGTGGTGGTCAAGCTGCCGCTGACCCGAGACGGGCTGATCGCCACCCGCGAATTCGCCCACGAAGGCATCGCCACCAACGTCACCCTGTGCTTCTCCGCGGCCCAGGCCCTGTTGGCCGCCAAGGCGGGCGCAACCTACATCAGCCCCTTCATTGGACGCCTCGACGACCACGGCGCCAATGGCATGGACCTGATCGTCGAGATCCGCGCGATCTACGACAACTACGACTTCGACACCGAAATCCTGGCGGCCTCGATCCGGGGTTCGGCCCATGTGACAGCCGCGGCGCTCGCCGGCGCCGATTGCGCGACCATTCCGCCCGACGTCTTCGCAGCACTTTTCAAGCACCCGTTAACCGAACGGGGGCTTGATCAGTTCATGAGCGACTGGGCCAAGACGGGCCAGTCCATCCTGTAGGCTTGCTGGGGGCGGATATGGACGGAACGCAGGGCGGCATCGAAGAGGCGCCGCTGGAGCCCGCCCCCCTGACCGCCCAGGCCGTCCGACGCTTCCTTTCGGACAATCCGGAATTCCTGACCCGTGACGACGGGCTGCTGGGCGAACTCGGGCTGAAGGTGGCCGACGGCAATGTCGTGGACTTCGGCCCCGCGGCGCTGGCCCGCGTGCACGCCGCCCATCGGCGCGAGGCTGATCAGCGCCAGCAGGTCGAGGAGACCGCGCGCGCCAATTTCTCCGCCCAGGCCCAGACCCACGGCGCCGTCGTCGATCTTCTCGACAGCCGCAACCACTCCGACCTCTCCCGCCGGGTGGACGATCTGGCCCAGCAGCGCTTCGGCCTGGCCGCCGGAGTCATCGCGCTCGAGAGCGAAGGCCTGCCTCCGGCCGGCTGGAAGCATCTGGTGGAGAGCCAGGTGGACATGATCCTGGGCGGGCCGCAGCAGCTGGCCCGCATGGGCTTCGCCCCCACCGCGCTCGGCCTGTTCGGCGACCGGGCCGACACGATCCGCTCCATGGCGATGGTCCGCATGGCGATCTGGGAGCCGTCGCGGCAGGGCCTGCTGGCCTTCGGATCGACGGCGGACGAGGGCTTTACCGAGGACATGGGGACCGAGTTGGTCGCCTTCCTGGCCCGGGTCGTCGAACGCACCGCCGAGCGCTGGCCGATCCTCAGTCAATGACGGCTCGGGAGGCTTTGGCGCTCTGGCTGGAGCACCTCGCCAATGAGCGCCGGTCTTCGCCCAGGACGCTGGAGGCCTATGGCTTCGCCGGCCGCCGCTATATCGCCTTCCTGGAACAGCACAGCGGCGAGGCTGTGACGCTGAAGTCGCTCGCCGAAGTTTCCGCCGGCGACGTCCGTGCCTGGCTTGCCTGCCTGCGCCAAGGCGACAAGCCCTTGTCGCCGCGTTCGCTCAGCCAGGCCCTGTCGGCGATCCGCACCTTCCACCGCTTCATGGATCGCCGGCTCGACAGTCCCAACCCGGCCATCGCCCTGGTGCATGGACCCCGTGTGGTTCCCGGCGCGCCGCGTCCGGTCACCGAGGATCAGGCTGCCGGGATGATCGCCGAGCCGGGGCTGGACCCCGACCGTGAGGATTGGGAAATCGCCCGCGACCAGGCGGTGCTGACCCTGCTCTACGGCTGCGGCCTGCGGATCTCGGAGGCGCTGTCGCTGAAGCGCGCCGACGCGCCGATCCCCGACAGCCTGCGCATCGTGGGCAAGGGGTCCAAGACCCGCATCGTGCCGGTCCTGCCGGCGGTGCGCGAGGCGATCGCGGCCTATCTGGCGGAGGTTCCGTTCGGGCTGGCGCCGGATGAGGCCCTGTTCCGCGCCAAGCGCGGCGGCCCCTTAAGTCCGCGCCATGTCCAGGCGATGGTGCAGATGCTGCGTGGGCGCCTCGGTCTGCCGGACAGCGCCACGCCGCATGCGCTTCGGCATTCCTTCGCGACTCATCTGCTCGGCGCCGGCGCAGACCTGCGCTCGATCCAGGAACTCCTGGGGCACGCCTCGCTGTCCACCACCCAGCGCTACACCCAGGTCGACGCCGCGGCGCTGCTCAGCGCCTACGCCGACGCCCACCCGCACGCTTAGTCCCGGCCCAGGATCGCCCTGGCCCAGAGCGCGATGGGCAGGCCGATGAGGAAGAGGTGGCCGAGGAATTCCTCGGCGAACTGCACGCCCACGGGATTGCCGGAGCCAGCCGCCGAAAGCGGAAGGACGACGTAGTGCATCACCACATAGATGCCGACGCCGAATAGCGGCCCGGTGATCCAGGCCCGCGCGCGCAGCACCGGCAGGCGCAGCGACGCGCCCACGAAGAGCGCCGCGGCGATCAGCAATATGGCGTAATGCGAGGCCATGCCGACGGCGTCCACCGGCCAGGGCATGGTCTTCACCGCAGGTCCGTACCAGCCCTTGGCGACGGCCTTGGCGACGCCGCTGGCCGAGCCCTTGTAGATCAACTGTGCGGCGAAGAAGTCGAACGTCGCCGCCGTGATCCCGCCGGCCCAGAGGGCCTGAAAAACCTTTGAAGGCAAGTGGTCGGTTGCCGACATTTGGGTCCCTCCCGATGGAGGGAGCGTCACACGGAATTAGGCCGACGGCAAACACCTCCCCGGTCATCCCGCCAGGCCGGGAGGAAAGAAAAAGCCCCGCCGGATCGCGCCGGCGAGGCTTTGTCGTCTGTAGCTGGCGTCGCGCCTTTACAGCGTGCGCTTGACCTCTTCGAGGGTGAAGCACTCGATGATGTCGTTGGCCTTGATGTCCTGGAAGCCCGCGAAGGCCATGCCGCATTCGGTGCCGGACTGGACCTGGTCGACCTCGTCCTTGAAGCGCTTGAGCGTCTGCAGGGTGCCAAGCTCAAGAACCACGATGTCGTCGCGGATGATCCGGACGCGGGCGCCCTTGCGGACCACGCCCTCGGTGACCACGCAGCCGGCGACCCGGCCGATTTTCGAGATGTCGAAGGCCTGGAGCACCTTGGCGTTGCCGAGGAATGTTTCGCGCTGGATCGGCGCCAGCATGCCCGAGAGCACGCCTTTGATGTCATCCAGCAGGTCGTAGATGATCGCGTAGTAGCGGATCTCAACGCCTTCGCGTTCGGCCAAGGCGCGGGCCTGGGCCGAGGCGCGGACGTTGAAGCCGAGGATGGCCGCACCGGCGCCCTTGGCCAGCATGACGTCGCTTTCGCTGATCGCCCCGGCGCCCGACAGGATGATCCGCGCGCGGACCTCGTCGGTGCCGATCTTGTCCAGCGATCCGACGATGGCTTCCACCGAGCCCTGCACATCGGCCTTGATGACCAGGGGCAGTTCAGAGGCCTTCTTGTCGGTGATCTTCGACATCATCTCGGCCAGCGAATTGCCCTGGGCGGGCGCGCCGGCCTTCTCCCGCTTCACGCGGACGCGGTAGGCGGTGAGCTCGCGGGCGCGGGCTTCGCTTTCCACCACGGCGAACGGCTCGCCGGGGGCCGGGGTGCCGTCAAGGCCGAGGATTTCCACCGGCACGGAGGGACCGGCCGTCTGGACCTGTTCCTCGCGCTCGTTGAGCAGCGCGCGGACCTTGCCCCAGTGATCGCCGGCCACGACGATCTCGCCGCGCTTCAGCGTGCCGCGCTTGACCAGGACGGTGGCTACGGCGCCGCGTCCACGGTCCAGCTTGGCCTCGATGACAACGCCGTCGGCGACGCGGTCGGGGTTGGCCTTCAGATCGAGGACTTCGGCCTGCAGCAGGATGGCTTCAAGCAGGTTGTCGAGCCCGGCCTTGGTCTTGGCCGAGACCTCGATGGCCTGGGTGTCGCCGCCCAGGCTTTCGACGACGATCTCGTGCTGCAGCAGTTCGTTGATGATCCGGGTCGGGTCGGCGCCGTCCTTGTCCATCTTGTTGATGGCCACGATCAGCGGCACGCCGGCCGACTTGGCGTGATTGATGGCCTCGATGGTCTGGGGCATCACGCCGTCGTCCGCCGCCACCACAAGAACCACGATGTCGGTCACCGTCGCGCCGCGCATCCGCATGGCGGAGAAGGCGGCGTGGCCGGGGGTGTCGAGGAAGGTGACCTTCTGGCCGCCGTCCACTGTCACCTGATAGGCGCCGATATGCTGGGTGATGCCGCCGTGTTCGCCGGACGCCACGTCCGCCGAGCGCAGGGCGTCCAGCAGGCTGGTCTTGCCGTGGTCGACGTGGCCCATGACGGTCACGACCGGGGGCCGGGTGACCAGGTGATCGTCGACGTCGGCCTCGCCGATGAAGCCCTCTTCGACGTCGGCTTCCGAGACGCGGCGCACCGTGTGGCCGAACTCGGTGGCCACCAGTTCGGCGGTGTCGTTGTCGATGACGTCGTTGATCTTCAGCATCACGCCCTGACGCATCAGGAACTTGATGACCTCGGCGCCGCGGGTGGCCATCCGGTTGGCGAGTTCGCCAACGGTGATCACGTCGGGGATGACAACTTCGCGCAGGGCGCGGACCTGTTCCTGGCCGCCGCCCTTGCGCTTTTCACGTTCGCGCTCGCGGGCCCGGCGGACCGAGGCGAGGGAGCGCATCCGGTCGACGGCGCCCTCGTCGTCACCGGCCACCGCCTGAATGGTCAGGCGGCCTTCACGGCGCTGCGGGGCGCCCTTGGCGCGGCTGATGGCCTTGGAGGGCGCGGTCTCGCGGCGGCGGTCGTCGTCGCGGTCGATGATGGCGCCGCCGGGCCGGGGGGCCTGGCGGGTGGCGCGCTGGATCTCGGGCGTGGCGGGGGGCGCGGCGGGGCCCATGCGAGGGCCGCCGGGACCGCGCGGGCCGCCGGGGCCCGGGCGGGCGCCCGGGGCGGGACGCGGCGCGAGCGCCGAATACCGGACGGTGCCTTCCGGCGCCGGGCCCCGGGCAGGACCGCGGTCGTCGTCACGGCGCGGCGGGCCGCGGTCGTCGCGGACCGGCCGGTCGCTTTCGGGGCGCGGCGCGCGTTGGCCGAAATTGGCGCCCTCGAAGCGGGCCGAAGGCGGAGCCGGACGATAGGTCGTGGTGCTGGCCCGGTCGTCGCGGCGGTCCGCGGAGGGCTGATAGGTGCGGGTCTGACCGGGACCGGCGCCAGCGCTCGGCGCCGGACGCGACACAGGCGCGGCGGGGCGAGGGGGTGGTGCGGACGCGACAGGCGCGGCGGGGGCGGGGGCGGCGGCGACCGGAGCCGCGGGCGGCGGGGCTACGGGGGTGGGCGCAGGCGCGGGCGGCTCGGGGGCCGGGGCCGCGGCAGCGGGCGGCGCCTCGACCGGCGGCGGCGCGACCGGTTCAGGCGCGGCGACGGGCGGAGCTGAAGGCGTAGCAGCGGCGGCAGCCTGGGCGGCGCGGGCGCGTTCGTCGGCGGCCTGGCGTTCCTGTTGCTGGCGGGCGAGTTCGATGGCCCGCTGGCGGGCGGCGTGTTCCTCGGCCGAAAGACCGCCGGTGGCGGCGGGGGCGCCAGGCGCGCGCGGCGCAGGCGCGGGTGCTGCGGGGCGCGGCTCGAACAGGCGCTTTTCGGCCGACGAGGGCGCGGCAAGGTTGCCGCCGCCCGGGCTGTGGGTGCGGGCGCGCTTGGTCTCGACGACCACCGTCTTGGAACGGCCGTGACTGAAGCTCTGCTTCACCGTGCCGGCGCTGACCGATCCGGCCCCACGGGGCTTCAGGGTCAGGGGCGCACGTCCACCCGGCGGGGGGGCGTTACGGCCGTTGTTGTTCTCGTCGCTCATGCGCTCGCTTTACTCATCGGCCGGCGGTCCGGCCCAACGGAATAGAAAAACCCAAACGCCCCAAACGGCGAAAGCGGGACAAGGTCCCGTTCACCGTTCACGGCTCCTCGCGCCAACTCTCAGGAAGGAGCGGGCAAAAGCCCGACAACCGATTGGCGTCCTGCGCCCAACGATCGGCGGCTCGCCCCGCAAGGAAGGCGGTGTGTATCACATTCTCCAGCCCCAAGGCCAAACCCAATTCATCCGACGAAAACACGCCGAAAACGGCGGGCGGGCGGCTTTGTTTGCGCGTCTGGGCCCAGAGCTTGCGGCGGCCGTCCGCGGCGCCGTCAGACGCCTCGATCAGCCAGGCGGCCTTGCCCGAGGTGATCGCCTGGGAAACCTTGTCGAAGCCCGAGATAAGATCGCCCGCCTTCTTCGCAAGGCCCAGGGACGCCAGGATGCGGCGCTTCAGCAGCATCTCCACCTGATCGGCAAGGTCCTTCGGAGCAGCGACCTTGGCCTTGGCGGAGCGGGCGAAGAGGTTCTTTTTCGCCGCGGCCTCGACCGAAGCGCGGTCGGCGGCCACCCAAAGGCCACGGCCGGGCAGCTTGCGCGCCAGGTCCGGCACCACGACATCGCCCGGCCCAACCACGAAGCGCAGCAGCCTGGCCTCGTCCATCACCTCGCCGGTGACGATGTCCCGGCGTTCGCGGTTGGCGGCGGCGAGACTCGCTGCGGCGCTGGTCGCGGCCTTGGGGCTATCGGGTTGCTGATCCACGAGTCACGACCTCATCCCGCTCATCCCCGCGCAAGCGGGGACCCAGGCTTTATTCGTCACGGCGGTCAGACCGGCGACGCGGATGAGGTTAGACGTCGGAAACACAGAAACTCCTGGGTCCCCGCCTTCGCGGGGATGAGCTGACGAGAGGATAGAGCTACGCGTCGCGGGCTTCGCCTTCGGCTTCGGCCTGGGCGAAGATGTCGGCCACTTCGGAGGTTTCAACCTCTTCCGGCTCGGGCTCCGGCGGGGCCTCGATCCAGCCCATGGCGACGCGGGCGCGCATGATCAGCAGTTCGGCGTCGGCCGGCTCCAGGGCGAAGCTCTCGAGGATGCCGGTCTGGCGGACCCGCTGTCCGTCCTTGGTCTCGAACCAGCCGCGCAGATCGTCGGGCACCAGGTCGGCGAGGTTCTCGACGGTCTTCACGTCGCCCTCGCCCAGGGCCACGGCCATGGGCAGGGTGACTCCTTCGATTTCCAGAAGGCCGTCCTCGACGCCCAGCTCGACGCGCTTGGCGTCATATTCGGCGGCGATCTTGTCGAGGAAGTCGGTGGCGCGGGCCTGGATCTCGGCGCCGGTGTCCTCGTCGAAGCCTTCGATGGAGGCGATTTCCGAAACGTCGACATAGGCGACATCTTCGACGGTGGCGAAGCCTTCGGTGACCAGCAGCTGGGCGATCACCTCGTCCACGTCCAGGGCTTCCTGGAAGAGGGCCGTGCGCTCTGTGAACTCGCGCTGGCGGCGCTCGCTCTCCTGGCTCTCGGTCATGATGTCGATCTGCCAACCCGTCAGTTGGCTCGCGAGCCTGACGTTCTGGCCGCGGCGGCCGATGGCCAGCGACAGCTGCTCATCGGGGACGACGACTTCGACGCGCTCGTCCTCCTCGTCCATGACGACCTTGGAGACCTCGGCGGGGGCCAGGGCGTTGACGATGAAGGTCGCCTCGTCCGGGCTCCACTGGATGATGTCGATCTTCTCGCCCTGCAGTTCGGCGACGACAGCCTGCACGCGGCTGCCGCGCATGCCGACGCAGGCGCCGACCGGGTCGATGGAGCTGTCGTTGGAGACCACCGCCATCTTGGCGCGCGAACCCGGATCGCGGGCCACGGCGCGGATCTCGATGACGCCGTCGTAGACCTCCGGCACTTCCTGGGCGAACAGCTTGGCCATGAAGCCGCCGTGGGCGCGGGAGAGCAGGATCTGCGGGCCCTTGGCCTCGCGGCGGACGTCGTAGATGTAGCAGCGGATCCGGTCGCCGATGTTGAAGTTCTCGCGCGGGATCGACTGGTCGCGGCGGGCAATGCCTTCGCCGCGGCCCAGGTCGACGACGATGTTGCCGTATTCGACGCGCTTGACCGTGCCGTTGACGATCTCGCCCACGCGGTCCTTGTACTCTTCGTACTGGCGCTCGCGCTCGGCCTCGCGGACCTTCCCGGTCACCACCTGGCGGGCCATCTGGGTCTGCACCCGGCCGAATTCGAAGGGCGGCAGCACCTCTTCGTAGGTCTTGCCGACGACCGCGTCAGGATCGGTGCGCTTGGCGTCGGAGAGGCGCAGGATGCCCACCGGCTCGTCGGCGGGGACCTCGACGCCGTCCTCGCCCTCGACCATGCCGTAGGAAACGTCGTCCTCGACCACGGTGACCACGCGCTTGACGATGGTCTCGCCGGTCTTCTGGTCGATGTGGACCCGGATGTCGTGCTCGGCGCCGTAGCGCGAGCGGGCGCCCTTCTGGATCGCCTCTTCGATCGCCTCGATGACGATCTCGCGGTCGATGGACTTCTCGCGGGCGACCGCATCGGCGATCTGCAGAAGTTCAAGCCGGTTGGCCGAAATGCCGGTCAGGCTCATGGGATGTTCCTCTTACTCGGAAGTCTGGGATTGTTGTTCGGATTGGATGCGGGCGGCGCGCACGTCTGCCCCCCGCTTCATCAATTGGTCGGTCAGGACGAGCTTGGCCTCGACGATCCACTCGAAGGGGACGAGCGCGGTCTCTTCCTCGCCCTCGAGGTCGAGGGCCACCTGGCCTTCGTCGACGCCGGCCAGCACGCCCTTGAAGCGCTTGCGGCCCTCGGCGACACGGTCGAGCTCGATGCGGGCCTCGTGGCCCTCGAAACTGGCGAAGTCCTTCAGCCGGGTCAGCGGCCGGTCGACGCCGGGCGAGGAAACCTCAAGGGTGTATTCGCCGGTGATCGGGTCGGCGGCGTCCATGATCTCGGAGATGGCGCGCGACAGCCGCGCGCAGTCCTCGACGTTCATGTCGCCGTCGCTCGGCCGCTCGGCCATGATCTGCAGCCGGCGCGCGTGTTCGCCGCCCATCAGGCGCAGGCGCACGATCTCATAGCCGGCGGCCTCGGCCACGGGGTCGAGCAGCTCCAGCAGGTTCTGATCCTCGGCGGTTTTCCCACGCATGGGCTGGCCAAAGTCTCCGGCAAAGAAAAGAGCGGCCGGGCCGGAGCCCGCCGCTCGTAGGCGCCGTACAGCGCTAACGGACGATGTTGAGGGGAATATAGGCCTGTTGGAGGGGTTTGTCAGCCCTGTTGAGTCGGGGAGGCTTCAACCCCGTAGATGACGAACCTGCTCAACCGCGAAAGACCCCCGAAATCCTCCCCCTTTAGGGAAGGTGGCTGTCGGAGCGCAGCGATCGACAGACAGAGGAGGTTCGGTAGCGCACCCCGATTCCCCCTCCGGCACGTCTCGCAAGGGCTCGCCGCGCCACCTCCCCCAATCGCGCTGCGCGCTGGGCGAGGAACTGAAACGAAAAACGGCGGCTGCATCGCTGCAGCCGCCGTTGGAATTCGGGGACGTCCGAGAAGCTTACGCTTCTTCGGTTTCCGCGGCCGCAGGCGCGGCGGTTTCGGTGACGCGGGCCTGCTGGCGTTCGGCGATCCGGGCGGACTTTCCGCGGCGGTCGCGCAGGTAATAGAGCTTGGCGCGCCGCACAACGCCGCGACGCTTGACTTCGATGCTCTCGATCATCGGCGACAGCACCGGGAACAGGCGCTCCACGCCTTCGCCGAAGCTGATCTTGCGGACCGTGAAGCTCTCGTTGATACCCTGGCCGCCCCGCGCGATGCAGACGCCTTCATAGGCCTGGACGCGCTCGCGCTCGCCCTCCTTGATGCGGACGTTGACGCGCACGGTGTCACCGGGCTGGAAATCCGGAACCTTGCGGGTGGCGAGAAGGCGGTCGGCCTCTTCCTTCTCGAGGGTCTCGATCATATTCATCGTCGTCATTCCTTCCGGGCTTTATCGCCCTTTGCCTGTTGATTGGCGGATCGCCCGGCCCACAGGTCTGGCCGCTTGATCCGCGTGGTCTCTTCGCGCTGGGCCTGCCGCCACTTCCGAACCTCGGCGTGGTTGCCGCCCAGCAGCACCTCGGGAATGTCCAAGCCCTCGAACGTCCGCGGTCGCGTGTACTGCGGATGCTCGAGGAGACCGCCCTCGAAGCTTTCTTCACTCAAACTCTGCGGCTGCCCCAGAACCCCCGGGACCAGCCGCACACACGCCTCGATCGTCACCAGGGCCGCCGCCTCGCCACCGGCGAGAACCGCGTCGCCGACGGCGACCTCCTCGAACCCCCGGGCGTCGAGCACCCGCTGATCCACCCCCTCAAACCGGCCGCACAAGACGATCAAGCCGGGGCCAGAAGCCCAGTCTCGAACCCGCGCCTGGGTCAGGGGCCTGCCCCGGGCGCTCATGTACAAAAACGGCCGTCCCCGCCGCTCCACGCTGTCAAGCGCAGAGGCGATGACGTCCGCCCTCATGACCTGTCCCGGGCCGCCACCCGCGGGGGTGTCGTCCAGGAAGCCGCGCTTATCTGTGGAAAAGGCCCGAATGTCCACTGTTTCCAATGACCACAGCCCCTGCTCGCGCCACGCGGTCCCGATCAGGGAGACGCCCAGCGGGCCCGGAAAGGCGTCCGGGAACATGGTCAGGACCGTGGCGTCGAAGGACATGGCCGTTCAAAGCCCCGTGAGGTCGCCCTGCGTCAAGTCTTGTGGGGGCCGGAGCGGGCGCGTAAGCGGCGAGCCATGGAAAGCTCAACCTTGGCCGAGACCCTTCAGCTCGAGCGGCTGGAAGTGAACCTGTTCCGGGGGCGGACGCCGGACGACACCCCGGGCCGGATCTTCGGCGGCCAGGTGATCGCCCAGTCGCTGCTGGCGGCCTATGAGACGGTGGAGAACCGGCTGTGCCATTCGCTCCACGCCTATTTCATCCGCCCGGGCGATCCGGCGGTCCCGATCATCTTCGAGGTGGACCGCAGCCGCGACGGCGGCAGCTTCACCACCCGGCGGGTGATCGCCGTGCAGCACGGCCAGCAGATCTTCAACCTGGCCTGTTCCTTCATGGCCCACGAGGACGGGCTGGAGCACCAGACTCAGATGCCGGCCGCGCCGACACCGGAGAGCGTCGAGGACGACCACGAGGCCCGGCGCCGGGCCATGGAGGCGGATGCGGCCATGCCGGAAGAGGCCCGCAAGTGGATGCTGCGCCCCCGGCCGATCGAGATGCGCTCCGTGGGCGGCCCGAGCTTCCCAGCGGTGAGCGGGCCGCGCGATCCGCAGAGCCAGATGTGGTTCCGCGCCCGCGACCCGATCGGCGAGAACCAGCGGATGCACCAGGTGATCTGCGCCTACGCCTCGGACATGGGCCTGCTGGGGACCGCCATGCGTCCGCATGGCCTGAACTGGAACACCCGCGGCCTGCAGTTCGCCAGCCTCGACCACGCCATGTGGTTCCACCAGCCGATGAACTTCAACGCCTGGCACCTCTACGACCACGACAGCCCCTCGGCCTCGGGCGGCCGCGGCTTCATCCGCGGCTCGATCTTCGCCGAGGACGGGACCCTTGTGGCGTCGGTGGCCCAGGAAGGCCTGATGCGGTTGCGGAAGCCGAAGTAGCGCCCCTCTCCCCCGCGCTTCGCGTCGGGAAGAGGCGTTCTACTCCGTCTCCTCCGGCTTCACGGCGACGATCAGCCGCTCGGCCATGCGGACCTCGGGGACCGCCTCGCGGGTGAAGGGCAGCCACCAGCTGGGGCCGACGGGCGGTTCGATTTCCAGAAGGTCGCCGGCCCCGAAATCGTGGACCGACTTCACGCGGCCCAGCGCCTCGCCGTCGGCGGCCTGGACCGCCAGGCCGACGAGGTCGGCGACGTAGTATTCGTCCTCCTCCTCGACGTCCGGCAGGGCGTCGCGGCGGATGTAGAGCTTCAGGCCGCGCAGGGCTTCGGCCTGACTTCGATCCTGGACCTCGCGCGCCCGGGCGACCACGGTCCCCTTGGAGGCGCGACTTTCCAGAAGCGTGAGGGCGGGCGAGCCGTCCCCGCGCAGCAGGGGCCCATAGTCGCCGATGGCCAGCGGATCGGCGGTCAGGCTGGTGATCTTCACCTCGCCCTTCACGCCGAACGCGCCGGCCACCCAGCCCACCTGGATCAGGTCATCGCTCACGGCCGCGGAGCTCAAGAGCGAAGACCGGCTCAGCCTTCGGTCGGTTCGGCCGGGGCTTCGGCGGCGGGTTCCTCGGCGACGGGCGCCGCTTCGGCGGAGGCTTCAGCAGCCGGAGCTTCAGCGGCGAGCGCTTCGGCGGCCGGCGGGACTTCCGCGGCCGAAGGCTCTTCGGCGGCGGGGCCTTCCTCGGCGGTTTCCATCATCTCGGCGGGGGTTTCCTCGACGACGGGCTCAGGCTCGGGCGCCGGCGGCGGGTTGTTCTTGGCTTCCTCGATGGCGGCCAGACGATCGGTTTCCTTCTGGGCCTTCTCCTCGGCGCGTTCCTTGGCCTTGGTCCCCGGCTGGCCCTTGTTCGGGTTGTTGCCGTGTTCCCACTTCACCAGGTCGAGCTTGCCGAGTTCGCGCGCGACACGGTCGGTGGGCTGAGCGCCCTTGGCCATCCATTCCTGGATGCGCTCGACCTTCAGCACGACGCGGTTCGGGTCGTCCTTCTTGAGCAGCGGGTTATAGGAGCCCACCTTCTCGATGAAGCGGCCATCGCGGGGCGAGTGGCTGTCGGCGACGACGATGGAGTAGTAGGGGCGCTTCTTGGCGCCGCCACGGGCGAGACGGATCTTCAGCATTTCAGGTGGTCCTTTAGGGTCTATTTCTTGAAGGGGTTGAAGCCGGGCGGCAGACCGCCACCCAGTCCGGGCAATTTGAATCCGCCGTCGCCCTGGAGCTTGGCGGCCATCTCTTCGATCTCTTTTTCGCTGGGCATGGGCATCTTGCCGCCGCCGAGGGTCTTCAGGCGGTCCATGCCGCCCGCACCGCCGCCGCCGCCCATGCCCAACGCCTGGGCCATCTGGGCGAGGCCCTTGCCGCCGCCCTTGGAGAGCGCCTTGAAGGTGTCGGCCATCTGGCGGTGCTGTTTCAGGAGGCGGTTGATCTCGGCCACATCGACGCCGGCGCCCTTGGCCACACGGCGCTTGCGCGAGGCGGCCAGGAGGTCGGGCTTCTTACGCTCCGCCTTGGTCATGGAGGAGATGATCGCCAGCTGCCGGTCAATCATCTTGTCGTTGATATTGGCCTCGGCGATCTGCTTCTTGATCTTCTGGACCCCGGGCAACATGCCCATCAGGCCTTCCATCCCGCCCATCTTCTTCATCTGGCCGATCTGCTCGGCCATCATGTCGAGGTCGAACTGGCCCTTGGCCAGCTTGCGGGCCATGGCCTCCGACTTGGCGGCGTCGAATTCCTGGCTGGCCTTCTCGACGAGGGCGACGATGTCGCCCTGGCCCAGGATGCGGCCGGCGACGCGCTGGGCGTCGAAGAGCTCCAGGCCGTCGATCTTTTCCGACACGCCCAGGAACTTGATCGGCAGGCCGGTGACGGCGCGCATGGAAAGCGCCGCCCCGCCGCGGCCGTCGCCGTCGGCCCGGGTCAGCACCAGGCCGGTGAGCGGCAGGCGCTCGTGGAAGGCCTTGGCGGTGCGCACCGCGTCCTGGCCGGTGAGCGCGTCGGCGACCAGCAGGGTCTCGGACGGGTTGGCGATCCGGGCGATCTCGGCCGCCTCGCTCATCATCGCCTCGTCGAGCGTGGTGCGCCCGGCGGTGTCGAGGATGAGGATATCGTAGCCTTGCAGCTTGGCCGCCGACATGGCGCGGCGCGCAATATCCGGCGCCGACTGGCCGGTGACGATGGGCAGGCTCTCGACGCCGGCCTGCGTCGCCAGCATGGCCAGCTGTTCCATGGCCGCGGGACGGCGCGTGTCCAGCGAGGCCAGCAGGACCTTCTTGCGCTCCTTGACGAGGCGCAGCGCCAGCTTGCCGGCGGTGGTGGTCTTGCCGGACCCCTGGAGGCCGGCCATCAGGATCACGGTGGGCGGGTTCAGTGAGATGTTGAGCTCGGTGGCCGGGCCCTCGCCGCCCAGCATCTCCACCAGGCCATCGTAGGTGATCTTGACCACCTGGTCGGCCGGCCGGACCGAGCGGATCACGGCTTCGCCGGTGGCCGCCTCCTTGGCCTTGGCGATGAAGTCGCGCACGACCGGCAGGGCGACATCGGCCTCGAGCAGGGCCACGCGGACCTCGCGCAGGGCCTCGTCGACGTCCTTCTCCGAGAGGACGCCCTTGCCGCCGAGGCGGTCAAAGACGCTGGAGAGCCGATCTGTCAGTGCGTCGAACAAACTTGTCTCACCCTATGGCCCAAACGCGGTCGACCCCCGTGCACGATTGCGTGGACGGGGGGCCTCGCCGCCCTCGTCCCAGATAATCCCTGGGGGTCGTGGCGGTAGAGGGCGCTGACCTAGGTTGCGCCGGAAGGGCGGGCTTATGCGCCTAAGAGGGGGTCTGGGTCAAGGAAGGGGGGTTCGCAGCGCAGCACCCGAACAACCAGACCGGCGACAAGCAGGGCGACGCCGATGATCGCCAGGATATAGATCGCGACCGCGACCGAGGGTGCGATCACAGCCAAGTTTGTCGCTCCCGGCAACACCGTGCCCAGGTGCAGACCGATGATCGGAAGCAGGAGCAGGCCACCAAACGCGGCGAGAATGATTGGAAGAGAGCGTCTGATGTCGGTCCCATCGGCTTCGTCAGGCGCCCTTAAACCTCACGGATTATGCGAGCCTGCCGGTCCAGGCGTGTCAAGGACGCGCTCTTCCTAGATCCTCCCCTTTTGGGGGAGGTGGATGTCGGAGCGCAGCGAACGACAGACGGAGGGGGCAAGTGGGTACGCCGCAGTTCCCCCTCCGTCGCGTCTCGCAAGAGCTCGCCGCGCCACCCTCCCCCTGAGGGGTGAGGATATGGAGCAGCGTCAGCCGGTCTTCGCCGGCTTCCCCCGCGCCGCCTTCTGCGCTTCCGGCAGGGCGTTCCAGCGGATCAGGTCGACCAGTTCGATGATGACGCCCAAGGCGATCAGAAAGCCCGACTTGACCGTGGCGTTGCTGACCTCGCGCCAGACGGTGACCACCTTGCCCATCTGGACCACGTGGGCGTCCTGACTGGTCGAGGCCACGGCGCTGAAGTCGAGGACCGCCTTGATCGGCCCCACGGCGGAGACGGCGAGCGCGAACCCCACGATCCAGAACACCAGGGCGATACGGTTGATCGGTTTTCTCATGGGCCGATGGACGCGCGGGCGCGGCGTGCTGTCAAGCTTGCCGCCTCTGGCCCGCGGCCGCGCTTCAGGCTAAGTGCGCGCCATGGCCAGCCAGACCATCATCGCCCCTTCGATCCTCGCCGCCGACTTCGGCAAACTTGCCCAGGAGGCCAAGGCCGTCGAGGCCGCCGGCGCCGACTGGCTGCACCTGGACATCATGGACGGCCATTTCGTGCCGAACATCACCTTCGGGCCCGACGTGGTGAAGGCCTTGCGGCCCCACGTCTCGATCCCCTTTGACGTCCACCTGATGATCGCCCCGGTCGATCCCTATCTCGAGGCCTTCCGCGCCGCCGGCGCCGACCTGATCAGCGTCCACCCCGAGTCCGGGCCACACCTCAACCGCACCCTGAAACGGATCCGCGAACTGGGCGCCAAGGCCGGCGTGGTGTTCAACCCGTCCACCGATCCCGGCGTCATCCAGTGGATGATGGAGGACGTCGACCTGATCCTGGTGATGTCGATCAACCCGGGCTTCGGGGGCCAAAGCTTCATGCCCTCGCAGCTGAAGAAGATCGAGGCGCTCCGCAAGATGATCGACGCCACGGGGCGCGACATCCCGCTGGAGGTCGACGGCGGGGTGACGCCGGTGACCGCGCCGCAATGCATCGCGGCCGGCGCTACGGCCCTGGTCGCAGGCAGCGCGGTCTTCAAGGGCGGCCCGGAGCAGTACGCGGCCAATATCGCGGCCCTGCGCGGTTAGCCGTTCTGCCGCGTTGACCTGACCGGCGCTGCGCCTTAAGCCGCGCCCATCCTCGAGTGACTGGCGAATAAGGTGGGAAACCACCGGGGAGCCCGAGGGCCATATCGACCGCCGCTCGCCTGGGCATATCTCCCTTCCGCATCAGGAGAACGCCATGCCCGCCGCGCCCGATTTCCCGCCCGCCCCCGACCGCAACCGCGTCAGACGCGCCCTGATCTCGGTCTCCGACAAGACCGGGCTGATCGAGGCGGCCCGCACCCTGGCCGGGCATGGCGTGGAACTCGTCTCCACCGGCGGTACGCGCAAGGCGATCGCCGACGCCGGCCTGGCGGTGAAGGACATCTCCGAGATCACCGGCTTTCCCGAGATGATGGACGGACGGGTTAAGACCCTGCACCCCCTGGTGCACGGCGGCCTGCTGGGCGTGCGCGACGCCCCCGACCACAAGGCCGCGATGGACGAGCACGGGATCGGCGGCATCGATCTGGTTTACGTCAATCTCTATCCCTTCGAAGCCACCGTCGCCTCGGGCGCCGACTACGCCACGGCGGTCGAGAACATCGACATCGGCGGGCCGGCGATGATCCGTTCGGCGGCCAAGAACCACGGCTATGTGGCGGTCTGCACCGAGATCGGCGACCTGGCCGAGGTGCTGGCCGACATGGCGGCGGACGGCGCGACCGGGCTTTCCCTGCGCAAGATGCTGGCGGCCCGGGCCTATGGCCGGACGGCGGCCTATGACGCGGCGATCTCGGCCTGGTTCGCCGAGGCCCTGGACGACGCCGCGCCCAAGCGCCGGGCCTTCGCCGGCGAGCTGGTCCAGACCATGCGCTACGGCGAGAACCCGCACCAGACGGCGGCCTTCTACCGCTTCGCCAATCCGCGCAGCGGCGTGGCCACCGCCGCCCAGCACCAGGGCAAGGAGCTCAGCTACAACAATATCAACGACACCGACGCGGCCTTTGAACTGATCGCCGAGTTCGATCCCAAGGCGGGTCCCGCCTGCGCGATCATCAAGCACGCCAATCCCTGCGGCGTGGCCACCGGCAAGACCATGGTGGAAGCCTATGAGCGGGCGCTCGCCTGCGATCCCACCAGCGCTTTTGGCGGGATCATCGCCCTGAACGGCCGGCTGGACGCGCCGACCGCGACCGAGGTGCTAAAGCTGCTCACCGAAGTGGTGATCGCGCCCGAGGCGGACGAGGACGCCATCGAACTCTTCCGCAGGAAGAAGAACGTGCGGCTGCTGACCACAGGCGGCCTGCCCGACCCCCTGTCGGGGGGCCTGACCTTCAAATCGGTGGCGGGCGGCTTCCTGGTGCAGAGCCGCGACAATGCCCGTCTGACGGCGGCCGACCTGAAGGTCGTGACCAAGCGCGCGCCCACCGATGAGGAAGTGCGCGACATGCTGTTCGCCTTCACCATCGCCAAGCACGTGAAATCCAACGCCATCGTCTATGCCCGCTCGGGCCAGACCCTGGGCGTCGGCGCGGGCCAGATGAACCGCAAGGATAGCGCCCGAATCGCGGCGCTGCGGGCCGCCGATTTCGGCCTGGACCTGAAGGGCTCGGCCTGTGCGTCAGAAGCCTTCTTCCCCTTCCCCGACGGCCTGATCCAGGCCGCCGACGCCGGCTGTACGGCGGTGATCCAGCCCGGCGGCTCGGTGAACGACAAGTCCGTAATCGAGGCCGCCGACGAACGCGGCCTGGCCATGGTCTTCACCGGCGTGCGGGTGTTTAGGCACTAGAAACACTCATGATCGTCATGGCCGGGACAGGCCCGGCCATGACGACTCTTTTTAGCTACCGCTTCTTCTTCGCCGCGCCCTCGGCCAGCTCGCGCAGCGCCGCGTTGGCGATGGTGAGCTTGGCGAAAGTCCAGGGGCCGGCCGAGGCCTCGATCTCGGCGATGGTCTTGCGGGCCAGGTCGGCCTTGTCGCGGCGCAGGGCCGCCCAGGACAGCGCCGCCTCGCGGGCATGGGCGGCATCCTCGCCGGACTGGGCGGAACCGGCGAAGGACATCAGGGCCCGGGTGAGTTCGGCCTGCTGGGTCAGCAGGTCCTCGATCAGGCGGCGCAGCGCCACCCGCTCGAAGTTGTCGCCCACCGCATAGGCCCCGGCCGCCTGGCGCACGCGGTCGAATGCGAAGGCCGCGCCGGTTGCGTGGTAGAGCCTGGCCACCGCCGGCAGGGGCCAGCTCGAGGCCTCCGCCAGATCGATGAGGTCGGCCGCCGTGGTCAGGGGCTGCAGGGCCGCGACGGACCGGGCCTGCGGTTCAGGCGCCCCGGCCTCGATCAGCCGGCGGGCGCGCCCGTCGACCGCGTCCTGCTCGACGGGCGAAAGCACACCCGGCGTCAGCTTGCGCAGGGTGGCGAACCCCGGCCCGTAGCTGGCCACCAGGGCGGCCACGTCGAGCTTCTCGCGCCCGGCGCGCCTGGCCAGCCAGAAGGTCGCGCCGCGCAGTGCGGCGGCCAGGCTGCGGAACAGCGCCATTTGGCCGGCCGCCGGCGCCTTGCCGTCCAGGGCGGCCACCGCATCCCATTGGGCCGGCAGGTCGAGGACGGCCTTGGCCGCCTCATAGCCGGCGACGAAGGCCCGCGCGTCGCACCCGGCCGAAGCCATGGTCCGGGTCGGGAAGCTCGGCCCACAGCGGTTGACCACGTCATTGGCGACCACCGTGGCGATGATGTCGCGGCGCAGCCGGTGGCGGCGCATGGGCTCGGCGTACTTGCGCAGCGCCTTGGGGAAATAGGCCTCCAGCAGGCCTTCGAGGTAGGGATCGTCGGGCGCGTCCCCGGCGACGATCTCGCGCTTCAATTCCAGCTTGCCATAGGCCAGCAGCACCGCCAGTTCCGGCCGGGTGAGGCCCTGGCCCGCCGCCTGACGTTCGGCGACGACGGCGGCGTCCGGCAGGCCCTCGACCGCGCGGTCGAGGCGTCCGGCCTGTTCCAGCTCGGCCATGAACCGGGCGTGCGGCTCGGGCTCGCCGGGGCTGTCCATCCCCAGCAGCGAGAGCGCCAGGGTCTGGTCGTAGTTGTGGGTGAGGACGTGGTCGGCGATCTCGCCGGTCATCGACTTCAGCAGCGGGTCGCGCCGCTTGGCCGGCAGGACGCCGGTCCGCTCCAGCATGCCGGTGAGGATCTTGATGTTGACCTCGTGGTCGGAGGTGTCGACGCCGGCGGAGTTGTCGATGGCGTCGGTGTCGATGCGCCCGCCTTCAGCGGCGAACTCGATGCGCCCGGCCTGGGTGGCGCCCAGGTTGGCGCCCTCGCCGACCACCTTGACCCGCAGCTCCGCGCCGTTGACCCGCACGGCGTCGTTGGCCTTGTCGCCGACCTCGGTGTTGGCTTCGGTCCTGGCCTTTATGTAGGTTCCGATCCCGCCCAGGTAGAGCAGCTCGGCCTCAGACTTCAGGATGGCGTTGATCAGTTCGGCCGGCGCGAGCGCGTCGGCCTTGACCCCCAGCATGGCCTTGACCGGCGCCGAGAGCGGGATCGACTTCAGGTCGCGGGGGAAAACCCCGCCGCCCTTGGAGATCAGCTTCCTGTCGTAGTCCGCCCAGGACGAACGCGGCAGGGCGAACATCCGGGCCCGCTCCGCCCAGGACCTCGCCGGGTCGGGATCGGGGTCGAGGAAGATGTGGCGATGGTCGAAGGCGGCCAGCAGGCGGATGCTCTTGGACAGGAGCATGCCGTTGCCAAACACGTCCCCCGACATGTCGCCGCAGCCGACCACGCTGATCGGCTCGCTCTGCACGTCCACGCCGCGTTCGGCGAAGTGGCGCTGGACGGAAACCCAGGCGCCCTTGGCGGTGATGCCCATCGCCTTGTGGTCGTACCCCACGGAGCCGCCGGAGGCGAAGGCATCGCCCAGCCAGAAGCGGTGCTC
>CANJLK010000026.1 GCA_947475465.1 Caulobacteraceae bacterium | reverse complement strand
CTTCGTCGGCTACTATGTGGTCTGGAGCGTAACGCCGGCCCTGCACACCCCCCTGATGGCCGTGACCAACGCCATTTCGTCGGTGATCATCGTGGGCGCCCTGCTGGCCGCCGCGGCCCATGCGCCCACCGGCGAGCTGACCCGCAACGTTCTGATCTCCAAGGGCGCCGGCGCGGTGGCCGCGGGCTTCGCGGCGGTGAACATCTTCGGCGGCTTCCTGGTCACCCAGCGGATGCTGGCCATGTACAAGAAGAAGGTCCCGGCTGCGAAGAAAGAGGGCCACAAGTGAACGCCAACCTCGCGGCCATCCTCTATCTCGTCTCGGGCGTGCTGTTCATCCTGGCGCTCCGGGGCCTGTCGTCGCCGACCACCAGCCAGGCGGGCAACCGCAACGGCATGATCGGCATGACCATCGCAGTCCTGACGACGCTGGTCACGCTCTGGGGACAAGGCAAGCTCGACAGCCTGACCGTGGGCCTGATCCTCGCCGGCGTGGCGATCGGCGGCGGCGTCGGCGCGATGATCGCGCGCAAGGTCGCGATGACCTCCATGCCGCAGCTGGTGGCCGCCTTTCACAGCCTGGTCGGGATGGCCGCGTGCCTGGTGGCGGTGGCCGCGATCCATACCCCGGCGGCCTATGGCATCGTCGGTCCCGACGGCGCCGTGCAGCTGAAGTCGCTGATCGAACTGTCGCTGGGCCTGGCCATCGGGGCGGTGACCTTCACCGGCTCCGTGATCGCGTTTGCCAAGCTGAACGGCAACATGAGCGGCGCGCCGATCCTGCTGCCCGCCCGTCACCTGCTGAACCTGGCGTTGGCGGCGGGCATCGTGGCCCTGATCGTGGTCCTGGTGATGAGCGGCGGCGCGGCGCTTTGGGCCTTCTGGGGCATCTTCGCCCTGGCCCTGATCGTCGGCATCACCCTGATCATCCCGATCGGCGGCGCCGACATGCCCGTCGTGGTCTCGATGCTCAACAGCTACTCCGGCTGGGCTGCGGCGGCGCTGGGCTTCACGCTGGAAAACACCACCCTGATCATCACCGGCGCCCTGGTGGGCTCGTCGGGCGCCATCCTCAGCTACATCATGTGCAAGGCCATGAACCGCTCGTTCGTGTCAGTGATCCTGGGCGGGTTCGGCGCGGACGACAGCGCCGCGGCCGCCGGCGGCAAGGTCGAGACCCGGCCCGTCAAGCAGGGCTCGGCGGATGACGCGGCCTTCATCATGAAGAACGCCTCCAAGGTGATCATCGTCCCGGGCTACGGCATGGCCGTCAGCCAGGCGCAGCACGCCCTTCGCGAGATGGGCGACAAGCTCAAGGAAGAGGGCGTGGAGGTGAAGTACGCCATCCACCCGGTCGCCGGACGGATGCCCGGCCACATGAACGTGCTGCTGGCCGAAGCCAACGTGCCTTACGACGAGGTCTTCGAGCTGGAGGACATCAACGCCGAATTCCCGACCGCCGACGTGGCCTTCGTGATCGGCGCCAACGACGTGACCAACCCGGCGGCCAAGACCGACCCGACCAGCGCCATCTACGGCATGCCGATCCTCGACGTGGAGAAGGCGCGCACGGTGCTGTTCGTGAAGCGCGGGATGAGCTCCGGATATGCCGGTGTCGAGAACGAGCTGTTCTTCCGCGACAACACCATGATGCTGTTCGGCGACGCCAAGAAGATGGTCGAGGGCATCCTCAAGGCGCTCTAGAGTCTCCAAGCGAACGTCTTCAGATAAGGCCAAGCTTTCAAGATCGCCTCTCAGGGGAAGGCGGGGCGGAATGACTCGCCCCTCGCCCATCTTTCGCCTAGAACGCCCGCCAATAAGCGAGAACGTTGGTGGTTGCGACGCTGAAGCCTGGCCTCTGGATTGCAGATGGCCGCCAAGAAAGGCTCAGCCTAGCCGGGAGAATTCTGGTTTTGCGTGATAACGGTACGGCCGCCCTCGGGCGCGTTCAGACGTGGCTCGTCGATGGCGTCCTCGGCGCCAGCCTGGCGCTGATGGCGGTCGCCGTGGCCCAGGCCGCGCTGCCGGCGCGTGTCCAGACCGTGACGCCGCGTCGCCCGGCCGTTCTGCGGATGGCCGAGGCGTCCGCCGCCGCGCCCGCCCCCGTGCTGATCGCCTTCACCGATCCCGTGCCCGGCGCGGAAGTCGATTCTCCCTTCGGTCTGCGCCAGTTGCCCTGGGAAGGGTCCGGGCGGCTGCACGCCGGCATCGACCTTCTGGCGCCCAGCGGGGCTCACGTGCTGGCCGCCGCTGACGGGGTGGTGATCCGCACCGGCCAGGACGCCGGCTACGGCCGCTTCATCGACGTGCGGCATGCCGAGGGTCTGACCACCCGCTACGCCCACATGGCCCGCTTCGAGCCCGCCATGGCGGCCGGGGTGGCGGTGAAGGCCGGGACGCCGATCGGCTTCGTGGGCTCCACCGGATCGTCCACCGGCGCTCACCTGCACTTCGAAATCCGCGACCGCGACGAGCGGCCGATGAACCCGGAGATGTTCCTGGGCCGCAGCTTCGCCCAGGCCGGCGACCTGCCGCTGCGGGAGGCCCTGAAGCCGTCGCACGGCGGGGTCCGCATGGCCTATGTGTCGAACATCCCGGCCAGCAAGCAGGCCCTGATGGACGCCCGGTTCAACCCGCCGGCGCGGCGCCTGGATCCCGCCGTCCAGCGCCGCATCGACGCCGAGACGGCCCGTCGGGTCGCCGCCAGCTTCGGAGAGACGGCCGAAGACGCCGCCATGACGCCGGCCAATGCGCGGCCGCATATGCGCCTGCACACAAATCTTTCGTCTGACGCCTCTAGTCTGACCGGACAACACCCCGCCGGCTGAGCCGTGGGCCGGGGCGGGATCTGGACTGGAGCGCGCGCCCGTTTCGCGCATTCCTGATCCGTCGCACCTGGCCAGAGGATCCTCCGTCGATGTCCGCCGCCCCGCTCAAGACCTTCCGGGGCGAGATGGTGGACGTGGGTGGACGGCGGCTGCGTGTGGTGACGGCCGGCCCGGCCGGGGAGCGGCCGACCATCGTCCTTGAGCATGGCGCCTTCGGCTGCGCCGCCGACTGGGCTGTGGTCCAGGAGAAGCTGGCGGCCAAGGGGCTTCGGAGCATCGCCTACGACCGCGCCGGCCTGGGCCACTCCGATCCCGGACCGCGCCCGCGCGACGGCCGCGCCATCGTGGACGACCTGACCGCCCTGTTGCGCGAACTGGGCGAGACCGGGCCCCTGGTCCTGGTCGGCCACTCCATGGGCGGGTTGATGGTGCGGCTGTTCGCGGTGACCCATCCCGACCGCGTGGTGGGCGTCGTGCTGGTGGACGCGGTGACGCCGGAGGTCATGGGTTCGCCCCTCGGGTCCAGGGCGGTGAAGGCCTTCGGCTGGTCGCTGCGGCTGGTCAGCCGGGGCGCGCGGCTGGGGATGATGCGGCCGGTGGCGGCGATTAGGGGCGACCAGATCGGCCTGGAGGGCGAGGCCTCGGCGGAAAAGCGCCGGATCTTCGGCCTGGCCAGCCACGCCCACTGGTCCTCCGAGGAGGTGTCCCGCTGGCCTGTCACCTCGGACCAGGCGCGGGCGGCGGATTTCCCGACCCGGATGCCGGTGGCGGTGATCACCGCGGGCGCCGAGAACACCGCGACGGCCCTTAAGGCGATCCAGGTGCTTCCGGCGCTGGCCTCGGCCAACGGCTATGTGGAGCATGTGGCCGGCGCCGGCCACGCCAGCCTGCTGGGCCGCCGGTTCGCCGACCCCATCGTCCGCGGGGTCGATCAGGTGCTGGCGGTGGCCAGGCTGTAGTTCCCTAAGCGGGTTCGCTCGAAACGACGCCGCTGGCGGCCAGGAGACGGGTTTGGGTCAGGCTTTCCAGCCGCACGCCGTCGTTCCGGACGAGGGCCGGGCAGGCCGCGCGGCCTGTGGCGTCGACCAAAGCAGGCAGGGTCGGGCGCTCGTCTGGCGGCAGGACGCGGAGCGCTTCACGCTCGGGGCCCAGGAGCGCGGCGCTCAGGCCCGCGAGCGGGCGGACCTCGAAAGCGCGGTCGGCGGCAATCTCGAATCGGCCGTCCCAGACGCAGGTTTCGCCGGGCTCCAGGCGCGCCGAGGGAAGTCCTGCGCGGCCGGCTTCGCGCGAGAAGCGGACCTGGGCGTCGTCGGCGGTGATCCGCGATCCGCCGAGGGTCGCGGTGAGAGGTCCGGCGCCTCCCAGGGCCTCGGCGAGGCGTCGGACACGGGCCGGGGCGGGCGGGCGATCCGTGCCGGCCGCGCAGACACAGGCGATGGAAACGAAGCGGGCGAGGGCTTGCGGGGCGACGGCTCGGAGGCGGTGGCGGGGGATGAGAAGCGCGCCGGCGGGGTCGGTGATCGTGGCGAGGGCGAGGTCCGAGGCGGACGCCTCCGCCAGCGCCGGGCGGATCGTCGCTGCAGGGCCGAGCCTGGCCCGCGCGCGGGCCCGGGCGTAGGTCAGATCGTCGTTTGCGGGGTCCTCGATCCAGGTTTCGCCCTGGCCCGCCAGCCACTGGCGAAGCGCCGCGCGGCGCAAGCCCAGCATGGGGCGCAGCAGGAAAATCCCCCGCCCGTCCGGCCAGGCGGGTGATGGCCCCCATTCGCGGGGGCTGGACACCGACGCGCCGTCGGCCCGCATGGCCTGGGCCTCCAGGATGTCGTCAGCGGTGTGGCCCAACAGGATCACCCGGGCGCCGGCCTCGCGGGCGGCCTGGGCCAGCAGGCGATGGCGCGCAGCGCGGGCGGCGGCCGGGAGACCTGTCGCAGGCTTGTCGCCTTTCCAGGCAAGGGCGCGAAAGGCCAGGCCCAGGCCTGCGGCGCGCGCCGCGCAGGCCTGGGTCCAGGCGCCGCTTTCCGGCCGCAGGCCGTGATCGAGGGTGAGGACGAGCAGGCGCCGGCCATGGGCCTGCGCCCAGGCGCGGGCGGCCAGCAGGAGCGCGACGGAATCACCGCCGCCCGAGAGGGCCACGGCGATGGGGCGAGCGCCGGCCCGCAGCAGCCGGTGGTCGAGGACCTCGGCGATCGAGGCGGCCGGATCGCCGATCGCGATGGCTAGGGGGCGACGCACTTCGCCTGGACGCGGGTCGAGGCGATCTTCGCGGCGACCGAGGGCGCGGCCTTGGGATAGCGCTTGGGGATTTCCGCCAGGGTGGCGCAGGCCTGGGCCGGCTGTTTCAATGCGACCAGCGAGCGGGCCAGTTCGATCATGGCGTTGGGGGCCCAGGCGGTCTGCGGGAAGCCGCGGATCGATTCCATGAAGGCCGTGGCGGCCTTCTGTTCGTCGCCCTTGGTGACCAGGGTCTTGCCCAGCCAGTAGCGGGCCTCCGGCGTGCGGGGACTGTCGGGGTAGGTGGCCACGTAGGCGCCGAAGGCGGCTTCCGCGCCGGGATAGTCGCCGCTGAGCAGCAGCTTGTAGGCGGCGGTGAAGGCGGCCTGGGCGGCGGGCTTGGGCGGACCCTCGACCGGGGGTTCGGGCGGCGGCGGCGGTCCGGGAGCCTCTGCCGCCGGCTTCTGCTCGAGCGCCGTCACCCGGTCGGCCAGGGCCTTGACCTGGACCTGGAGGGCCAGGTTGTCGCGGCGCGCCTGGTCGGCATCATGCGCCGCCTGGTCGAGGGAGCCGTTCACCCGGGTGAGGGTCTGCTGCAGGTCGTCGATCTTGGCGGCCTGCTCGGCCATGCGCGCGTCGGTGTCGGCCGGCTGCACCACGACGGGCGCGCCGGTCCTTTGGGCCTTGAAGACAATGTCGCGCAGTTCTCGGACCACCTTCTCCATCCGGTCCACCCGCTTGGCGTCGCGCGCGTCGAGGGGATCGTCGGCCGGGGTGTCGGGCAGGACCGTCTGGGCGAAGGCCGGGGCGGCGATCAGGAAGATCGCCGCCGCCGCCCCGAACCAACGCAGGCGTGAGCCTGTCATCACCGCATCCTGGCGCCGCTGACGATGGCGGTGTGGGCGTTGCGGTTATGCTGGTCGGCGTCATCGCCCGAGCCGGCGTCGATCGGCTTTTCCTTGCCGAAGGAGACGGTGGAGATGCGGCTGGCCGGGACACCCTGGGAGACCAGGTAGTCGCGAACCGAATTGGCGCGGCGGGCGCCGAGCGCGAGATTGTATTCCTGAGTGCCGCGTTCGTCGCAGTTGCCTTCGATCCGCAGCTGCACGGCCGGGTAGCGCTTCAGCCATTGCGCCTGGGCCGCCAGCAGGGGCTGGGCGTCGGACCGCACGGCGTAGCTGTCGTAGTCGAAGTAGACCCGGTCGCCGACATTGACGACGAAGTCCTGCTCGGAGCCGGCCATGGGGCCGGGCGGCGGGGCGGGCGCCTGTTCGACGGGCGCGGGCGGCGCGGGGCGCGGGGCCTCCGGCGTCGGGGCCGGTGTCGGGGCGGGCTGGTACTTCGGCTTCGTGGCGCAGGCGCTCATCGAAAGGGCGGCGGCGGCGACCAGCGCCAGCCGCAGGGCTGCGCCGACAGTGCGATTCGTGACCATGGAACGCATCTCCTTTTTCAGTTCACGGCGCGTCCTGGCGAAGCGCCCGGCGCGGGTAGAGAGTCTTACGGTCACGCTTGTGGCGCAACCGTGTTCGTTACGGCTCAGTTCAGTAACGGCGACCAGGCCGGGTCCGATCCCGCGCCTGGATAGGCCATGGGCTGCAGGACCCGGCCGGTGACGTCCACGCTCCACAGTTTCGAGGCCCCGCCCGGGCCCTGGCGGCTGAACAGCAGCACTCGGCCGTTGGGCGCCCAGGCGGGGCCTTCATCCAGGTAGCTGGAGGTGAGAATCCGCTCGTCGGTGCCGTCGGCGCGCATGACGCCGATGTGGAACTGGCCGCCCGTCTGTTTGGTGAAGGCGATGAATTCCCCGGTCGGGCTCCACACCGGGGTGGTGTAGCGGCCGGCCTGGAAGGTAAGGCGGCGCGGGTTCGAGCCGTCGGCGCCCATGATGTAGAGTTGCGGGCTGCCGGAGCGATCGGAGTTGAAGACGATCTTCGACCCGTCCGGCGAGAAGGACGGCGAAGTGTCGATCGATGGGTCTGACGTCAGGCGCGCGGCGGCGTGGTTGTGCAGATCCATGACGAAGATGTCGCTGTTGCCGCCGCGCTCGACGGAAAAGGCGACCTTGTCTCCATCGGGAGAAAAGCGCGGGGCGAAGACCATGCCCTTGAAGTCGCCCAGGCTCTCGCGGCGGCCGGTCTCCAGGTTGAACAGATAGATGACCGACCCCTCAGGCTTCAGGGCCATGTAGGTGATCTGCTGGCTGGTCGAGGAGAACCGGGGCGTCATGATGATCGCCGAGCCGTCGGTCAGGTAGGAGGGATTGGCGCCGTCCTGGTCCATGATCGCCAGACGCTTGGTCTTGGCGCCGCGGGCGCCGGACTCGGCCACGAACACCACGCGAGTGTCGAAATAGCCCTTCTCGCCGGTCAGCTGCTCATAGACGGCGTCGGAGATCTTGTGGGCCACGCGCCGCCAGTTCTCGGGCGAGGAGGTGACTTCCTGCCCGAGGAGCTGCTTTTCGGCGAACACGTCCCAGAGCCTGAACTGGACCTTCAGCTGGCCACCGACAACCGTGACATTGCCGCTGATGAGCGCCTGAGCGTTGATCTGCTTCCAGTCGGCAAACCTCGGCTGCAGCGCGGTGTTGAGGTCCTTCTCGATGAAGCTGGCGGGGTCGACCGGCCGAAACAGCCCCGAGCGCTGAAGGTTGGCGCTGATCACGCCCACGATGTCGGCGCCCACCTGGCCGCCGCCGAAGGCCGGCACGGCGATGGGCAGGGGCTGGACGTCGCCGCGATTGACGTTGACCTCGATCTCGGCCCGCGCCGGGGCGGCGGCCAGGCCCACCGTCAGCAGGCAGGCCAGGGCCAGGACCAGGGCGCGCGGGAAATGGCTGCGAAGGATCTTCATCAGGAACAGGCCTCGCGTGCGTTGAAATTGACCGCGACCCGCTCGCCGTAGAACTCGCGCGGCAGGGTGCGGAAGGGGGCCGCGGCATAGACTGCGCGCACCGCCCGCTCGGCGGCGGCCTGGGCTACCGGGGTGCGGACGCTCTTGAGCTGGGCGTTGACGTCGCCCACCACCTGGCCCCCGGCGCCGATCTGGAAGGTGACGCGCACCAGCACGTCGCGGCCGCCCTCGACGTCGCAGTTGGGGTTCCAACGGCGTTGCAGTTCCTGGGTCAGGCCGCTCAGCGCCGCGGCCTGTTCGCCGGCGCCCAGGGCCGGGCGGGCCTGGAGGGCGGTTTCCGGCCGGGCGGGACCCTTCGGTGCGGACGAGGGCTTGGCGGACTTGGAGATGGCGGCGGCCAGCGCGTCGAAGTCGAGGCCCTTGTCAGGCTTGGCCGGCGGAGCGGGCTTGGCCTGGGCCGCGGCGGGGGCCGGCTTGACCGGCGCAGGCACGGGCTTGGGAGTGGGCGCCGGCGGTGGCTGGGCGGTCTTGGGCGTCGGCTTGGGAACGGGCTGGGGCTGCGGCTTGGGCTCCGGGGCCGGCGGCGTGGACTCGGAGGGTGCGGCGGGGACCGGGTCCTCGGCCTGGGCGGTCTGGACCTCAGGCGCCTGGACGGCGGGCGCAAGGTCGGTCTGCGGCGCATTGGCGACGATGGTCACCGGCACCACGGCGCCCACCTTCAGGTCGTGGGTGAAGTTCCAGGAGACCAGCAGGGCGGCCGCGACCGCGCCGTGCAGCAGCACGGACCCGATCAGGGCCGGAGAGGTCTCGCGCCGGATCACGGACTGTCAGCCTCGGGGGCCGCCGCCGGGGCGGGCGCAGGCTTGTCGCCGGAGGACGGGCCGCCGGTTTCGGTGATCAGGTTGATCGAGGTGAAGCCCGAGGTCGACAGGGCGGCCATCACCTGGGCCACCACCGAATAGGCGGCCTTGCCGTCGGCGCGCACGAAGATCGGCTTCTTGGTGTCGGGGCCGGCCATTTCGCGCAGGCGCGGCGCCAGGTTGGCGAAGGGCACCTCGGTCTCGCCCACGAAGACCTGGCCGTCGGCGCGGATTGAAAGCGTCAGCGGCTGGGACTGGTCCTGCAGGGCGCCCGCCTCGGTTTTCGGCAGCTCCAGCGGGATGCCGGCGGTGAGCAGCGGCGCGGAGATCATGAAGACGATCAGCAGCACCAGCATCACGTCCACCAGGGGCGTTACGTTGATCTCCGAGAGCGCGCCGCGGCGCCCGCGGCCGCCACGGCGTCGGCGGCGTCCGCCGGCCGCGAAGGCGTCGTTGGCGGAGAGCGCCATCCCTAGGCCGCCCGCTCCGCCAGCCGGCGCTGGATGGCGGTGGAGAGGTCGTCGGCGAAGCCCTCGAGCCGTCCGGCGAACTTGCCGGCCGAGGTCGAGAAGGCGTTGTAGGCCACATAGGCCGGGATCGCGGCCACGAGGCCGATGGCGGTGGCGAACAGCGCCTGGGCGATGGAGGGCGCGACGACGGCCAGGCTGGTGTTCTTCTGGATCGCGATGGCCTGGAAGGAGTGCATGATCCCCCAGACGGTGCCGAACAGCCCGATGAACGGCGAGGCGGTGGCGACGATAGCCAGGCTGCCCAGACCCTGTTCGATCCGGGCGCTTTCGCGGGCGATGGCGGCGTCGAGGACACGGTCGATGCGCTGGATCAGGAAGGCCGCCTGGGTATCGCTGATCGGGCCCTTGGCGCGGGCCTCGCGCCACTCGCGAAGGGCGCCTTGCAGCATCCGGGGCAAGATCTGGCGGGGCCGCTCGCCCGCCTCGGCGGCGACGTCCTCCAGGCTGCGGCCGGAGGCCACGGCGTCCTCGAAGGTCTCGGCCTGGCGGTTGAGGGTCGAAAAGCGGAACACCTTGTCGAGGATGATGGTCCACGACCAGAGCGAGGCGCCGGCCAGGCCCAGCATGACCAGCTTCACGACCCAGTCGGCCTCCTTGAACAGGGTCAGGAAGTTGAAGCTCTCGGGCGTGACGGCGGCGGGGTCCATGCGGGTCCTGGAAGCTTGGGGTGGCGAATCGTCTGACCGCCGGCGGTGGCGATCTTAAGGCGCCCCAGTCAAGGTTTGGGGAACGAACAGCGGCGAGAGCGCGGCGAGCAATTCCGCAGGCGGCCTGCGGGCGCGGCCCTGCAGGTCGATGCAGGCGGCCACACCCGAGGCCTGCGCGATCAGCTCATCGCCGCGGGTGATCCGTTGGCTGACGAAGAGGCGGGGCCCCTTGGCCGAGTCGTAGGTGGTGCGGACGACGAGCGCGTCGTCGATCCTGGCCGCGCGTTTGAAGTCGACGGTCATGGTCAGGATCGTGAAGGCGATGGGGTCAGGCCTAGCCAGGAGGGCGGCATGGCCGATGCCCACCAGGCGGAAGAAGTCGCTCCGTCCGCGCTCGAAATAGCGAAGGTAGTTGGCGTGGTAGACGACACCGGAGAAGTCGGTGTCCTCGTAGTAGACCCGCACTGGCAGCTGGTGCTCGCGGCCTTCGATGCGGCCGGCGGAGGGGGCCGGATCGCTCATTCCTCGAACAGATCCGGCGCGGGCGGCAGGTTGGCGGACTTGGGCGGGACGAGGCCCAGGTGGGCGTAGGCCTTGGCGCAGGCCATGCGGCCGCGCGGCGTGCGCTGGATGAAGCCCTGCTGCAGGAGGAAGGGCTCGATCACGTCCTCAACGGCGTCTCTGGCCTCGGCGATGGCGTAGGCCAGGGTCTCCACTCCGGCCGGGCCGCCGGCGTAGTTGTCGATGAGGGCGCGCAGGTAGCGGCGGTCCAGGGCGTCGAGGCCCATCTCATCGACGTCCAGGCGGGCGAGCGCTGAGGCGGCGGCCTTGCGGTCGATGAGCTCCACCCCGTCCGAGGCGGCGAAGTCGCGGACCCGGCGCAGCAGGCGGCCGGCGACCCGAGGCGTGCCCCGGGCGCGGGCGGCGATCTCGGCGGCGCCCTCCGGGTGCAGCGACAGGCCCATCTTCAGCGCCGCCTGGCCCAGCACCTTCTGCAGTTCGGCGGGCGTGTAGAACTCCAGGCGCAGCGGGATGCCGAAACGGTCGCGGAGCGGCGTGGCCAGGAGGCCGGCCCGGGTGGTGGCGGCGACCAGGGTGAAGGGCGCGAGGTCGATGCGGATCGAGCGCGCGGAAGGGCCCTCGCCGATCATCAGGTCGAGGACGTGGTCCTCCATGGCCGGATAAAGGATCTCCTCCACATTGGCCGGCAGGCGGTGGATCTCGTCGATGAACAGGACGTCGCGCGGTTCGAGGTTGGTGAGGATGGCGGCCAGGTCGCCGGCCTTGGCCAGCACCGGGCCGGAGGTGGCGCGGAAATTGACGCCCAGTTCGCGGGCGACGATCTGGGCGAGCGTCGTCTTGCCAAGCCCGGGAGGGCCAAACAGCAGGACGTGGTCGAGGGCCTCGGCGCGCTGCTTGGCGGCCTCGATGAAGACCCGCAGGTTTCCCTTGGCCTGCTCCTGGCCGACGAACTCGGCCAGGGTCTGCGGGCGCAGCGCCTTGTCGGTGGGCTCGAAGGGGGCCGGTTCGCCGGAGACGATGCGGGTCATAGGGCGGCCCTAGAATTGGCCACGGAAAACACGGAAAACACGGAAAACACGGAAAGAGCAAAGGCGGAAGGGCTGGGGATCGAGGGAAGGACGCGCCTGTGGCGCGTCGCCCAAAGCCCGCTTGGCGTTGCCGCCTGCGCTTCCGTGTTTTCCGTGGCCAATCTCTTCACCGCCCCAACTCCTGGAGGGCGGCCTTGATGAGGGCGGCGGGTTCGGCGTCGTCGCCGAGGCGCAGTGCGGCCTGTTCGACGACCCGGCGGGCCGCGGGCTCGGCGACGCCCAGGCCCATGAGCGCGGCTGTGGCCTCGCCCGAGGCGCTGGGCTTCAGCGGCGCGGGGGCGGCGTGGGGCTGCAGCGCCGAGATGACCCCGTCGCCGATCGGCTTGTCCTTCAGCTCGGTGACGATGCGCAGCGCCAGCTTCGGCCCGACCCCGTTGGCGCGGGCCACGGCGGCCTGATCGCCCCGCGAGGCGGCGGCGGAAAGCTCCTGTGGCGGCAGGACATCGAGGACCGCCAGCGCCGCCTTCGGGCCGACGCCCTGGATGGTCTTCAGCATGACGAAGGCGCGGCGCTCATTGCGGTCGAGGAAGCCGTAGAGGGTCATGCCCGTCTGCTCGCCCCACTGGCTTTCGATGTGCAGGGTGGCGGTCTCGCCCATGGCCGGGAGCCGGCCCAGCGTGCGCGCGCCGCAGCGGACCACATAGCCTACGCCGCCCACGTCGATGAGGGCGTCTTCCTCGCCGACTTCGGCCACGATCCCCCACAGCCGGCCGATCACAGCGTGCTCTCCTGGGGCAGGGCGGGGCGAATCACGTTCGTCATGTGTTCCAATAGGTACCGCAGGGGCGGTTTCGGGGGAACGGCCAGGAATGGGCGCTGACGCGCCGCGTCCAACCGCGCTAGCCTCCGGGCTCAGTCGGGGACCCGTCTATGACCGCCAAGCCGCACAAGCCGCCACATCCGGCGGTCTATCTGGTGCTCTACCTGCCGTATGGGGCGGCGGGCGGCTATGTGACGATCAGCCTGGCCTGGCTGCTCAGCCACGCCGGCGCCAGCGTCGCGGCGGTGGCCGGGCTGGCGGGGATGGTGCTGCTGCCCAACACCTGGAAGGTGCTGTGGGCGCCGCTGATCGACACCACCCTCACCTCGAAGACCTGGTACGCGATCGGCATCGTGCTGACCGGGGCCAGTTTGGCGGCGATCGGGCTGATGCCGCTGGAGACCGGGCTGCTGCCGGCGTTCGGCGCCATGGCCCTGACCGCCAGCCTGGCCTCGACGCTTTCGGCCATGGCGGCGGAGCGATTCATGGCCTTCGACACGCCCGACCACGAGAAGGGCCGCGCGGCGGGCTGGAGCCAGGCGGGCAACCTGGGCGGCACGGGGCTGGGCGGCGGGGCGGGCCTTTGGCTGGCGGTGCACTCGGGCCATCCGTGGACGGCAGGCGTGACGCTCGCCCTGATCTCGGCGGCCTGCATGTGGCCGCTGGTCCTGCTGCGCGAACCCGGCCGGATGAAGGGGGCGTCGCGGACCTATTTCAGCGTGATCGCCGAGACAGGGCGCGATGTCTGGAGCCTAGTCCGGACCCGGATCGGCCTCCTGGCCTGCTTCATCTGCCTGCTGCCGATCGGCACCGGCGGGGTCCAGCAACTGTGGGCGGCGATCGCCAAGGACTGGGGCGCCGACGCCGATCAGGTGGCGCTGGCGGGCGGGCTCCTGTCGGGGCTGGTGAGCATCCCGGGGGCGGTGGCCGGCGGCTACCTGGCCGACCGGATGGACCGCAAGCTGGCCTACGCCCTGTTCGGGGTCGCCTCGGCGTTGACGGCGGTGGCCATGGCGGTGGGGCCGCGCACGCCGCTGGCCTTCCTGCTGTTCGCCAGCCTCTACAACCTGATCATCGGCTTCTGCTACGGCGGCTATGCGGCGGTGACGCTCGAGGCCATCGGCAAGGGCGCCGCAGTGACCAAATATAACCTGGTGTCGTCGATCTCGAACGTGCCGATCCTGGTGGTGACCGAGATCGACGGCTGGGCGGCGACGCAGTGGGGCTCGGGCGCCATGTTGTGGGTTGAGGCCGGCCTGGGCGTAGTGGGAGTGGTCTTCTACGTGCTGGTGGCGCGCTCCACCCGGGGGCTCACCTGGAAGAAGCTCTTCCCCGGGCCGGGGGTGGTGTGAGGCTGGCCGCCTCAGATCCTCGCCCCGCAGGGGGAGGTGGCGCGCCGCGCGAAGCAAGGCGTGACGGAGGGGGTGTTGAAGCCCCCCGCAGAGCCCCCTCCGTCGCTTGTCGCTGCGCTCCAAGCGCCACCTCCCCCTCAGGGGGAGGATCTAGGTGTCGTTTCCCTGGCTAGATTTCTAGGCCGCGTAACGGCGGGCGCGGCGGGCGTGGGCGTGGGCGATGGCGACGGCCAGGGCGTCGGCCGCGTCGCTGGTGGTGTCGCCCGCCGTCGGCAGCAGGCGGCGGATCATGAAGCCGACCTGGGCCTTGTCGGCCGCGCCCGTGCCGACCACGGCCTTCTTGACCACGGTGGCGGCGTATTCGGCGACGCTGAGGCCCGCGCGGGCCGGGGCGATCAGGCAGCAGGCCCGGGCGTGGCCGAGCTTGAGCGCCGACTGGGCGTTGGAATTCATGAAGGTCTCCTCCACCGCCGCCTCGTCCGGGGCGTGGAGGGCGATCACCTCGGCGATGGCGTCGAACAGGACCAAGAGGCGCTCCGAGAAGGGCAAGGAGTCCTTGGGGGCGATCACCCCGTGGGCCACGTGGGTCAGCCGCGCGCCCTCGACGACGACCACGCCCCAGCCGGTTTTGCGGAGGCCCGGGTCGAGCCCGAGGATGCGAATGGGGCGAATCGCGTTCATCGTCTGTTCCAGTGTGCCGGAAGCAGGGATGCGCGGGAAGGGTTGAGGAAGGGTGGACGGGTTCGGAGGCGGCGCCGTCGGGCGGAAAACCGGTTCGCACTTTTCCGCAGGTCCGCTCTAGGCTGAGAGCCGGTCCTTCCGCATCCGCAAGGTCGCGACGAGGCCGCTTTCCTGCCAGTCGTAGGTGAGGGCGCCCTCGAGATCGTGGGCGATGCTGCGCGAGATCAGCTTGCTGCCAAAGCCCTTCATCTCGGGCGCCCCATGGATCGGCGGGCCACCGGTCTCGGCCCATACCACCCGCACATCGCGCTCGTCCGTCGCGCCGCTGACATCGAGGATTCCGCAATCCGACGACAAGGCCCCGTGCTTGACCGAATTCGTCGCCATTTCATGGATGACCAGCGCCAGGGTGGTCGCGCTCCTCTCGCCCACGCCCATCCTGGGAACAGCGACCCGGATGCGCCCGGCGAAGGCGGCCGGATCGTCGTAAGGCGCCAGCAGCACCGAAAACAGGTCGCCCAGCAGCGCCGCCTTGCCCTGGTGACCCGGCAGTGGACGAACGAGGTCATGGGCCCGCCCCAGGGCCGTCAGGCGCTCGGTCAGGACATGCGCCATGTCGCCGATCGACGTGGTGGACTGCGAGGTGATACGTGTCAGGCCCTGGGCGATGGCGAGCAGGTTCTTGACCCGATGGCTCATCTCGCCGGCGAGCAGCTCGTGGCCTTCCTCCGCCTGCTTGCGTCCGGTGACGTCGAGAAAGACGCCGAAGGTCACCCGCTCGACCATGCCCTCGTCGCCGCCCTGGCCGCGCGCTGAAATCCACCGGATCTCGCTGCCCAGGATGATCCGGAAATCAATCTCGTACGGTCCCGCGACCGAGCGGGTCGCGGTGAAGGCCGCGCGAACCCGGTCGCGGTCGGCAGGGTGGATGTGGGCGGACAGGGCCTCGAAGGCGACCTCCTTCGACCAGGGCAGACCCCATAGCTCGAAAGCGCGCTCGTCCATGGTGAAGCGGTCGGTATCCACCTGCCACGACCAGAGCGCGACGCTGGCGGCGTCGATGGCCAGCCGCAGATGTTCCGGTCGCCAGATGGGGGAACCGGCTTCTTGGGCAGACACGACAGCAATCTCCGGGGGGCCTCGCCGCCTTCACGCGGGAGCGCGCCACACATGGTCACATCGTGAGCCCTTCGCCTACAGGACGTGTCAGCGCAGGCCGCTTGTCGACACGGGCCAGCGGGATCGGCGCGCGCGACGTGCGCGAACCTGAGGGCCTACAGTGTGACGAAAAAGATCAGGGTGGCGACGGCCATCACCCCGGTCGCGGCCCAGCCGAGGATGGTGGCCCGCCGCGACAGGGTCAGTCGTCCCATAGCGCGGGGATTGCGGACGATCAGCATCATGGCCGCCATGAGCGGCGCGGCCAGCACGCCGTTGACGACAGCCGCCCAGTAGAGCGCCCGGGCCGGGTCGATTCCCACGAAGTTCAGCGACGCGCCCAGCAGCGTCGTCACGGCGATAGTGGCGTAGAACAGGCGGGCCTGCAGCGGCTTGGCGTTCAGGCTGCCGGCGACGCCGATCATCTCGGTCACGGCATAGGCGGCCGATCCGGCCAGCACCGGTACAGCCAGCATGCCGGTGCCGATGATGCCGAGGGCGAAGAGGGCGAAGGCGAAGGGCCCTGCGATCGGGCGCAGCGCCTCGGCCGCCTGCGACGAAGTGGTGATGTTGGTGATCCCATGAGCGTTCAGGGTCGCCGCGGTCGCGAAGACGATGGCGAGCGAAATGATCGAGCTGAAGGCCATGCCGACCAGGGTGTCGATGCGGATGCGCCGCAGCTCAGGACCGGCTTCGCGGGGGGTGATGCAGAGCGGCTTGGCGTGATGGCGATGCTGTTCCTCGATCTCCTGCCCGGCCTGCCAGAAGAACAGGTAGGGGCTGATCGTCGTGCCGAGGATGGCCACGACCGCGGTGGCATAGGCGCCGTTGAACTGGATCTTGGGGACCACCAGCGCGATCAGGGCGTGGCCCCACGGCACGCCTGCCACCGCCACCACGGCCACGTAGGAAAATAGCGACAGCGTCGTCCATTTGAGGATGGCGGCGTAGCGCGCGTAGTTGAGCGCCACCTCAATGACCACGCAGACGACGCCAAACAGCAGGGTGTAGAGCGCCGCGTTGCCGCCCGACAGCAAGGCCAGGGCCGCGCCCATGGCCCCGAGGTCGGCCCCGAGGTTCACGATGTTGGCGACAAGCAGCAGCAGGACCACCGACCAGAGCAGGGGCCGGGGGTAGTGGCGGCGAAGGTTGCGGGCGATCCCGGCCCCGGTCACGCGGCCGATCTCGGCGGCCACCTCCTGGATCACCACCATCAGGGGAAAGCTGAACACGAAGGTCCAGGCCAGGTCGTAGCCGAATTGCGCGCCGACCTGGCTGTGGGTGCCGATGCCGCTGGGGTCGTCATCCGCCGCGCCGGTCACCAGGCCGGGGCCCAGCTGGCCAAAGAAATTTCGCAATCGTGATACCAGGGAAGCCGCCATGGCCGGCCTATAGGGGCAAGCCGCTGGGCGCGCCTTGCGGGAAGTCAACGCGCTCGGTCGGACGGCGGGCGCTGTCGCGGGCCAAGTTCTAAGAAACCTCCACCGTCTCTGCGGCCTCCGGCGCGGGATCGCGCAGGCGGGCCGGCGGGCGGGGCCGGGGCTTGCCCAGGCGCAGCAGGACGCGGAGCAGCGGGCGCTCCACCCAGCGATGGACGGCGAGGCCGGCGGCGATGGAAAGCGTCATGCCGGCCCCCAGCAGCAGCAGGAACTGCGGCCAGCCGGTGAGCCGCAGCGCGTGGCCGGTCCACAGGACCTGGGCCAGGACCAGGGTGTGGAAGAGGTAGATGGCGTAGCTGGCGTCGCCGACGGCGCGCAGGCCTGACAGCCTGGGCGTGCGCAGGATGGGCTCCAGGGCGACGGCGCCGGCCACCAGGCAGGCGCTGGCCGCGACGATCCAGACCTTCGACAGTTCCGCCCAGGGGGTGGCGTGGGCCGCCAGCGCCGCCGCGCCCACCAGGGCCAGGGGCCAGGCGCGGGCGAAGGACGCCCGCTCGTGGGCCCAGGCGATGGCCATGCCGGCCAGGAAGGCGAGCAGGATCGGGGCGGTGTAGGCGTGGGCGATGGCCCCCTGAGGGTCAAAGGCGAAGCCCAGGGCGACCAGCGGCAGGATCACGCCCGCCGTCATCAGGCCCAGCCGGCGGGTCGCCAGGCCGGCGGCGAACAGGATGTAGAAGAACATCTCGTAGCAGAGGGTCCAGCCCGGGGTCAGGACCGGCCAGATCAGGCTCGGATGGGTGGGATTGGCGTGCGGGACGATCAGGAGCGACATGGCCAGGTGGCCAAGGTCCCTGACCGGCAGGCCGTGAAATCCCAGCCACAGCGCCCAGACCAGGGTGGCGATGGCGTAGAGCGGCGCGATGCGGATGATCCGCCGGCGCATGAATTCCCGCGGCGCCTCCTGGCGGGCGGCGGCGTACATGATGAAGCCGCTGATCACGAAGAAGATCTCGACGCCGGTGGTGAAGTCCCAGCCGGTCAGCGGGCTGAACATCCAGTCCTTCGGATTGCGGGCATGGTGCAGCAGCACCATCAGGCAGGCCACGGCGCGCAGCAGCTGGATGGAGATCAGGGTCGGCGCGCGCGGCGAAGGGGCCATGCGGGCCTCATAACACGCACCTCGCCCGCGCAAAGAGGTCAGGCTGGCGCACCCCGCGGGGAAAGGGGAAGCGGTTGACGCAGGTCGCCCGGCGCCGATTGTTGCGGCAGAGGTCCGGGCTGGCCGGCGAGGGAGAAGCAGGATGTCGACCACACTCTATGAAGCGACCGTCGAGCGGTTCATCCAGACCCTGACCGGGGTGGAGGGTTTCCTGGAGCGGGGCGTGGCCCACTGCACCGAGAGCGGGGTCGATCCGCAGAGCATCGTCGAGACCCGGCTGTGGAGCGACATGGCGCCGTTCCGGTTCCAGGTGGTGTCGGTGGCGCACCATTCCCTGGGTGCGATCGAGGGGGTCAGGCAGGGGCTGTTCACCCCGCCGCGCACGGCCACGGAGACCTATGAAGACCTGCAGGCCCTGGTGTCGCGGACCCGCGCGGCCCTTGAGCAGCTGAGCCGCGAGGAGGTCAACGCCCTGGAGGAGACGCCGCTGATCTTCCGGCTGGGCGAACGGGAGATCCCCTTCCTGGGGGCCGGCTTCCTGCTGTCGTTCTCGCTGCCCAACTTCTATTTCCACGCCACGACGGCGTACGACATCCTGCGCTCGCAAGGCGCGCCCCTGGGCAAGCGCCACTTCACCGGGCCGCTCCGGACCCGCACCTGAGATCGCCGGCGCCGGCGGTCGGGAATCCGGCGCCCGGCGCGTCCTTGGGCGAGAGGAGCAAGAGACCATGACCTTCCAGGCCTATCTGGACACCGTGCGCGCCAAGACGGGCCTGGGGCCGGAGGACTTCAGGGCGCTCGCCGCCGCGAAGGGTCTGACCGACGCAAAGGCCGGCGTGATCGGCCAGTGGCTGAAGGCGGAGTACGGCCTGGGCCAGGGCCACGCCATGGCGATCTGGATGGTGATCAAGACGCCGCCGGGCGAACCGCTGTTCAGGCCCGCCGACGAGCGGATGGAGGCGCTGTTTTCCGGGGGCCGGGCCATATGGCGGGCGACCTTCGATGATCTCCTGGCGCTGGCGAAGAGCTGGGGCGAGGACGTGGGCGCGAGCCCGGCGGCGAAGTATGTCAGCCTGACCCGCGGCCGGACCAAGTTCGCGATCCTCCAGCCGGGGGCCAGCCATCTCGACCTGGGTTTCAAGCGGCGTGGCGTGGCCGAGACCGCGCGGTTCGCCTCGGCGGCGGGCTGGAACGACATGGTCAGTCACCGGACCAGGATCGCGTCGCGAGACGAGGTCGACGCCGAGGTCAGGGACTGGCTCCGGGCCAGCTACGACGCGGCCGGATAGGCGCCACGGGTCTTCAGACCTCGATGATGCCGAGGGAGACGGCGACGGCGACGGCCTCGGCGCGGCTGGGGGTCTTCAACTTTCGCTTGGCGTTCTCGACGTGCTCGTGGGCGGTGGAGACGGCGATGGAGAGGCTCTTGGCGATGGCCGCGTCCGATTGGCCGCGGGCGACCAGCTTGAGCGCATCCAGTTCGCGGGGGGTGAGGCCGACCGGCGGGGCGGCGAAACCCTCGGTGGGCAGCAGGGTCCGCACGTGGCTGTGCAGGCAGACGCTGATCAGGCACAGGTAGTCGGCGGCCTGTTTCGTCGCGATGTGCTCGCGGCCGGCCAGGCTGACCAAACCGACCTTGCGACCGGCCCGTGAGACCGGCACCACCAGGCCGTCGACCCAGCGCGGCGCGGCCTTGTCGAGGGTCAGGCCGTCGGCGACGGTGAAGTCCGGATCGGCGCGCAGGTCGGTCCAGGTGAAGGGCTCGTTGCGGGTCGCCAGGAACCGCACGATGGGGTCGGCCTCGACCATGCCCGAATTGAGGTAAAACCGCCGCCAGTCCTCCGGCCAGTCGATCAGGTAGAAAACGCTGCGCTCGGCATTGGCCAGATCGACCTCGCCGCAGGCGAAGGTGTCGAAGCCGAAGGGGGCGATGGCGGCGCGGAACAGGTCGGCGCAATCCGACAGCGCGGTCTGGCGGCGAAGCTGGGCGTTGAACTGGGTGGCGTCAGCCGCCGAAGGCTCGAGCATGGCGCAAATCTAGAGCGCCTGCCGGGGCGATGTCATCACCTTGGCTGTAAAAAAGTTTTCAATTCAAAAGGTTAGACGAATCCGGCGGCTTATCGCGGTTCACTTGTCGCGACGGGCGTGCGCTTTTTCCCTGAGATGCGTTTGAAGGCCGAGTGGGGCGCTTCTCGACGAGGTCTGTTTGGCTCACCCTACTCTCCCCGCCGCACCCCTTGCCCTGCCCCGCGCGGCGGTGGCCGAGACGGCGGCGCCGGTCTCCAGACACTAAGAGGCCCGCGACCGGGGCGGATCGCGGGCCTGAAGCGCCCGTCCGGGGCTTGGGGAGAAGAGGACGGGCGTACCGGGAGCCCCGGGGAAGGGCTCCAACGCTACTGAACTGCACTGGGACCGGAGAGGGTCCTGCAGGTCTATACGGAGCACCGCGCCGATTAGTTGCGGCTGGCCATCTGGACGCGGCCTTGCTGGGCCAGGACCGAGAGCTTCTGGGCGACTTCGGCGCGGACGCCGCTTTCGCAGGCGGCGCGGTCGGTCATCACCTTGCGGTCGGCGCAGAAGGACTGGGCGGCGTGATCGACGCGCTGGTTGAACGCCGCCTGGCCGCTGGCGCTGGCCATGTTCAGGTCGGCGATGCGGACGCTGGTCTCGGCGTGGGCCGCGGTGGTCAGGGCCAGGGCGGGGAGGACGGCCAAGGCCAGGGTGGCGAAGCCGGCGATGCGGTTGGTCAGGTTCTTCTTCATAGTGTCCCTCGTTCGTTCAGAATGTGGTGGCGAGGTGTTCCCCGCCGGTGATTGAGGGAATACTTAGAAGAACTCCGGAAGTCCCGTTAAAGGGGCGTAATGACCTCGAATTCACAAAGTTACAGGTAATTAATACTATGTATCTTCGGTAAGATTTGTCAGGCCTCGTGGCCCGGGACGCCGATCAGCTGCAGGAAGGTGATCGCGGCGACGGAGGCCTGGGGGACCGGCGACGGCGGCGGCCTGGCCTCCACGGTGAGCGGGCAGACGATCCAGGCCTCGGGAAAGGCCTTCAGCTCATGGTCGGCCATCGCCTGCAGATGCGGGCAGTGGGTGAGCGCGCGTTCGGCGCAGGCGCGGTGCAGGGGGGCGATGGCGCCGGCGTTGAAGAGGTCGCGGCTGTCCTCGAGGTCGGCCGGCAGGGCCCAGCCGAAGCCGCGGGCGCGTAGGGCCCCCGCGGTGGTCCAGTGGCCGGTCTGGCTCCAGCGGTCGCCCGCCGTGGTCGGCTCGCCGCACATGGGGCACAGCATCTCGCGCACCGACCGGCGCTGGCGGAAGAGGTGGTTGCGCGAATAGAGGGGCCGGCCGTGACCTGGCCGCGAGACCTGGGCGACGGCCAGCGCGCCATCGACGCTGGGACAGGGCCCGACCTGGCCCAGTGCCTCGTCGGACCAGCTGGTCGCCCACGGGACATCGACGCCGACCTTGAGCCGCGAGGCGCTTGCCACGCTCAGGCCGCCGCCGGGACGCGGCGGACGGTTAGGATCTTCACCGGCTTCATCAGGATCTCGCCCTTCATGGCGCCGGTGCCGGCGTTGGGGTTGGTGGGCATGCCCAGGATCGCCTTCACGGTGTCCATGCCCTCCACCACATGGCCGAAGGCGGCGAAGCCGGGGTCGGTGGCTGTGGCGTCGAGGTAGGTCATCTGGCCCACGCAGATGAACCAGTCGGCCTGGGCGGTGCCCGGCGCGTAGCGGCCCATGGAGATCACCCCGTCGGTGTGCAGGATGCCGGTCTTCAGCGTGCTCTCGTGGGCGATGGGCGGCAGCTTACGTGGATCGCCCTGCATGCCGCCCTGGATTGAGCCGTAGTCGTTGCTGACCTGGCCGGGCGGTTTGGAGGCCCGGTAGAAGGTCGCCCCGTCGAACAGCTTGCGGTCGACGTACTTCAGGTAGTTGCGCACGGTGATCGGCGCCTTGTCGGCGTTGAGCTCCAGCGTGATGTCGCCGGCCCCCGTGTGGATCAGGACCCGGGGATTGGGCTTGGGCGCCGGCGGCGGGGCGGGCCCGTCGCTGACGGCCGCCGGCGGTTCTGTCAGCGGCTGGGCGAAGACCTGGCCCGCAGCGCAGGCGGTCAGGGCGAGGGCGAGGAGGGCGCGCTTGGTGATCATGACGGCCAGCTTAGCGCGACGGGGCGGGGCGGCAACGCACGATGGTGTCGGTCTGGCCGGTGGCGCGCAGGCCCTTGGTCGTCAGGGCGACGGTTTCGATGCGCTGGGCGCAGGATCGGCGGCCGGCGGCGGTGGAGACCACATGGGCGCTGACCCGCGCGCCGCGCCCATCGGGGGCCAGGACGACGCTGTCGACGCTGAGATCTTCGCGGAAGCCGCCCTGGCTCCGGCTCTTGCGGACCAGGGCGCGGGCTTCTGTGACCGAGCTCGAGCCGTAGGGGACAATGGAGTTGTCGTTGGCGAGCGCCAGGTCGGTGAAGCGGGCTTCGGGCGTGAAGGTGGCGAAATAGGCGTCCACGTCGCCCGTCCAGGCCTTCGCCTGTTCCGCCACGAAGGCGCGGACGTGCGCCTCGGTCAAGCGGGCCGGGGCGGCGGCGGCGAGCAGGAGAAGGGCCAGGAGGGCAAGCGCGCGGCGCATCGCGTCATCCCTTCCAGAAGTGGAAGGCCGCCCAGCCGGCGCCGATGGGATCGAGGCCAAGCCCCAGCAGGGCGCACAGGCCCGCGGCGGCGTGAAACAGGGCCTGGCTGGCGCCCGGGACCATCAGGATGACGATGAAGAGCCCGACCATGGCCAGGCCCTCGGCCTTGCGCAGGTGAGGGGTGAGGCTGGCCGGCAGGAAGGGCCGGATCACCCCGAAGCCGTCGAGGCCCGGGATCGGCAGGCTGTTGAGGATCAGGCCCATGGCCTGAAGGAAGGCCAGGACAGCCAGGGCGTCGAACAGGGCCATCGGACCCGCCCCTTCCACGCCCCATCCCGACCAGAAGGCCAAGCCGGTGACCAGGATGAATAGAATGAAGGCGGTCGCCGCCGGTCCCGCCGCAGCGGCGGCAGCGCGCCAGAGGGGCCCGCGCATCAGGTCGTTGCGCAGATAGACCGCCCCGCCCGGGAAGGCGACGCCGCCCAGCAGCAGGAAGATCAGCGGCATGACCAGGCTGGTCCCGACGTCGCCGTAGCGGCGCGGATCGAAGGCCAGGTAGCCCTTGGCCTTGACCGTGTGGTCGCCGCCCAGCCAGGCGGTCGCGGCGTGGCTGAACTCGTGGACCATCACCGCCAGGATCCAGCCGGTCATCACGAAGGCGAACACGGCGATGCGGCTGGGCGCCTGGACCAGCACCACGCCAAGCCCGATCCAGACCAGGACGATCGCTGGTCCCACGAAGGGGTTGGGCGGCTTTGACGTGGCGGGCGTGTCCGGGACCTGTGTCACGCCGAAGGCTTGGCCCCCGCTGCGGCCCAGCGCAAGCCTAGCCGGCCTCGCGGGCGGTCTTCAGGGCCTTGGTCCACCAGGCCAGCTCGTTCAGCATGGTGGCGGCCGAGGCGCCCATGTGGGGCAGGTCGGCAAAGGTCTTGCCGCCCAGCAGCTCGATGAACTCGGCGCGGGCGATATGCACCCCGGACCGGGTGGGGGCCATCTGCAGCTCCACGGCGATCAGGCGCAGCTGCTCGATGGCGCGCGCGGCGCCGACCCCGCCGTAGCCCACGAAGGCGGCGGGCTTGCGGATGAACTCGTTGTAGACGTGATCCAGCGCGTTCTTCAGCACGCCGGGGGGCGCGCGGTTGTACTCCGCGGTCACGAAGATGAAGCCGTCCAGGGACGCAACCTTGGCGGCCAGCTTCACGGCGCCCGGGTCGGCGGGGGGCACGTAGATCGGCGGCTTCGGCTCGTCATAGAAGCGCATGGGATAGTCGCGCAGGTCGATGATCTCGCCCGCCAGGTCGTCGCGGGCGTTGACCAGCTCGAGAATCCATTGGGTCGGGCGGTCGGCGAACCGGCCTTCGCGGGTGGTGGAGATGACGATGCCGATTTTGGGTTTGCTCAACGAAGACTCCCTTGGGGATAGCCGCAATGGGGCGGGACAATCGACGACAGACCGGCCCAGGTAAAGCCGTCATGGCCAAGCTGGGACGGCTCAGCGCCGCTGGGCGGCGGTCCGGGCGCGGGTGGCCTTGAATTCGGAGCCGGCGTTCCAGTCGGGCCAGCGGCTGGAATTGGCGAGGTCGTCGCCCAGGTCGAAGAGCAGCGCCACGTCGGCCGCCGCGCCACGCAGGTCCCAGGCCGGGCTCCAGTCGTCGCAGGGCTTGTGGTAGCAGCGGTCGGTGTAGTCGGCGACCCAGCGGTCGCCGGCCGCGCGGCCGCCGTCCACCAGATCGGCGCCGCCGCCGATCCCCATGAGCAGCAGGGTTGGCACGCCGCGCCGGGCGACGCTGAAATGGTCGGCGCGGTAATTGAGCGCCCGCTCCGGGCGCGCGTCGGGCGTCACCGTGCGATGCTGGCCGGCGGCGGCCCGGGCGAGGTCGGCGTCTAGGGAGTTCTGCCCGGCGCCCACCAGCACCACGTCGCGGCTGGGGCCGGCGGTCTGCAGGACGTCCATGGTCAGGTTGGCCGCCGTGGTCGCCAGGGGCAGGGTGGGGTGGCTGGCCCAGTATTCGCTGCCAAGCAGACCGCGCTCCTCGCCCGTCCAGGCGGCGAAGGCCAGGGTGCGTTCGGTGCGCGGCGCGTAGCTGAAGGCCCGGGCCAGTTCGATGACGCCCGCCACCCCGATGGCGTCGTCGGCGGCGCCGTGGCGAACGGTGTCCCCCGTGGCGTCGGCGGGGCCGATGCCGAAGGCGTCCCAGTGGGCGGCGAACATCACCGATTCGGCCGGGCGCCTGGCCCCGGGCAGGGTGGCGATGACGTTGTGGCTGACGATATTGTCGACGTGCACGGCGAAGTCGGCGGCGAAGGTCGCGCCCTTCAGCTCGACGGGGCGGAAGGCGGGCGTGCGGGCGGCGGCCTTCAGGGTCTCGAAGTCGAGGCCGGATCTCATGAACAGGTCGACGGCGACGTCGCGCTGGATCCAGCCCTGGACGAGCGGCTTGTCGGCCTCCGGACTGGCGCGGACCACGTCGTAGCTGTCGCCGTTTGAGGCGGTGACCACCGACCATTCGTAGGCGGCGCCGGCGGTCTCGTGGACGATCAGGGCGCCGATCGCGCCCCGGCGGGCGGCTTCCTCGTACTTGTAGGTCCAGCGGGCGTAGTAGGTCGCCGCCTTGCCGCCGAACCTGCCGGCGACGGCCTCGCCAGGTTTGGCCTCGAAGTCCGGGTCGTTGATCAGGAAGACGGCGACCTTGCCCTTGAGGTCATAGCCCTTGAAGTCGTCCCAGCCGCGCTCGGGCGCGGTGACGCCGTAACCCACGAAGACCAGGGGCGCCGCGGCCAGCTGGACATGCGCCAACGGCCGCTGGGTCCAGGCCATGATCTCGCGGGTCTCGGTGAGGGCCCGGGACTGGCCACCGGCGGTGAGGGTGAAGGCCGCGCCGGGCTGCACCTGGAAGCGGACCATGGGCACGGCCTGGGTCCAGCCGCCCGCGTCGCCGGCCGGGGCGAGGCCCAGCGCTTTGAACTGGGCGACGATGTAGTCGACCGTCCCGGCCTCGCCAGGACCGCCGGGCGCGCGGCCGGCGAGTGAGGCGTCGGCCAGGACCTTGACGTGGGCCGACAGGCGTTCAGGCGAGATCACCGTGGCGCTGGGCTGGGCGAGGCTGGGAAGGGCTGCGGCGGTCGCCAGAATGGCAAGGGCGAAGGCTCGGAGAATATGCATCCGCAAACCTAGCCATAAATCTGATGGTGGCCAGTCTGCCGAAGGCTCACATCATCCGTGAGATCGAAGGCGGGGATCCGATCCTGAAGGATGGCCGCCGCACAGACCGGCGGCGGTAGGGGCCCGAAATCCTCCCCCTCAGGCGGAGGGGGCGCTGTGGGCGACCCTTGATTCCCCCTCCGTCACGACGTCGCAAACGCTCGCCGCGACCCCCCCCCTGAGGGGGAGGATCTGGGGAGGGAGCGCCCAGCAAAAAGGGCCGGCGTCTTGCGACGCCGGCCCTTCGTTGATCTGCGCAGCGCCCTAAGGCGCGGGCGTCAGTCCTCAGCCTTGCAGTTGGCCGGCGGACATCTTGCCGTTGCGCGGGTCCTTTTCGAGTTCGTAGGTCAGCTTCTGACCTTCGTGCAGCGACGCGAGGTTCGCGCGCTCCACGGCCGAGATGTGCACGAACACGTCTTGTCCGCCGTCATCCGGCTGAATGAAACCAAAACCCTTTTGGCCGTTAAACCACTTCACGACACCAGTCGCCATATCAGTATCCCCTTCCGGGTATCAAAGTATTCGTACGCCCGGGCTGGGCGGCGAAATCAAAATGTCGGAGAGGGTCGAGGGCAGTTCCGGCGCCGAAGTAGATTATCGGGGATGGAGAGCGGGCGAGCCAAAACGATTTTCGATGGCCGCATAGTTTCATGAACGTCCACAAGTAGCAAGGGAAATCTGGCTTAATTCAGCGATAAGGCGAGACATTGCGCTGATTTACATGTAGAAAACTCGTTCATTCATCTTTGAATAACACATCCCCAGCCGCGGACGTTCTTCCGCGCCGAGAAGGATCACCTAAACCATGGCCATACGCGGCGCCTCCGATCGTGAAACCCTGACCGTAGCCCGGCATGAAGGCCGTTGGGCCGTGGAACACATGGGCGCATTCTCCGACCACACCTCCGAGAAGGAGGAAGCCAAGGCGGCCGCCAACAAGCGCGCCCGGGCGCTTCAGGATCAGGGCCGTCCCTGCCAGGTGCGGGTGAGCGGCGAACACGGCTTCTTCGCGGACGCTTGATCATGTCACCTCCCCCCGAAAGACAACCGACTCGCCGCCGCGGCACCTCCGCAGAAGAAGCCCGCCTGCTGATCGATCAGGCCGAGGCCGACGGCGTCGCGCGCGCCGATATGACGTTGCGGATGACCCTGCGCGACGCTTCCGAGCTGAAGCGCGATTCCAAGGTGCCGCTGGAAGACATCGGCTATAGCGCGGAGGGCATGCGCTACCTGGGTGTCCTGGTGGAGCAGGGCTACGTGAGCCAGACGGTCATCGACCGCGGCGACACCGGCTTCGTCCGTGGCGCCCTGGCCGAGGCCGCCGCCGCGCCGAAGGTCAAGGCCAAGCCGAAGCCGCGCGCCAAGGCGCCGACCAAGAAGGCGCTGGCCGCCAAGGCCGCCGCCGAAGCCGCAGAGGCCGAGGAAGCCGCCGAGATCGCCGCCGGCGAACCCGAACCCGCCGACGCCCAGTAGGCCTACGCTCAGGCCGAGATGTTCAGTCGCGTCCCGACAGCCGGGACGGGCTGGGCGGCCGGCGTAACAGCCTGGCCCGAGAAGATGCCATCCAGCCTGAACGCCGGGGGGTTCCCGCGCGCCGGTTCCTGGGCGTTGATCCCGAAGGGCCCGTCCTTGGGATGGGCCGGATCGATGTGCTTCTTGGCGTAGTCGACGTCCGTGCAGTTCTTGCAGGAAAAGCCGTTCACCTCGACGGGGGTCGGGTAGTTGACGCTGATCGACATCGCTCGCCCTCCTCATGGCCCGTTCGCTGGCCATGAGGATATTCGGCGAAGGATGAGGATTGGTTACAGCGGGGCATTCGCGCCCACCCCGGACAACGGCGGGGCGGACGCCTGCGCCGTCAGGACTTCAGGCCGGCCTGGATCGCCTTGGCCTTGTCGAGGTGCATCTGGATCTTTGGGATGGCGCTGGCCGCGCCGCCCTTCAGGCCGGCGTCGTCGCCCTTATCGGCATAGCCCTTCATCAGGGTGAGGGCCTCTTCGTGGGCGGCCACCTGCTGGTCGATGTAGGCCTTGTCGAAATTGGCTTCGGTGGCCTGGTTGAGGTTGTCGACAAAGCCCTTGCGGCGCTGGTCGAGTTCGGCGGCGGGTGTATTGCCGGCGGCGGTGACGAGGGGGGCCATGGCCTTCATCATCGCGGTGTGGTCGGCGATCATCATCTTGGCGAAGGCCTTGACCTCGGTGTTCTTCGAGCGGGCCTCGGCGATCTTGGCGGCCTGCATCTCGTACATGTCGCTCTGGCTGGCGTTGGAGACGAAGGCGCCGGTGTCGTGGGCGCCCAGCGTCGAGGCGGAGGCCTCGCCGACCGCAGCGCCGGTGGCGTCCTGGGCGGCGTTCACCGGCTGGTTGGCGGTGGTGACGGCGTCGGCCGCCGTGGTGGAGGCCGGCTTGTTGCAGGCGGACAGAGAAAGCGCGGCGACACAGGCCGCGGTGAGGTAGAGGGTGCGAGTCATCAGGCGAGTCTCCCTTGAGCTTCGCCACAAAACCGGTTTGAAGACGCTTTGTTCCGCGTTTCGGACCGAACGGCCGCCCGCGGGCTCCTGGCCCGCCCTAAGCAGGAGACAAGCCCGTTGGATTCCGACGACCCGCGTGAAGTTGCCCGTCGAAAACTCTTCGGCCGGGCCATGGTGATCCTGTTCGTGGGCCTGCTGGCGGTCTACGTGGCCGTGACCTTCTGGCCGCACTGAGCCCGCGGTGAACCTCTGGAACTGGCCAGCCCGCGCCTAGGATCAGACTAGCCTGCCAGGGATTCCAACTCGGCCGCATCGATGTCTTCGTTGGAATAGACGGTCTGGACGTCGTCATCGTCGTCCAGGGCTTCCAGCAGTTTCATCAGGGTCGCCACCCCATCGCCGGTGATCGGGGTCCGCGACTTGGGCCGCCAGGCGAGCGCGGTCGACTTGGCTGCGCCCAGCGACGCTTCCAGGGCGTGGGACACCTCCGAGAGCTGATCGAAGGCGGTGTAGATGGTGTGGCTCTCCTCGTCGGATTCCACGTCGTCGGCGCCGGCCTCGATGGCCGCCTCCATGACCTTGTCCTCGGACCCGGCGGCGGCGGCGTAGACGATCTGGCCCACGCGATCCCAGGTGAAGGCCACCGAACCCGTGGCGCCCAGGTTCCCGCCGTGCTTGGCGAAGATCGAGCGGACATTGGCCGCGGCGCGGTTGCGGTTGTCAGTGAGCACCTCGACGATCACGCCGATGCCGCCTGGGCCGAAGCCTTCGTAGCGGATTTCCTCATAGTCGCCGGCGTCGCCGCCAGAGGCCTTCTTGATGGCGCGGTCAATGACGTCCTTGGGAAGGGACTCGCCCTTGGCGTTGTTCACGGCCAGGCGCAGGCGGGCGTTCATGTTAGGGTCGGGCAGGCCCGACTTGGCCGCCACGGTGATTTCGCGGCTGAGCTTGGAGAACAGCTTGGAGCGCGCGGAATCGGCGCGGCCCTTGCGGTGCATGATGTTCTTGAACTTAGAGTGTCCGGCCATGGTCCGTTTCGGCGGGTAATGAGTTGAGCGCCCGGTTCTACGCCGGGCGCGGCCAGGGCGGAACCCCCGCCATGCGCGGGGGTTAGCGGAGCGGAGGTCGCAAGATGGGCAAGAAGACAGCAGACGACGTCTTGGAAGAGGCGACCGAGGATCTGGACTACGGCGAGTGGGACGCCGCCCCGCCGACCGACCAGGAACCCTACGAACGCCCGGCCCCCGACCTGGCGCCGCCCGGGCCGGTGGATGAGCTGGTGCACTGGATGGACCCACGCCCGGTGCGGGCGGGTCCCACGGCCATCACCGTGACGGCGGCCAGCGCCTTCGTGCTCGGGATCGGCGTGGCGGTGGGCGTGTTGGCCCTGGCCCACTGGCTGGGCCCGGAGCGGGAGCTGGTGGTCACCCGCCGGCGGCGGGCCTGAGCCTCAGGCCAGGGGTTCGCAGTCGATCCGGCCGATGGCGCCGCCGCGCAGCTGAAAGACCGCGTCCTGGGGCGCATCCTGCTCCCCGGTGCGGTTGCGCGGCAGGTTGGCGTAGAGGCCGCGCAGCACCCGCCCGGTGACCCCGTGGCTGACCGCGATCACCCGGCGCTCCGGCTCCGGCGGAAGATCGGCCAGCCAGCTTTCCAGCCGCGCGGCGACGGCGTCGTAGCGCTCCGCCGTGGGCATGTCGAAAATCCAGCCGGTGCGCCCGAAGGCGTCGGGATAGGCCGCCTCCAGCTCGCCGCGCAGCCGGCCGTCGTCCTCGCCCAGGGTGATCTCGATCAGGCGCGGTTCGATCTCGACCTCGACGCCGCCGCCGAGCTGCCGGGCGATGATCTCGGCGGTGGCCCGCGCGCGGCCGAGCGGGCTGGAGATGAGGCGCCAGCCGGCGGGATCACGGACGAGGTCTTTCAACAGGCCGCCGACGGCGTGGGCCTGATGGACGCCCAGATCGGTTAGCGGAGAGTCTACATGACCCTGCAGGCGGCGCTCGCGGTTGAAGGCGGTCTCACCGTGGCGCGCCAGGTAGATCACAGGCTCAGCCGTTCTTCTTCACGAAGGCGCGGATGGCGGCGATGACCTGATCCTGGTCGTCTTCCGTCAGATAGGGGTGCATGGGCAGGCTGATCACCTGGCCGGCCTTGGCCTCGGTGACCGGCAGGCCGCCCGGCGCGGTCGGGTAGCCTGAATAGACGCCCTGGCGGTGGATCGGGATCGGGTAGTAGACGGCGGTGGGCACGCCCTGTTCGCGCAGCTGCGGGCCAAGGTCGTCGCGGCCCTCCAACTCAATTGTGTACTGGGCCCAGACACTGACCCCGCCCTCGATCACCGTGGGCGTCTTCACCAGGTCGGATAGGCCCGACGCGTAGCGGTCGGCGACGCGGTTGCGGGCGGCGATCTCGTCGGGGAAGATCTTCAGCTTCTCCAGAAGGACGGCGGCCTGGATGGTGTCCATCCGGCTGTTCATGCCGATCCGGACGTTCAGGTATTTCGGGTCGTGCTCGAAGACCTTGCCCTCGATATCGCTTTTCACCGCCTGCCCGTGGACGCGCAGCGAGACCAGCAGGTCGTGGAAGCCGGCGTCCCTGGAGAGCACCGCCCCGCCGTCGCCGTAGCAACCCAGTGGCTTGGCCGGGAAGAAGGAGGTGGTGGCGACGTCGGCCCAGTGGATCGGGTGCTGGCCATTGAGGGTGCAGCCGAACCCCTGCGCGGAATCGCTGATCAGCTTCAGGTCGTGCTTCTTCGCCACGGCGGCGATGGCCGGATAGTCGGCGGGGCCGCCGAACAGGTCGACGGCGATGATGGCGCGGGGCCTGAGTTCGCCCTTGGCCTTCACCGCCTCGATGGCGGCGTCGAGGCTTGCGGGGTCGAGGTTGTAGGTCCGGGGATCGATGTCGACGAAGACCGGCGAGGCGCCGACCAGCGGCATGACCTCGGCGGTGGCCGCGAAGGTGAAGGACGGACAGAAGACCGCGTCACCCGGCCCGATCCCCCAGGCCATCAGCGGCAGCTGCAGGGCCTCGGTCCCCGAACCGCAGGAGAGCGCGAAGGGCGCCTCGCCGAAGGCGGCCAGCTGGCGTTCGAACTCGGCGATCTCCGGGCCCATGATGTAGGCCCCGGACCGCACCACCTTGAGGATGGCGTCTTCAAGCGGCTGGCCGAGGCGCTGGCGCTGGGCCTGGAGGTCGATGAAGGGAATCATGGGCGCGCATCCGCAGGTTTGAGCGGCAGGCTGATGCCATGCGTCGCCCGGTCAAGCCAAACACGCTTGGTGACGCGGTGTTTCTTCCTACCCGAAGGTCTTGGAGGCCCAGCGCCAGGCCAGGAGGCCGGCGCTGGCGCCGACCGCAGTCAGGAACGTTCCCCAGCAGATGTCGATGACGGTGATGCGGGTCGCCCAGACCTTGAGCGTCGCCTGGTTGGTCAGGTCGTAGGTCGCGTAGGCCATGGCGCCCAGCATGGCGCCGGTGATCGCCACCTTGGCCAGGCTGGCGTCGCGGTTGGGCAGCACGGCGAGCATCAGGACGCCCAGGACATAGACCAGGTAGAAGACCACGGCGGCCGGGATCGAGGGCTTGTCGGCCAGGGCGTAGTCCAGCAGCGGCCGGTAAACCTTCTGCCCCGCCACCGTGAGGTAGATGGCGTCGAGCGCGGCGAAGGCCAGGCCGGAGCCCAGGTATGTGATCAGGTACTTCAGCATCGCGCGAGCGTCCGTGTCATGCGGGTTTCAGCCGATAGTGGCTGACGCCCCATTCCGTGCCGCCACGGTGGCCGAAGAGGCCGGCCGTGGCCAGGAAGAACAGCCGCCAGCGGCGATGCCACAGCGTCGCGTGGGGTCCGTAGACGCTTTCGAGCACCGGCCGGATGACGGCGATGTTGCGGTCGTAGTTCGCCAGCCAGTCGAGCGCGGTCTTCTCGTAGTGGCGGCCGTTCCAGCGCCAGTCGTCTTCGACCGTGAAGAGGTCGGGGAACTGGCGCATCAGGTTGTGGCTGGGCATGACGCCGCCGGCGAAGAAATGCTTGGCGATCCAGTCCGCGTCGTCCTCGACGTCGAAACGGTAGGGCGAGGACTTGTGGGTGAAGATATGGATGAAGAGCCGCCCGTCCGGCTTCAGCCAGCTCTTCACGCGGCCGAGCAGGGCGCGCCAGTTGGCCATGTGCTCGAACATCTCCACCGACACGACGCGGTCGAACTGGCCGGCGCCTTCGGGGCTGAAGTCGTTCATGTCGGCGGTGACGACGGTGAGGTTGGTGAGGCCCTCCGCCGCGGCGCGCCGACGGATGAAGGCGCCCTGGCTGGCCGAGTTGGAGACCGAAGTGATCTTCGCGTTGGGCAGGGTGCGGGCCATCCACAGCGACAGCGACCCCCAGCCGCATCCCAGTTCCAGGATCTTCTGGCCGTCCTGAAGGTCGGCGTGCAGGGCGGTCTCGGCCAGGGCGCGGTCCTCGGCCTGACCCAGGGTGTCGCCGGGGGCATAGAGGCAGGAGGAATATTTCAACTTAGGGCCCAGGCAGGCCTCGAAGAAGGCGGCGGGGACCTCGTAGTGCTGCTCGTTGGCCGCGTCGGTGTGCTCGGCGATGGGGCGAAGGGCCATCTGCTCGGCGAAGGCCCGGTCGAGATTGGACCCCGCCGCGGCGGCCTGGCGGCGCGCGCCCGACACCAGGACCTGGATGGCGGCCTTGCGGATGGGGTCGGGCAGGGGCGCGCTCTCGAAGGCGAGGAGGGCGTTGGTGACGAGGCTCATGGAGGGCTCAGGCTGAGAGGGGCTGCGGGCGCCGGGGCGGCAGGGGAAAGAATCGGCTGACCCTGGCCTGATAGGCGCGATAGGCGTCGGGACGCGAGCGCAACATGGCCTCTTCCAGGGGCGGCACGCCGGAAATCCGGGTGAGCAGGACATACATGACCAGCGGCGCGGCAAAACTGAGCCAGGTCAAAGGGTGGGCGAGGTCCAGGCCGATCACCGGATAGGCCAGCCAGCCGAACCATTCGAAGAAATAGTTGGGATGCCGCGACCAGCCCCAAAGCCCGGTGTCGCAGACCAGCTGGCCGGCGGGCCTGGCCTGGCCGGCGCGGGCGGCCTGGAAGCGCTTCATCTGCGAATCGGCCAGGGCCTCGCCGCCGATCGCGGCGGCCAGGATGACGACGCCCATGAGGTCGCGCAGGCCAAGGTGGCCGGCCGGGCTGCGCGCGGCGACCAGGACCGAGAACGCCAGCAGCGCGGTGGCCGGCGCCTGGGGCAGGGTGACGAACAGCATGTTGCGGCCGTAGCGCGGTCCCCAGTCGGCGCGGAACTTGGCGTAGCGGGGGTCCTCGCCGTGCCGCGCGACCCGCCCGGCGATATAGCCGCCCAGGCGCAGGGCCCAGATGGCCACCAGCGCCGCCACCAGCCATTGGCGCGGCCCGGGCAGGCCGCCGTGTTCGAGGGGGACGAGGGCCGAGCCCGCCAGGGCCAGGCCGCTGCCGAAGGTCCAGAAGACGTCGGTCCAGCCGCCGTTGGCGCGGGCCAGTCCGAACAGCCAGGCCGCCACCATCACCACCGTCATGAAAATCAGCACGGCGAGGGCCAGACTCAGCAACATGATCGATCCGCTTTGCACCAGGACCGATACGGTAGCATAGGTTTCCCAGATGCATCCGGTGGCCGGGGGGTCCCGTAGCTTTTCAGGGCGCAGCCATGGCCGGGCGCGCTGTTTGGGCGAAGAGGTTCTGCGTTGTTCGATTCCGATGAGCGTCGCCTGCGGATCGCCGTCGTAGGGGGCGGAATCGCCGGGATGTCGGCGGCCTGGCTGCTGTCGAAGCGCCACGACGTCACCCTGTTCGAGAGCGATCCCAGGCTTGGCGGCCACGCCAACACCACCGAGGCGCCGGGGACCCACGGGCCGGTGCCGGTGGACACGGGCTTCATCGTCTACAACGAGCCCAACTATCCGAACTTCACCGCCCTGCTGACCCACCTGGGGGTGGCCAGCCAGCCGGCGGACATGGCGCTGAGCGTCAGCCTTGACGACGGTCAGTTCGAATATTCCAGCTTCGGCCTGGGCGGCATGTTCGCCCAGAAGCGCAACATCTTCTCCGCCCGGTTCTGGGCCATGCTGCGCGACGTCAGCCGCTTCTACCGCCACGGGCCGAAGGACCTGGCGAGCCTGGAGGCGCCGCTGACCTCCCTGGACGAATACCTGACGCAGAAGGGCTACTGCCAGGCGTTCCGCGACGACCACCTGATCCCGCAGGCCGCCGCAATCTGGTCGACCCCGCTGGGCGCGATCCGCGACTATCCCGCCGCCTCCCTGATCCGTTTCTTCCAGAACCACGGGATGATGAGCATCTTCGGGCGGGGCCTGTGGCGCACGGTCACCGGCGGGAGTCGCAGCTACGTGACGAAGCTCGCCGAAGCCTTCCAGGGCGAGGTCCGGACCTCGGCCAAAGTGACCGGTGTCAGGCGCCTGCCTGGGAGGGTGGAGGTCCGCGACGCCGCCGGCCAGACCCACCATTTCGACGAGGTCGTGCTGGCCACCCACGGCGACACCGCCCTTGAGCTGTTGGAAGACCCGACGCCGGACGAGCGCCGTCTGCTGGGCGCCTTCAAGTACAGCCGCAACCTGACGGTGCTGCACACCTGTCCGAGCGTCATGCCCAAGCGCCGCCGCGCCTGGACCAGCTGGAACCACGTGGGCCACCGGGGGACCCCCGAGACCGGCTGCGTCAGCTACTGGATGAACCGGCTGCAGAGCCTGAAGAACGCCCCGGACCTGTTCGTCTCTCTCGACCCCAAGGCCCCGATTCCGGACGACGCGATCATCAAGAGCGAACTCTACGAGCACCCGCTGTTCGACGCCGGCGCGATCTCCGCCCAGCGTGAGATCTGGAGCCTCCAGGGGGTGCGGCAGACCTGGTTCTGCGGCTCCTACTTCGGACACGGCTTCCACGAGGACGCCCTGCAGTCGGGCCTGGCGGTGGCCGAGCAGTTGGGCGGGGTTCGCCGTCCCTGGACGGTGGCCGACGAATCCGGCCGCATCCACCTGGAGGCCGCGCCGAAACCGGCGGCGGCGGCGGCGTGACCATCGCGCCCGACGGCCTGGGAGCCTCGGGCCTCTACGCGGGCGTCGTGCGCCACACGCGGACAAGGCCCCGGGCCCACCGACTGACCTACCGCATCTTCATGCTGCTGATCGACCTGGACGAGCTGGGGGCGCTGGCGTCGCTCAAGACCCTGGGCGTCGGCCGGTTCAACCTGTTCGGGTTCGATCCTGCGCTCTACGGCGATGGCTCCCCCCGGCCGCTGAAGGCGCAGATCGAGGTCTTGCTGGCCGACGCGGGCCTGCCGGGCGGCGGCCCGATCCGGCTCCTGACCATGCCGCGTATCCTCGGGCGCTCGTTCAATCCGCTGACCGTCTATTTCTGCCACCAGCCGGACGGCAGTCTTTCGGCGGTGCTCTACGAGGTGAGCAACACCTTCGGAGAGCGGCACAGCTACCTTATCCCAACGCCTCAGGGGGCGGCCAACGCGGCCATCCTGCGCCAGGCCTGCGACAAGGTCTTCTACGTCTCGCCGTTCATGGACATGGACCTGTCCTACGGGTTCCGGATCCTGCGGCCGGAGGATCGGACGATGGTGGCCGTCGATGTCAGCGACGCGGACGGCGTGGTGCTGTCGGCGAGTTTCCATGGCGTGCGCCAGCCGCTCAGCGACCGAAGTCTGCTCAAGGCCTGGATCACCCATCCCTGGATGACCCTCGGCGTGTTCGCGGCCATTCACGTGGAGGCCCTGAAGATCTGGCTGAAGGGCGGGAAGATCCGGGTCCGCCCGGCGCTTCCGCCACGGACGGTAACCGTCGCGCCGCAGGCCAAGCTGGCCGCCTGAATTTCGCCTGATACGGTACAAATTCCCCTGTGAGGGGACTCGACAAGCGTTAACCAAGGCTTAAGGTCCGGCCCATGGACAATTTCATGGTCATCGGCCTTGTCATGGCTCTGGGTCTCGTCGCCACCGCGGTGGCCGCTGTCGTGACCAGCGAGCGCGTGAAGGACTTCTTCCGGAGCTGATCGGCCCCGGGTCGAGCCGCCGCGCCGCTCAGGCTGCGGTCGGTTGCGCGTTACGGCGCATCGGTGGCTTGCCGGATCATCTCAGGAAAGCTAGCTCTTTCACGGTGAAGCTCGCCGCGCCGATGTCCGGCGCCGTGGGCTGTCGCGACAGGAGCGGCTCATGTCATCGCTTGATCGTCGAACCCTGATTGCCGGCGTCGTCGGCGCAGCCTCGCTGCCAAGGCTGGCGCGGGCCGCCGCGCCGCCCAGCGGCAAGCTGACTTTCAACATCTTCCGCGACGGGCGGCCCTTTGGCCAATACCTGATGACCTTCGTCAAGATGGGCGACGGCCTGAAGGTGACCACCGAGGCGGCCATGGCCTTCCGCCTGGCGGGCATCACGACCTTCGACTACAAGCACCATTGCGAGGAAATCTGGCAGGGCGGCCAGTTCGTCGAGCTGCACAGCCGCAGCGTGCGCGACGGGCGGGTCACAGACACCGTCTCGGCGATCCGGGGCGCCTACGAGATCACCGTCAACACCGACAAGAACAACTTCATCGTCCCGGCCTCGGCCAATCCCCTGACCCACTGGAATCCCGCCAGCCTGAACGGGAAGCTGTTCAACCCGCAGGATGGCAAGCGGCTGGAGTTCACCATCCGCAACATCGGCCGCGACGCCTTCCCCTTGGCCAACCGCACCCAGATCACCGCCGATCACTGGATGCTGCGCGGCGATCAGCAGATCGACGAATGGTACGACGACACCGGTGTGTGGGCCGGGCTGCGGGCGGTTTTCCCCGACAAGTCGATCATCGAGTACCACCGGGTCTGAGGCGCGCTCGGCGGACTAGATTTCGCCGCGCAGGACCTGGGCGAAGAACGCCGGGTCGACATTGCCGCCGGAGAGGATCAGGGCGACGGTCTTGGCGCCGGACAGCTTGACCTTGCCCGCCAGGAGGGCGGCCAGCGCCACAACGCCGCCGGGCTCCACAACCAGTTTCAGCGTCTGGAAGGCGTACCGCATGGCCTCGCCGACTTCGGCGTCAGTCACCAGGACCACGTCGGCAAGATTCTTCTGAAGCACCGGGAAGGTCAGAAGGCCAGGCGCCGGGCTTTCCAGCGCATCGCAGAGCGACCGGACCTTTGGCGAGACGGCAATCCGCCGGCCGGCCTGGAGCGACAACAAGGTATCGTTGAAGGCCTCGGGTTCGACGCCGATCACCGCGGTGTCGGGCGACAGTGTCTTCACCGCTGTGGAGACCCCGGCCATGAGCCCGCCGCCGCCGATCGGGCCGACCACGACGTCGGGGACAAGTCCGACGGCCATGGCCTGCCGCATCAGCTCAAGACCCAGCGTGCCTTGGCCAGCGATGATATGCGGATCGTCGAAAGCCGGCACCACCACGGCCCGTCGCTCGGCGGCCAAGGCGTCGGACATCGCCACCCGATCGTCGGTAAGGCGGTCGTAGAACACCACGTCGGCGCCATAGCCACGCGTGGCGGCCACCTTCACCTGTGGCGCGTCCTTGGGCATGACGATCAGCGCCGGCATGCCAAGAAGCTGCGCGGCGAGAGCCACGCCCTGGGCATGATTGCCGGACGAAAAGGCGACGACGCCGCCCTCGCGTTCGGCCGCCGTCATCTGCACAAGGCGGTTATAGGCCCCTCGGAACTTGAAGGCCCCCACCCGCTGCAAGGTCTCGGGCTTGAAGATGACCCGCAGGCCCAGGCGCTCGTTCAGCACCGGGTTCTCGATCAGCGGCGTCACCAGGGCATGGTTTTCAATCCGCGCCGCCGCGGCCTCGATCTCGGCGAAGGTGACGTCCGTCACTTCGCGAAGACCATGGCGTCGTCGCCGAAGGCCTTGAATTCCAGGGCGTTGCCGGAAGGATCGAGGAAGAACATGGTCGACTGCTCGCCGACCTCGCCCTTGAAGCGGGTGTAGGGCTCGATCACGAATTTCACGCCCGCGGCCTTCAGGCGCTCGGCCAGCCGGTCCCAGTCGGGCGGCGACAGCAGGGCGCCGAAGTGGCGGACGGGCACGTTGTGGCCGTCCACGTCGTTGGTGGAGCGGTGGCCCGCCTCCGCCGGCGACAGGTGGGCGACGATCTGGTGACCGTGGAAGTTGAAATCGACCCATTCGTCGCTGGAGCGGCCCTCGGGGCAGCCCAGGAGGTCCCCGTAGAAGGCGCGCGCTTCGCTCAGGTCGCGGACGGGAAAGGCGAGGTGAAAGCGGGGAATGTCCATGGCGCTTGATAACGCGGGATTTGACGTCGCGCGAGGGGTTGAGGCCGGGCCCGGGCTGGTCTAAACACCCGCCGCGTCCACGAGCGGTCCCACCGTGATCGTGGCGCCACAATCGATCAAGGCCAGACGCCGAGCACCTGTCGAAGGGCGGCTGGTTTCCTCCCGGCAGGTGGAGGGATCGTATCCACAATGGCCAATGTGACGGTGATCGGCGCCCAGTGGGGCGACGAGGGCAAGGGCAAGCTTGTCGACTGGCTATCCAACCGCGCCGACGTGGTGGTGCGCTTCCAGGGCGGCCACAATGCGGGCCACACGCTGGTGGTGGGCGATCAGGTCTACAAGCTCTCGCTGCTGCCTTCGGGGGTCGTGCAGGGCAAGCTGTCGGTCATCGGCAACGGCGTGGTGGTCGATCCCTGGCACCTGGTCGAGGAGATCGCCAAGCTGGGCTCGCAAGGCGTGACGATCACGCCGGACCTGCTGGTCCTGGCCGACAATGCCTGCCTGATCCTGCCCCTGCACCGCGACCTGGACCAGGCGCGCGAGGCGGCGGCGACGAACAAGATCGGCACTACGGGGCGCGGCATCGGGCCGGCCTATGAGGACAAGGTGGGCCGCAGGGCCATCCGCGTCGCCGACCTGGCCGACCGCGAGGCCCTGGAGGCCAAGATCGACCGCCTTTTGGCCCACCACACGCCGCTGCGCAGAGGCCTGGGCCTGGCCGACGTCGACGCGGCCGGGCTGCTGGCCGAGCTGGAAGCCATGGCGCCCAGGATCCTGCCCTTCGCCCGGCCGGCCTGGCTGCTGCTGGACGAGATCGTCAAGTCCGGCAAGCGGGTGCTGTTTGAAGGCGCCCAGGGCGCCCTGCTCGACGTGGATCACGGAACCTATCCCTATGTGACCTCGTCCAACACGGTGGCCGGCCAGGCGGCGGCGGGCTCCGGCCTGGGACCCAAGGGCGTCGGCTACGTGCTGGGGATCGTCAAGGCCTACACCACCCGGGTCGGCGGCGGGCCCTTCCCGACGGAGCTGTTCGACGCGGTGGGCGAGCACCTGGGTACGGTGGGCAAGGAGTTCGGCACGGTGACCGGCCGGTCGCGGCGCTGTGGCTGGTTCGACGCGGCCCTGGTGCGCCAGTCGGTGGCGCTGAACGGCATCAGCGGCATCGCCCTGACCAAGCTGGACGTGCTCGACGGCCTGCCGAGGTTGAAGATCTGCGTGGGCTATCGCGCGGACGGGCAGGACTTCAGCTACCTGCCGGCCGGGCTCAAGGCGCAGGCGGCGCTGACGCCGGTTTATGAGGAGATGGATGGCTGGAGCGAGACCACCCAGGGCGCCCGCTCCTTCCGCGATCTGCCGGCCAATGCGGTGAAATATGTGCGCCGCATCGAGGAGCTGATCGGGGCGCCGGTGGCGCTGCTCTCCACCAGTCCGCAGCGGGACGACACCATCCTGGTGCGCGATCCGTTCCAGGACTGAGGGCCGGTCCGGGCGTCAGCTTCACCGTCAAAGGGTTCTTTACCGGTCGGGGTTAATCCTAGGGGATCACCCCTGGGGGGCAGAGACCGTGTTCGACGCCGAGGCCAAGACCATCAAGCGCATGTGGCCCATGATCCAGAGGGTCCTGATCGTTGACGCCCACGCGCCTGGCGCGCGGATGGTCGGCGAGCTGATGCGCAGTATCGGAACCTCTCAGGTGTGGGTGGCCGACTCGACCGAGCGCGGCCTGCGGCTGGCCCAGACCTACGATCCCCACATCATCTTCGTGGAGCGGGCGGGGGCCGACATGAACGGGCTGGAGTTCGCCCGCAAGCTGCGCCGCTCGAACCTCGCCTGCCGCTACGCGCCGATCATCATGGTCACCAGCCAGGCGACGGCGGGCGGCATCCTGGCTGCCCGCGACGCCGGCATCCACGAATTCCTGCGCAAGCCCTTCACCATGAAGGACCTGCTGCGCCGGCTCGAGGCGGTCACCCTGCGCCAGCGCGACTGGGTGGAGGCTGTGGAATATGTCGGCCCGGACCGGCGGCGGTTCAATTCCGGCGACTACAGCGGCGCGCTGAAGCGCCGTTCGGACGCCAAGGCGACCCCGGATTCGGAGCGTATGAGCCAGGCCCTGAAGATCCTGCGATCGGCGATCGCTGCGGTGGGCGCCGACCCGACCCAGGCCATGCGCTCCATGCAGGTCCAGGTGGCCGAGCTGCGCAAATGCGGCATGGCTGTCGCCGATCTGAAGCTGACAAGCGCGGCCATCGACTTCGGCCGCCACCTGGACGACATCGAGATGCGCGGTCCGCCCTACAGCCGCGAGACCCTGGAGCTGCGCGCGGCCCCGCTGCTGGCCTACATGCCCAAGGAAGAAGCCGCCCAGGCCGCGGCCTGATCAACCCACGCTGATGTCGTCGACACGGCTGGGGTAGAAGGCCAGATGGTCGCGGATCGCGGCCACCGCGTCGTAGGGCTGTTCGTAGCTCCAGACCGAGTTGGCGGAGCGTTCGCCGCCCAGCGGCAGGCTGAAGTAGCCGCAGTCGCCCTTGTAGGGGCAGTAGGTGGCGTGGTCCGTGCGCTCCAGTTGGGTCATGTCGACATCCTTGCGGGGAACGTACTGCACGGCCGGATAGTCGGCTTCCTGCAAGGTGAGCGCGTCACGGCTGTCGGCAATGATCCGCCCGGCCAGGCGCACCACAACCCGGCCCGCGGTCGGCGTCACCGTGATCGGGTGGTCCGCGCCGGGGATACGGATCGGCTTCCCGTCGGCGCGGACGCTGTCCGAGACGCTCAATTCAGGCATCCAGCAGGTGGCGATCCTGGGCGGCGGCCTTCATCGACTTCTGCAGCTTCTCGAAGGCCCGGACCTCGATCTGGCGGACCCGTTCGCGGCTGACGCCATATTGCGAAGCGAGCTCTTCCAGGGTGGTGGGGTCGTCCTTCAGCCGCCGCTCGGTCAGGATGTGACGCTCGCGGTCGGTGAGCTCAGTCATGGCGTCCTCCAGCAGACCCATGCGCAGGGTCTTTTCCTGGTCCTCCGCCACCACCGTCTCCTGGCTGGGGGTCTTGTCGTCCACCAGCCAGTCCTGCCACTCGCTCTCGCTGTCGGCCCGCATGGGCGAATTCAACGAAGCGTCGCCGCCGGACAGCCGGCGGTTCATCGAGATGACCTCTTCGTTCAGCACACCCAGCTTGGTGGCGATGACGCTCACCTGGTCGGGATGCATGTCGCCTTCCTGCAGGGCCGAGATCTCGCTCTTGGCCTTCCGAAGGTTGAAGAACAGCTTCTTCTGGGCCGCGGTGGTGCCCATCTTCACCAGGCTCCAGGACCGCAGGATGTATTCCTGGATCGAGGCGCGGATCCACCACATGGCGTAGGTGGCCAGGCGGAAGCCCTTGTCGGGATCGAATTTCTTGACCGCCTGCATCAGGCCGACGTTGCCCTCGGAGATCACTTCCCCGATCGGCAGGCCGTAGCCGCGGTAGCCCATGGCGATCTTGGCCACGAGGCGCAGGTGGCTGGTGACCATGCGATGGGCGGCGGTCGGATCCTCATGCTCCTGCCAACGCTTGGCCAGCATGAACTCCTCGTCCTTGGCGAGCATGGGAAACTTACGGATTTCAGACAGATAACGGCTGAGGCCGCCATCCGGCGACATCACGGCAAGCGAACTGGCGGCCATGCAACTAAACCCCTCAAAACCTGGACATCCGGTCGGCGCGCAGCGTCCGCGCGTCTAGGCCTTCAGCCCCCTCCAACCCTTCACATATGTATCGGGTTGCGGTTGCGGAAGATCGTGAGCCCTACGATCAGAATATCCTACTGCTCCAGTGGGACTTTCTAGCGCCCGATCTTGGCGCCTTCAAGGCATGATAACTTATAACAGCAGGAGCTTTGCTCTCGCCTCTCCCGTCGCGAAGCGCGGGGGAGAGGGAAGGGTGAGGGGCGGCTGGGACCTGTCAGTCTCTCCCGTTGACCGCCCAAGGGCCGTTGGGTCGGCATCCGGCGGCGCAGGCCCTCACGAGCCGGCCCTCACCCTACCCTCTCCCTACAAGCGGGGAGAGGAGGGGATATCCTATCTGGGCGCGAAGGCCTTCTGGACCTCCAGCGGATTGAGGTAGGCGCGCCAGTAGGCGATGCGGCCGTCGCGGAACCAGAAGAGCCACAGATAGTCCTGTAGATAGGTCCGGCCGGTGGAGGCGACGACGGCCTCGGAGGTGGTGCGGACCATGTAGAGGGCTGGATCGTCGGTGGCGAAGATCGTCGGCTCGGTGAATTCGAAGTCCCGGAAGGCGGCGTCCATGGGGCCGATCAGCCCGCTGATTTCGGCCTTGCCGACGCAGCGGACCGGCTTGCCGCCCGCCGGATAGGCCTGCTCGTAGACGCCGTCGTCGCACCACAGCGCCAGCCAGTCGTCGAACACCGGCCGGGCCCGGAAATGCTGACCCATCAGGTCCCAGAATTTGTGGAGAAGCTCTTTGGGCTCTTGCATGCGGGTCCCTCCCTGCGCCCGGCGCCCGGCGGCGCTCTTTGAAGGCGGATGAAGTTGGACAGAAGGATCGTCCGAAGTCCAGGCGGGCGCCCTACAACCCCGCCAGCAACTCTTCCAGCCGCGCCATGTCTGCCGGGAGCGGGCTCTCGAACCTCAGCCGCTCCCCCGTTACGGGATGCACGAAACCCAGCACCGCGGCGTGCAGGGCCTGGCGGTGGAGGTCGGCTTCCGCGATGGCCGCCTTGACCGCATTGGCCGGCGGGCCGGAGCCGTAGACGGGATCGCCGAGGCAGGGGCAGCCCTGGCTCGCCAGGTGGACGCGGATCTGGTGGGTGCGGCCGGTTTCCAGGGTGCAGGCGAGGCGGGCGGCCAGCGGCCGGTCCTGTGGTCCGAAGTAGCGCTCGACGACATAGTGGGTGACGGCGTGGCGGCCGCCGGCCTTCACGATGGCCATCTTCTTGCGGTCGGTGTTGGACCGCGCGATGGCGCCCTCGATGCTCCCCTTGGCGGCGCGCGGCGCACCCCTTGTGAGCGCGATGTAGGTCCGCTCGATGTCGTGGTCGTGGAACAGGGCCGAGAGGCCCTGATGGGCGGCGTCGGTCTTGGCCACGACGATGACGCCGGAGGTGTCCTTGTCGATGCGGTGGACGATGCCGGGCCGGGCCACCCCGCCGATGCCCGAGAGGCTGTCGCCGCAGTGGCGCAGGAGCGCATTGACGAGGGTGCCGCTGGGCGTGCCGGGCGCAGGATGCACCGCCATGCCGGCCGGCTTGTCGATGACGATCAGGTGGGCGTCTTCGTAGAGCACGTTGAGCGGGATCGCCTCGGGCTTAGGCTCGGCGGCCACGGGGGCGGGCACCTCTATGCGGTAGTCGCCGGCCACGGCCTTCGCCGAGGCGTCGGCCAGCAGAGCGCCGCCCAGGCTCACCCGGCCCTGTGCGATCAGGGCCTGGATGCGGGCGCGCGAAAGCTCCGGGGCCAAGGCGGCCAGCACCTTGTCGACACGCCCGCCGGCCTCCTCTGGACTGACGGCGACCATGCGCGTGTCGACCGCCGCCTCGGCGGCGTCGTCGTCAGGGTCGAGGTCGAGGAGGGCGTCAGCCGCCATTCGTGGCCGTGGCTTCCTCTTCATGGCCGGTGATCGAGCCGGCCTTGAAGAGATATTCCTTCAGCTGCTCGTCGGTCTCAGGATCGTTGCGTCGGATCCATTCGAGCACCATCGAGGCGTGCTCCAGCTCTTCCTTGGCGTTGTGGCGCAAGATCGCCTCGAGGGTCGGGTCGTCGCAGTCGTCGGCGCGCTGGCGGTACCAGTCGACCGCCTCGAATTCCTCGATCAGGGAGGTGATCGCGTAGTGCAGGTTGAGCGTCCTGCCCTTGAGTTTCTCGCGCGGAACGTGAAGGCCTTCGCTCGACATGGGCTGTCCTAGCTCCTCTTGGGGATTAGATCACGGCCCAGCTTAACGCGCGAGCGGCGCGGTCGATGCCAGCCGCCGATCCACCCTAGGGCTGCTCGACCAGCTTTCCGTCGGCGACGATGCGGTAGAAGCAGGAGCGCGCGCCGGTGTGACAGGCGCCGCCGTCCCCCTGCGGCAGGACCTTCAGCCACACGCAGTCCTGGTCGCAGTCGATCCGGGCCTCGGTGACCACCTGGACCTGGCCGCTGGTGGCGCCCTTGTGCCAGAGCTCGCCCCGCGAGCGGCTGAAGTAGTGCGCCTCTCGGGTCTCCAGGGTGCGGGCCAGGGCCTCGGCGTTCATCCAGGCGAACATCAGCACCTCGCCGGTGCCGGCGTGGGTGGCCACCGCCGCGATCAGGCCATTGGCGTCGAATCGCGGGGCGAGCGCCGCCCCGTGTTCCAGGGCGTGCTTGTCGGGGGCGGTTGGGAAGGTCGCCGTCATGCGCGATATATGGCGCCGGCGGCCCGCTCCGCGCCAGTAGCCAACTTCCCGCTCGGATTCTTCAGGGAGAACACGATGTCCGTGGCGGCGGGGTTGATGAAGTCGCGACCGCGTTCGGACACGCACCTTAGAAAACTTGCCGATGAGGCCGCGCCGGGCAGCATCCAGTCGTTAAGTTCGATGGCGATCGCGGGAAAATCGTCCACCCAGTCGACGCCCTGGGAGAACAGCTCGGCCTCGGCGCCCTCAATGTCGATCTTGACGAGGAAGGGCGTCGCCCCGCCTCCGGCGATCCGCACCAGGGTCGGGATGGACAGGGCGGGCACGGAGCCGAGGTCCGCACCCTGCGCCACCGCAGTTCCCATGGTGGTGCGGTAGGCGTCTGTGGAGCGCCCGGGGTCGTAGAGCCTCGCCTCGCCGTCCACCGAGGCCACCGCCGCCCTTGTGACGCTGATATTCGGCCGGTCGGCGACATTGCGGCGCAAAATCCGGAAATTCTCAAGATCCGGTTCAACGCCGACGATCCTGGCCGCCGGATAGCGCCAGCTGAAAAACAGGGCGCTCGCGCCGATATTGGCGCCTGCGTCGATGATCAGCGGGGTTTCGCCGGCCGCGCAGATGCGGGCGTATTCCTGGTCGATGAATTCCCGCCGGGCCACCTCGCCGAACTTGTTCAGGCGATAGGGGTGCTTCGACCAGTTCTCCTCGATCGTATAGCGATCCTTGGTATTGACCCGGTAGGCCATGGGGATGCTGGTCGTCCCCAGGTCGATGGTGATCGTACCAAGTTCAGGCTGGGGATCCGTCATCGCTCAAGCCGATCCCAGGCGCCGGCCTACTTCCGGTTCACGAAGTCCAGGAAGCGTTGGCGAAGTGTCGGGTCGGACTTGAAGACGCCGGTGAACTGGGTGGTGATGGTCGACACGTGGCGGTGGTGGACGCCTCTCGTGGACATGCACTGGTGGTTGGCGTCGATCAGGACGGCGACGCCCGCCGGGCGCAGGCTGTCGGTGATGGCGTCGGCGATCTGCTGGGTCATGGTCTCCTGGGTCTGGAGACGCTTGGCGAAGATCTCGACGACGCGGGCGATCTTGGAGATGCCGACGACGCGGTTGGTGGGCATGTAGGCCACGTAGGCCTTGCCCAGGAAGGGCGCCATGTGGTGCTCGCAGTGGCTCTCCACCTCGATCTCGCG
>CANJLK010000025.1 GCA_947475465.1 Caulobacteraceae bacterium | reverse complement strand
GTCCGGCGCGCCGATCATCAGCGGCACGAACCAGTTGCCGAACCCGCCGATCATCGCCGGCATGACCATGAAGAAGATCATGATCAGGGCGTGGGCGGTGACGATGGAATTGTAGCCGTGCTTGGAGCCCTCGATCAGGCCGATCTGGGCCGCCCAGCTGTGCGGCTGGAAGATCTGGATGCCCGGCTCGTAGAGCTCCCAGCGGATCAGGCCGGACATCGCGCCCCCCACCAGGCCCGCCATGATGGCGAACAGGATGTAGAGGGTGCCGATGTCCTTGTGGTTCGTGGAGAAGAACCAGCGGGTGAAGAAGCCCGGCTTATGGTCGTGGGCCTCGTGGTGATCGTGAGCGGCGGCTTGAGCCATCGTACGCTTGTCCTGGATCAGTGCGTGGCCGGCGCCGGGGGCGCGGGCGTGGTGGAAACGGGCGCGGCGGGCGCGGTCGCCGAAGCAGGAACCGCGGCGCCGGTGGCGGCCGGGGCCGCGGCTGGGGCGGGCGCGGCTTCCGGCGCGGCCTTGGGCGCCTTGGCGGCGACCCAGGCGTCGAAGTCAGCCTGGCTGACCACCTTCACCTCGATCGGCATGAAGGCGTGGTCGACACCGCACAGTTCGCGGCAGCTGCCGTAGAAGGTGCCGACACGGTCGACCTTGAACCAGGTCTCGTTGACGCGGCCGGGCACGGCGTCGGTGATGATCCCGAAGGACGGCACGGCGAAGGCGTGGATCACGTCGGCGCCGGTGACCAGCACCCGGACCACCTGGCCCACAGGCACCACCAACGGGGTGGTGGCGGCCAGACGGTAGGGCACGCCCTTCTTCTTGGCCTGGTCCTCGGGCAGGATGTTGGAGACGAATTCCGGAATCTTCTGATCGGGATATTCGTAGCCCCAGTACCACTGATATCCGGTGGCCTTGATGGTCATGTAGGGCTTCGGCATGTCGTGATATTCGAACAGCAGCCGGAACGAGAAGATGGCGATGAACACCAGGATCAGGACCGGCGCGAGGGTCCAGATCACCTCGATCGTGGTGTTGTGGCTCCACTTGGCGGGGATCGGGTTGCGCTTGGCGCTGTAGCGGAAGGCGCACCAGAGCAGAAGCGCCAGCACGAACAGCACGATGATCGTGATGATCGGCATCAGGATCGCATCATGGAAGAAGATGGCGTCCTTCCGGAGCGGGGTCACCCCCGGCTGCAGATTGATCGCGCCATCTGTGGGCTGGCCCACCAAATCCGCGGCGAGGGCGGAAGCGCCCCAGAACGCCGACAAGGCGCCGGCAGCGATCCCGGTCGCCAGCGCTCGCATCCCCTTAAGCCTCGACTGCATGTCCCCTCGGTCTGGTTAGTCGGCCGCGTCTCGCGAAACTGACGATCGCCCCCGCCGACTGTCAAAGCGGCGCACGGATTCGCGTTAAGCGCCCCGTACGGCCCCTTAGCGCGGGTGCATACGCGCATCCCTTGGGCTTGCCAAGGCGCTTGCCGACCTCCGGGCAGCCAATCCCGAAACCTCGCGTGCCTGGATAGCCGGGAGAGGCCCGGACCTGACGATCAATAGGCTAGTGCGGCCTCTAAGCGGGATGACGCCCGGCCCTGGGCTCCCTATCTTCACCCAATGAACGCTCACACCTCCGCACCCTCGATCCTCGATTCCGCAGGAATCGATCCCAAGCGCGCCGGCGATATCCTGGGCGAGGCCCTGCATGGCGCCGACGACGGCGAGCTTTTCGTCGAGCGGTCGGAGAGCGAATCGTTCCTGTTCGACGACGGACGGCTGAAATCGGCGGCCTATGACGCCACCGAGGGCTTCGGGCTTCGGGTGGTGGCGGGCGAGACCGCCGGCTACGCCCACGCCAGCGAGATCTCCGAGGCGGCGATCGCCCGGGCGGGACAGTCGGCCGCCCTGGCCAAGCGCGGCTACACCGGCATCGCCGCGGAAGGGCCCAGGCACACCAACGCCAAGCTCTATGGCGAGGAGAACCCCCTCGATTCGCCCGGCTTCTCCGACAAGGTCGCCCTGCTGCAGGAAATCGACGCCTGGGCGCGCGCCCGCGACCCGCGCGTGGTGCAGGTCATGGCCTCGCTGGCCGGCGAGCGCCGCACGGTCGAGATCCTGCGGGCCGACGGCCGGCTGATCCGCGACGTGCGACCCCTGGCCCGGATCAACGTCCAGGTCACGGTCGAGGGCGATGGCCGGCGCGAGAACGGCTACACCGGCTCCGGCGGCCGGGCCGGGTTCGAGACCTGGATCACCGCGGAGAACTGGCAGGGAGCGGTGGACGAGGCCCTGCGCCAGGCCCTGGTGAACCTGGCCGCAGTCCCCTGCCCGGCCGGCGAGATGGACGTGGTCCTGGGACCCGGCTGGAACGGGGTGCTGTTGCACGAAGCGGTCGGTCACGGCCTGGAGGGCGACTTCAACCGCAAGGGCACCTCGGCCTTTTCCGGCAAGATCGGCCAGCGGGTGGCCGCGCCCGGGGTCACGGTGTTCGACGACGGCACGGTGCTGGGCCGGCGCGGCTCGCTCACCGTCGACGACGAAGGCACGCCCACCGACCGCACCATCCTGATCGAGGACGGCATCCTGGTGGGCTATATGCACGACCGGATGAGCGCGCGCCTGATGGGCGCCGCGCCCACCGGCAACGGGCGCCGGCAATCCTATGCCCACATGCCCATGCCGCGGATGACCAACACCGGCATGCTGGGCGGCGACAACACCCGCGCCGAGATGATCGAATCCACCAAGCGAGGCCTCTACTGCGCCAATTTCGGCGGCGGCCAGGTTGATATCACCAACGGCAAGTTCGTCTTCCAGTGCACCGAGGCCTACCTGATCGAGGACGGCAAGATCACCACGCCGGTGAAGGGCGCGACCCTGATCGGCGACGGTCCCTCGGCGCTGACCCGGGTGACCATGATCGGCGACGACTTCGGCTTCGATCCCGGCATCGGGGTTTGCGGCAAGTCTGGCCAGAGCGTGCCGGTCGGGGTCGGCCAGCCGTCGCTGAAAATGACCGGCCTGACCGTCGGCGGAACCAGCCTGTAGAGGTCTGACGCCGCCGGCCATCTGATCAGCGAAAAGATTTCGCGGAAGTCATACAGATTACGGCCAATTAATTGGCGTTTCGGCGCCAACCCAGGTTACTTCGTGTCCGGGGAGATACGTTGTTCATGATCCTGTTACTTGCCCTGGCCCAGGCCGTTACGCCGGCCCCCGCGCCGTCTGCCGTAACCCGCCCACAAGGCGCGCCCGCGCACGCCCGGTCCGGCGTGACGTCCTATGGCGCCGACTTCTTCGCCGCCCTGCGCCCGGGCACGGCGCTGGATATGGTGCAACGGATTCCCGGTTTCCAGCTCGACACCGGCAGCTCGGTGCGCGGCTACGAAGGCGCGGCGGGCAATGTGCTGGTCGATGGACAGCGACCGGCCACCAAGACCGACGACCTGGGCGAACTGCTGAAGCGGATACCCGCGGGCGCCGTGGACCACATCGACGTCATCCGCGGCGGCGCGCCGGGCATCGACATGCAGGGCAAGACCGTCATCGCCAATGTGCTGCGGAAGAATGGCGGCGGCGCCCGGCTGCTGCTGGCCGTGGCCAGCGCCTTTCCAGAGCGGGTGCAACGGATTCCGGCTGGTCGGCTGGAGGCCTCCGGTCAGGTGGGCAAGACCAGCTGGGAGGCTGCCCTGCTTTTGGCGCAGTACGCTGACGACGGCACCGGCGACGGACCGCGCGCCCAGAGGGACCCGGCCGGCAAGCCGCTCCTGCTCGGCGACATCTACTCCTTGGGGCTCGGCAGCCAGGTGATCACCAACGGCGCCTTGGAGACGCCGGTAGCCGGCGGGCGGCTGCGGATTAACGGCCGGATCTATTTCAGCCCGTTCAACTACGACGAAACCGACATCATCCGCCTGCCCGACAGCCATCGGGAGGTGGTGCATGCCGACGACAATGTCTTCCAGACGGAAGTCGGCGCCCGATACACCCGAAGCTACGGATCCCGGGCGAGCATCGAACTGGTCGCCCTGCGGCAGGACAAGCACGAACTTGAAGCCACGGTCTTCAACGCGCCCGGCGACGCGGAGACATTCAACCTCGATTCCCGCACGGCGGAGAGCATCGGACGGGGCGTTCTGAAGGTCCAGCATTCCCCGACGCTGTCGTGGGAGGTTGGCGGCGAAGGCGCCTACAACACGCTCGAAAGCCAGACGCGCGCCTCGCAGAACGGCCAGGCCCAGCAGCTGCCGGCCGCCAACGTCACGGTGTCCGAGAAGCGCGGCGAGCTGTTTGGCAAGACGGTATGGCGCGCGACGCCCACGATCAGCATCGAGGCCGGCGTCCGCCAGGAGGGCTCGCAGATCAGCTCCGCCGGCGACCTGCGGCTGGAGAAGAGCCTCTTCTTCACCAAGCCGCGCGTCGCCCTGACCTGGGCGCCGAACGAGCAGAATCAGGTGAGGCTGCGCTACGAGCGAGCGGTCGGCCAGCTGGATTTCGGCGCCTTCGTCGCGGCGCGATCGAACGCGACGGGCCAGACCACCGCCGGCAATCCGAACCTGGAGCCCGAGCAGGCGTGGGTGGGCGAGGCGGCCTACGAGCGCCGGTTCTGGAACGGCGGGGCGGTGGTGCTGACTGTCCGCCACTCGCAGATCACCGGGGTGGTCGACACGGCCCCGTTCGGCGGCTTCAACGCCCCGGCCAACATCGGCGACGGGACCAAGGACGAAGAGATCGTCAACCTGACCCTGCCGCTCTCGAAGTTCGGCCTCAGGGGCGCGCAAATCCGCGGCCAGTCCACCTGGCGCCAATCTGAGGTGGCCGATCCCACCACCCGACAGAAGCGAGCGATCACCAAGCTGCGGCCGCTTGAATGGGAAGCGCACTTCTCGCAGGACCTGCCGAACTACAAGCTCAATTGGGGCGTCGACGCCTATGGCATGTGGCGCGAGCGCTATTACCGGGTGACCTACGTCGAGACCGACAAGCTGGGCGCCTGGGTGGCGCCGTTCGTGGAGTGGAAGCCGCGCCAGACCTGGCCTTCCGGCTTGAGGTCGACAACGCCACCGCCCGCGGATTCAAGCGCTCGATCGACCAGTACGCCGGGCCCAGGGGCTCAGCGCCCCTGCAATCGGTCGAGGATCGCCACCCGCGATATGGCCGCGTGCTCTACTTCCGCATCCGCAAGACCTTCGGCGCCTAGGTCCTAGTTCTCCCGCCGCACCGTCGCCGGGTCGTCGAGGACGGCAGGGTAGGGCTCGGGCTGATCGTGGCCCGAGGCGTCGTTGGCGCCGTTCGACCAGCCCTTGATGAAGAAGCTGACGACGATGAAGGCGACGCCGCAGCCGACGCCGCCCCAGCCCAGCTGGTTGAAGCCGTGGAGCGACGTGGCCAGAGCCCCCTTGGGGTCGAGCACCTGGCCGCCCACGGTCTCGCTCCCCATCAGGCCGGCGATCTTGCCGCCGACGAACTGGGCGATGGAGGACGCCAGGAACCAGACCGCCATCATGAAGGAGACGATCGACTTCACCGACAGCTTGGTGATCTGCGACAGTCCGACCGGCGACAGGAAGAGCTCGCCGGTGGTGTGGAAGAGGTAGAGCAGGCCCAGCATGAAGAGCGGCATCCGGAACTGGCCGTCGGCCAGCCCTTGCGCCCAGACCACCACCAGGAAGCCCAGGCCCACCTGGATCAGGCCCAGGCCGAACTTCAGCGTCGGGTTGGGATCGCGCCCGCGCGCGGCCAGCCAGGCCCACAGCGCCGCCAGGACCGGCGCGAAGATCAGGATGAAGCCGGCATTGAACGACTGGGTCTGGGCGGCGGATATGCCCAGGAGATCGACGTTGCGCTCGGCGAACAGGTTGAGCGAGGTGCCCGCCTGTTCGAAGAGGGTGAAGAACACCACCGAGCCCAGAGTCAGGACCATGGCCAGGCCCATGCGCTCGCGCTCCACCCGGTTACAGCGGGCGATCATGAACCAGGCGATGTAGGCCAGCGCGATCACCGTGGAGGCCAGCAGGCCTATGCCCACCGCCTTGTTGACCTGCACCAGGAAGAAGACCGGGATCGCGCCCAGGATGCCCAGAATGTAGATGGTCCATTCGCGGTTGACGGGCCCCAGCACCTTTTCCTTGAGGGCCGCGGGGACCGGCGGCTCGCCGTGGCCTTCCAGATGCTTTCTGCCCAGCATGAAGGCGATCCAGCCCGCGGCCATGCCGACGCCGGCCAGGCCGAAGCCGGCCCACCAGCCGACCTTCTCACCCAGCAGGCCGCAGAGCACCGAGGCCCAGAAGGCCCCGAGGTTCACGCCGTAGTAGAAGAGGGTGAAGCCGGAATCCCGCCTGGGATCGCCCTGCGGGTAGAGCTGGCCCACGATGGTCGAGATGTTGGGCTTCAGGAATCCGACCCCCATGATGATCAGCGAAACCGCCACGTAGAAGGCCGCCTTGCCGAACGGATCGGCGTGGCTGGCCATCACGAAGGAGCCCTTGGGCAGGACGCTGGGCAGGGGCGATCCGGGCGGCAGGTCCTTGATCAGCAGGCCGCCGTCGGCAGAGGCGGTGAAGTCGCGGGGCTGGCCGGCGACCATCAAATGGACCTGGCGGTTCTCCATGCGGCCTTCAGCGGCGACCGCATAGCTCTGGCCGGCGTAGGTCAGGGTCTGGGTGGCGGGCTGGCCTTCGATGGCCATGGTCAGGTGGCCGGCGACCAGCAGCAGGGCGCCGAAGGCGACGGCCTTGCGGGTGCCCAGCCAGCGGTCGGCGACGATGCCGCCCAGCAGCGGCAGGAGATAGACCAGCGAGGTGTAGGAGCCGTACTGGGCGCCGGCGGTCTTGTCGTCGAACAGCAGGTGCTGGGTCAGGTAGAAGATCAGGATGCCGCGCATCCCGTAGTAGGAGAACCGCTCCCACATTTCGGTGAAGAACAGGATCACCAGGCCGCGCGGGTGATGCCTGCGCAGCTGGAGCGCGACCGGAAGGCCGGTGGCGATCGTCACCACGACGCCAAGCAGGACGATAAGATTCATATGGGAGAGCGTTTCCGGTTCGATGGCGGGCGGAGGGGCGCGCAGGAAAGCTCTTCCTCACACGCCCGGCGTTGGCGGGAGAAAATCACGCGGTTTCGCCCAGCACAAGCAAGACGGCGCCCCATCGGCCCGGGAGCCTAAGCCCGCCGCTCAGCGTTGAGAGGGGCGAAGGAGCCCGCCATGCCCGATCCGAAAACCACGCCCACCACACCGGCCGAGGCCGAGCGCGTCGACGAGATCGTCAAGCACACCGACTCCGGTGCGGGCGCGTCCCAGGCCGAGCCCTGGGAGCCTAATGTCGAGGAACTCGACGTGGACGGCGACGGGGGCTAGCCGCCGGACTTGACCGCGCCTTCGGCGGCCAGGAAGCCGATCTTCGAGTGGGTGCCGTCGCAGAACGGCTTGTTGGTCGATGCGCCGCAGCGGCAGAGGTAGACCTTCTCCTTGCCGGCGATGTCGAAGGCCTGGCCGTCCGCGCCGACGATCTGGAATTCGCCGAGGTCGCCGCTCAGCATGATCGGGCCGGTGGGCAGGATGGTCGCCTGAATCGCCATGTTTTCGTCTCCAGCCCCCGCGGGGGCGCTTCCGTGTTGGCCTTGAAGGCTGACCGCCTTGGGGCGTTCAGTAGGCGAAGTCTTCGAAGACCCGCCCGGCGTCACCTTGCCAGGGGCCGTGGTAGAGTTCCAGCAGCCGCTCAGCCGGCGTCACGCCGCTTTCGGCGATGGCTTCCAGTTCGGAGAGGTAGCCGGTCTCGTCGACCATGCCGCCCGACAGGCGGTTGCGGCGTTTCAGGCCCCCACGGGCGATGGCCACCATGTCCTTGGCCACGTCCTGGACGGTGCGGCCGGCGATCTGCGCCTTCAGGCCCTGGCGGGCGACGTCGGCGCGCAGGCGCTCATGGTCGGCGATGTTCCAGTCCTTGCAGAGGTCCCAGGCGGCGGCGAGCGCGGCGCTGTCGTAGAAAATGCCCGCCCAGAGCGCCGGCAGCGCGCAAAGCCGGCCCCAGGGGCCTGAGTCGGCGCCGCGCATCTCCAGGTACTGCTTGAGCCGCACCTCCGGGAAGATCGTCGTGGTGTGGTCGGCCCAGTCCTTGATGGTCGGGCGCTGGCCCGGCATGTCGTTGAGCTTGCCCTCCATGAACTGGCGGAACGAGCGGCCCGACAGATCGATGTAGCGGTCGCCGCGCTTGGCGAAATACATCGGCACGTCGAGGGCGTACTTCGCATAGGTCTCGAAACCGAAACCGTCGCGGAACACGAAGTCCAGCATGCCGGTCCGGTCGGGATCAGTGTCGGTCCAGACGTTGGCGCGGGCCGAGAGGAAGCCGGAGGGCCTGCCCTCCACGAACGGGGAATTGGCGAACAGCGCCGTGCAGATCGGCTGCAGGGCCAGGCTGGTGCGGAATTTCAGCACCATGTCGGCCTCGGAGCCGAAGTCGAGATTGGCCTGCACAGTGCAGGTGCGGAACATCATGTCGAGGCCGAGCCCGCCGACCTTGGGCATGTATTCGCGCATGATCTTGTAGCGGCCCTTGGGCATGACCGGGATCTCGTCACGCCGCCAGACGGGGGTGAAGCCCAGGCCCAGGAAGCCCAGGCCCAGTTCGTCCGCCACGGCCTTGACCTCGGTCAGGTGCTGGCCGGTCTCGTCGCAGATGTCGTGAATGGTCTCCAACGGCGCGCCGGAGAGTTCGAACTGGCCGCCAGGCTCGAGGCTCACATTGGCCTTGCCGCGTTCCAGCGCGATGACATGGCCAGCCTCCATGACCGGCGTCCAGCCGTAGCGGGTCAGGCCGTCCAACAGCGCCCTGATGCCGGCGGGCTCGTAGGGGACGGGCGTGTGGCCGGCCAGGTGGAAGACGAACTTCTCGTGCTCGGCCCCGACCCGCCACTGGTCCGCGGGCTTTGACCCCTTGTCGAACCAGGCGACAAGGTCGTCGAACGTCAGGGGGCGGTCGTCGCAGGCGGCCTCGGCCATATGGTGTCCTTCCCCCGGCCGCGCCGAGAACGGCAGGCTCTTTACGTCGAGTAACTAGGTGGGCGCAATTGCGCCAAGCTCAAGAGGTCCAGTCTCCCAACACCGACTGCCACAGCGTCAGGGCGCTGATCGCCGCGGTGTCGGCCCGCAGGATCCGGGGGCCCAGGGAGACCGGGACCGCATAGGAAAGGCCCCGCAGACGCTGGCGTTCCACGGGCGAGAAGCCGCCCTCCGGCCCAATCAGGATCGCCCAGGGGCCGGACGGCCTGTCCCGCAGGGCGCCGATCACCGGCAAGGCGTCGCCCGCCTCGTCGCAGAACATCAGGGCTCGTCCAGGCTCCCATTCCGCGATCAGGCGCTCCAGCTTCACGGGTTCCGCGATCAGCGGCACGTCGAGCCTGCCCGTCTGTTCAGCGGCCTCTGTCGCGATGGCGGTTAGCCGGTCCACCCGGGCGCGGTCCGCGTTGGTGCGTTCGGTGACCGCCAGCCGGACACGGCGCGCGCCCAGTTCGGCGGCCTTCTCGACGATGGTCTCGACCCGCGCCCGCTTGACCAGTGCGATGACCAGATCGAGGTCCGGGCCGGTCGCCTGGGGGCGCTCAAGGGCGATCGCGCTTACCGCCACCGCCCGCTTGGTGACAGCGCTGATCCGGGCGCGCCATTCGCCGTCGCGGCCGTTGAACAGAAGGATTTCGTCGCCCACTTCCTGGCGCATCACCGCCGCGAGATAGCGGCTCTGCCCCGGGTCCAGCGCCAGTTCGGCGCCGGCGGCCAGGTCGTGGGGTATGAACAGGCGGATCATGGGGAGGGTTTAGCGCGCTCCACCGCCCGCTCAAAGATCGTCTTCCCCGCGTGTGACGTTCAGAGTTGAGTTGATTGGCGCGCTCGGGCGTTAATGCCGTCATGGCCAAGCACGATGACGACGACATGACGGAACTCGAGCAGCACCAGCTGGCGCTTGTCCACTGGCAGCAGCAGGCCATGGAGAGCGGCGAGAAGGCTCTGATCATCTTCGAGGGGCGCGACGCGGCCGGGAAGGACGGCTCGATCAGGGTTGTCACCGAGCACCTGTCGGTGCGCAGCACGCGCATCGTGGCGCTGCCCAAGCCTTCCGACCGCGAACGCAGCCAGTGGTATTTCCAGCGCTACGTCCCGCGCCTGCCGGCCAGCGGCGAGACGGTGATCTTCAACCGCTCCTGGTACAACCGCGCTGGCGTCGAGCGGGTGATGGATTTCGCGACGGAGCAGGAAAAGCAGGTGTTCCTGCGCGACGTGCCGACTTTCGAGGCCATGCTGCTGGAAAGCGACCTGAAGCTCGTGAAGCTGTGGCTGGACGTGTCCAAGGACGAACAGGCCAAGCGCCTCAAGGAACGCCGCACAGATCCCTTGAAGATCCTCAAGTCCTCGCCCCTGGACGCCGCGGCCCAGGGAAAATGGGACGCCTATTCCCAGGCCCGCAACGAGATGCTCGTGCGCACCTCGACGGCCCAGGCGCCGTGGTTCTGCGTGCGGGCGGACCACAAGAAGCAGGCCCGCCTGAACATCCTGCGGCACCTGGTCCAGGCCCTGGCGCCGAAGAAGATCGCCAAGATTCTGGCCGCCCCCGACCCTGAGGTTCTGTTCGAATTCGAGCCCTCGGCGATCAGCGACGGGCGCCTCGCCCCCTGACGAACCATGCCGCCCAAATCCGCCTTTGTTCCGGCTTCCCAACGGGTACAAGGCCAAGGCTGTTAACCATTGGTTTACGAATATCGTTCTGGGTTCGTTCGAATTCAAGGCTGAACCCGTGAACCGGGCGACAGCGACGCTGCGAGGATAATTCGACGTGAGCCGAGATGTTCTGAGCGCCGGAGAGGCCCGCCGGATCGCCCTGGCGGCCCAGGGGTTCGGGGTGGCGCGGCCCGAAGGCACGGTTGGCCGCGGCGAGCTGCTGAAGCTGATCGACCGGCTGGGCGTGGTGCAGATCGACAGCGTCAATGTGGTGTCGCGGACCCACTACCTGCCGGCCTTTTCGCGCCTGGGCGCCTATCCGCGCGGGCTGCTCGACGAGGTCGCCTGGGGCCGGAAACCGGGCCTGGTGGAATACTGGGCCCATGAGGCCTCGCTGCTGCCCATGGCCAGCCAGCCGCTGCTGCGCTGGCGCATGGAGGACGCCTGGCAAGGCGTCGGCGTCTGGAAGGGGATCGCCCGGTTCCTGCGCGAGCGGCGCGACCTGGTCGACCGGGCGCTCGGCGAGATCGAGGCTCGCGGGCCGCTGGCGGCGTCGGAGCTGGAGGTCGGCCTCAAGGGCCAGGGCGGCTGGTGGGGCTGGAGCGATTCCAAGCGCGCGCTTGAGGGCCTTTTCTGGACCGGCGAGCTGACCACCGCCACCCGGCGGGGGACCTTCGAGCGGGTCTATGGGATCACCGGCAAGGTCTTGCCCAAGGCCGTCGCGGGCGCGCCGACCCCGCCGCGCGACGTGGCCCAGCGGGCGCTGCTGATGACCGCCGCGCGCGCCATGGGCGTGGCCACCGAACGCGACCTGCGCGACTATTTCCGCCTGGGCGTGGCGGAGACCAAGGTCCGCCTGGCCGAGCTGGTTGAGGGCGGCGACCTGCTGCCCATGGCGGTGAAGGGCTGGCGCGAACAGGCCTATCTCGATCCCGCCGCGCGCCGTCCCCGGCGGATCGCAGCCCGGGCGCTGCTCTCGCCCTTCGACAACGCCATCTGGTTTCGCGAACGGACCGAGCGGATGTTCGGCGTCCGCGTGCGGCTGGAGATCTACACCCCGGCCCACAAGCGCACCCACGGCTACTATGTCCTGCCGTTTCTGGAGGGCGACGCCATCACCGCCCGCGTCGATCTGAAGGCCGACCGCAAGGCGGGCGTCCTGATCGTCCAGGCCAGCCACGCCGAGCCCTGGGCCAGCGAGGCCACCGCGACGGGTCTGGCGGCGGAGCTGCGGCTGATGGCCGGCTGGCTGGGCCTGGCCGGCGTGCGGGTCGAACGTCGAGGCGACCTGGCGGGCGCGCTGGAGACTGCGCTTCAATAGGCCGCAACGGCGCGATCACGGCCCGCCAGCGCCGATCAGCCATTTACGCGCCCGGCCGACTAAGGAACATTCGCCCTGCGGCGCGCGTACCCGCAGTAAATGCCGCTCTCGACCAAGTTTGGGCCGGGAGGAAGTGGAGTTGCGTTGACCACGCAAGACGAGCCGCCCGCCGCCCGATGGAGCCCGGACCCGGGTGCGGCGATGCTGGTCGGCGCGCTCTATCAGCTGGCCGCGGACCCGGAGGAGTGGCCGGCGTTCATCGGAAGGCTTTCGCTTGAGACCGGCGTGCCGGACGCCCACCAGCCGTTGCTGGCCGCCATGGTGGGCGGGGCCGAGCAGGTCGCGCGCTCGACGGCGGCGCAGGCCACGGCGCCCGGTCCCGCACCGCCGCGCCTAGCCGTGCTCGCGGTCCGTGACAATGGACGCTCGGTCATCGGCAATGCGGAGGCGGCGGGCTCACTGCTCGCCGGCCTGCTGCCGCGGCCAGGCGAGGCCCCGGCGCCGGAGAACATCGAAACCCTGCAGGCCGCCCGGGCCCGGGTGCGCGATGGCGGCGGCGGGCCGCAACTGGTGCGACTGACGATCGTAGGGCTCGACCAGCCGGCTTTCGCCTATGCGGTGCGCCTGGACCGTCTGCCCGCGGCCCTGCGCGAGGGCCTGGGTCCGGAGGGACAGGCTTTCGGCGATGGCATCGCTGTCATCGCCCACGCCACCCGCAGCGAAGACCCCGTGGGCGGCAGCCTGGCCGACGCTTTTGGCCTGACGCCCGAGGAGGTGCGGCTGGCCATGGGCCTTTGCGACGGCGCCTCGCTGCGCGCTTTCGCCGACCGCGCGGGTCTGAGCGTCAATACGGTGCGCAACCAGCTCAACGCGATCTTCGACAAGGTGGGCGTCAACCGCCAGACCGACCTGGTGCGGGCCCTGACGGACCTTGGCCAGTTGTGGACGCAGGTGGGCGGCGAGGCCAAGGCGGTGGCGCAGAACCCTGATTTCGCGCCCGAGGTGCGAATTTTCCACCTGCCGGACGGCCGTAATCTGGCCTACCGCCTCTACGGTCCGACCGACGGCCGCCCTGTGGTCGCCTTCCACGGCGGATTGGGCGCCAGCCTCCTGCCCTCGGGCACGGACGCGGCCTGCCGCGACCTTGGCCTGCGCATCCTGGCGCCCGACCGGGCCGGTGTCGGCCGTTCCGATCCGGTGGCCGACCCGACGCTGGAAGGCGGCGCGCGGGACATGCTTGCCATCGCCGAGGGCCTGGGGTTCGTCGACGCCCTGTTTGTCAGTATCACCTCGGGCGCCCACTACGCCCTGGCCGCGGCGATGCTCGCCCCGCGCGCCGCCGCGGGCCTATTGCTCCTATCGCCCCGTCCGCCCCAGGGTTCGAAGCCGGCCGCGAACCAGAGCCCAATGGTGGCCCTGGAACGGCGGATCAGGAACCATCCGTGGATCGCCGAGGCCTTCTTTTCGATCGTGCGCCTTCGCCTGACGCGGGGGATCATGCGCCAGATCATGACCGCCTCTGCGGTGTCGCCCGGCGACGCGGCCTATCTCGCCGCCAACCCGCAGATCATCGACGCCCTGACGGCCGGCATGAGCGAGGCCCTGGCCCAGGGCAGCCGGGGCACGGCCCTGGAGCTCAGCCAGTCGCAGCGGCTGGACGATGTCCGCAACCAGCCCGACCTGCCGCCGGTGGTGGCGTGGCACGGGGCGGAGGACGCCTATGCGACCCCCGACGAGGTGCGCGCCTGGCTGGGCCAGGCCCTGGGCGAGTTCCGCATCGTGCCGGACATCGGCAACTACCTTTGCCTCAAGCACTGGCCCGAAGTGCTGGACAGGCTCGCGCGCTTCTAGGCCGCGACCTTGGCCACCGGGCCCACATAGCGCGACTGGGGACGGATGAGGCGGCCGCCGGCCAGCTGCTCGCGGGCGTGCGCGATCCAGCCGCTGACGCGGCCCGCGGCGAAGACGCAGGTGAAGGCGGAGGGTGGGAAGTCCAGCGCCTCGAGCAGGAGCGCGGTGTAGAACTCGACATTGGTGTCCAGCGCCCGGTCGGGCTTGCGTTCCCGCAGAATGGCGAGCGCCGCCTGCTCAACCGCCTCCGCGAAGGCCAGCCGACCGGGCCGGATGTTGGAGCCCTCGCTCATCCGCCGCACCGCGCCCTTGAGCGCATCGGCCCGGGGATCTCGCACCCGGTAGACACGGTGGCCGAAGCCCATCAGCCGGTCGCCGCGCGCCAGGGCCGCCTCGATCCAGGCCCGGGCGTTGGAGGGCTTTCCGATCCCATCCAGCATCTCGATGATCGGCCCGGGCGCGCCGCCGTGCAGGGGTCCCTTCAGCGCGCTGATTCCCGCCAGGACCGCCGAGCCGAGGCCCGCGCGGGTCGAGGCCACCACCCGGGCGGCGAAGGTCGAGGCGTTTAGACCATGGTCGCTGACCGTCACCAGATAGGTGTCGAGGGCGGCGGCCTCGGCGGGTGTCGCCAGCCGGCCGCGCAACATCCGCAGGAGGTCGGCGGCGTGGGCCAGGGAAGGATCGGGCGCGACGGGCGCCTCGCCCGCCTGGGCGCGGACTACGGCGGCGGTGAAGACGGCGGGCGCGGCCGCCAGCCTGAGCGCGGTCGCCAGATCGTCGCCGTCCGCCAGCCGGGCGAGGAGCGCGCGGACCGCCTCGATGGGGGTGCGGTCGAGGAGGCCGGTGTCCAGCGCCGCCACCTCGGCGAACACCTCGGCGCGCGCGGCGCCCAGCGCTGGAGCGAGGTCGGCGGGCAGGCTGTCGAAGAAACCATCCCACAACAGGCGGGTCGCCTCCTCGAAGCTGGCGCGCCCGGCCAGCTCGTCCAGGGAGTAGCCGCGGATGATCAGCCGCCCGGCCTTGCCGTCCACATCCGACAGCACCGTGTCCGCGGCGACGACGTCTTCCAATCCATCCGACATTTGGGTCTCCAATCCGGTCTTGATGCCGCCTAGAAATGCCGTCAGGATGATATCGTCAATCTTGATCAATATAATCAATATATAGACAGCCGATGCCCGCAGCAGACTGGATCGCCGCCGAGGAAGCTCGGGATCGGCTGGGGGTGCGCCCGCAGACGCTCTACGCCTATGTGAGCCGCGGCCGGGTCCAAGTGCGGCCCGACCCGGGCGATCCGCGCCGCTGCCTCTACCGCGCCGCCGACATTGCTGCGCTCACCCAGCGCAAGGCCCGCAGCCGCAAGGTCTCCGACGTGGCCACCGGGGCCATCGCCTGGGGCGAGCCGGTCCTGGCTTCCGAGATCACCACGGTGGCCGGCGGGCGACTGTTCTACCGGGGCCGCGACGCCATCCGCCTGGCCGAGACCGAGACCCTGGAATCGGTGGCCCGCCTCCTGCGCGGCGGGCACGGGGCGGCGCTGAAGCGCACCGAACGGCCGGAGCCGCCGGACCACCCAGACATGCGCACCCGCGCTTTTCTGGCGATGGCGACGCGGGCGGCGGCCGACCCTCCGGCCCGGGGCCGCCATCCCCTGGCGCTGGCCGTCGAGGCCGCGACCCTGCTGGACGTCTTAACCGACGCCGTGGCCGGCAGCGTCACCGGCGGGGCCATCCACAACCGGCTGGCGCTGGCCTGGGGCCTGGGCCCCGGCGGGCCGGGCGCCGACCTGATCCGCCGCATCCTGGTGCTGGTCGCCGACCATGAGCTGAACGCCTCGGCCTTCGCAGCCCGGGTGGCGGCCTCGACCGGCGCCTCTCTGGCCGCCGCGGCCCTGGCCGGTCTGGCGACCCTTTCCGGGCCCAGGCACGGCGGAGCGACGGCGGCCGTTCGGACCTTCGCGGCAGAGGCCGCCCAGCAGGGCCCCCGCGCCGCCATCGCTAACCGGCTGGTGGAGGATCGAGCCTTGCCGGGCTTCGGCCATCAGCTCTATCCGGACGGCGACCCCCGGGCGCTCGCCCTGCTCGACCGCTTCACCGCCCCGGCCGAGCTCCAGGCGCTGCGCGAGGCGGTCCAGGCGGTGGCCGGCGTCGGCCCGAACGTCGATTTCGCCCTGATGGCCGCCTGCGAGCGCCTCAGGCTGCCCGCCGACGCGCCATTCGCGCTCTTCGCCGTGGCCCGCTGCGCCGGCTGGATCGCCCACGCCATCGAGCAGGGCCAGGCCGACACCCTGATCCGTCCCCGCGCCCGCTACATCGGACCCGAGCCGGAGTCGGCCTAAGACTGAGGCGCGGCGGGGTGTTCGGCGCGTATGGTCAGGGCCACTCCAAGCGAGGCAGCCATGATTGCGGCGATGGCCAGGCCCTGGCGCGTGCTGAGCGCCTCGTGCAGCAGCAGCCAGCCCATCAGTGCGGCGATGGCCGGCTCGATGCTCATCAGGACGCCGAACACCCTTACCGGTATGCGCGGCATGGCGAACATCTCCAGGCTGTAGGGCGCGACGCTGGAGAGCAACGCGACGACCACCCCGACGGGAAAGGCCGCGGGCGACAGCAGGGCGGCTCCGGCCTGGGCGACGCCAAGCGGCAGAACCACCAGGGCGGCGATGGACATGCCAATTGCCGTGGCCTGGGACCCATGCGCCAGGCCCGCCTTCTGGCCGAAGATGATGTAGAGGCCCCAGAAGAGGCCCGCGCCGAGAGCCAGAGCGACACCGATCGGATCGAGGGGATGGGCCTGCGGGCCAAGGGGCGACAAGACGGCCAATCCGGCCGCGGCCAAGCCAATCCACAGGAAATCCGTAAACCGGCGCGAGGTCAGGACCGCCACACTCAGAGGGCCGGCGAATTCCAAAGCCACGGCGATCCCCAGCGGGATTCTCGCCAGCGCCGCATAGAAACAGGCGTTCATCAATCCGAGCGAGACGCCATAGGCCACCAGCACCGGCCAGTTGTTCCGCGCGACAGGCCGTCGCCATGGGCGCAGCACGGCCAGCAGGATCAGGGCCGCCAACCCGACGCGAAGGGTGGTGGCGCCCTGCGCGCCCACCAGCGGAAACAGCTGTTTGGCGAAGGCCGCGCCCATCTGGACCGACACCATCGCCGCCCCCATGGCCCCAAGGGATGGAAGGGCAGTGGCCAGGTTGTGCGCGCGCCGCGGCGGGCTCACGCCTGGCGACACGCAGTGGTGGTGGCGGTCCAGGTCATCGCGCACCTCCCGTTCAAGCTCGAATCCTTTCCCCCGGGCCCGCCAGGGGGTCAAGCGCCGCCCTCGTCAGCCGACGGCCGGCTTGCGGATTGATTGAGGCCACGCTGTACGGCGTCTTACCGGCAACAACGCCGCCCCAGCCACCGCTGGTCCCGCTTGTCGGCGCCCCTAGTTCATGGTAGTATTTAGTTCAATACAACCTACGATTTGTCGCAACTATATTGTTAAGCGGAAATCAACCATGTCCAGTACACTGACTCTGAACGTCAATGGCGTCGCAAGAACCGCAACGGTCAGCGATTCGGGAATGCCATTGCTTTGGGTACTTAGGGACATACTGGGGTTGACCGGCACAAAGTATGGTTGTGGCATCGAGGTTTGCGGCGCCTGCACGGTCCTCGTGAACGGCAAGCCCGAGAAATCCTGCGAGTTCGACGTAGGCTCAGCGGTCGGCAAGAAGATCGTCACCGTCGAGGGCTTGGCTGACGACGCGGACGGCCGCAAGGCCCAGGCGGCGTGGATCACCAACCAGGTGCCTCAATGCGGCTACTGCCAGCCCGGCATGCTGGTGGCCACCGTCGGGGCCATGAAGGCCGGCCATCACGGGAGCGAGATCGCCTCGGAACTGAAGAACATCTGCGTCTGCGGGACCTATCAACGGGTCAGCAAGGCCGTCCAAACCCTCTAGTCCAGAACCCTTCCAGGTCGGGGATACGCCATGACAACATCCGTCGGACGGCGCGCTGTGATCGCGGGCGGGGCGACCGCCCTGCTGGTGCCGGTCGCCATCGGCCTCAGCAAGTCAGCGTCCCTGTTGGGCGGCGCTTCGCCCACAGACGGCGCCAGCGCTAACGCCGCGGCGGGACCCCAGGCGGCCGCCCTGGGCGCCTACCTGAAAATCGACACCGACAACAACGTCACCATCCTGATCGGGCCCACAGAGATGGGTCAGGGAATCATGACCGGCCTGGCGCAGCTGGTCGCCGAGGAGCTGATGCTGACCTGGACCCAGGTCCGGGCCGAGCACTCCCCGATCGTCGCCACAAGCCCCAACCCCTACGCCAATCCGCTGTTCGGCGCGCAATTCACCGGCGGCAGCACCAGCATGCGCGGCTGGTACCTGCCATTGCGCAAGGCCGCCGCCATCGCCCGCGACCTGCTGCTGGCCGCGGCCGAGGCCCTGACCCCCACCGGCGCCTGGACACTGGCTTCCGGCGGCCAGGTGACGGACGGCGTCCACTCCTACCGCTTCGCCGACCTGGTCTCGACCGCCGCCACGCTCACCCCGCCCACCTCGGCGACCCTGGCCACCACCCGCAACGCCATCGGCCAGCGCCTCCCCCGCACGGACATCCCGGCCAAGGTCACGGGCGCGGCGGTGTTCGGGATCGACGTGCAGGTTCCGGGGATGCTGTACGCGGCCGTCGTGCACTGCCCGACTCTGGGCGGCACGGTGGCGTCCATGCCGACGAGCTCCCGGGGCGCGCTCGCCCTGGTCAATCTGGGAACCGGCGTTGGCGTGGTCTCGACCGACACCTGGTCGGCCCAGCGGGCCGCCGACTCCATCGCCTCCAGCATCAAGTGGACCCTGCCGCAGAACACGGCGGCCCTGGATTCCCCGTCCATCGCCGCCAAGGGGCTCAGCCTCGTGGCCTCCGCCATCGAGACACCGCGAGTCTACGAACAGGCCGGCGGGATCGACCCGGCGGCGGCGCTGGCCGGGGCAGCGGCGAAGATCGACGCGACCTACCAGCTCCCCTACCTCGCGCACGCCTGCATGGAGGTGCTGAACTGCACCGCCGTGGTGACCGCCACCTCCGCCGAGGTCTGGGCGCCCACCCAGGCCCAGGCGCTGTGCATCCCGACCGTAGCGGCGATCACCGGCCTGCCACCCGCCGCCATTACCGTGCACACCACCTTCCTGGGCGGCGGGCTCGGCCGGAAATTCGAGATGGATTTCGTCACCGAGGCGGTGAAGATCGCCAAGCAGGTGGGAAAGCCTGTGAAGCTCACATGGTCGCGCAAGCAGGACTTCCAGAACGACAAGTACCGCCCCTGCGCGACGATACGCGTCCAGGCCGGTGTGGACGCCGGCAAAGCCATGTCGGCGCTGCTCTACCGCAACGTCTCGCCGTCCATAAACATTCAGCGCAACTCCAGTCCTGGGAACAACCCGGAGGACACCGGCGCGGTGGCGGGGGCCACGGACCTGCCCTACGCCATCCCCAGCCGCCGCATCGAGTTCGTGCCCAATCCGGCCGACATCCCGCTGGGCTACTGGCGTTCGGTGGGCGAGTCCTACAACACCTTCGCGGTGGAGAGCGCGATCGACGAGCTGGCCCTGGCCGCCGGCGCCGATCCCCTGGCGTTCCGCAGAGTCCACCTGTCGGGCGACCCGCGCGCGCTGGGCGTGATCAACGCTGTCGATGCGCTGAGCGGCTGGTCCAAGGGGCCTCCACCGTCCGGCAGCGCCCGGGGCGTGGCCTTCCTCAAGGGTTTCGGCAGCTATATCGCCATCGTCGCCCAGGTCTCAAATTCCGGCGGCAAGGTGAAGGTCAGCAAGATGTTCTGCGCCATCGACTGCGGCGTGGCCGTCAACCCGGATCAGATCGAGGCCCAGATGCAGGGCGGCGTCGTCCACGGCCTGGCCGCCACACTCTGGGGTCAGGTGATCTTCAACAAGGGCGTTCCCAGCGTCTCCAACTTCAGCAACTACCGGATGCTGCGGCTGTCCGAGATGCCGGTGGTCAGCGTTTCGATCGTCCCCAGCGAGGCCGCGCCTGGCGGGGTCGGTGAGACCGGCGTGCCGTGTGTGGCGCCGGCGGTGGCCAACGCCTGGGCGAAGCTGACCGGTGCGCGCGTGCGCAACCTGCCCTTCTATCCTGGCGCGACGATGGGCGACGGCTAGGCCCGCCGGAACACGGATTCCTCGGCTTCCAGGGCGTGGTCGAGGCGGCCGACCATTTCCTTGGGGCAGACCTGCCAGAACTGGCCGAGCGCCCGGTCCCAGTCGCGCAGCAACTCGGCGGCCAGCGGCGAGCCGGTCTCACGGGCGTGCTCCTCGACGAGCGCGCGCAGGACGCCTTGCCAGTGGTCGGAGGCGATCCGGCAGGCGACGACGCTCTCGGTGTTGAGCGCCAGGTGGAACCGGCCTTCGGGATCGTACACATAGGCCATGCCGCCGGTCATGCCGGCCGCGAAGTTGAAGCCCACGGGCCCCAACAACACCGCCTGGCCGCCAGTCATATATTCCAGGCCGTTGGCGCCGCAGCCCTCGACCACCGCCACGGCCCCGGAGTTCCTGACCCCGAACCGCTCGCCGGCCAGGCCCGCGGCGAACAGCCGTCCCGTCGTGGCGCCATAGAGGATGGTGTTGCCGAGGATCGCGTTGGCGCCCGGATTGGCCAGGTGCGGCGCGGGCCGGATGACGATGGTCGCCCCGGAGAGGCCCTTGCCGACGTAGTCGTTGGCCTCGCCGGTAAGCTCCAGCCGCAGGCCCTGGACGGCGAAGGCGCCGAGGCTCTGGCCGGCCGAGCCCTTGAGCTGGACGGTGAGGTGGCCGGGCGCCAGGCCCGTCATGCCGAACTTGCGCACGATATGGGACGAGGTCCGGGCGCCGATGGCGCGCGCCGTGTTGGCCACGGTGTAGGTGAGCTGCATCTTCTCGCCGCGCTCCAGCATGGGAGCCGCGTCGCGGACGATCTGGGCGTCGAGGGTGTCGGGGACCTCGTTGCGACCCTCGACGGTGCAGTAGGGCTTGTTGGGGCCCGGGTCGGCCTTCACCAGCAAGGGGTTGAGGTCGAGGTCGTCCAGGTGCTCGCCGCCGCGGGAGACCTGCATCAAGAGGTCGGTGCGGCCGACGATCTCCTCGATGGAGCGGACCCCCAGCGAGGCCAGGATCTCGCGCACCTCCTCGGCGATGAAGGTGAAGAGGGCGATGACCTTCTCCGGGCTGCCGGAGAACTTGGCGCGCAGGCTCTCGTCCTGTGTGCAGACGCCGACGGGGCAGGTGTTGGAGTGGCACTGGCGCACCATGATGCAGCCCATGGCGATCAGGCTGGCCGTACCGATGCCGAACTCCTCGGCGCCCAGCATGGCGGCGATCACCACGTCGCGGCCGGTGCGGATGCCGCCGTCGGTCCGCAGGCGCACGGAGTGGCGCAGGTTGTTGAGGGTCAGGACCTGGTTGGCCTCGGAAAGGCCCATCTCCCATGGCCCGCCGGCGTACTTGATCGAGGTCTGGGGGCTGGCGCCCGTGCCGCCGACGTTGCCGCTGATCAGGATCACATCGGCCTTGGCCTTGGCGACCCCGGCCGCGATGGCGCCGATGCCCGTCATGGCGACGAGCTTCACGGTCACCCGCGCGACCGGGTTGATCTGCTTCAGGTCGTAGATGAGCTGGGCCAGGTCCTCGATGGAATAGATGTCGTGATGCGGCGGCGGGCTGATCAGCATGACGCCGGGCGTCGCGTGGCGCAGGCGGGCGATCAGTTCCGTCACCTTGAAGCCGGGCAGCTGGCCGCCTTCGCCGGGCTTCGCCCCCTGGCTGACCTTGATTTCGATCTCGCGGCACTGGTTCAGGTATTCGGCGGTGACGCCGAAACGGCCTGACGCGATCTGCTTGACCGCTGAGTTGGGGTTGTCGCCGTTGGGCAGCGGCTTGTAGCGGGCGGAGTCCTCGCCGCCCTCGCCGGACACCGACTTGGCGCCAATCCGGTTCATGGCGATGTTGAGCACCCCGTGGGCCTCGGGGCTGAGCGCGCCCATGCTCATGCCGGGCGTCAGGAAGCGCTTTCTGATCTCGTTGACGCTTTCCACCTCGTCCAGGGGTACGGCCCGGCCGTCGGCGCGCCAGTCCAGGAGGTCGCGCAGCTGAATGGCGGGCAGCGCCCGCATGCCCTCGGAGAACCGCTGGTAGAGGCTGTAGTCGCCCCGGTCGCAGGCGCTCTGCAGGGTGTGGATCATCCGCGCTTCGAAGGCGTGGCTCTCTCCCGAACGGCGCGACTTGTAGAGCCCGCCCACCGGCAGGCCGAGCGCAGCGGGATTCCAGGCCCGGCGGTGAAGCTCCACCGCCTTGGCTTCGATGCCAGCCAGACCGATGCCCGAAATCCGCGACGGCATTCCGGGGAAGAACTCGGCAACCAGGGAGCGCGACAGACCGACCGCCTCGAAGTTGAGACCGCCGCGATAGGACGAGATCACCGAGATGCCCATCTTGGAGATGATCTTCAGGAGACCGCCCTCGACGGCCTTCTTGAAGTTCAGGCAAAGCTCGCGCAGCGACCGCTCGCCGGTCAGGCCCCGCTCCATGCGGTCGACGAAGCTCTCCTGCGCCAGGTAGGCGTTGACCGCCGTGGCACCCACGCCGACCAGGACGGCGAAATAGTGGGTGTCGAGGCACTCGGCCGAGCGGACGATGATCGAGACGTAGGAGCGCAGCCCCTTGGCCACCAGCCAGGCGTGGACCCCGCCGGTCGCCAGGATCATCGGCAGGGCCACGCGTTCGGCGCCGGTCTCCAGGTCCGAAAGCACGATCGTCGAGCAGCCGCGCAGCGCCGCGTCCTCGGCCTCCGAGCGGATGCGGTCGAGGTTGGCGCGGAGCGCGTCGCCATCGCGGCTCTCGGGCGCCGGGATCGGCATGGTGCAGTCGATGACGGCTGTATTCTTCTCGCCGATCTCACCCACCACGCGCTGGTACATGCCCGTGGTCAGGACCGGTGAGTCCATCACGAAGACGTCGGTCTGGGTCTCGTCCTCGGCCAGGATGTTGCCGAGGTTCTTGAACCGGGTCTTCAGGCTCATCACCGCGGTTTCCCGCAGCGAGTCGATCGGCGGGTTGGTCACCTGGCTGAAGTTCTGCCGGAAGAAGTGGCTGAGCGGCCGGTATTCCTGAGACAGGACCGCCAGCGGCGTGTCGTCGCCCATGGAGCCCACCGCCTCCTTGGCCTCCTCGACCATGGGAGCCAGGATCATCTCCAGGTCCTCGAGGCTCAGGCCGGCGGCGGCCTGGCGGCGGATCAAGGTCTCGCGGTCCCACAGCCTGGGCTCCGCCCCGGGGCCGATGCGCTCTTCCAGCTCGACCATGTTGCCCAGCCAGCGGTCGTAGGGGTGCTGGGCGGCCAGACGGTCGAGGATCTCCTCCTCGCCGTAGAGCCGGCCCTCGGCCAGGTCGACGGCCAGCATCCGGCCAGGCGCGATGTGGGCCTTCTTCAGAATACGGGTCTCCTCGACCCGGCACATGCCGGCTTCAGAGCCCACGATCAGCAGGCCGTCGTCCGTGTGGGCGATGCGCAGCGGGCGAAGGCCGTTGCGGTCTTTGCCGGCGATCACCCAGCGCCCATCGGTGGCGCAGACCGCGGCCGGCCCGTCCCAGGGCTCCATCACCGCGTTGCAGTAGGAATAGAGGGCCCGGTGAGACGGCTTGATCTGCTCGGCGGTCCGGGCGTTCCAGGCCTCCGGGATTAGCAGGGTCTTGGCCATCGGTGCGTCGCGCCCGGCGCGCACCAGGACCTCGAAGGTGTTGTCCAGCGCCGCGCTGTCCGAGCCGCCGGGCTGGATCACCGGCTTGATGTCATCGCCGAGGTCGCCGAAGGCCTGGCCGGCCATGCGGATCTCGTGGGATTTCATCCAGTTGATGTTGCCCTTGATGGTGTTGATCTCGCCATTGTGGGCCAGCATCCGGAAGGGCTGAGCGAGGCGCCACTCCGGGAAGGTGTTGGTGGAATAGCGCTGGTGGAAGACGGCCACGGCGGCGGTGAACCTGGGGTCGGTCAGGTCCGGGTAGAAGGCGTCGATGTGCTGGGCCAGGAACATGCCCTTGTAGATCAGCGAGCGGGCCGACAGCGAGCAGATGTAGAAGTGCTGAATCGAGGCGGCGGCCACCCGCCGCTCGATCCGCTTGCGGCAAAGGAAGAGCGCGCGCTCCAGGGCTTCGCCGTCCAGACCATTGGGCGGCGAGAGCATGATCTGTTCGATCTCGGGACGCGTGGCGTTGGCCTTCTCACCGATCACCGAGTTGTCGGTGGGCACCTGGCGCCAGCCGTAGATGTAGAAGCCGAAGCGCAGGGCCTCCGCCTCAACGATGGTCCGGCAGGCCTCCTGGGCCGCCAGGTCGGTGCGGGGCAGGAAGACCTGCCCCACGGCAATCGGGCCGGGGCGCACGGTGTGTCCGATCCGCGAGACGTGGGCGGCGAAGAAGTCCTGAGGCACGGAGACCAGGATGCCGGCGCCGTCGCCGGTCTTGCCGTCGGCGTCCACGGCGCCACGGTGCCAGACCGCCTTCAAGGCGCGGATCGCCAGCTCGACGACCTCGCGGCGCGGCTGGCCGTCGATGGCGCAGACCAGGCCCACGCCGCAGGCATCGCGCTCGGTGGAGGGGTCGTAGGCGTGTCCGTCGATGAGCCGTCGGCGGTTTTCGAGGTAGCGATCCATCTCGGTCATGACCCTTACTCCGCAGCGATCCGGCTGAGCGCCTGGGCGCCCATCCAGCGGTGCATGGCCTCAGCGGCGTCGCGTCCATCGCGTATGGCCCAGACCACCAGGCTCGCGCCGCGCACCACGTCGCCGGCCGCGAAGACGCCGGGGATGGAGGTCTCCAGGGTCTTGAAGTCGGCCTTCAGCGTGCCCCAGCGGCTGACCGCCAGGTCCGGCGCGGCGAAGACCGACGGAAGGTCCTCCGGATCGAAGCCGAGCGCCTTGATCACCAGTTCGGCCGGCAGATCGAAATCGGCCCCGGGGATTTCCTCCGGCGCCTGGCGGCCGGTCAGGTCAGGGGCGCCCAGGCGCATGCGCGCGGCGCGCACGCCCATGGCCCGCATCGCCTCGTCGCGGATTGCGCGGGGCGCGGCCAGCCATTCGAAGACCACGCCCTCTTCCTCGGCGTGGGACACCTCGCGGGCCGAGCCCGGCATGTTGGCCCGGTCGCGGCGGTAGAGGCAGGTGACCGACGCCGCGCCCTGGCGGACCGCCGTGCGCACGCAGTCCATGGCCGTGTCGCCGCCGCCCACCACCACCACATGCTTTCCCGCCGCGTTCAGCCGCCCGCCGGTGAAGTCGGGGACGTCGTCGCCCAGGCCCTGGCGGTTCGAGGCGATCAGGTATTCGAGCGCCGGGACGACGCCCTGCGCACCGACGCCGGGGACCTCCAGGTCGCGGGCCCGATAGACGCCGGCGGCCACCAGGACGCTGTCGTGGCGTTCGCGCAGGTCGGCGAGGGTCGCGTCGCGTCCCACCTCGAAGTTGAGGCGGAATTCAACGCCGCCCTCTGCCAGGCGTTGGGTGCGGCGGGCGACCACCTCCTTCTCCAGCTTGAAGGACGGGATGCCGTAGATCAGCAGGCCGCCCGCGCGGTCGTGACGGTCGTAGACGGTGACCGCATAGCCCAGCTCGCGCAGGCGCTCGGCGGCCGCGAGGCCGGCGGGGCCCGCCCCCACCACGCCCACCGACCGGCCCAGGTCGGGACCCGGGACCAGGGGGCGGACCCAGCCCTCCTCCCAGGCCTTGTCGGTGAGGTACTTCTCCACCGAACCGATAGTGACGGTGCCATGGCCGGACTGCTCGATGACGCAATTGCCCTCGCACAGGCGGTCCTGGGGACAGATCCGGCCGCAGATCTCCGGCATGGAATTGGTCGCCTGGGAGAGTTCGTAGGCCTCCCGCAGCCGGCCCTCGGCGGTCATCCGCAGCCAGTCGGGGATGTTGTTGTGGAGCGGACAATGGGTCTGACAGAAGGGCACGCCGCACTGCGAGCAGCGCGAGGCCTGTTCGGCCGCCTTGGCGTCGATGAATTCCGCGTAGATCTCGTGGAAATCGCCGGTCCGCTGCCCAGCGTCGCGCTTGGCCGGGGTCACGCGCGGCGTGGTCACGAATTTCAGCATGGGCTCGGCCATGAGGAACGCTCCTTCAGCGGCGCCCATACGCCCCTTGGAACGGTCAGAAAACCCATTAGTTCTATAACTGGACTACTATAGTCCATCAACAAGCGGTTGCTCGCAATTTAGACCGCGATTGCCTGCCCATTGGTCCAGTTATTGGATAAATGACTTCTTCACCATACTGGGGTCCCCTCCGGTCATCAGAGATAGGACACGCCATGGCGGACTGGATTCACGCGATCATCCTGGGCCTCATCGAGGGCCTGACCGAGTTCATCCCGGTCTCGTCCACCGGGATGATGCTGCTGGCGAAACAGGCGATGGGCCTGAAGGATCCCTTCTGGGACACCTTCTGCATCCTGATCCAGCTCGGCGCGATCCTGGCGGTCGTGGTGCTCTACTTCCAGCGGCTGTGGAATATCGCGCTCCTGATTCCCACGGTGCCCCGGGCCCGCAGCTTCGTCCTGAGCCTGCTGGTCGCCTTCCTCCCGGCGGCGGTGGCGGGCCTGCTGCTGCACGACGTGATCAAGCGGGTGCTGTTCGAAAGCCCGATGCTGATCTGCGTGACCCTGATCGTCGGCGGGGTGGTGCTGCTGGTGATCGACCGCTTCGCGCCCTATCCCCGGCACAAGGACGCCATGGCCGTGCCGCTTCCCACGGCGCTGGCCATCGGACTCTTCCAGTGCCTAGCCCTGGTCCCGGGCGTATCACGCTCCGGGGCGACCATCGTCGGCTCCATGCTGATGGGCGTGGAGAAGCGGGTGGCCGCCGAGTTCTCGTTCCTGCTGGCGATCCCGGTGATGGCCGGCGCCTTCACCGTCGACGCCTGGAAGAGCCGCCACGAACTCAACACCGCCCATATCGAACTGGTGGCGGTGGGCTTCATCGTCGCCTTCGTGGTCGCGCTGTTCGTGATCCGCGGGATGCTGGCGATCGTCACCCGCCGCGGCTACGCCCCGTTCGGCTGGCTCAGGATCGCCATCGGCGGCGTCGGCCTCGCCTTGCTCGTCGCCGCCCGCTGATCTACAGCCCCTCGCCGGTCATCAGCCAGCGGGCGCAGTCCTCGCCCAACTTCTCCCGGGCCGCCGTCTCGTAATCGAGGCTGTCGGCGGGCGAGAGCACGTCGCGCCAGCGGCCGTTGACGCCCTTGTTGATGAAGGTGTCGGCGCCATTCTCCCAGGGCATGCCGCCCATCGGCGCATAGCGTTCGGCGTGGGCCTTCATGTAGTCGAAGGTGCAGTGCTCGACGATCGAGGGCCATTTGTCGGCCGGCACCTCGATGTCCAGGAAGTCGGCGATGTCCGCCATCTGAGCCGCCAGGTCGGCCTTCAGGTTGGCGAAATGCACGAGCTTGACGTTGGGCTGATCCCTGAGCGCCCACCAGCTGGCGGTGTTTTCCCAGAACGACCAGAAGGGCGCCCCGTCGTTGTCCAGCCATGTGCGGAAATAGCGACGGATGTCCGGGTCGGCCTGGGGCAGCGGATCGCCCACCAGGCCCGGGGTCAGGTTGAACATGTCGTAGGTCTGCGGTTTGAAGCCGGCGTGGTGGTTGTGCATGCTCCACATCACGTCGCGGCCGTCGCGAGCGACATAGATGTATTTCGCCTTGCGGGACATCACCAGCGCGTCGCTGGGCAGGTGGGTCTTGATCACCCGGCGGTGGGTCTGGGCCGCCACCATCTGGCGCACTTCCGGCGGGATGATCCGCATGTCGTACCAGGGTGAGATCTCGTGGATCGGCACCGACTCGTCGCCCTGGAAGATCAGCTGACCGACGATCTGCTGGGTCCAGGTGGTGCCGGACTTGCCATAGGTGCCGACGATCACGTCGCCATCGCGGAAGGCGAAGTCGTTCCAGACCCTGGAATCCATGTGGTGGTTCTGCAACTCGCGCGTCTTGCGCGGCCAGTCGGCGACAACCTCACTCATGTTCAGCCTCCCTGATTTTGACTGAGCATATACCGGCGTTTCCCGGTTTTGGAGGCGCCGGCTCAGATAACGGCGAACTCGCGGTCTTCCTGGTCGGCATACTGGCCGCCGCGGCGGTAGCGATAGAGGTAGGACGGCAGCACCGATTCCAGGGTGGTGGGCGTGACGCCGAGCTCGGCCAGGCCCGGATAGGCGCCGCTGGCGACGTTGTCGGTCCTGAGCAGCTTGACCTGGTCGGCGGTGATCGGCGGCGCGATCAGCGCCCCCGCGACATCGCCCGCGGCGCCCATGAGGCCCGCGACCGGCCATGGGATCGGCGCCAGGAAGCGGCGCTTGCCGATCTCGGCCAGCATCATCTCCATCAGCTCGCGGAAGGTGAAGACGCCCGGGCCGCCCAGTTCATAGGTCTGGCCGGCCGACTCCGGCGCGGACGTGACCAGAGCCAGGGCCTTGGCGACGTCGCCCACGAACACCGGCTGGAAGCGCGTGTGACCGCCGCCGATCAGCGGCAGGACCGGGCTCACCTGGGCCATGGCGGCGAAGCGGTTGAAGAAGCCGTCCTGCGGACCGAAGACGATGGAGGGGCGCACCACCACCGCATCGGGGAATATCTCCCGCGCCGCAGCCTCGCCCTCGGCCTTGGTCCGCGCATATTTGGCTTCCGAGGCAGGGTCGGCTCCGATGGCCGACATCTGCACCAGGCGGCGGACGCCCTGGGTCCGCGCGGCGTTGGCCACGTGGCGCGCGCCCATGGCCTGGACGGCCTGGAAGCCCTGGCGGCCGGTTTCGGCCAGGATACCTACCAGATTGACCGCCGCCTGCGCGCCTTCCAGCGCGCGGTTCAGAGAGGCCTCGTTGCGGACATTGGCCTGGACCACGTCGATCTGGCCGACGTCGCCGTGCAGGCGCATGGCGTGGGCCAGGTTGGGGTTGCGCACCGCCACCCGGATGCGCCAGCCGGCCCTGGCCAGTGCGCGCACGGTCTGGCCGCCGACAAAGCCGGAACCGCCGAAAACGGTGACGAGGTTCTGCATGGTGGTTCGCCGAAATTCCCTTGGGGCCGTGAGGCCTGCGATAGACGAACCGGCGCATCGCCGCAATGCAGCGCCCGCGCAGCCGTTGACCCGGCCAGGGCGGCGCCCTAAAGGACGCGGCTCGCGCGATCCGGTGGGTCGGGCCCAGGTGGCGGAATTGGTAGACGCGCTGGCTTCAGGTGCCAGTGGCTTAACGGCCGTGAAGGTTCGAGTCCTTTCCTGGGCACCATCGTTCGAGGTTGTCCTCAAAAGTGGGGCGCCACCGGATCGCGCGGCGCCTTTTGAAGGCGCCGCCGGCGATCTTCCTTTTTCAGGTGTGTCTCTGTCGCGCTTTCGCGTTGCGGCGCGTCTTCCCTATATAGAAGCGCCGGAACCGCCCGGCTGAGCGAGGCCCTTTCGTGACGACCTTCCTGCACAAGGGCGACCTGCCCGCCGACGCCCTGGCCGGCGCCGAGGCCGTCGCCATCGATTCGGAGACCATGGGCCTGCGCCTGGGCCGCGACCCGCTGTGCGTGGTGCAGCTCTCCGACGGCAAGGGCGACGCCCATGTGGTGCAGCTGGACCGCGCCACCTACGACTGCCCCAACCTCAAGCGACTGCTGACCGATCCGGCGGTGACCAAGCTGTTCCACTTCGGACGGTTCGATATCGCCATGTTCTGGCTGCACCTGGGGGTCGTGACCGCTCCCGTCTACTGCACCAAGATCGCCTCCAAGCTGGCCCGCACCTACACCGACCGCCACGGCCTGAAGGACGTCACCCGCGAACTGATCGGGGTGGACCTCTCCAAGGCCCAGCAGAGTTCCGACTGGGGCCAGGCGAAGCTCAGCGACGACCAGGTGGCCTATGCCGCCTCCGACGTGCTGCACCTGCATGCCCTGCGCGCCCGCCTGGACGAGATGCTGGTCCGCGAGGACCGCGACGGCCTGGCCCGGGCCTGTTTCGAATTCCTGCCGCACCGCGCCGTTCTCGACGTGCGCGGCTGGGAAGACATCGACATCTTCGCCCACGCCTGAGACCCGTGACCGCCTCCAAACTTTCCATCTTCGCCAACCCCAGGCGCCAGGATTCGATCCAGCGCTGGCGGCGGCGCGCCGGCGTGATCCGGGCGCTGCGCATCCTGCTGCCCGGGCTGATCGGGTTGATCCTGATCGGGCTGGCCGGATCGGTGGCCTTCAACACCCTGACCGCGGCCCATCCGGCAGCCGGCCGCGCGGACGAGCCGATCCGGCTGGTCAACCCGCGCTTCGTGGGCCGCGACAACCGCGGTCGGGCCTTCGTGCTCACGGCCGTGACCGCCATGCGCGACGCCAACGAATATTCGAAGGTCTATCTCGACAAGCCCGCCCTGATCCTCGACGAGGATGGCCCCGATCCCTTGCGGATCACCGGTGGGGCGGGGGTTTATCACGAGGACACCCGCAAGCTGGAGGTCAGCGGCGGGGTGCGGCTCTCCGGCGCCCAGGCCGCCTTCGACACGGCCTCTTCGCTGTTCGACACCAAGACCGGCGAACTGGTCGGTTCAGGCCCCATTCAGGGCTCAGGGTCGCTTGGAGATATCAGCGCGAAGTCCTATGGCGTTTACGACAAGGGTGATCGCATGGTCTTCAAGGGCGGCGTTCATACCGTCTTGAACAACAAGTGAGGCAAGGCCCGCCGATGAAGCTCTCCATCCGCCTGGCGGCCGCAGCCGCGGCGCTGATCGCAGCGGGTTCCGCCCAGGCGCAGATCGCCACCAATTCCAAGGCTCCGGTGGATATCACCGCCGACGAACTGGAAACCCAGAACGCGCAATGCCAGGCGACCTGGCGAGGCAACGCCGAGGCGCTGCAAGACACCACTCGCCTGCGCGCCGATGTCCTGCGCATCTTCAACAAGCGCGGCGCGCCCAAGCCCGGGACGCCCGGACAGGGCGCGGCCTGCGGCGACCTCGACCGGCTGGAGGCCGAGGGCTCGGTCTACTACGTCACGCCGCAGCAGAAGATCCGCGCCAACAGCGCCGTCTACGAGGCCGGCTCGACGACCATCACCATGATCGGCGACGTGGTCGCGGTGCAGGGCCAGAACGTGCTGCGCGGCGACCGGATGGTGGTCAACACCCTGACCGGCCAGGGCCAGATGCAGGGCGGCGAGAAGGGCGGCAAGAATCGGCCCCGCGGGGTCTTCTATCCCAGCCAGGCCAACACCACGTCTGGCGCTCGCCCGTAGTTGCCCCCCTGGACCAGGCCAGCCCCTTGAAGCCCGAACGCTTCGACACCCTATCGAGCCGCGCGGGCGAAGGCCTGGTGGTCGATAACATCGGCAAGTCGTTCCGCGGCCGGCCGGTGGTCAAGGGCGTGTCCCTGCGCTTGGGCCGGGGCGAGGTAGCCGGCCTGCTGGGCCCCAATGGCGCGGGCAAGACCACCTGCTTCTACATGATCACCGGCCTGATCTCGGCGGACTATGGGGCGATCTACCTGGACGGCGAGAACATCACAGCCCAGCCCATGTACCAGCGGGCGCGGATGGGCGTCGGCTACCTGCCGCAGGAAACCTCGATCTTCCGCGGCATGAGCGTCGGCGAGAACGTCATGGCGGTGGTCGAGCTGCGCGAGCGAGACAAGAAGCGCGCCCGGGCCATCGTCACCGAACTGCTGGAAGAACTGCACATCGAGCACCTGCGCAACGCGCCGGCCATCTCGCTGTCGGGCGGCGAGCGGCGCCGCGTCGAGATCGCCCGCGCTCTGGCCTCCGAGCCCTCCTTCATGCTGCTGGACGAGCCCTTCGCCGGGATCGACCCCCTGGCGATCTCCGACATCCGCGAAGTGATCACCTATCTGAAGAAGCGCGGCATCGGCATCCTGATCACCGACCACAATGTCCGCGAGACGCTCGACATCATCGACCGCGCCTCCATCATCCACGCCGGCGAAGTCCTGTTCGAGGGCCGCCCCGATGAGATCGTCGACGATCCCGAGGTGCGCCGCGTCTACCTGGGCGACCGCTTCACCTGAAGGAGTCCATCCTTGCGTCGCGCAACCCTGCTCAATTTGCTGGCGATCCTCACGGTGGCCGGCGCCGCGCCGGCCCTGGCGGCGGAAAAGGTCATTCCGGCTGCGAAGCCTTTCCCCTTCCTGGCGGCCTACCTCAAGCTGCCGCCGAGCCAGCGCAACCGCTTCACTCTCAGCTACACCTTGCGGATCGGAACACAGCCGCTCGCCGCGCCGATGTGGCTCGTAGAGGGCGCCAACCGTATCCCCGTTCCTCTGGGATCCGACGGCCGGGTGCAGCGGCTGCCGACCCTCGCCCAGCTGGAAAACGACCGACTGGCGTTCGGACTCGACGAAAGCGTCAAGCTCAACGTCGCCCTGGACGTCGAGCCTGTGACACCGCCCACAACGGAGATCGACGCCCGCGACCTGGCCGCCGCCATTGCCCAGGCCGCCGCGGGCCAGCGGACGGTGGCCGGCGTCCTTTCCATGGCCATGCCGAAGCTGCAGCAGGTGGGCTTCCTGGGCGTGCCCTCCGGCGAGGTGGAGTTCGGCGACGGCCGCCGCGCCGCCCTGCCGGTGATCAAGGGGATCGTCACCTACAACCCCCAGGGCCTGCCGGACGCGCGGCGCCTGCATTTCCCCAAGCCGCCCCTGAAGTTGAAGATCAGCTAGCCGCCCGGCTCGGCCTTCCGGCTGTGTTCGGCGAAGGCCTCGGCGCGCGCCTTGCGCCAGCGGGCCCGCAGGATCGCCGGCCGCTCGGGATAGCGCTCGTCGAGGAAGGCCGCGGCCGCCACCCGGTCGGTGCGGAAGCTGCGGAAGTCACGACGCATCTCGCACCAGGCGACCACCAGGCGCGTGGTCTCATGATAACCCACGGCAAAGGGCCACACGGTGCGCTCGGTCCGCTGATCCTGTTCGTCGCGATAGGTCAGCCGCAGCTTTTGCCCCGCATGGATGGCGCGCCGCACCTGGGCCATGTCGAGGCCGTCGGGAACCAACTTCCAGTTGGGCGCGGCGCGGGTCGCGGGCTCCAGGACCAGGGGCCGCAGATGTTCGGGCACGGCGACGCCGATCTTGGCGATCAGGTCCTGGGCGGCGCGCGCCAGGTCCGGGTCGCCCCGGCCCATCACCCACTGGGCGCCCAGGACCGCGGCCTCGATCTCGTCGGGGGTCAGCATCAGGGGCGGAAGGTCGAACCCGCCCTCCAGCACATAGCCCACGCCGGCCTCGCCACGGATCGGCACCCGCTGGGCCATCAGGTCGGCGATGTCGCGGTAGATGGTGCGCTTGGAGGTTTCCAGCTCGGCGGCCATGGCCTCGGCGGTCACCGGCAGGCGGCCGCGGCGCAGCACCTGGATGATCTGGAAAAGCCGGTCGGCCCGCCGCATGAATCGCCCCTCCCGCCAGGCTGCTGACAATACCTGCGGCCGGGCCGGCTTGGGAAGGCAATCAGGCGCAGTTAACGAATCGGTTGTCTTCGCGCCGCTAAGGTCGCCAGCAAGAAACAGGCCACCCGAGGGTAACCGCTTTGGCGCTCAGCGCGCGACTAGAGATCCGGCAGGGCCAGGGACTGGTCATCACGCCGCAGCTGCAGCAGGCTATAAAGCTGCTGCAGCTGACGAATCTCGAGCTTGAGGCCTTCGTCGAGGGGGAGCTGGAGCGCAATCCGCTGCTGGCCCGCGACGAGCGGGACAACGAGCCGGACGCCGAGCCGGAGATCCAGTCCGCCACGGACAACGCCACCGACCGCATCGACGACGCCGGGGCCATGGCGGAGTACGACGTCAGCCACGACGCGGCCTCGCCCGGCGAGCGGGCGACCGGCGACGATCACCCAGACATGGGCGCGGCCGAGGCCGGCGGCTCGATCGACTGGTCGAAGGCCGGGTCCGGCGGCGGGCGCGGATTCGAGGGCGACGATGCGGCCCTTGAGGGCGCGCTGACCCGCGAAAAGACCCTTTCCGAACACCTGCACGACCAGCTTTCGGTGGCGGGCCTGCCGCCCGCCGAGGCCGCGGCGGCCAGCGTGCTGATCGATTCCATCGACGAGGCGGGCTACCTGCGGGCCGACCTGGACGAGACCGCCGAGCGGCTGGGTTGCGTCCCCGACATGCTGGAGCGGGTGCTGAGCGTCCTCCAGGGGTTCGAGCCGGTGGGCATCGCCGCGCGCGACCTGCGCGAATGCCTGATGCTGCAGTTGAAGGACGCCAACCGCTACGATCCGGCCATGGCCGCCCTGCTGGACAACCTCCCATTGCTGGCCAAGCGCGACATGGCGGCCCTGAAGCGCCTGTGCGCCGTCGACGACGAAGACCTCCGGGAGATGGTCGCCGAGATCCGGGCGCTGACGCCCCGCCCCGGCTCGGCCTTCGGCGGCGAGCCCGCCCAGGCGGTGGCCCCCGACGTCTTCGTCCGCGAGGGTCTGGGCGGGCTCTGGCACGTGGAATTGAACACCGACACCCTCCCGCGCCTGCTGGTCGACCAGCGCTACCACGCCCGGGTCAGCGCCACCGCCAGGACCGACCAGGAGAAGACCTTCGTCGCCGATTGCGCGGCCCAGGCCAGCTGGCTGGTCAAGAGCCTCGACCAGCGCGCCAAGACCATCCTCAAGGTGTCCTCGGAAATCGTCCGCCAGCAGGACGCCTTCCTGGCCTATGGGGTCGAGCACTTGCGACCCCTGAACCTGAAGACCGTCGCCGACGCCATCGGCATGCATGAGTCGACCGTCAGCCGGGTGACCTCCTCCAAATACATCGCTACGCCGCGAGGCGTGTTTGAGATGAAGTTCTTCTTCACCTCGGCGATCCAGGCGACGGAGGGTGGCGACGCCCACTCCGCGGAAAGCGTCCGCCATAAGATCAAGCAGCTGATCGACGCCGAGCGGTCTGAGACTGAGGTCCACTCCGACGACCGCCTGGTCGAAATCCTTCGCGATGGCGGCGTCGATATCGCGCGGCGCACCGTCGCCAAGTACCGAGAGGCCCTGCGCATCCCCTCTTCCGTCGAACGCCGCCGGATGCTGAAGGAAATGGCCTAGGCGCGAGGCGCCAAACGCTGCACATGGGGACAGCCCATGTCCGAGTCCGCCGACCGTCCGCCGCCGCCGCCGCTGTCCGAAATCCTGCGCGAGCTCGCGGATCGCGACGCCGAGACCGTCTCGGTGGGCGAGATCATGGAATGCTTCGGCGGCCGGGCCATGGGCGCCCTGCTGCTGGTCTTCGGCCTGGCCTGCTCGCTTCCCCTGCCTCCGGGCGGCACGACCATCTTCGGCGCGCCCCTGGTGCTGCTGGCGCCACAGCTGATGGTCGGCGCGCGGGCGCCCTGGCTGCCCGCCGGCGTGCGCGCCCAGACCCTGGCGGTCGCCGACCTGCGAAAGGGCCTGCCCCGTCTGCTCAGATGGCTGGAGCGGGCCGAGGCCATATCGAAGCCACGCCTGGCGTTCCTGTTCGGGCCTGTGGGCGACCGCGCGATCGGACTGGTCTGCACGATCCTCGCGCTGGTGCTCATCCTGCCTATTCCGCTGGGCAACATGCTGCCGGCCGCCGCGGTCAGCGTTCTGGGCCTGGCGCTCGCCCAGCGTGACGGGATCCTGGCCCTCCTGGGCTATGCGCTGGCCGCCGGAAGCGCCGGGGTCCTGGTCCTGGCCGCCAGCCTGATCGGGCGGATGGCCCAGCACGTCATTTCGGTATTTCTGGCGGCTTGACACCTTCCCGCCGGCGGCGCGTTGTTGAGGGCATGCAAGTCCAAGTCACCGGCAAACATGTCGACGTTGGTGAGGCCCTGCGTTCGCGGGTCTCCGACGAAGTCTCCTCCTCAATCGGCAAGTATTTCGACCGCGAAGGCGGCGGCGCCGACGTGGTCGTGAGCCGCGAGGGCCATTCGTTCAAGGTCGACTGCGCCGTCACCCTCGCCTCCGGCCAGCAACTGACCACCCAGGGCCTGGGGGGCGACGCCCACCTGGCCTTCGACGCCGCCCTGCAGAAGATGCAAAAGCGCATCCAGCGCTACAAGAACCGCCTGAAGGACCACCATATCCAGGCCCAGGCCCGCCAGGCCGAGACGGCGGCCTATTTCATCATCCAGGCGCCCGACGACGACGACGGCCTCGACGACCTGATGGATGGGGAGGCTCCGGCCTTCCCCGAGCCCATGGTGATCGCGGAGACGGAGAAATCCATCCGCACCATGACCGTTTCCATGGCGGTGATGGAGCTCGACCTGACCGAATCTCAAACAATCGTGTTCAGGAACGCAGCGCACGGCGGATTGTCCGTGGTATATCGCCGCCCCGACGGCAACATCGGGTGGATTGACCCGGAGCGTACGCGCGTGAATGGGAACGGAGCCGGCGCGGCCTGACCGCGTTTCGAACGGCTGACAGGGCTGGCTCGGTTGGTGCGGGCCTTGGGGAAACGACGAGTTCTTAGAGACAAGATGCAGATTGGCGACCTTCTCGATCGCAATGCGATCGCCCTGCGCATCAGCGCGGGTTCAAAGCGGCAGGCCCTGGCGGTGATCGCCGAGATCGCGGCGCGGAACTTCGGTCTTGAGGCCGGCGATGTCCTCGACGCCCTGACGGCCCGCGAGCTGGCGGGATCGACCGGGCTTGGCCACGGCGTCGCCGCACCCCATGCCAAGCTCGAGGGCCTGGCCAAGATGCGCGGCATTTTCGTGCGCCTGGAACAGCCGGTGCAGTTCGAATCGGTGGACGACCAGCCGGTCGACCTGCTCTTCGCCCTCTTCGCGCCCAAGGAAGACAGCGGCGTCGAACACCTGCGGGCGCTGGCCCGCGTTTCGCGCCTGCTGCGCCAGGGCGACCTGCGCGAACAGCTGCGGCAGGCCAGGACCGCCGACGCCATCCACGCCCTGCTGGTGCAGGACCAGCAGGCACGCTCGTCGGCGGCTTAGACGCTTAGTGAACGGAAACCGGCGCCAGTTCGTGCGCCAGGGCGGCGGCGACGGCTGAGTCGCGGTCGGTAAGGACGGCCAGGCGCTCGCCGTCGGCTCGGTGCACCGCATAGAGGGTCTGCTCGGGGCTGAGCTCGAAGCCCTTCACTTGGCCGGTGGGGACGCTGGCCAGAATTTCCGCCCCGCTGACGGGACGGACGTAGACCAGGTCCGGGGCGCCAAGGGCGGCAAAGGCTTCGATCGATAAAACGGGCGTCATCATGACCACCTCCAAAAACTTCAACGCTTCGAACCGCCGCTAGGTTCAGCCGGCTGTCCTGGGCACAAAAACCAGTTCGTTATCCCGCCGCGCGGATCGGCACCCTGACCACCCGTCGTTCGGGTTCAGGGCGGGCCAGATCGATGTGCAGCAGGCCGTGTTCGAGAGTGGCGCTCTCCACCACCATCCCGTCCGCCAGCACGAAGCTTCGGATAAAGCCGCGCGCGGCGATGCCGCGATGCAGGAAGGCGTCCTCGGGGCGGGCCTGGGCGCCGTCACGGCGGCCGGCGACCATCAGCTGGCGGTCCTCGACCGTCACCTCAAGCTGGTCCGGCGCGAAGCCGGCGACAGCAAGCGTGATCCGCAGCGATCCGTCCCCGAGATCCTCGACATTGTAGGGCGGATAGCTCTCCGCGGCCGCCTTGGTGGCGCGCTCGACAAGACTGCGGGTGTGTTCGAAGCCCAAAAGGAAGGGGCTGTCGAAAAGCGGTGACCTGTTCATCCTCGAAGAGTCCTTGAGAAAAGCGACTCTCCGGCCAGACCGCCCTGGAAGCGGCGCGGTCCGACCGGACAAGGACATATTTGGGTGTGCGAAGGCCCAGGTTCAACCTGGCGCCTCTCGGGGCGCCTAACCCCGCTTCAGGAAGGCCTTGGCAGCGGCGCGCAGGCCGGCGGGTTTGCGCAGCAGGAAGGCGGTCTGGCCGTAGATCACGCCGATCCGCTTTTCCACATGCATGCCGGCCTCGACGCACAGGCTGGCGAAATAGTCGGGGTCGATGTCGATCCTGGCCTCGTCGCCGGAGAACTTGGTCCCCTCCGCGGGGGTCACATGGATCGAGATGATCGCCGCCCCACCGGGCTTGGTGACCCGGTAAATCTCCGCCAGGTAGTGGCGCGCATCGGGCTCGAACAGGTGGGTGAACAGCGAGGCGCAGACGGTCATGTCCACCTCGCCGGCCTTCAGCGGGAAGACATATTCCGAGGCCTTGACCCCGCCGGCGGCGTTATAGACCTCCGAATTGCCGTCGAAATGCACGAACCGGAAGCGGTCGGAGGCGCCGGCGAAGGCCTTCTGGCACCAGAGGATTCCCGGCTCGTAGAGGTCGACCCCCACGTAGGTCAGGCCAGGGTTCAGGTAGAAGAACCGGGCGAGCTTGCCGCAGCCGCAGCCCACGTCGAGCACCCGCGGGTTGGCCGGAAGATAGGCGCTGACCATCTGCGCCCAGGCCTCGCCGATCGCCATGAAGGCCGCCACGTCGGCGACGCTGGAGGCCTCGCGCAGCACCGCATTGGGCAGGGGCAGGGAATTGGGCTGGGCCGGCCAGTCCTGGTCGTCGAACATGTGCAGCTCCTTCGGCGAGGCGCTGCGCCACATCACGGATCCGGCGTCGGTCATGGGAGTGGTGCTCGGGTCTACTTGGCGTTGAACGGGATCGCCGGAACCTCATAGTACGAGGCGCCGTCGCTGGCGATCACCCTCAGACGAAGGGTGTGGGGCCCGGCCGGCAGGTCCGCCCCTGGCAGCACCAGGACATAGCCGGTGTTGCCCAAAGCCGGGTTCTTGGTGAAGGCCATGACGTCGGCGCGCGGCTTGCCGTACTCGGCCACATAGGCCTTGGAATCGATCACCACCTCGACGCCCTTGGCGGGCGCCTTGGCCACCCCGTCATAGGCGAAGCCGTCGAACTGCGTGGGAACGCCGGCCGGCGTCACGGCCGGCGGGTTCCTAAGCGGGTCGGCCGCGGCGCCCAGGTGATCGACATAGGCGGCCGGATATTCCTCCCGCTTGCGCAGGGCCGCCGTGCGCCCCTCCACCGGCTGCGGAACCACGGCGGCGGCCGGCGGGGCGGCGAGGGGATCGGGCGGGATGTTTCGCGGCTTGGGCTGTTCGCAGGCGCCCAGAGCAAGGACGCTGAGGGCGCAGAGGGCTGTGGCGATGGGCTTCAAGCGATGCTCCTGTGCCGCGATGCATAGAGCCACGGGCGACCGAGGGGAAGCCGGCGCCCCAACCGCGTCAGCCGCCTCAGCCGCCTCAGCCGCCAGCGGCGTCCACGACGATGGTCACGGTCTTGCCCCGCGACAGCGGCTCCCAGCCCGCGGCGATGGCCGAGGCGATCGCCGTCTTCACCAGGGCCGGCGCGATCTGCGAGGCCTGCAGCTGCGGAGCGCCGTAGCGGGGCGCGGCCGCCGGGAACTCCAGCACGGCCTCGCGCTGGCCCTCGGCGTGGCGTACGGCCAAGGCCATCCCCCGCCAGCCCGCGACGTCACTGGACCACTGCGCCTGGCGGTGCAGCCGCCAGACATAGGCCTCGCCCTCGACCTCGATCTCAAACCCGGTGTGCTGCTTGGTCCGCGCCATGCCAAGGGGTTAGCCCACCTTGGGCGGCGGGGCCAGCCGGGCGATGACGGTCTACTAAGGTCGGCGCTTGGTTCCGCTTTGCACCGGCAGCCGACGTTGGGGACGACCGGCAGCGCACTGCGGAAGCGCCCTCCAAACACTACGCGCCCGCCGAGACGACCGCCGAGACCGCACGGTGGTCCGAGAAAGCGGCGGGCTCGCACTGGTAGTGTGTGACCGAAAGGGCGCCGCCGGTGATGATATGATCGAAGTCCCGGGTCGGCCGCCAGGCCGGGAAGGTCGACGGCGCCGGACGACGCAGATGCCCGCCGGTCGTCTCGCAAAATGCTTCCAGCGGCGCGCTGCGCGCGCCACAGTTGAAATCACCCAACGCCGCCCAGGCGTGGGCGCCACGCACGGCCTGCGCCACAGCGGCCAACTGTAGCTGCTGGTCCGATCCGCCGAGACTGAGATGCAGGCAGACCACGGTCAGCGCGTGCTCACCCGCTATGTCCGCGACCAGGCAGCCCCGTCCGGCCACGCGCCCGGGCAGCTTCAGGTTGCGCACCTGCGTCATCGGCCAGTGACTGAGGATGGCGTTGCCGTGACGGGATATGCCCGGAATCCTCCGGTTCTCCTGAACCGCAACGTGGGGATGGCCCGAGAGGGCGGCGATATCCTCGACCTGGGAGCGATAGCCGGCGCGCCGGCCGCCGAGATCGACCTCCTGCAGGCAGACGACATCGTACGGCATGATCTCCCGGGCGATGTTCTCGAGGATCGCCGTCTTCGACGGCGCGTGCACCAGTTGCAGGTGGGCGCGCAGGAAGTAGTCCCGATAGCGGCTGGTCCCGATGCCCGCCTGGATGTTCCAGGTGAGCAGCTTCATCGGCGTCGCCGCCTCTCCGGCGAACTCAGAGGCTTCATCCCAAGCTCCTTGGCGCGCGCCATCGCCAGCTTTCCTCGACGCTCGCGGGGTCGCCCAGACTATGGCTCGCGACAAGGCCCTCCCACCAGGTTGGAGGATCCAGCGCCACAGGCGCCAGCCGACCCGCCGGATTGAGCGCGTCGATGGCCGCCACGACGCCACCGCCCTCGATCCGGGCGCTGACGAATCGGGCGGGCTCGACGGCAAGGTAGTGGCTGATGAGCTGGTCGCGGAAAGCCACGATCCGGCGCCGCGTGATCGGCGTTTCGCCCTCGATCGCCAGCTCGCACTCGGTGTCGAAGCCCTCGGAGCGATTGTTCAGATTGGCGGACCCGATGCGGACGATACGGTCGTCGATCACCGCGACCTTGGAATGGACTATGATCGGTGCGCCCGCCGAGGTCTGAGGGGACACCGCCCGGAATTTTCCGTGCGCATCCGCCGCCCGGAGCCGCCGGATCAGCGGATTGCGCGCGTAGTCCATGGTCACGTGGTCGAACCAGCTTGGCGCTCGGGCGCTCACCAGCAAGACCACCTCAGGTCCGTCGCGCTCGCCCAACCGCGCGGCCAGGGCGTCGGCCACAGCCGCGCAGGTGAAGTACTGGTTCTCAAGGTAGATGGTCTGTCGCGCCGCCGCGATACAGGCCAGGGTCAGGCGGCGGATTTCCTGCACCAGCGGTCGGCCGCACCACGCGGGCCGGGTGCGGGCGATCCCCACCTGTACATCGGTGAGTTGCGTCGGCGCGCCCGCCGGCCAAGCGTCCCCGGGGGGCGGCCCGGGACCGGCGAGGGCTTCGCCGCCGGCGCCAGCCCAGCGCTCGCGAAAAACTTCCCCCAGCGCCGCCGCCGCAGGCCCTTCCACCAGCAGGGTGACCTCGTGGCGCGCAGGGTGGCGCCCCTGATCCGGGAGGATGCGACGGGGCTCAACGTGATGGTGGGCCGGGCTGTCCCACCGGTTGGTGACGATGTCGCCGCCCCCGCAGAACGCCAGCCGGTCGTCGACCACGACCAGCTTCTGGTGGTGGCTGGCCCCGAACGGCACGTCGCGGGCCTCGCGAAACGCCACGCGCGTCTTGGCGAAACAGCGCTTGGCGCGATGCCCGCGGATATCCTGGTGGCCCATAAGGCCGAACGGCGCCCGCCAGACCAGGATGCGGATGTCGAGGTCGGGCTTGGCCCGGCTAAGGTCTAGCAGAATCCGGCCCACTTCATCCGGATCGTCGGGTCCCTCCGTGCCGTCCGGAGCGAGCCGAGTGCGCGGATCGAACGCCCAGCCCAGGATATGGATCGAGCGCTCGGCCGCCTGCAGGGCCGACAACAACGCGGCGTATTGGGACTCGTTGTCCACCAGGAAGACGGCCCGGCGCGCACCCTCGATGCGCCAGCAGGTGTCGCCCGGCTTGAGCACCGTCATGCCAGACCGCCGCGACACCGGATTGGGGGCCATGGGATCCACCGTCAGCGCCGGAACAGGTCTAGAAAGTCCGCCCAGGGATCCGAGCGCGCCACAGGCGTGCGCCAGAAGTCCTCGGCCTGCGCGGCCTCGACTGCGGAGGCGAAGGTCCGGCGCATCGCCGACGTCTCGAAGGTCAGCATGCCGCCGATCTCTGTCGCGGCCAGCGTCTCGGCGATCGAGACGACGCTCAGGGGCAGGTTGTTCGCCAGGCTGAAGGTCACCGCCACGCTGAGGGCCTGCCGGTAGGACACCCTCAGCATGGTGTCGAAACTCCGCAACAGGATCATCGGCAGGCTGATCGGCGTCGCCTGGGAGGCCGGATCGAGCACGGTGTTGACGATGACGTAGATCCGGCCACGCTGCATGCGCCGCCCGAGCTTGCGCCAGTGTAGGAGGCCTTCGGGCATGACGAACAGCGGCGCGGCGACACCGCCGTCCACATGCAATTCTTCGTAGCGGCGGCCATCGGCCTCGACCTCGAAGCGGCGCGGCGGAAAAAGGCCCGGGAGGCTGGCCGAGGCGATGAGGACGTCCCGGAACATTTGTGTCGCTGCGGGTCCTCCCCGGCAGGCGATCTCGCCCATGTCCCAAATGCACGGCGCCTGGCGGTCCAGGTCGGTAGTGGCGACCAGCAGGCGTCGGCCAAGACGGTGCTGCGTCGCCACGGCCGCGACCAGGTCGTCGTCGATGAAGGGGTGAACCAGACGTTCGAGCGCCGCTGGCTGAAAGAGGCCACCCTCCATGGTCAGCGAAAGACCCGTGAAGCCCAGGGCGTCCTCGGCATGTCCGCCGGTGTAGGCTTCACGAAGGCGCTGGTCCCAAGCCGGGCCAAGGAAGGCGAAGGGCGCGATCAGAGCGCCGGTGCTGACACCCGTAACCAGCGCGAAATCGGGCCGGCGTCCGGCAGCGGTCAGGCCGATCAGAACGCCGGCTCCAAACGATCCGCCCGCAGCGCCGCCCGAAATAGCCAGGATGTTGAATTCCCCGCCCGCCCAGGATGATCGCGGGATCGACAATCGGTCTGCGGCGGCCTCGATAGAGGCTTCAGCCTGCTCGAACGTGAGTCGAACGTTCTCGAACCCTTTCGGAGCAGCGAGGACGGCGCCGGGCGGGGCCAAGCGTGGCCGGCGACCGCGCCAAAAGCTCTTGGCCGAGGTCTGGTCGGGCTCAGTCAAGGTTTCGTCCTCGCAGTGTGACCGGCCTGGCGATCGGCGCCTGGCGGCGGAGGAAACACCGAATAGGCGGGCGCGGCGACACTGACCTTGAGCTAGGTCATGAGCGCTCGGGCCTCGTAGTCGGTCAGGGCTCCGACCCTCAGGCCAAAATGGCGAAGGCCCGCAGCGGTGGCTGCGGGCCTTCTTGGTGGAGCTTAGCGGAGTCGAACCGCTGACCTCTTGCATGCCATGCAAGCGCTCTACCAGCTGAGCTAAAGCCCCAAGCCCCTTTCGAGGTGTCGGGTTCTTCCCGGGTTCCCGGGAAGGCGCGGAACCTATTCAAACAGTCCCGCGCGATCAACCCCGCCCTTTTTCTTTTTCGAGGGCGGGGCCTGACCTTGGCTTACCGTTCGTCGACGTCGCCCTCGTCGGGCAGGCCTTCGATCTCGGTTTCGTCGAATTCGTCCTCGTCCTCGTCCTCGTCTTCCAGGAACGGCACGTCGTCGTCGGCCTCGACCTCTTCCTCGTCGGTGAATTCGCCGAGGTCCTCGGAGACGGCAGGCGTCTCGGCGGCGTCGTCGTCGTCATCGGCGGCGATGACGGGGTCGTCAATGACCTCGTCGAGCTCCGGCGTGACGACTTCTTCTTCTTCTTCGTCCTCGTCGGTCTCCTTGGCCACGACCTGATCTTCGGCCTCGTCCGGATCCGGCGCGGCCGCGCGGGCGCGAACCCGGCGGTTGCGGACGGCCTCATCGGGGTCGAACTCGGTGTCGCACTTGGGACAGTGCGCCGGCCGCTTGGTCAGGTCGTAGAACTTCGCTTGGCAGTTGGGGCAGATTTGCTTGGAGCCCAGTTCGGGATTGGCCAAAGGCGATCCTCTATTCGCGGCGATTTCGGAAGCGGGCTCCCTTGCCACGCGAGGGGGCCACTGTCAAAAGCAAACCCCCCTAGTGTGGTGGATCTGAAGTTTCCCCCAGCCTGAGGATCCCGCCGAGGGAAACTTCAGATCCGTGAACCACACTAAAAACCTTGGCTTGCGAGCGTCCTTGTCGATGCCGAAGATCGCTCGGTGTCTCGGCTGGCGCTGGCGAACTTCGGCTTCGGGACGCTCGGAAATCGCCCTGCCCGCGGAGGCTCGTTTCAAAAGATGACGGCGGCTCAGATGACCGCCAGGCGCGCGGGCCCCTTGCGGGGCGTCGTTCGCGCGCCGGGGGACAAATCCATTTCGCACCGCGCCCTGATCTTCGGCGCCCTGGCCAAGGGCGTGACCGAGGTCGAGGGGCTGCTGGAGGGCGAGGACGTCAAGCGCTCGGCCGCCGCCATGGCGGCTTTCGGGGCGACAGTGGAGCGCGTGGGTGAAGGCCGCTGGCGGGTCGAGGGGCATGGGCGGTTTTCCGAGCCCGCCGACATCATCGATTGCGGCAACGCCGGCACGGGCGCGCGGCTGATCATGGGGGCGGCGGCGGGCTTCGACCTGCGGGCCACCTTCACCGGCGACAGTTCCCTGCGCGGCCGACCGATGAACCGGGTGCTGAACCCGCTGGGCGAGATGGGCGCGACATGGCTGTGCCGCGAGGGCGGCCGGCTTCCGCTGACGCTGAAGGGCGGCGGGCTGAAGCATATCAGCTACACGGTGCCGGTGCCCTCGGCCCAGGTGAAGTCGGCGGTCCTGCTGGCCGGGCTGCACGCCGAGGGCGGGGTCGAGGTCATCGAGCTCGAGGCCACCCGCGACCACACCGAGCGGATGCTGCGGGCCTTCGGCGCCGAGGTGCTGGTGACCGAGGACGGTCCCAGGCGCCGGATCGTGCTGCCCGGCGGCCAGGCGCTGAGCGGCGCCCATGTGCGGGTGCCTGGCGATCCGTCGTCGGCGGCCTTCCCCCTGGTGGCGGCCCTGATCACCCCGGGCTCTGAGGTCACGGTGCAGGGAATGCTGCTCAACGAACTGCGCATCGGCCTCTTGGACACCCTGGGCGAAATGGGCGCCGACCTTTCCGTGACCAATGTCCGCGAGGAGGGCGGCGAGACCGTCGCCGACGTCACCGCGCGCTATTCCGCCCTGACCGGGGTCGAAGTCCCGCCCGAGCGCGCGCCCTCGATGATCGACGAATATCCGATTCTGGCCGTGGCTGCGGCCTTCGCAGACGGGCCGACCGTGATGCGCGGCATCGGCGAGATGCGGGTCAAGGAAAGCGACCGCATCGCGCTCATGGCGGCAGGCCTGTCAGCCTGCGGCGTCGGCGTCGAGGAAGGCGCCGATAGCCTGACGGTCGTGGGCGCCGTGCGCGCCAACCACGGGGTGGCGGGCGGCGCCCGGGTCACCACCCACGGCGACCACCGCATCGCCATGAGCCACCTGATCCTGGGCCTGGCCTCGGACCATGCCGTGGCCGTCGACGAGCCCGGCATGATCGCCACCAGCTTCCCGGGCTTCCTCGACCTGATGCGCGGCCTGGGCGCCGAGGTCGAGGCGTGAGGGAAGACCCGCCCAACCCCTTCTTCGTGGTGGCGGTGGACGGGCCGGCGGCGTCGGGCAAGGGGACCATCGCCCAGGACCTGGGCGGCTGGCTGAAGCTGCCGGTGCTGGACACCGGCCTGCTCTACCGCGCCGTGGGCGTGCTGGTGGAAAAGTCCGGCCAGAGCCTCGACAATCCGGAGGCCGCCGCCGCCGCCGCCGAGACACTGACCGCCGACCAGCTGGAGGATGCCGCGCTGCGCACCCGCGCGGCCGGCGAGGCCGCCAGCCGGGTCGCGGTGCACCAGAGGGTGCGCGACGCCTTGCTGGACTTCCAGCGCACCTTCGCCAACCAGGAGGGCGGGGCGATCCTCGACGGGCGCGACATCGGCACGGTGATCGCGCCGCTGGCCCCGGCCAAGCTCTACGTCACCGCCAAGCCGGCCATCCGCGCCGACCGCCGCTGGAAGCAGCTGAAGGCCCAGGGCGAGCGGGTGACCAAGGCCGACATCCTGGCCGATATCCGCCGCCGCGACCGCCGCGACGGCGGTCGTGACACCGCGCCGATGAAGCGCGCGCAGGACGCTGTCTTGCTGGATACCTCCGAAATGACTATAGAGCAGGCCGCCGATGCGGCCCGCCGCATCGTCGAGGCGGCGCGCGCCAGGTGGCTAACCCCCAGCTGAGCAATCCCAACGCGCCTTTCCCTCGAACGGCTGCGGGCAGATTCACTTAAGCTCCGGGTATCTCCGGGGCCTTCGGTTCAACCCTTAACCCGACACGGGGACTCCGTCCGACGCCATCTGGCGCGCGGGCCCTAAGTCATTCGAAAGACTGATAGATTCTATGGCTGACGATATGAGCATGAACCCGACGCGCGACGATTTCTCCGCGCTTCTCGACGAGTCCCTTGGCGGCCGCGACTTCATGGAAGGTCAGGTTGTCCAGGGTAAGGTCGTGGCGATCGAGAAGGATATCGCCATCATCGACGTGGGCCTCAAGACCGAGGGCCGCGTCTCGCTGAAGGAATTCGGCGACGAAGAAGGCAAG
>CANJLK010000024.1 GCA_947475465.1 Caulobacteraceae bacterium | reverse complement strand
TTCCCGGCCTTCATCGTCAACCGCATCCTGGTGCCGATGATCAACGAGGCGATCTACACCCTCTATGAGGGCGTGGGCACGGTGGACGCCATCGACACCGCCATGAAGTTGGGCGCCAACCATCCGATGGGCCCGCTCGAACTGGGCGACTTCATCGGCCTCGACACCGTCCTGTCGATCATGAACGTGCTCTACGACGGCCTGGCGGATTCCAAGTACCGCCCCTGCCCGCTGCTGACGAAATATGTCGAGGCCGGCTGGCTGGGCAAGAAGGTCGGCCGCGGCTTCTACGACTATCGCGGCGACGTGCCGGTCCCCACCCGCTAAGCCCCACCGGCCATGAGCGATCTGATCGAAACGCCGGCGCCGGTCGTCAAGCCGGCCCTGCGGATCATGGGCCTGGGCGGCAATTTCAACGCCGCCAACATCGCCACGATTCCCGGCCTGTGGACAAAGCTCGCGCCCAGCCTGCCGCTCCCAGGACAGGACGGCGGCGAAACCTATGGCGTGTCGCGCTCGGGCCTGGACGGCAAGGACATGCACTATCTGGCCGGCGTGGCCGTGGCGGCGGACACGCCCCTGACTGCGGACTTCCAGGACGTGCAGCTGTCGGCCCGCCCCTACCTCATCTTCCGCCAGGTGCTGGATGGCGGGCCCCTGCATCGCCAGATGCGCGCCGCGGCCCAGGAAATCTGGGGCCGGCGCATCCCGGCCGGCGGCCACGCCCTGGCCCACGCCCCGGAGCTGGAGGTCTATCCGCCCGGCTTCGCCCCCGACCGGCCCGGCGCCTGGGTCGAATGGTGGATTCCGGTCGAAGCTTAGGTCAGGCGGCCTTCTTCGAGGGCCGCGGCGTCGGGTTGGAGAACTCCAGCACCTCGTCCTGCAGCTTGGCGTAGCGCAGGCTCATCAGATCGCGCGCATAGTTTTGATGCAGCTTCCAAGGCGCCCTCGCCCCTTGCTTGGGGAACTTCGCCATGGCCCGCTGGACGTAGCCCGAGGTGAAGCTGAGCCAGGGCTCGCGGGCCATGTCCGGGTCGTGGTTGCGCGGCGTCGCCTGGCGTAGGCCCGTGCGGCGCATGTGGTTGAGCAGCCGGCAGATGTATTCGCAGGTGAGGTCGCACTTCAGCGTCCAGGAGGCGTTGGTGTAGCCGAACACGCTGGCGAGGTTGGGGACGTCCTCGTACATCATGCCCTTGTAGGCGAGCATCTGGCTGGGCTCGATCACCCGGCCGTCGACGCTGAGCGCGATGCCGTTCAGCACCTGAAGCGCCAGTCCGGTCGCCGTGACGATGACATCGGCCGGCAGCTCGGCGCCCGACTTCAGCCTGATCCCGGTTTCCGTGAAGGTGTCGATCTGGTCGGTGACCACCGAGGCGGAACCCTCGCGCAGGACCTTGAACAGATCTGAGTCCGGCACCAGGCAAAGGCGCTGGTCCCAGGGATTGTAGCTGGGCGTGAAGTGGGTCGCGACGTCGTAGTCCGGCCCAAGCTCCTCGCGCACCCAGCCTACGATGCGCTGCTTGGCGGCCTGAGGATGGGCCCGGGTCTGGCGGTAGAAGTACATGCCGAACAGCACGTTGCGCCACCGGATCAGGCCATAGGCCAGCTTCGACGGCAACCAGCGGCGCAGCTTGATAGCCAGCGCATCCTCCGCCGGCCGCGAGACCACATAGGTCGGCGAGCGCTGCAGCATGGTGACGTGGGCGGCGGTCTTGGCCATCTCCGGCACCAGCGTCACCGCCGTCGCGCCCGAGCCGATCACCACCACCCGCTTGCCCGAGTAGTCCAGGGCTTCTGGCCACTTCTGGGGATGGACAAGCGCGCCCTTGAACCGCTCCGCGCCCGGGAAATCCGGCGTGTAGCCGCCCTCGTAGCTGTAGTAGCCGCCGCACAGGAACAGGAAGTTGGCGGTGATCGTCACCGGCTTGCCGTCGTGCACCGCCTCCACCGTCCAGGCCGCGTCCTGCGTGGACCACGAGGCGGACTTCACCTGATGGCCATAACGGATGTGGCGATCGATTCCGTAGTCGCGGGCGGTTTCGCGCACATACTTCAGGATCGACGGCCCGTCGGCGATCGACTTGGCCTCGGTCCACGGCTTGAAGCTGTAGCCTAGGGTGTACATGTCGCTGTCGGAACGGATGCCGGGATAGCGGAACAGGTCCCAGGTGCCGCCAATCGCCTCGCGCCCCTCAAGGATCACATAGCTGCGGTCGCGGGCCTCGGTCTGCAGGTGATAGCCGGCCCCGATACCCGACAGGCCCGCGCCCACGATCAGGACATCGAAATGCTCTGTGGCCATCGTCTCCGCCCTCGTTCCGCGCCCGCTGACCGGGCTTATATGAACAATGATCACATATCTTTGGGAGTCCGCCAAGCCGCGAGCGTTAATCCATTCGACTTCGCGGGGCGGCGCAGCGGATACTCCCAGGTGATTCGGATGGCGGAACCATGCGACGGCTCACCCTCGCGCTGCTCTGCGCAACCTATCTCTGCCTCTCTCTGATCGTCGCCCTGACGCTATGGCGTAACGGCGGGGGCTGGGGCGCGGGCGTTGCCGCCCTGGTGGGCGGCCTTGGGCTGTGTTTCGCCTTCCACGGCCTGATTGAGCGCGCGCTGGAGACCGGCCAGTTGAAGGGCGAGATTCAGGCGGTCCGCGACGCCCACACCATATTGATCGGCCAGGTCGAGGCGTTGGACGCGCGCCTGTCCGAGGTCGCCGACAACGCCAAGGAAGATCTGCTCCGCGCCGAGGAGCTGATCGACGAGGTCCACCTGCTGGAGACCCTTGTCGAGCGCATGCAGCACCGGCTGGACGAACACGGAGAGGCGCCGGCCTTCCCCACTCGCGCGGGATCGGCAGGCGATCTTCGCCAGTCGCCGGCCCTGCTGGAGACCGTCCGCGCCGCGCTGACCGAGAACCGCGTCGACCTCTTCCTGCAGCCGGTGGTGGCCCTGCCGCAACGGCGGACCGTCTTCTACGAAAGTTTCTCGCGCCTGCGTGACGCCAGCGGCCGGGTGATGATGCCCGCCGAATACCTGGCGGTGGCCGAACCCGGCGGCCTGATCACCGCCATCGACAACCTGCTCCTGTTCCGCTGCGTCCAGATCGTGCGACGTCTCGCCAAGCAGGACCGCAAGGTCGGCATCTTCTGCAACATCTCCATGGCCAGCCTCGCCGACGAGACCTTCTTCCCGCAGTTCCTCGACCTCCTGACCGCCAACCGCGACCTGGCCGGCGCCCTGATCTTCGAGATCGGCCAGCAGGCCTTTGACGCCCGCGGCTCGGTGGAGGCCCGCAACATGGGCAAACTGGCCGACCTCGGCTTCCGCTTCAGCCTCGACAAGGTCACCGACCTCGACATCGACCTGCAGGATCTCAATCGCTCCGACGTGAAGTTCCTGAAGATTGGCGCCCAGTTCCTGCTCGACGACCTTTCCGAGGTCGACGGCCGGCTGGTGCTGAGTTCGCTGCCCGACCTGGCCGCCGAAGACTTCGCCCAGCTGACCCGCCGCTATGGCGTCGATGTCATCGTCGAGAAGGTCGAGAGCGAGCGCCAGGTGGTGGACATCCTCGACCTCAATATCGGCTTCGGTCAGGGCCACCTGTTCGGCGAACCCCGCGCCATCAAGGACGCCGTCCTGGCCGAGGCGCCCGCCCCGCCGCCGCCCGCCTTCCTGCGGCCCCAGGCGCTCCGCCGGGCCTTCGGCTGAGCGCCAACCATTGACCCGGCCGGCCCGCGCCGGTACCGCGCCCCACCATGACCGCCCCTAAGGCCATCGCCGGCCTCTCCGAGATCGCATCCGCCTACGACGTCCTGCTCTGCGATGTCTGGGGCGTGATCCACAACGGGCGCGAAAGCTTCCCCGCCGCCTGCGCCGCCCTGGCCCGCTACCGCGCCGAGGTCGGGCCGGTGATCCTGATCTCCAACGCCGCGCGCCCTCATGCGCCGGTCATCGACCAGCTCGACGGCCTGAAGGTGCCGCGCGACAGCTACAGCGCCCTCGTCACCTCGGGCGACGCGACCCGCGTCCTCCTGGCCGAACGCGCGCCGGGCCCGGCGTGGCGCATCGGCGACGAGCGCGACCGCCCGCTCTACGAGGGCCTGGGCGTCGAATTCGCCGACCTCGAGGACGCCGCCTTCATCTCCGTGTCGGGCCCCTATGACGAGGACAACGAGGAGCCGGCCGACTACCGCGACCGCTTCATCCGCGGCGTCGAGCGCGGCCTGCCGATGATCTGCGCCAACCCCGACCTGGTGGTCCAGCGCGGCGACAAGCTGATCTACTGCGGCGGCGCGCTGGCCCAGCTCTACGAAGGCCTGGGCGGCGAGGTGCTGATGGCCGGAAAGCCCTATGCCGCCATCTACGGCCTGTCGCTCGCCAAGGCGGCGGAGGCCCTTGGCCGGCCGGTCGATCCGGCGCGGGTGCTGTGCATCGGCGACGGGCTTCCCACCGACGTGCGCGGCGCCAATGCCCGCGGCTTCGACGTGCTGTTCATCGCCAGCGGCATCCACGGCGGCGAGACGATCGGCCCGGACGGGCTCAAGCCCGCCGCCGTGGCCGACCTCTTGCGCCAGGAGGGGCTCAGCGCCCGCTGGGCGATCGCCGACCTGGTCTGGTGACTTCGTCCATTCATCGCTAAGTGAAACCAGTCGCCAGAAGGAAGCTTGGGTGCAGGGGCTCTATTTCGACGAACTGACGGTGGGCCAGAGCGCCGAAACCACGCGAGTGGTGGGCGCCGGCGATATCGAGGCCTTCGCCGCGATCTCGGGCGACACCAATCCGGTGCATCTGGACGAGGCCTACGCCCGGGCCACGCCGTTCGGCGGCCGCATCGCCCATGGCATGCTGGCCGGCGCCTATATCTCGGCGGTGATCGGCACGAAGCTGCCGGGGCCTGGCGCCATCTACCTCAACCAGACCATGCGGTTCCGGCGCCCTGTGCGGATCGGCGACCAGGTGACCGCGCGGGTGACCATCAGGACGCTGGACGCCGCCAAGGGACACGCGACCCTGGAGACCGTCTGCCTGGTGGGCGGCAAGACCGTGGTCGACGGGGAGGCGTTGATCATGGTTCCGCGCCGGGGCGAATGATCGGCGCATGAGGCGGCTTCGCGTCATCCGGGGCTGGAAGGACCTGCAGGCCGGCGATCGCGGCGCGGCGGTGGCCATGGGCAGTTTCGACGGTGTCCACCGCGGCCACCAGCAGGTGATCGCGCTGGCCGCCAAGGCGGCGGGCGCCAGCGGCGCGCCCTTGGGGGTGATCACCTTCGATCCGCATCCCCGGGTCTATTTCCGCCCTGATGAGCCCGCCTTCCGGCTGATGAAGCCCGACCAGCAGGCCAGGGCCCTGGAGGCGCTGGGCGTCGACATGCTCTACGTCCTGCCCTGGGACCCGGAACTGGCCAACATGACCGACCGGGCCTTCGCCACCGATGTCCTGCACGCCGGCCTAGGCGCGCGGCACGTCGCCGTGGGATTCGACAACTCCTTCGGCAAGAACCGCACCGGAACGCCCGAGACCATGCGCCAGTATGGCGGCGAGCTGGGGTTCGGCGTCTCGGTGGCCGATCCGGTCGAGGACGGGTCCGGCGACAAGTTCTCGTCCACCGGCGTGCGCGAGGCTCTGCGCGACGGCCGCCCGCAGGACGCCGCCGCCATCCTGGGCCGCCCCTTCGCCATCGAGGGGGTCGTCCAGCGCGGCCGCCAGCTGGGCCGCAAGCTGGGCTTTCCCACCGCCAATGTCGGCCTGTCGGACTACGTGACGCCGAAGTTCGGGGTCTACGCCACCCGCACTCGCCTGCCCGACGGCCGCGAGATCCCGGGCGTCGCCAACATCGGGGTGAACCCCACGGTCGAGGGAGTGACGCCGGCCCTGCTCGAAGTCTGGCTCTCGGACTTCGACGAGGACATCTACGACCAGGTCATCGAGACCGACCTGGTGGCCTTCCTGCGCCCTGAGGAGAAGTTCCCGAGCCTGGAGGCCATGACCGAACAGGTCATGCGCGACGCCACGGCCGCCCGCGACCTGCTGGCGCCGGACTTCGACTGAGGTAGTCGCCGGGTCTGAACGCCACCCTTGGGTTCGCGGCCTGCGTCTGTTATCCCCTCGCGCTATGAATTCGGTTCGGAAAGCTCTGCGAATTATCCGCCCGGCGTGACGCCGGCTGACGGGATCGTCTCCGCGCACGCCGGGTTTCCCCGCGCCCCGTAAAATCCGAACCCATCTGGAAAGTCCCATGGCCGACGACGCCGCAGCACCAGCCTCGCGCGATTACCGCGAAACCGTCTTCCTTCCCGACACGCCCTTCCCCATGCGGGCCGGCCTGCCGCAGAAGGAGCCTGTGATCCTGGCGCAGTGGAAGGAGATCGACCTCTACAACGCCATGCGCAAGGCCCGCCAGGACGCCGGCGCGCCGCTCTTCGTGCTGCATGACGGCCCGCCCTACGCCAACGGCGCGATCCATATCGGCCACGCGCTGCAGAAGACCCTGAAGGACTTCGTCGTCCGCTCGCGGTTCCTGCTGGGCTACGACGTCGACTACGTGCCGGGCTGGGACTGCCACGGCCTGCCCATCGAGTGGAAGATCGAAGAAGAGCTTCGCGGCCAGGGCCGGCGCAAGGACGAGGTCACCAAGGCCGAGTTCCGCGAGCGCTGCCGCGACTACGCCGCCAGGTGGATCGGCGTTCAGATGGCCGGCTTCAAGCGCCTAGGCGTGCTCGGCGACTGGGAGCACCGCTATGCGACCATGGATTATTCCAGCGAGGCCGCGATCGTCGGCGAGTTCCACAAGTTCGTGGCATCGGGCCAGCTCTATCGCGGCTCCAAGCCGGTGATGTGGAGCCCGGTGGAGCGCACCGCGCTGGCCGACGCCGAAGTCGAGTACCACGACCATTCCAGCCCGACGATCTGGGTGAAATTCCCGGTCGTCGAGGGCGCCGACGCCGTCGCCAACGCGTCTGTGGTGATCTGGACGACGACGCCGTGGACCATCCCGGCCAACCGCGCGGTTAGCTACAATCCCGACATCGCCTACGCCGTCTACGTCGTCGATGAGATGGAAGCCGAGCTCGCGTTCGCGCCCTGGGCCGAAGCTGGCGACCGGCTGATTGTCGCCGAGAAGCTCGTCGCCGAGGTCATGGCCAACGCCAAGGTCGCCAAGTTCCACAAGGTCGAGGTGGTCGATTGCGAGGGCATGGTTCTGGCTCACCCGTTGGCCCAGCTCGACGCAGGCTACGGCTTCCCGGTCCCGATGCTGGCCGGCGACCACGTCACCGACGATGCCGGTACGGGCTTTGTCCACACCGCCCCCGGCCACGGCCAGGACGACTACATGGTCTGGCTGGCTCACGGCCACCGTGAGATCCCCGAGACGGTCGATCCGGACGGCGCCTACTATCCGACCGTCCCGCTGTTCGGCGGCCTGAAGGTGCTGGAGACCGAGGGCAAGAAGCCCGGCAAATTCGGGCCCGCCAACCCGGCGGTCATGGACAAGCTGATCGAGGCTGGGAACCTGTTGGCCCGGGGCCGGGTCGAGCACTCCTATCCGCACAGCTGGCGGTCCAAGGCGCCCGTGATCTTCCGCAATACGCCGCAGTGGTTCATCCGCATGGACGAACCCGTCGATACCCCGCAGCTCGCCGGCCGCACCCTGCGCGAGACCGCGCTTGAGTCCATCGAGGCCACGACCTTCTATCCGGCCGGCGGCAAGAACCGTATCCGCTCCATGGTGGAAAGCCGTCCCGACTGGCTGATCAGCCGCCAGCGCGCCTGGGGAGCGCCGCTCGCCATGTTCGTCGACAAGGAAACCAACCAGCCGCTGCATGACCCCGAGGTCGACCGCCGGATCATCGAGGCCATCGTGGCCGAAGGCGCCGACGCTTGGTTCAACCGCCCGGTCACCGACTTCCTGGGCGCGCATGACCCCGACCGCTACGAGAAGATCGAGGACATCCTCGACGTCTGGTTCGATTCCGGCTCGACCCACGCCTTCACACTCGAGAACCGCGCCCACACCCATTGGCCCGCCGACCTCTACCTGGAAGGCTCCGACCAGCATCGAGGCTGGTTCCAGTCGTCGCTGCTGGAAAGCTCCGGCACCCGCGGCCGCGCGCCCTACGACGCCATCCTCACCCACGGCTTCACCATGGACGAGGCCGGCGAGAAGATGTCGAAGTCCAAGGGCAATGTCGTCGACCCCGAGGTCGTCATCCGCGAGTCGGGCGCCGAGATCATCCGCCTGTGGGCCGCCATGATCGATTATTCGGACGACAGCCGCATCGGCAAGACGGTGCTGCAGACCACCTCCGACGCCTACCGCAAGCTGCGCAACACCTTGCGCTACATGCTGGGCGCCTTGGAGGGGTTCGACGACGCCGAAGCCGTCACTCTGGACGAGATGCCGCCGCTGGAACGCTTCATCCTGCACCGTCTGTGGGAACTGGATGTGCAGGTGAAGACCGCCTACCGCGAATTCCTGTTCCAGGACGTCGTGCGGCCGGTGACAGAGTTCTGCCAGACCGAACTGTCGCAGCTGTTCTTCGATATCCGGCGTGACGCGCTTTATTGCGATCAGCCCGACAGCCTTCGCCGGCGCGCCGCGCGCACAGTGATGTCGGCGGTGTTCGAGCGGCTGACAGCATGGCTGTCGCCCCTCATCCCCTTCACCACCGAGGAAGCCTGGCTAACGCGCTTCCCCGACGCCGGGTCGAACTGCCTACGGGTGATGCCGGAAACGCCCGGCGCCTGGCGCAACGACGACGAGGCCGCCCGCTGGGACCGCATCCAGGCGGTGACCTCGGTGGTCACCGGCGCGCTGGAAATCGAACGCCGCGAAAAGCGCCTGGGCGCAGCCCTCGAGGCCGCCCCGGTCGTGCATATCGCCGACGCCGACCTGATGGTCGCCTTCGAGGGCCTGGACGCCGCCGAACTGTTCCGCACCAGCCAGGCGACCCTGGTGCCCGGCGAAGGGCCCAAGGAGGCCTTCCGCCTCGCCGAAGTCGCGGGCGTCGCCGTGGAGCCGCGCCGGGCGGAGGGCCGCAAGTGCGCCCGCTCCTGGCGCATCCTGCCGGAGGTCGGCGCCGACCCGCGCTATCCGGACCTTTCCCTGCGCGACGCCGAGGCCGTGGCCGCGTGGGACGCCGCCCGCGCGAAGGCGAACGCATGACGTCGGTCTCAAAGCCCGGCGGCGCGGCCCTGGTCCTGGCGCTTGCCATCGTCGCCCTGGACCAGGCGGTGAAACACTGGATCCTCAACACCCTGCACCTGCCGGAACTGGCCAGCGTGCCGGTCGCGGGGCCCTTTCGGCTGACCATGGTCTGGAACGAGGGCGTCAGCTTCGGTCTTTTCCAGGCCCAGCATGACGTGATCCGCTGGCTGCTGGCGGCCTTCTCGATCGTGGTCGCCGTCGTCCTGGCCGGCTGGGTCCGCCAGACCCGCCGCCCGCTATTCGCCTTCGCCATCGGCCTGGTGATCGGCGGGGCCGTCGGCAATGTCATCGACCGGATCCGCTTCGGGGCCGTGGTCGATTTCATGGATGTGACGCGGCTGCACTTCCCCTGGGTGTTCAATGTCGCCGACTCGGCCATCAGCGTCGGCATCGTCATCCTCTTGATCGACATGCTGCTGCAGGACCGCGCCGAGAAGGCCAACTCGGCGCAGGATACTGCGGCCTAACGCAGCGTTGGCGCGCGCGTCCGATTGCGCTATCTGACATCCCTTCTGGCCGGGGGCGGCCCTTGGAGCACCTTATGAGCGTCAACCGCGTGATCGTCGCCACCGCCCTCATCGCGGGCCTGGGCCTGGCCGGATGCCAGTCGACCCGCCAGGCGCTCGGCATGACCAAGGTCACCCCTGACGAATTCCGCGTGGTCACCAAGGCTCCCCTGGTGGTGCCGCCCGACTACGCCCTGCGCCCGCCGGCGCCCGGCAAGCCCCGCCCGCAGGAACTGCAGCCCGAAAGCGCCGCCCGCGTCGCCCTGCTGGGCGCGCGCGAGGGTGAGGCCCGCTCCGACGGCGAAAAGCTGCTGGTGGCCAAGGCCGGCGCCGACAAGGCCGACCCCTTGATCCGCTACGTCGTCGACGACGAGTTCGGCGACGTCAGCCACAAGGAAAAGAGCTTCGCCGACCGGGTGATGTTCTGGAAGCCGGGCGTGAAGTCCGCCACGCCCGCCGCGACCGAAGCGGCCGATACCGCCGCGCCGGTGGATCCGGCGGCCGAGGAAGACCGCATCGCCAAGCTGACCGGCGGCAAGTCCGTGGTCATCGCCCGCGAAGCCAACCACAAGATCAAGCTGCCCGGCCTCTAGGCCGTCAGGTCCTCCCCCAGCGCGGAGCGCGGTTTGAGGATGATTTACTCCTCCCCAGGGGTCGTCACCGCATAGCCCTTGGCCCTGAGCTGGTCGAGGACGCCGCCCTGGGCCAGGAGCGGCCTTAGCCAGACCACGGCGATCGCATGTCCGGGCCGCTTCAATGCGGCTTCGATATCGGCCACCTGGTCGGCCTTCATGCGCGCGTCGAAGACCTGAGCGCCGGGGACCAGCGCGATGCAGCGTTCATAGCTGCGCTCGTTGCCCAGGGCGCCGCGTACATCGCCCTGCGCCCAGGCGCGGGTGGCGGTCAGAGTGACGCCAGGGCCTGCCTCCACCTGGGCGACCACCTCTTCGAGGCACCCGCGCCCGGCCTCGGGCGAGGTCTTCAGGATCGCGCCCATCAGCGGGCCCAGGTTGTAGCTGCGCTGGACGATGCGGACCTTGGCCTGGCCGGCCAGCAGCTTGACCAGCTTGGTCGGGTCGGAGGTGGTGAGATCGGCCTGCTTTCGGTAGTCGGTGGCCAGCATCAGGCCGGCCGCCAGGGGGTTCCTGGTCTTGTAGCGGTCCGCGGGCTGCCCCACCCGCGTTCGCGCCTGGAGGAACCTCGCCCGGGCCCCGGGATCCAGGCTCGCCTCGAAGGGCGTGGAGGATTTCAGCCGCAGATAGTTGAAGGCCGCGCCGAACGAGCCGGTCAGGGTCACCCGAATATCCTCGAAGGGGAGGATCACCGCGTTCGCGCCCTTGAGGCGGCGCTCGAACAGGCTTCGGTCCCAGGCCATGTGCTTGGGCGCCAGGGAGGGCGAGCCCAGGACATAGACGGTCGAGGCGCCGTTCGAGACCGTCCACCAGGCGGGGCCCGGCAGCCGGGCGGTGACCACCAGTTCCTCAACGATCACCGCATCCGGGTCGGCCGGGTCGGGCCTTGCGGGGGTCAAGGCGACCTGGGCGGACGCCGCGCCCGCCCACAGCAGGGCGGCCAGGGCCGAAATTGGGAGTCTCAACCTCATCCGCCGCTCCGGAATCGTCCTATATTGCTGGACTAGCGAAAGCGCCGCCATGCCGATCCGCCGTCTACCGCCCGAAACCGTCAACCGCATCGCCGCTGGCGAGGTGGTGGAACGGCCCGCGAGCGCGGTCAAGGAACTGGTGGAAAACGCCCTCGACGCGGGTGCGCTGAGGGTCGAGGTCCAGGCCGACGGCGGCGGGTTGACGCGGATACTGGTGGCCGACGATGGCCAGGGTTTGGCGGCGGACGAACTTCCGCTGGCGGTCGAGCGTCACGCCACCTCCAAGCTCAGCCCCGACGACGCCGGCGACTATGACCTGTTGCACATCTCCACCCTGGGTTTTCGCGGCGAGGCCCTGCCGTCGATCGGCTCGGTGGCTAGGCTGTCGATCACCAGCCGCGCCAAAGCTACGCCGGAGAGGGGGCAGGCCGACGCCTACGCCATCCTGGTCGAGGGCGGCGCGGTGGGCGCGGTGTCGCCGGCCGCCTTCCCCGATCCCCACGGGGCGCGGGTAGAGATCCGCGACCTCTTCTACGCCACGCCTGCGCGCCTGAAGTTCATGAAGTCGGAACGCGCCGAGGCCATGGCGATCGCCGAGGAGTTGAAGCGCCAGGCCATGGCCCATGAGGCCACCGCCTTCAGCCTGGACCTCGATGGCCGCCGCACCCTTCGCCTGCCGGCGGAAGCGGCGGGGCCGGATGGGCGCCTCGCGCGGCTGTCGGCGATCATGGGCCGCGAGTTCGCCGACAACGCCGTGGCCCTGGACCACGAGCGCGAAGGCGTCCGGCTGTCCGGCTTCGCAGGGCTGCCGACCTACAATCGCGGCAACGCCGCCCACCAGTACCTGTTCGTCAATGGCCGCCCGGTGCGCGACCGCCTGCTGCAGGGCGCGCTGCGCGCCGCCTACGCCGACTTCCTGGCCCGCGACCGCCATCCGCTGGCGGCCCTCTATGTCGAGCTCGACACAGCCTACGTCGACGTGAACGTCCACCCGGCCAAGGCCGAGGTGCGGTTCCGCGATCCTGGGCTGGTGCGCGGCCTGATCATCGGCGGCCTGCGTCACGCCCTGGCCGGCGCGGGTCACCGGGCCTCGACCACGGTCTCCAGCGCGGCGCTGGGCGGCTTTCGGCCGGGCGGCTACCAACACCCGCCCTCTGCGGCCGGCTATTCGGCATGGCGCCAGGGCGGATGGAGCCCCTCAGGCCTCGCCGCCGCCGTCCAATCGATCCCGGGGCTGACCGAAGTCTCGGCCCGCGCCGAGCCGCAGTGGGAGGCGCCAGCCTACGGCGGCGGCGTCGCCGAACCCTCGTATGCTGCGCCAGTGTTCGATCCGGTGGACTATCCCCTGGGGGCGGCCCGCGCCCAGGTGCACGAGACCTATATCGTCGCCCAGACCCGCGACGGGGTCGTCATCGTCGACCAGCACGCCGCCCACGAGCGCCTGGTCTATGAGCGGATGAAGGACGAAATGGCCGAGGGCGGCGTCATCCGCCAGGCCCTGCTGCTGCCAGAGGTGGTGGAACTCGACCCCGCCGAGGCCGACCGCGTGATCGCCAAGGCCGAGGACCTGGCGGCGCTGGGCCTCATGCTCGAACCCTTCGGCCCGGGTGCCGTCCTGGTCCGCGAAACGCCCGCCTTGCTGGGAGAAACTGACGTCCAGGGGCTGGTGCGCGACATCGCCGACGACCTGGCGGAGAACGGCCAGGCCCTGGCGCTCAAGGAACGCCTGGCCGACGTCTGCTCGACCATGGCCTGCCACGGCTCCGTCCGCGCCGGCCGCCGGCTATCAGCGCCGGAGATGAACGCCCTTCTGCGCCAGATGGAGGCCACGCCCCACTCCGGCCAGTGCAACCACGGCCGCCCAACCTATGTGGAGCTCAAGCTGGCCGACATCGAGCGGCTTTTCGGAAGGCGCTAACCCTCAAACCGCAGGAAGTGCACCCGCGCCGCGCCATAGTCGCGCTGGTCCAGGGGCGTGAAGCCCGCGACGCTGAACGGCGCCTCGGCCGCGCCGCGTTCGAAGACCACGGTGGCGCCGGGCGCGAGCCAGCCCCCGGCGGCCAGCCTCTCCAGCGCCCTCTCCCCGAAACCCTTGGCATAGGGAGGGTCTAGGAACGCCAGCTCGAACGCCGCCCCGTCGGCGCCCGGCTTCGGGCCAAGCTCTGTGGCGTCGCGCCGGTGGACGCGGGTGCGGCCGAACAGGCCAAGGGCGTCGACCGTCTCCCGGATCGCGCCCCGCGCCGCTTCGTCGGTCTCAACGAACAGGCTAAAGGCGGCGCCGCGCGACAGGGCCTCGAAGCCCAGCGCGCCTGATCCGGCGAAGAGGTCGATGACCCGGACATCGCGAAGGCCGCCGGACCATGGGGCATGCTCCAGGATGTTGAACACCGCCTGACGGGCGCGGTCGGAGGTCGGCCGGGTGACCTGTCCCGGCGGGGCGTGCAGGGTCCGGCCCCGGAAGTCTCCAGAAATGATCCGCATCTCGTATCGCTGACTTGAGGCTAGGCCCTGGGCGGCTTGGGCGCGCCGCCGGGCTTGGCGCCGGGACGCCGCTTGGGTCCGGCGGTCTTGTGGACGGCGGCCTTTGGCTTCGGCTTGGCCCAGCCGGCCTTGTATTCCATCTTCTTGGGCGGCTCCTCGCCCGGCGGCTTGCGCGAGCGGGCGGGCGCGCGGCCCGGTCGGCCGCCCCGGCCGGGCGCCACCCCGCCCCGGTCCAGTTCGACGGCGCCGCGACGCGGACCGCGGGCCGGCGCGGGCGGCGCCTTCCACAGCGGCCGGTCGCCCTTGGGCATATTGCCGGGCGCGATGTGCTCGGCGAGCTGTTCGCGGATGACCCGCGGGCCGACCTCCTCGATTTCGCCGGGCGCCAGTGTGCCCAGCGCGAAGGGACCATAGGAGAGGCGGATGAGCCGGTTCACTTTCAGGCCGAGGCTCTCCAGCACCCGGCGGACCTCACGGTTCTTGCCCTCAGCCAGGACGACGGTGATCCACAGGTTGGCGCCCTGCGGGCCTTCCTTGGCCTTGTCGAGGTGAGCCTCGACGGCCCCGTAGTGGACGCCCTCGACCGTGACGCCGTTCTTCAGCGTATCCAGCTTTTCCTGGGTGACGCGGCCCCGCGCCCGGGCTCGATAGCGGCGCACGATACCGGTCTGCGGCAACTCGAGGGCGCGCGCCAGACCTCCGTCGTTGGTGAGCAGCAGCAGGCCCTCGGAATTGATGTCCAGCCGGCCCACGGAGATCAGCCGGGGCAGGCCGGGCGGCAGGGCCCCAAAGACCGTCGGCCGGCCCTGCGGATCGGCGTGGCTGGTCACCAGGTCGATGGGCTTGTGGTAGCGGAACAGGCGCGCCGGCTCGGCCTCTGTGACCACCGCGCCATCGACCGTCAGGATGTCGCCGGCCTCGACCTTGACCGCCGGCGTGGTCAGCACCTTGCCGTTCAGCGCCACCCGACCGGCCTCGATCAGCCGTTCCACCTCGCGGCGCGAGGCGACACCGGCGCGGGCCAGCATCTTGGCGACCCGGTCGCCGCTCTCTTCCTTGGGCGCCGCGCCCTCCTTGCCGGATCGGGGGCTCGCAGCCTTTGAATCGGACGTACGGGCTTGACCGGACGGGCGCCCGTGGGCTCGGTGGGGATTGTGGACCATGACCTTCCCACCATGCGCATCGCGCTCGAAGCCGCGCAAGCCGCCGCCGCCCGCGGCGAGACCCCGGTGGGCGCCGTCGTGATCGACGAGGCCACCGGTGAAGTGGTCGCCGTAGGTTCGAACGGGCCGATCGGCGCCCACGATCCGACCGCCCACGCTGAGATCGTCGCCCTGCGCGAGGCGGGGCGAAAGCGCGGCAACTACCGCCTGACGGGCCTGACCTTGGTGGTCACCCTGGAGCCCTGCGCCATGTGCGCGGGCGCCATCAGCCACGCCAGGATCGGACGGCTGGTGTTCGGCGCCGAAGACGCCAAGGGCGGGGCCGTGGTGAACGGGGTGCGGTTTTTCGACCAGCCCACATGCCATTCCCGCCCATCAGTCACGGGCGGCGTGCTAGCGCAGGAGAGCTCGGCGATGCTCAAGGGGTTCTTCAAGGCGCGGCGGTAGGTGCGTTACGAGGCATCTCTATTCCCCGGTCAGCCGCCGATCCAACCTCGCCCGCACCGCCGGCCACTCCGCCGCCAGCACCGAGAACACCACCGTATCGCGCACCCTCCTAGTCCAGGTGACGCGGTCCTGGCGCAGAATACCTTCCTGTACGGCCCCCAGCTTGAGCACCGCGGCGCGGGAGCGGAGGTTCAGGGCGTCGACGCGGAAGGCGGCGCGGCGGGCGCCGCAGGCGAAGGCGTGGCCAAGGAGCAGGCGCTTGGCGGCGGGATTGACCGGGCCGCCGCGCAGGGTCGGCGCATAGTAGGTGCCGCCGATCTCCACCGTGGCATTCACGGGATCGATGGCGAGAAAGCTGGTGACGCCCTGGCAGCGGCCGTCGGCCATGACCGCGAAATTGATCCGCGCATGGTCGGGCCTGGCGTACATCCGGGCCCAACCGGGGTCGAAATGTTCGCCGTCCAGGCTGTAGGGATAGAGCTCCGTCCACAGGTCGGGGTCGGCGGCGCAGGCCGCGCGCAGATCCTCACGGTGCGCCGCGGCCAGCGGCTCCAGCCGCACGAACCGGTCCTCAAGGGTCTTGGTCTCGATCCGCATCCTGCCCGTCACCCTCAAAAAGATTGCGGCGCGGCCTTGCGGGGCCACGTCCAGCACATATGTGGAGGAGGCCCTATTCCTGGGCGTTTCCTCCCAATGACTTCAAAGGGCCGGGCCGCAAGGCCCGGCCTCTTTTTTTGGCCCTCAGCCTTCACCGTGCCAATAGAGGTGGCCGGCCTGGATCAGGTAGAGGATGCCGATGCCCGTGAGGATCAGGCGCAGGTAGCGCTTGAAGTTGACATCGCTCATCCGGTTGAGCGCGATACCGCCCACGGCGGTGCCCACCATGGACAGCGGCACGGCGACAGCGAACACCCACCAGGGCGGTAGCCCCTTGCCGCCCACGGCGATCAGCGGCGCGCCGTAGACCGCGACCTTCATCAGATGGCTGAAGATCTGGGTGGCGGCCTTGGTGGCGACGATCTGGTGGCGGGTAAGTGCGGTGCGCACGAAGAAGATGTCGAGCAGTGGCCCCGCAACCCCGGCCGTCAGGTTCACGCCGGTGACCATCAGCCCACAGACCAGGGCCTGGGCGGGTTTGGCGGCGTCCAGCTTCAGCCACGCCGGCGGGATCCAGACCAGCAGCGGCGCCAGGCCCATCAACAGGAACAGCGTCGCCTTGGTGGGCTCCAACGCGATGAAGGCCATGACGCCCCCCGCGGCGAAGGCGCCCATCGCGAAGACGCCGACGATCCTCCAGTCGACGTGCCGTCGATGCAGGATCGCCCGCCAGCCGTTAGCGACGAGCTGCAGAAGGCCGTGGACGACGAAGGTGGCGGAGACCGGCAGGATGAGAGCGAGCGCCCCCTTCAGCATCAGGCCGCCGGCCATCCCGAAGACACCTGATATGGCCGCCGTGACGAAGGCCGCCACGATCAGGAAAATTGCCGAGCCAGTGCTCATGGGAATCAGTCCTCCGGGTTGCGACCGGCGTCCCGGAGGGGGCACAGGCCCCTCCTTCCGCAGGTCCGCGGCGCGACGTGCGCCAGAAGAGGCCGGCCGTCCGGCTGGGGCTCCAGGCCGCCATCGGCCGAGCGCTTGGGGATGGTGGGCGGCAGTCGGGCAGCCGGAGGCGCACGGTGGTCACCGCGCGCGCGTCAGGCCGGGCCAGGCGCCTTAGAGGAATGGCCGCACTCATTAGAACGGCGCCCGATTACACCCGAGCTTCAGCCCGCGCCAGCCCTAGGCCCAGTCCGGGCCGTCCGGGAAATCGCGGGCGTTCAGCGCGATGCTAGTTCCGCCAGACCGCCGCGGAGGTCGGGTCGGCGGGCATTTCGCGATACTGGCGAAGCTCGTTGCGGCCGACCACCATGTGGTGAACCTCGTCCGGGCCATCGGCGATCCGAAGCGTCCGGGTATGGGTGTACATGCTGGCCAGCGGCGTCTTCTGGCTTACGCCGGTCGCGCCATGCATCTGGATCGCCTGGTCGATGATCTCGCAGGCGCGCACGGGCACCATGGCCTTGACCATGTGGATCCACACGCGGGCTTCCTGGTTGCCCAGGACGTCCATGGCCTTGGCGGCCTTGAGGACCATCAGGCGCATGGCCTCGATCTCGATGCGGGCGCGCGAGATGATCTCGATATTGCCGCCCAACTGCACCAGGGGCTTGCCGAAGGCCTCGCGGGTGAGGCCGCGGGTGACCATCAGGTCCAGCGCCTTTTCCGCCGAGCCCACGGCGCGCATGCAGTGGTGGATACGTCCCGGTCCCAGGCGAAGCTGGCTGATCTCGAAGCCGCGGCCCTCGCCCAGCAGCATGTTGGACGCCGGCACCCGGACGTTGTCGAAGACGATGTGCATGTGGCCGTGCGGCGCGTCCGGGTCGCCGAACACGTGCATGGGCCCGACGATCTTCACGCCGGGCGCGTCGATGGGCACCAGGATCTGTGACTGGCGAAGGTTCGGCGGGCCATCGGGGCTGGTCTGGACCATGGTGATCATGATCTTGCAGCGCGGGTCGCCGGCGCCCGAGATGTAGTGCTTCTCGCCGTTGATGACGTATTCGTCGCCCACCAGGGTGGCGCGGGTATTGATGTTCTTGGCGTCGGACGAGGCGGCGTTTACCTCCGTCATGGCGAAGGCCGAGCGGATCTCGCCGCGCAGCAGGGGCTCCAGCCACTGCTTCTTCTGGGCCGGCGTGCCGACGCGTTCCAGGACTTCCATGTTGCCGGTGTCCGGGGCCGAGCAGTTCACGCTCTCGGAAGCCAGCCGGTTCTTGCCCAGTTCCACCGCGATATAGGCGTAGTCGAGGTTGGAGAGGCCCTCGCCGGTTTCGGCATTGGGCAGGAAGAAGTTCCACAGGCCCTCGGCCTTGGCTTTGTCCTTAGCCTTTTCAAGCGCTTCGAGCTGACCGGGCGCATAGGACCAGATGTCGGTCTTGTTCTGGCCCAGGCGGTCGAATTCGACGCTCATGGGCTCCACCGTCTCGCGGATGAAGCGCTTGACGTGATCCAGCAGCGGCATGGCCTTGGCCGACATCCGCAGGTCGTTGAGCTCGTCCATCGGGTTCAGCTGGAAGCTGGATTGGGCCCATTCCTTGGTCTCGCTCATAGCTCACTCCCTGGCCGCGCCACGCCGGCGCGCGCTCGTACAATAGGCCCTAGGCCATGGCGCAGATAGATTAAAATCAAACAAGCGTTTCAATTCCCGGCGCCGGGCCGGGGAACTTGCGCGTCGCCGCAGATGACCTCGCGTCCACGCGGGCCTATCTTGTGGCCATGACCGACACCCTCGACGCCGCACCCCAGGTCCTCGGAGACATCCCCCGCGAACCGACCCAGGACGGACCGCGCGTCCGGCTCTACCTGGTGGACGGTTCGGGCTTCATCTTCAGGGCCTTCCACGCCCTGCCGCCCCTGACCCGAAAGTCCGACGGCCTGCCGGTGGGCGCGGTCCAGGGCTTCTGCAACATGCTGTGGAAGCTGCTGGTCGACATGAAGGCCAGCGACGAGGCGCCGACCCATCTGGCTGTGGTTTTCGACCACTCCGAGAAGACCTTCCGCAACAAGCTCTACGATCAGTACAAGGCTCACCGCCCACCGCCCCCCGAGGACCTGGTGCCGCAGTTCCCGCTGGTGCGTGAGGCGACCAAGGCGTTCGGGGTGCCCTGCCTGGAACTCCCGGGCTATGAGGCCGATGACCTGATCGCAGCCTACGCCTGCAAGGTCCGCGACGCCGGCGGCGAGGTGGTGATCGTCTCCTCCGACAAAGACCTGATGCAGCTTGTCGGGCCCAATGTCGTGATGCTCGACACCATGAAGACGCCGAACCTGTGGATCCGCGAGGAGCAGGTGTTCGACAAGTTCGGGGTGACCCCGGACAAGGTGGTCGATGTCCAGTCGCTATGCGGCGACAGCGTCGACAATGTGCCGGGCGCGCCTGGGATCGGCGTCAAGACCGCCTCGGCCCTGATCAACGAGTACGGCGACCTGGAAACCCTTCTGTCGCGGGCGGGGGAGATCAAGCAGGACAAGCGCCGCCAGACCCTTATCGATTTCGCCGATCAGATCCGCCTTTCGCAACAGCTGGTCCGGCTCGACTGCGACACGCCCCTGCCCTCGCCGGTCGACGACCTGGGCGTCGAGGAGCCGGAAGCCGAGATCCTGCAGGCCTTCCTCGATCAGATGGAGTTCCGGACCCTGTCCCGGCGGGTCAATGAGGCCCGCAGCGGCGGCGGCGAGCCCGCCGCTACACCCTCGCCGGCCGGCAAGGGTCCGGCCGCGCCCAGCCACGGCGCCATCGACGTCAACGCCTATCAATGCGTGCGCGACCTGCCCACGCTCGACGCCTGGATCGCGCGCGCCTTCGCCAAGGGGATCGTCGCCTTCGACACCGAGACCGACGCCCTTTCGGCGTCCAGCGCGAACCTGTGCGGGGTCTCGCTGGCCATCGCGCCGGGCGAGGCCTGCTACATCCCCGTGGGCCATGAGCATGAGCACGAGGGCGGGCTGCAGCTCGACGCGCCGGTGTCGCTGGCTCAGATTGGGGTGCATGAGGTCATCGCCCGGCTCAAGCCGCTGCTGGAGGCGAACAGCGTCCTGAAGATCGCCCAGAACGGCAAGTACGACATGGCCGTCCTCTCCCGCCATGGGATCGAGGTCGGTCCGGTGGACGACACCATGCTGATCGCCTTCGCGCTGGAGGGCGGACTGCACAAGAGCTACGGCATGGACGAGCTCTCCAAGAGGCTGCTCGACCACGAGCCGATCAGCTTCAAGACCGTGGCTGGGACGGGCAAGTCGCAGAAGAGCTTCAAGCACGTCGAGCTGGGCGCGGCGACCTGCTACGCGGCGGAAGACGCCGACGTGACCCTTCGCATCTGGGAGCACCTGCGGCCCCGGCTGTCGCACGAGAAGCTGCTGACGGTTTACGAGACCCTGGAACGGCCGATGCCCAAGGTGCTGGTCGAGATGGAGCTGGCCGGCATTAAGGTGGACCCCGAGCGGCTCCGCCTGCTGTCCAACGACTTCGCTACCCGCATGGGCGAACTGGAGGCCGAGGCGCACCGGGTCGCCGGCCGACCCTTCAACCTGGGCAGCCCCAAGCAGATCGGCGACCTGCTATTCAAGGAGATGGGCCTGGCGTCCGGGCGGACCACGGCGACTGGGGCGGCGTCCACCGACGCCTCTATGCTCGAGGACCTGGCGGCCCAGGGCCATGAACTGCCCCGCATCCTGCTGGACTGGCGCCAGCTGTCGAAGCTGAAGGGCACCTACACCGACAACCTGGTGGCGGCGATCGACCCGAGGACGAACCGGGTCCACACCTCCTATTCCCTGGCGGCGGCGACCACCGGGCGCCTGGCGTCGTCCGATCCCAACCTGCAGAACATCCCGGTCCGCACTGAAGAGGGCCGCAAGATCCGCAAGGCCTTCATCGCCGAACCGGGCCACGTGCTGATCAGCGCCGACTACAGCCAGATCGAACTGCGCCTCCTGGCTCACATCGGCGACATCCCGCAGCTGAAGCAGGCCTTCAAGGACGGCCTCGACATCCACGCCATGACCGCGTCGGAGATGTTCGGGGTGCCGGTCGAGGGGATGCCCGCCGAGACGCGCCGGCGCGCCAAGGCGATCAACTTCGGCATCGTCTACGGTATCTCGGCCTTCGGCCTGGCCAACCAGTTGTCGATCCCCAGGGACGAGGCCGGCGCCTACATCAAGACCTACTTCGAGCGCTTCCCCGGCATCCGCACCTACATGGACCGCATGCAACAGCAGGTCCGGGCCGAGGCCTTCGTGACCACCATCTTCGGCCGAAAAATCTTCGTGCCGGCCGCCCGGGGCAAGAGCCAGGCCGAGCGAGCCTTCGCCGACCGCGCGGCGATCAACGCGCCGATTCAGGGCGCCGCCGCCGACGTCATCAGGCGGGCCATGGTGCGGATGCCCCAGGCCCTGCGGGATGCGGGCCTGAAGGCCAGGATGCTGCTGCAGGTCCATGACGAACTGATCTTCGAGGCGCCGGAAGCCGAAGCCGAGGCGGTGATCGCCGTCGCCCGCCAGGTGATGGAAAAAGCCCCGGAGCCGGCGGTGGCGCTCAGCGTGCCCCTGGTGGTGGAAGCCCGCGCCGCGTCCAACTGGGACGACGCTCACTGAAGACCCCGGAACGTCGGGCGGACGACAGCGTTCGACCGGTGAAGGCTTCACCATGACGCTGCACTCCGCCACCCGGCGCGCGCCGATCCTTGCCATGCTCCGGCGACGCCTGGCCGCGGCGCGATGGACCCACCTGGCCGTCGCCGTGGCCCGGGTCGGCTATGTGGCGCGCGGCGCGGTCTATCTCGCGGTGGGCGCGGTCGCCCTGCTGGCCGCGCTCGGGCTCTCGCCCCACGCCAAGGGCGCGCTCGGCGCCATCCAGGCCTGGGCCGACTGGCCGGCCGGCGTCGTGCTCCTCTGGTTCATGGCCCTGGGGCTTGGCGGCTTCACCGCGTGGCGGGTCCTGCAGGCGATCTTCGACATCGACCGCCAGGGCCTTGGGCCATCGGGCTTGGCGACGCGGCTCGGACAGGGCGTCAGCGGCCTGGTCTATGGCGGACTCGCCCTTTCGGTCGTCGACCTTCTGCATGCCGCACACAATCTGAGACGTCCGAGCGAGCACGCCGAAATGGTCCGGCACATCGAGACCTTCCTGACCTTCAAGGGTGGAACGCTCATGGTGATCGCGGCGGGGCTGTTCATCCTGGCCTGCGGCCTGGGCAATATGGTGCGCGCGGTCTTCAGCCACTTCGGAAGAACCCTGGATTGCGAGGAAGCCATCGTCCCCTGGGCAGGGGCGATCGCGCGGATCGGCTACTTCTCGCGCGGCGTCGCCCTCTCGCCGGTGGGCTTCTACATGGTCCGGGCGGGACTTCACGCCCGCGCCCCGGAAGCACACGGTGTCGACGGCGCCCTCGAAGCCCTGCACCGCCAGCCCATGGGTGCGTGGCTGATGGGGCTGACAGGAGTGGGGCTGATGGCCTTCGGCCTGTTCGCCTTCCTGGAGGCGATCTACCGGCCGATCTGCACAGAAGAGCGGAAGACCCAGAACCGGAAGGTCAGGAAGTTGACGGCAGTGTAGGTCGCCATTCCGGCGAGTTGGGCCGCCAGGTGGCGGGCGGCGCCCGCGCCGAGCGCAGATCCCGCGAGCCTGAGGACAAGCTGATTCAGGGCCAGGCCCAGGACGATCGCGCAGACATATTTCAGCCCGGTCCGGGAGACCGCGCCGTCATGCCGGAAGACGAAGCTGCGATTGAGGACGAAGCCCAGGGGAATGCCCACCGCGTAGCCGCCGGCGTTTGCCAGCGCCGGCGCCAGATGCGCCCCGACATCCAGGGCCGCGATCACCGCGAACCCCACAACCGTGGTGACAAGGCCCGCCAGGCCGAAGCGCGACAGCAGGCCGAGAAGGCCGCCCCGCTCAGCCACGAGCGAAGGTGTAGTACTGGGCGCCGACCGGCAGGGCGGTCATCAGGCGCTCCAGCGGCCTGAGCGCCGCCAGGGGACCCGGAAAGAATCCCGTGTAGCGGACGTCCACCTGCCGGAAGCCCGCCTCGACCTCGCGGCGCTTCAGCGCACCGGCCGGGATCAGGACCGCGTTCTCGTCGAAGGGGCAGGTGGCGACGATGTAGCGGGTCACCGGATTGACCGGATTGTGCTCGAAGATCGCCATGCGGCCGCCGGGCTTCAGCGCGCGGCGCAGCTGGCCGAACAGGCGCACGTGCTGGTCGGCCGGGATGTGGTGGAACACGCAGGCCGAGAAGACCAGGTCGAAGCTGGCCGGCGCGAAGGGCATCTCGCCGCCGTCGTAGGCCTGCGCCTCGGCCATCCCCGGAAAACGCTGCCGGGCGATCGCCAGGCTGCGTTCGGAGACGTCCAGGCCGGTGATCCTGGCGGTCGGGAAGGCCCTTGCCAACCACGGCCAGGAATTACCGATGCCAGCCCCGAAATCGAGGATCGAGGCCGGCTCGGCCAGGCCCAGCCGGTCCCAGCGGCGGCGCACCTCGTCGATCTTGTAGCGGGCGAAATAGTCGGGGGTCTCGCCGCTGATGGCGATGTTGGCGGCATGGTCGGCGAGGTATTCCTCGGCGAACTTGTCGAACTCGGCCGTGTCGAGCGCCGGCTTATGCTCGCCGCTCATGGGGTGTCAGGGCCTCCGCCCACAACCTGGTTGATCAGATAGAGCGGCCGGCCCTTCAACTGCATGTAGATGCGGCCCAGATAGGCCCCGATGATCGCCAGGCAGCCCAGCTGGGCGATCCCGAAGAACAGCATGATCAGGGCCAGGCTCGTCCAGCCCGGGATGACCCGCCCGGTGACGAATCCCACGATGGCATAGATCACCACCGCCACGGCGATCGCGATGCCGACGCAGGCGAAGACCACGGCGAGCTTCAGGGGTGCGCGGGAAAAGCCCGCCAGGCCATCGGTGGCCAGGCGGAGCATCTTGGCCAGCGTGTAGCCCGTCTCGCCCGCGTGCCTCGCCTCGCGGTCATAGAGCAGCTCGCTCTGCGCCCCGCCCAGCCAGGCCACCATGCCGCGCAGGAAGCGGTCCTGTTCCGGCATGGCGTTCAGCCGGTCCACGATGCGCCGTGACATCAGCCGGAAATCGCCGGTGTCGGTGGGGATCTCCACCTCCGACAGCCGGCCCAGCACACGGTAGAAGGCCGAGGCCGTGGCGCGTTTGAAGCGGCTTTCGCCGGGGCGCGAGCGACGGCGGCCATAGACGACGTCGAAGCCCTCATCCATCCGGGCCATCATCGGCCCCAGGACCTCCGGCGGGTCCTGAAGATCGGCGTCGATGACCAGGACGCGCGCGCCCCGGGCCAGGCTGAGACCCGCGGTCACCGCCAGCTGGTGGCCGTGGTTGCGGGCCAAGTCGACGCCCAGCACCTGCGGATAGCGCTCTGCCATGGCCCGGATGCAGGCCCAGGTCTTGTCGCGCGAACCGTCGTTGACGAGGATCAGCTCGAAGGCGCCGAACCCGGCCGCCGCCGCGACCATCCGCGCCACGAACCGGTCCAGGCCGCGCTCCTCGTTGAAGCAGGGCGCCACGACCGAAAGGGCGACCGGCTGGGGCTGGATATCTCGCGTTCCGCGCGCCATCGATGAGTCCTGCCGCCGTGAAATGCCGCGATAGGCCTAGCCGCAACCGGCCCCGATGCCAAACGGCGCCTGATCGTTGACCGACGCGGCAGTGGGGGGGTCCTGGTGGAGCCGAGGGGAATCGAACCCCTGACCTCCTCATTGCGAACGAGGCGCTCTACCATCTGAGCTACGGCCCCCCGGAAAGCTTCCAGGAAGGCGCGGAATAACCCTTTCGAGGGCGGCTCTGTCAAGCGCTCGTGGACGTCGCGCGCCTTGCCTGCGCCGTAAAGCCGGTTAGAAGCGGGGGCATGGGCGCTCTCGTACACTTCATCTACGCCATTCTCGACGGCCTGCTGGGCCTGCTGGTCCTGGCCATCATCGTCAGCGCCATCCTGTCGTGGCTGGTCGCCTTCGACGTGATCAACCTGCGCAACCGGGTGGTCTACAATATCGCCCGCTTCCTGGACGCGGTGACCCAGCCGGTGCTGCGGCCCGTCCAGAGGATCATCCCCTCGCTGGGCGGCGTGGACATCAGCCCGATCATCGTCCTGCTGGTGATCCAGGCCTTCCGCTCGTACCTGCTGCCGCAGATCCTGCTGCTGGGCTGAGCCGGGATGCGGCTGGCCGTGCGCGTCACCCCCAGGGGCGGCCGCGATGGCGTCGACGGCTGGACCCGCGATGATGCAGGCCGGGCGGTCCTGAAAGTTCGCGTGGCCGCGGCGGCGGCCGATGGCGCGGCCAACGCCGCCGTGATCGCCCTGCTGGCCAAGGCGCTGGGGGTGCCGAAGTCAGCCGTTTCCCTATTGGCCGGGCACACAGCGCGGGTGAAGCGGCTGGAGATCGAAGGGCTCGGCGAGAACGATCTGGACAGAGCGTTCGGCCAGCCGCCTGCTTAGGGGTTCCAGGCCCGCTCGCCGTGGGCGGACATGTCGAGGCCTTCCTCGATGTGCTCGTCGCGGGCCCGCAGGCCCACCGTGCGGCGGATGACAAACACCAGGGCCAGGGTGGCCAGCACCGACCATGCCACGACGGCGGCGACCCCGATCATCTGGGTCAGGGCCTGGCCGCCCATGCCGACGCCTGGCGCATAGCCCACGCCGCCCAGCCGCGTGCTGGCCAGGACGGCCACCATCACGGTCCCCAGAATACCGCCCACCCCGTGGACGGCGAAGACGTCGAGGCTGTCATCGACCTTCAGGCGATGCTTCACGAAGTCCACGGCGCGGTAGCACACGAAGCTGCCTGCCGCCCCCAGCACCACGCCGCCCAACGGCCCGACAAAGCCCGACGCCGGGGTCACGGTCGCCAGCCCCGCCACCACGCCGGTGACCAGGCCAACCATGCTGGCGCGCCGGAAGCGGCGGTGTTCAATGAAGGCCCAGACCAGGCCGGCCGAGGCGGCGGAAAGATGGGTCGCCATCAGGGCCGCGGCGGCGTCGCCGTTGGCCGCCAGCGCGCTGCCGGCGTTGAACCCGTACCAGCCCACCCAAAGCATGCCGGCGCCGATCATCGTCATGCCCGGATTGTGAGGCGGCGAAAGGTCGCGCGGGAACCCGTCGCGCGGGCCCAGCCGCCAGGCGAGCACCAGGGCCGAGGCGCCGGCCGTGGCGTGGACCACGAGGCCGCCGGCATAGTCCATCACGTGGCGTTGCATCAGCCAGCCGCCGCCCCAGACCCAATGGCAGACCGGCGCATAGACGATCAGCAACCACAGGCCGCAGAACAGCATGACCGCGGCGAAGCGGATCCGCTCCACGACCGCGCCGACGATCAGCGCGGGGGTGATCACCGCGAAGGTCATCTGGAACATGAAGAACAGGTGTTCCGGGATCAGGCCGGCCACACTGTCGCGGTGGACATTCATGAGCGCGAACTTGCCGAGGTCGCCCAGGAGCAGACCGTTGCCGGAGAACGACAGGCTGTAGGCCCCGAACAGCCACAGGACCGAGGCCAGGCAGGCGATGGCCACGCAGTGCGCCATGACCGAGAGCGCGTTCTTCAGGCGCACCAGCCCTGCGTAGAAAAGCGCCAGGCCCGGCAAGGTCATCAGCAGCACAAACGCGGTGGCCGACAACATCCAGGCCGTATGGCCCGCGTCGGCGGTCGCCGCCGGCTGGGCAAGGGCCGGAGTCGCGCCCGCCAAAAGGACCGCGACGCCAAGCGCGATCTGGGCCGTTCTATGCATCCTGGTGTCCCCCCAAAGCCGGCGTGTGCGAAACCTGGCCTCAACCCGCGCCTGGAGTAGACCGATCCGACTTGGCGGTAAAAGAGGCAATCGGCCGCGCACGTCGCCGAAATGTTGAGCAAAGACCCCCCTGGCGCACGCTGGGCCCGGTGCGGCAGGATAGGCCCATGTCCCGCGCCGACCTCGCCCGACTGATCGCCGACGCCCGCAAGATGGTGGTGTTCACCGGCGCGGGAATTTCCACCGAGTCAGGCATCCCTGACTTCCGCAGTCCCGGCGGGGTGTGGAGCACCATGAAGCCGATCTACTACCAGGACTTCGTGGCCGACCCGGCCATGCGCCGGGAGGCTTGGACCAGGGCCTTTTCAGGACGCGCCGGATGGGTGGGAAAGGCCCCCAACGCCGGCCATGAAGCCGTGGCCCGGCTGGTCGCCCAGGGGAAGGCCGCCGCCGTGATCACCCAGAACGTCGACAATCTGCACCAGGACTCCGGGGTGCCCGCCGAACGGGTGATCGAACTGCACGGCAACGCCAGCTACGCCGCCTGCCTGGACTGCGGCGAGCGCTATGAGTTGGCCGACCTCAGGGAAAGCTTCGAGAAGGCCGGCGAAATTCCCTACTGCCGCTCCTGCGACGGGCTGGTGAAGACCGCGACCATCTCCTTTGGCCAGGCCATGCCGGCGGAGCCCATGGCTCGCGCCCGCGCCGCCACCTTGGACTGCGACCTCTTCCTGGTGGTCGGATCGTCCCTGCTGGTGCATCCCGCGGCTGGCTTCCCGGCGCTCGCCCGGCGCAACGGCGCCAGGCTCGCCATCCTGAACCGCGAACCCACCCCGCTCGACGATGACGCCGACCTGGCGCTGCACGACGAGATCGGCCCAGCGCTCAGCGCCGCGGTCCCGGCGAATTAGAAGCTGGTGAGCGCGTTCACGTAGAAGCCGCGGCTGCGGTAGCTGAAGTCGGTCAGGTCGTCGGAGAAGTCGGTGAAATTATAGCCGACGCCGATCTTGGCGTGGTCACCCAGGTGGCGGTAGACACCGACCAGGACTCCGGTGCGCAGGTCCTGGGCTTCATCCACCTTCAGGCCGCGCAGTTCGACGAGCGCGTCCCATTCGCGCACGAAGTGCAGGTCGCCGCGCAGGACGAGGAGCTGGGCCCGGCTAGAATACCAGGTACCGGTGACCCGCGTGTCCTTCAGCTCGCCCAGGCGCAGGCCGTACTTCACGCCCACCGACAGCCAGGGGCGCAGGTCGTAGATGGTATCGATGTTCAGCACGTGGCTGCGCTGGGTGAAGTCGAGCAGGCGGTTTGTGGCGTTGTCGACCTGGCCGCTGGAGGGCAGGTTGTAGAAGTAGGTGTATTTGAAGAGCGTGTTCCAGCGGTCGTTGTCAATCGGCCGGTAGGCAGCGCCCAGGACGGCCTCGGTATAGTCCCCGTCGTAGAAGGCGCCCTGGCTTGCGGTGCTGCGCGACAGGTTGAGAACGCCCAGGAGCCGCCAGGCCAGCGTGACCTGATAACTGACCGAGCTCTTCAGGAGCAGGGTCTGGCGCTTGTCGGCGCCGGCCTGGGCCGTGCAGGCGCCGGGCGCGGTGAGGTCGCCGGTCGAGCAGGTTCCGGCCACGGTCCCCAGGCTGGTAGTGCGGTCGTCTCGGAATTCGAGGCCGGCGGCAGCCTTCAGGTCGCGCACCTTGTAGCCGAGGTTCAGGCTGACGGCGTAGCGCTTGAGATCGCCCGCCAGCGGGTCGCTCAGCCGCCCGGCGTCGAAACGCAGGCCCGTGGTCCAGGCCTTGGCAGGCGCGAAGTCGACGCCGAAGCCGCTGGTCAGGCTGTGCGGCCCCTCGCCTGACGCCTGGCGCGACTCGGCGAAGATACCCAGCTGGTCGGAAAGGCGCATGCGCCCGCCCGCCGTGAGCACGCCCTCGCGCCCCGCATAGTTCTGGTCTGGAACCTCGGTTTCGCGGGCGTAGCTGAGATAGAGGGTCGAACGGTCGTCCAGGGCGTAATCGCCGCTGACCTTGCCGCCCACACCGCCGGAGCCGTCGGAGACCTCGGCGCCCAGGCGCAGGCGCGGGTTCACCTGCCAGCCGGCGCCCAGGCCAGCGCGGTTGTTCTCGGGACGGTTGCCGCCGCGGCTGAGCGTGTCTTGCACAAAGCCGTAGGCATTCCAGGGCTGGTATTCGAGGCCGGCGATGCGCGCGGCCGCGACACCGGCGGCAAGCGTCGGATCGCTGACCGGGACCACCCGGCCCGGGCTCGCGCCGAGCGCCGAGGGGAGGATGGAGCCGGCCGGGCCAGCGGCGTCTTCTGTGACGGAACCGGTAGTCGGTCCCGGGCGGGCCTGGGCGGGCGCGGCGCCCGGCAGGGTCTCCACCGCCGCGCCGGGTGCAGGCGCAGCCTGGCCGGGCTTCAGGGGCCGGAAGTCGAGGCGCACGATGGCGTCGGTGCGCTCGCCCTGGCGCGTGAGGGTGGGGCTGGCGTTGGCGACCAGCGGCCTTGCCGTCGCCGCCGGCGTGTCGCGGTCGTCGCGGCGGACGCCCACGGAGACGCCCCACTGCGGGGTCAGCTTCAGGCGCAGGGCGGCTTCTTCAGAGTCGGCGCTCTGGCTGAGCGCGTGACGCTCATCGACCCTCACGGCAAGCTCGGCGCGGTCGCCGAGCGGGATCACGGCCGCGGCGCCCGCCTGATGCAGGCCCTCGCCGTTGGGCGTGATCAGGCCGGGGCCGGAGAAGCCCTTGTCGCGGCTCTGCCAATAGCCGGTCAGCCGGCCCCTCCAGGCGTCGCCGAGCTCGGCGAGGTTCACCGCCCCATCGACCCGGAAGGCGTTGGCGCTGTCCGTCGAGCCCTGGCGGTTCTGGGTGAAGTCAAAGCCGCCGCTGAACGAGGTCAGGGCATCGGGGCCCAGCCCCTTCGAGCGGGCCGCTTCGCCGGAAATCCAGGTGCCGGGGCGATAGCGCGCCAGGATGTCCACGCCGCCCAGCTTCTGGTCAATCCCGCCGTCGCCCTGGCTGTAGAAGGTCCCGCCCAGACGCAATCCATCGGTCAGCCAGACTGGCCCGCAGGCCCACGGTGGAGCCCTTCACGGCGCTCAGGCCCGGAACATATTCGTAGGCGGCCACCAGGAAGATCGAGTTGCCGTTGAGCGTCGCGGTCTGCACCAGACCGGACGCGTCGGCCGTCATAGCGAGCGGCTCGCGAAGGGTGACCCGGCCCTGCAAGTAGTCGATGTCGTAGTCCTGCGAGGGGGCCAGCGCCGTGCGTTGCACGACGACGCCCGAATCCTTGTCCCGCACCTCGACCCACAGGCGCTCCGACCCCTCCGTGAGGTCCTGGCGGTGGAGATAGAAGAGCGAGCCACCTGTGCCGCGGAATTCCTCACGGCTTTGCAGCGTGCCGGGCTCGGCGGCGAAGACGTTCACGCTGGTGCGGCGCTCGCCCTGGGCCGTGGCGGCCTTGGACGTCCAGACCGCGTTGCCGCCATAGAGGCCACGGCTGTACTGGGTCAGCTCCGTGCCGGTCCACTGGGTCTGGAAGTCGCCCCACATGACGAAGGACGCGTCGCGTTCCAGGCGGACATAGAGCTTGCCCTGGCTGGGGGCGTCATCGACCAGCGTCGAGTCGTCGCCGTAGACCGGGTAGTAACGGTTGGGGTCGATCCGCCGCAGGAGGTAGTTCGGGTCCTTGCTGGCGAAGTTGGAGAACAGGTCCTTCAGCGGCTGTTCTCGGGTGTCGGCGCTGGCCGTCAGCAGGTATTTCCCGAGGATCTTGCCCTTCAGGTAAAAGGCCGCTCGGCCGTCGACGAAGGCCTTCTTGTCATAGTGGGTGGTGTCGCCGGTGACGATCGGCGCGGGCCCCGTGGTGCGCCCCGCGCCGGCCGTGAGGTCGGCCACGGCGACGTAGAACCAGTCCTTGTCGGCGATGGAGAGGTTGCGCCGGAAGGTGGCGGTATGGCCGGCGGCGTCGGTAACCGCGACCTCCACACGATGCGGACCGGACGGCATGATTTGTCGAGTGACGAAATGTCCCTGCTCATCGACAGGCGCCGCCGTCCCGAGGGCCACGACGGTTTCGCCCGGCTTGATGCGGTCGCCGCTGACCGTCACTGCGCCGCCCGTGACCGGGATGTTACGCAGCTTCAGGCTGGACTGGCCGTAGCCTGACAGGGCGTCGCGGCCGGCGCGGTCCTTGTCCAGAACAGGATCGAGCCGGTCGAGCAGAGCAACCGATTTGATTGCCGTTTCATCGAAATGTCCCTGCGCGTCGTAGACCCGCAGGACGTAACCCAGTTCCGACGATGCGCCGGCGCTCGGGGTCCAGACCGTTTTGCCGCCCAGGTTGACCGGGACGATGGCGAAGGGCGTCTCGCCGGTCTGCTGGCCGCGGGCGAAGACCCGGATTTCGGCACGCTTGATCCACCAGGCAAAGTTGGACCAGGTCCGCCAGGCGATCGGCGCACCACGCGCCACGGCGCCGGGCGCCGCCCAGACGTTGAGCGCCGGGGCGAGGTTCAGCGGGTCGTACTTCACTTGGATATCCGAGCGCGCCAGGGCCACGTCCACGCAGCGCTGCCGGTCAGCCTCGGTCTGGGTGGTGTCGGCGTCCAGCGGCTGGCCGTCAACGCTGATCGAGAACGGCAGGACCGTCGCCCCGGCCACGGGCGCGCAGTTGTCCGGCGTGACCTCAGCCTCGACCCACTGTGGCGGCGCCGCAGTCGGCGGGGCGGCTGGCTGGCGATACCAGATGCGGATCACGGTGCGGCGGTTGGCGGCCATGCCCTGGGGCGTCTCGTTGGACGCCACCGGCTGGGTGTCGGCAAGCCCGTGGGCCGCGAAGGCCTCGGACGGCAGCGCCAGCCGGGCCCGAAGGTATTCAGCGACGGCCAGGGCGCGGGCCTCCGACAGGGCCTGATTGTCCGGATAGACGAGGCGCAGCCCCCGGGAAATCCGCTGGTTGTCGGTGTGGCCCACGACCTCGAAGCGCAGGGCGTCCTTGCCGCGCAAGCGCTCGACCAGGGCGTCGAGCTGAACCCGGGCGACCGGCAGGAGCACGGCCTTGCCGGACTCGAAATTGGGACTGTCCAACCGGTCCTCGACGGAAACCGCCTCGCTGGCCGGAGCCGCGGGGGCGGCGGCCGCCAGGACCATGCGGCGCTCCTCGGTGGTGAACTCCGAGGGACCGAGCGCGCCGAATTCAACGCCTTCGCGCTCGGTGTTGAGCCCGACCGGGGCTGTGCGGACCGCGCTGCGGTCGATCCGCTTGCCGCGCGCGTTTTCCGGCCCCTGGGCGAGCGCGGGCTGGGCAAGGGTCAGGCAGACCCCGCCCAGGGCGGCCAGCAGGCGAAGATGGGTGCGGGGGGCCGTCACTGCGCCGCCTCCACTTCGATGGTCAGGGTGTAGCGGCCATCCAGCGACTTCCAGCGCTGGTCGATGATGCGCTTGATCTCGGCAATGCGGCGGCGGACCAGGTCGGCGGACTCAGCGCCTGGCCGGTAGGCGATGCGGACGATGGAGGGCGCCGCGCGAAGCGTTTCCGGCAGGGCGTAGTCTGGCCCTTCCAGTTCGGTTTCAGGTCGATGCTGTCGCCGTCGAAGGCCTCGGCGGCGAGCTCGATGCGGACCACGCGATGGATCGTGGCGCCGAAGTTCAGCTTGCTGAGCTTGCCGCGCGTAATCCGCACGTCGCGGGGATTTTCGGTGGTCAGGCGGAAGCCGGAGGGCAGCGAGCGTTCGTCGAGCTTCATGACGAAGTTCGAGCCCCGGTCGGGATTGGGCGTCGCCGGACACGGCACGTGGAAGCGGCCCTCGGCGTCGCTGGTGACCAGCAGGCCGTCGGGGGTGGCCATGCGCACGCCGGGAATGCCGGGTTCGCCCTGGTCCTGGTAGCCGTTGGCGTTGCGGTCGTCGAAGACCTTTCCGATGATGTCGGGGCAATCGAAGGTCGGGTCCGGCGTGATCCGCACGGTGGCCGAGGCGATGTTGGAAACCGTCGTCCCCGTCGCGCCGGCCACGAAGGCGCGGTTGACGTAATCGGCGTCGCCGACGCCGGCGCCAACCACCAGCACCAGGCTGTAGGTTTTCTTTTCCTTGGGCGCGAAGGTCTCGGCTGGCCAGGTGACGACGCCGTTCGCCACGGTGGGGGACACGGAAGCGCCATTGCGCGTCGCGCTGCCGGTCCGGAACACGAACCCCGGCGGCAGCTGGTCGCGGACGCTGACATTTGCCAAGGGCGCGGCCAGGCTGTTGGTCGCGGTGATCGTGTAGGGGACCAGCGCGCCCCGCGACGTGGTGATCACCGGCGTGGTCTTGGTGACGAGCAGGGCGCCGCCCAGGATCGGGTCGAGCGGGATGTGGTTGTTGAGGATCGGCGCCGACCCGCCGTTGGTAATCAGGAACGTCAGGAAGTACTGGGTGGTGGTCGCCCCGCCCGCCACCAGGCCCGGACAGGCCGCGGTGTTGGTCTGTGGCGTCACCGCCCCGCCCGGCGCGAAGTCCGAAGCCTGGATCAGGGCTGGATTGACCGCCAGGCCGACGGTCAGGGTGTTGACGCAGGGCGGCAGGCTTGTGGACGGCGCGGGCATGTATCCGGCGGGCGCGGTGACCGCGAGCGTGTAGACCCCGGTTGGGAAGTTATTCTGCAGCAAGAACTGGTAGAGGCCGTCGGCGCCCACCGTCTGGGTCATGGCCGCCAGACCCCCGACCAACTGGGTGGCGGGATCGAAGCCGGCGGGCCCGGTGATCGTCACCTGGGCGCCCTGCACCGGCTGGCGGGTCACCGAGTTGTAGACCACGCCCGCGGGATCCAGCGGCAGGTTCTGTTCCACCACCCGGTCGGCGCTGGTGAGGGTGATGTTGAGAATCTGCCCGCCGGTCGGCGGCACCTGTCCGCGGTTGTCGCCGGACGTCGGCACGGCCGGCAGGCTGTTGCCGTCCTTGGAGAAGGTGATCGAGAAGCCGGAGCCAGTGGGCAGCCCGCTGATCTCGTAGCCCGGGCAGTGCAGGTTATCGAACTGGTAGAAGCCGGTGGCGTCGGTGGTGGTGACGCAGATCATCGCGCCGTTCTGCTTCAGCACGACGGTCCAGCCGGCCTGACCTTCCTCGGTCCCGTTGGTGGGCCGCACGCGGGTGTGGTTGCGGTCGAGATAGACGTAGCCGTTGACGATCGGCGGCTTCAGCAGCGGCACCGGGACCTCGCCGAAGCGATAGTCGGTCAGGGCCGCGCCGCCTGTCAGCACGATGCCGGCGATCTGGTCGTTGTCACCCACGCCCACCGGCTTGTGGCTGGGCGCGCCCCCGGAATTGCCCGACGCGACATTGGTCTTGCCGTCGGTGAAACCCGCCGGCTGGGTTTCGGTGAGTGTGTAGCCCGCGCCGTTGCTGGGCGGGACGCTGAAGAAGAATGCGCCGTCCGCCCCGGTGACCTGGCTGATCGACACAGCGGCGCCGTTGATATCTGTCCCGGTCAGGCGGACGGAGACGCCTGGGATGGCTGCCTCACCGGGGTCGCGCACGCCGTTGTTGTTGGCGTCGGCATAGACATAGCCGGCGACGCTGGCGCCCACGCGCAGTTCGCCGAAGTCGTAGTCGGTCAGCTGGCCGTGGGTCGGCAGGACCACGCCGGAGATGAGGTCCAGGCCGCCGACGGCTACCGGCTTGCCGCCGCCGATCACGCCGGGATTGCCCGACCGGATGCTGTCGGAGCCGTCCGTGTAGGTCGCCGGCTGTGTCTCGGCGATCACATAGCCGGCGCCGTTGCTGGCCACGAGGCCCGTGAAGGCATAGGCGCCCGCCGCGTCGGTGACGATTGTGCGGTCGACCGGCTGGCCGTTCACGTCGGTCCCAGTCAGGCGGATGGTGACGCCCGCCACCGGATCCTCGCCGGTCTGCCGCAGGCCGTCCCCATTGGCGTCGCGGTAAACATGGCCCGAGATCGCCCCGTCGGCCTTTTCGCCGAAATTGTAATTGGTGAGGGTGCTGGTGGCGGTGACCACGACACCCCCGATCGGGTCACCACCGCCGCCGGCCACCGGCTTGGCGGCGGACGGCGCGCCGGGGTTGCCAGACGCCACGGTGGTCTTGCCGTCGGCGTAGTTGACGGGCTGGGTTTCGGTGACGGTATAGCCGGACGGATTGCTGGCCGGGAGGCCGGTGAAGATATAGCCGCCGTCGGCGCCGGTGGTCGCAGTGCGCTGGACCGCCGCGCCCGTGCTGTTGGTCCCGCTCAGGATGACGGTGACGCCGGGCAGGCCTGCCTCGCCGGGATCCTTCACGCCGTTGTCGTTGCCGTCCACATAGACGAAGCCCGCCACCGAGCCGCCGGGTGCCAGTTCGCCGAAATTGTAGCCGGCCAGTTGGCCAACGGTGACAATCACGCCGGTGATGGTGTCGGTCCCGCCGGCGGCCACCGGCTTGCCCGCGGTGGGCGCGCCCGGCAGGCCCGGCGTGACCGTGGTCTTGCCGTCCGTGTAGGCCGCGGGCTGGGTCTCGGTGACTGTGTAGCCGGCGGGATTGCTGGGCGGCACGCCGGCGAAAACATAGCCGCCGCCCGCCGCGGTGGTCGTGGTCAGCGACACCGGCTGGCCCGTCGAGCTTGACCCGGTCAGGGTGACGGTGACGGCGCTGATCCCGTCGTCCCCCGGGTCGATGGCCCCGTTGTTGTTCTGGTCGATATAGACCGTGCCGGAGACGCCTGTGGTTGGGGCCGGCGGCGCCGGGACGAAGATCTCCCCGAAGTCGTTGTTAGACGACAGGGTCGCCGGGCCGGTCAGGTTGATGCTGCTGATCGCCGAGGGGACCACGCTGGTGGCCGTGGCCAGGCCGCCGGTGGAACCCACCGTGGTGACGCCGTTCGAGGTCGAAGCCGGCTGGCTGGGCTCGGTCACCGTATAGGTCCCGGCGGCCAGGCCCGCGAACACGTAGCGGCCGTCGGCGCCTGTGGTCGTGGTCGCGCTGACCGGCAGGCTGTTGAAATCGGTCCCTGTGAGGTTCAGCTGGACGCCGCTCAGACCCGCGTCGGAGCCGTTGAAGACCCCGTCGTTGTTGCTGTCGATGAACACCCGGCCGGAGACCTGCCGGCCAGCCGGAACCTCCGCGAAGTCGTTGGCGGCGGCGGCCGTTCCGGGGGGCAGGACGATGCCCGAGATCTGGCTGGGGACCACGGTCTGCAAGGTCGCGGTCCCGGCGGAGCCGCCGTTGCCCACCGCGCCCGGGTTGGTCTTGCCGTTTGCGGTTCCCGAGGGCTGCGCCGGCTCGCGCACCGTGTAGGTCCCAGGCGCCAAGCCTGAGAAGACATAGGCTCCGGCGGCGTCGGTGACCGTGGTCGCCACCACCGTGTTGGAGACATTCAGGAGTTGGAGCGTGACGCCGACGAGGGCGGTGTCGGGGGCGTTGCGCACGCCGTTGTCATCCTGGTCCAGGAAGACCTGGCCGGCGATGCTGGAGGGCGCGACCTCGGCGAAGTTGTTGCCCGGCGAGCTGGCGACCGCGCCGCCGCCGTTCTTCAGAAGCACGATGGGCGTAACCGCGCTCGGGACCGTTCCGACCGCGGTCGCCGCACCGGATGACCCACCACCGCCGCCGGTGACGGCGCCCGCCGTGGTGACGCCGTTGTTGGTGCCCGACGGCTGGGTCGGCTCGGTGATCGTGTAGCTGCCGGCGTTCAGACCCGTGAAGGCATAGTTGCCCAGGGCGTCGGTGACGGTCGAACGGCTGACCGGGATGTCGTCACCGCCCCCGGGCGCGGCGTCGGGACCGTAGTCCGTGCCGGTAAGATTGATGGCGACACCGGAAATCGGCGCATCGACAGCGATCTCGAACGTGCCGTTGGGCGTGACGTTATTGTCCCGGAAGACCTTGCCGGAGATGAAACCCAGCGGGCTGATGGTCAGGTCGGCATTGGTCGGCTGGACATTATTGCCCAGGTTGGTCTGCAGAGCGCCGACCGGAATGGTGTTGGTGTAGACCCCGTCCGCCGCGCCGGTGACGTTGACGACGATTGTGCAGCCGCCGGCCGGGATGGCCGCGCCGCTGGGGTATTTCACCGTGGCCGCGCCCGCCACGGCCACGGTCGCGCCCGGGCAGGTGCCGCCCAGCCCGTTGGGCGACGCCACGACGATGGCCGCGGGAGACGTCGGCAGGGTGTCGATCAGGTCCGCGCTGAGGGTGGCGGCCGTGACGTTGGTGTTGCCCAGCACGATGGTCAGGGTCGAGGCGCCGCCGGCCGGAATCGAGGTCGGGCTGAACTGTTTGAAGACCGTCGGCGGATTGATGATCCGCAGGGTGTCGGTGGCCGGGTTCTCGTTGGTCACGCCCTGGGCGGTGGCGAGCGCGCCGGCGGGGATCGTATTCACATAGATCCCGGCGACATTGCTCACCACGCTGACCGTGACGGTGCAGGCGCCGCTGGCCGGGATCACGCCGCCGGTGAGCTGGATGGTCGTCGCCGAGACCGGCGCGGTCACCACGCCGCCCGCGCAGGTGGTCGAGGCGTTGGGCGTGAGGGCGACACTGACATTGGCCGGCAAGGCGTCGGCCAGGGCCGCGGCGGTCAGCGGCACGGTGTTGGGATTTGTCAGGGTGATGGTCAGCACCGAGGGGACGCCCAGGCCCACGGCGTTGGCGTTGAAGGCCTTGGCGATCGCCACCGGCGAGCGGACTTCCAGGGTCGCCGGGGCCGGGACCGGGTTCATCACCGGCGCGCCGCCCAGGGTGGCGGCGACCTGGCCCGCCGCGATGGTGTTCAGGTAAGTCCCCGCCGAGGCCGCCACCACATCGATCTCGGCGATGCAGATCGCGGAAGACCCGCCCGAGGCGGCCGGCAGCGACCCGCCGGTGACCGTCACCTGGGTGGCGGTGGGCGCCGAAACCGTGGCCCCCACGCACGTGGTCGACGCATTGGGTCCGGACGGGACCACCAGGCCCGAAGGCAGGTTGTCGGTGGCCGAGACGTTGGACAACGCCTGGGCCGTGGGGTTGATCAGTGTGATCTGCAGGCGAGAGCGCTCGCCGGGCTTCACCACCGTCGGCGTGAACCGCTTGGTGACCCCGATATTGGCGCTGGCCGACAGGCTAGTGGTGGTGGGCAGGGTGTTGCTGACGCCCTGGCTGTCGGTGATCGCGCCCACCGGCACCTTGTTCTGGATGGTCCCGGTGGTGTTCAGGGTGACGTTGACGGTGACCGTGCAGCTGGCGCCGTGCGCCAGGGAGGCGCCGGTCAGGGCGACGCTGGTCCCGCCGGGCGCCGCCGTGGCGACGCCGCCCGGGCAGGTGGTGGCCCCGCCCGGCGCGCCGGAATTGATCATGCCCGTCAGCGCCCCGCCGGCGAGGCCCGTGTCGGTGTAGTAATCGGTAAGCGCCAGGCCGCTCAGGTCCACCGAGCCGCCGTTGGTCAGGGTGAGCGTCAGCACCGAGACCTGGCCGGGCGAGGTCAGGCTATTAGGCGTGGCGTTGTTGGTCACCGAGACGCCGCCCGCGGAGCTGTTCAGCAGCGTGGCGGTGACGGCGCTGACGTTACGCACCCCGCCGGTGGCGGTGACATTGCCGGCCGGGATGGTGTTGACCCAGGCCGAGCCGCCCGTGCCCGTGACGTTGAACTGGAAGGTGCACTGGCCCGAGGCAGGGATCACCGCGCCGGTCAGGCCGGCGGTGGCCGCGCCCGCCACGGCGGTGATGACCGGCGCCCCGCCGCAGGTGGTCTGGCCCGCCGGCTGGGCGGCGACCAGAAGGTTGGTCGGCAAGGGATCGGTGACGCTCACATTGTTGAGGGTGCCCGCCCCGACATTGCCGAGCGTGATGGTCACGGTGGAGACGCCGCCGGCGGCGATGGTGGCCGGCGAGAAGGCCTTCAGGGCGGTGAGCGCCGACTGGTAGGTCAGGGTGGCGAGCACCGGCCCGGGGCTGGCCGCGGTATGGGTTGTGGTGTCGGCGTAGGTCTGGGTGCCGGTGAGCGCCGAAGCCGGCAGGGTGTTCACATAGGTGCCCGCGCCGCCGATCACGGAGACGGTGGCCGTACAGGTCCCGTTGGCCCCTGTGCCGTTGCTGGCGCGCGCGGGGATGGTGGCCCCGGTGACCGTGATGCTGGCCGCGCCCGGGGTGGCGGTGACGGTCCCGCCGACACAGGTTGTCGAGGCGTTGGCCGGGCTGGCGACGATCAGCTGGGCGCCGCCGGACAGCGGCAGGTTGTCGGTGAAGCTGGCCGCGGTGATGGGCTGGGCGCCGATGTTGGTGAACACGGCTGTCAGCTGCGAGACCGTGCCTTCGAAGGCCGTGGCCGGGGCGAAGCTCTTGTTGACGGTGATGACGTTGGCGAGCGTCACGTTGACCCCGCCCGAGCCGCTCGCGTTGGTGACGGTGTGGTTTCCGGCGTCCGTGCCGGTGACGCCGCCGCCGGCGATGGAATTGGTCAGGACGGTTCCCGATGTCCCGTTCTGCGGCGTCTGGGCCCAGAAGGTGATGGTGCAGACGGTCGGGTCGGGGCTGGACGCGCCGTTGAAGGTGGCGATGACGAAGACCGGCGTGGCCGCCGTGCTGGCTGCGTCCTGGCTGAGGCCCGTACAGGGCGAACCGCCCAGGGTCGGCGGCGCGGGCAGCGAGGCCAGCAGGGTCACGTCGCTGGGCAGGACGTCGGTGACCTTGACGTTGGTCAGGGTCCCGCCGGTGAAGTTGTTGATGGTGACGATGTAGCGGACCGGATTGCCGGGCGCCGCGCCGCTGGGGGCCACCGACTTGGAGACGGTCAGCTGGTCGACCACATTGACCGAAGCCGCCGCTTCGGGACTGACGACCCCGCCGTTGTTGGTCACCGCGCCCTGCGGGATGTCGTTGGTATAGGTGTGCGGCGTCCCGGCCACGGCGAGGGTGGCGGTGTAGTGCAAGGTCACCGTGCAGCTGGCGTTGACGGGCACGGCGCCGCCCTTGACCGTGAACCCTTCGCCGCCGCCGTTGACCGTGACCGTGGAACCGCAAGTGTTGGCCGACCCGGTAATCAGCAGGCCCGAGGTCGGGCTGGCGTCGCCGTCGATCTGGGCCTCAGTGAGCGCGTCGACGGCGTCGAGCGTGATGGCGTTGAAGGGGCTGGCGTTGGTGAAGGTGATCACCAGGTCGGCGGACTGACCGGCGGCGACCGTGCCGGGGAAGAACAGCTTGGCCAGGCCCAGGGCGGAACGGACCGTCAGGGTGGCGGTGGCGTCGGCGGCAGGGACGAGGCCGCGGCGGTTTCCGAAATCCGCCGTGCGGCTGATCGTGTTCACGATCGCCGTCGAGAAGATGTGGTTGACGAGGTCGGACGTACCCGTGGCAGTGACGCCGACCACATCGACCTTGATCACGCAGGTCCCGTGCGCCGCGGCGACGCCGCCGGTGACGGTCAGGGTGGTCTCCCCGGCCGCCGGGGTGAAGGCGTTGGGATCCGTACCGCCCACGCAATGGGCGCTGGCGTTGGGCGTCGGCGCGACCTCCAGGCCCGCCGGCAGCAGGTCGCGGATGGCGAACGGGGGCGTGTCGCCGACGCCGTTCAGCGGCAGGGTCCGGGCGCTGGCGCCATTGTCGATGGTGATCGTCAGGGTGGTCGGCTGGTCGGACTTCACCACCGTGGCGCTGGAGAAGGCCTTGGTGAGGGTAGGCGCCGTCAGCGAATTTACGGTGATCGATTGAGCAGCCGGCGACCCGTTGCTGATCGCCCCTGCGTTGCCGGTGACCCCACCGGCGGGAATGCGGTTGAGCTGGGAGGTGCCCGGCTTCATCGAGGTGACCTCGACGTCGATATCGCAGGCGCCGCTAGCGCCGCTGGCCTTGGCCGCCGGGATTACGCCGCCCGCCAGGCTTATGGTGTTGCCGCCCACGACGGCGGTGACCGTTCCGGCCCCGGCGGTGGTCAGGTTCGTATTGGGATCGAAGCAGGTGTAGGTCACCACCCCCGCGCCGGCGACCACAAGGCCGCCAGGCGACAGCGCATCGATGGTGTCGGTGAAGGTTACGCCGGTGATAGGCGCCGCGGAATCGCTATTGGTCACCGTGATGCGGAAAGCGGTGACGTCGCCGGGATCGATGGGGTTCTTGTAGGTCGAGGACGGCGGCGCGATGCTCATCGAGACATCGAGCGCGGCAAAGGCCGGCGCGGCGAGGCACCAGGCGGCCACCGCCAGCAACAGCACCCTGGCCGCGCCGCGGACGCCGCCGCGCTTTGGCGCAGACCTGGTCGGCATCACTCACCCAAAAAACGCTTGGGCGACACGCTGGCCAACGTCCGGCTACGCACACCCCCCGAGCTGGGCCATAGAGGGATATTGCTGAAGAATGAAGCGGTTATGGGCGCAAAGCTCCGCCAAATTGTCGCATCGGGCGGGCGACTCGCCTGAAACACGAACCTCTCGCGCAGGCGTAGAATCCACCCGCAGCGCCAGGTTGCATTTCAAGGCCGGGCCTCGGGCACGGCCGTGATTGTGGAATTCGCCGTCTTGAACTAGCTGTCCCGCTTCGGGCGGTATTCGCCTGGGCAGCCACACCTTCGAGGACCGGAACCATGGACAGCTATCGTTGCAAGGGATGCGGCTGGATCTACGACGAAGCCGCCGGCGAACCGGGCAGCGGCATCGCCCCGGGCACGACCTGGGACGACGTGCCCCACGACTTCGAATGCCCGGACTGCTTCGCCGCCAAGACCGAGTTCGAGAAGAAGTAGGCCGCGAGCCTGGCTGGCCGGCGCCGCGTCGGCAAGCTAGGCTGTGGCGCAAGAGGAGAGTTCCGATGCCCGACAGGTTCCGTACGCCCTCCCATACCCCGCACCGGGCGGCCGCATTGAGGTTCGCAGGGCGCCTGGCCGTGCTGGCGCTGGCCCCGGCCATGCTTGCCGGCTGCACCATGACCCTACCCGTCCACGGCTCGATCGCCAGCCGCCCGCCCACCGCCTTCAGCGGTTCCGCCACAGGCCACATGGACGGCGCGGGCGAACTGGACGTGACCCTGGCCGACGGCGTGAAATGCGAGGGCCACTTCGTCTACGTCAACGGACGCCAGGGCTCCGGAACCTTTGAGTGCGGCGACGGGCGAACCGGTCCCTTCGACTTCGTCTCAACGGGCTCGCGCGGCACCGGCTCCGGCACGCTCGGCGGCGTGCCCTTCACCTTTACCTTCGGGTGACGGGCGGGGTGGCTGTGTTCTAAGGAAAGGCGCCGCCGCGTGCAGGATGGTGCCGCTTACAGGACTCGAACCTGTGACCCCCTCATTACGAATGAGGTGCTCTACCAGCTGAGCTAAAGCGGCGTATCCGGCCGGCGGGCGCTGGTGATCGTCCGCCGCGAGGGGCGCTCTTTAGCGGAGGACGGCCCGCTCGCCAAGCGGCGTCCGCAACAGGTTCGCGCCCAGAAGCCGACGAGGACGTTCCGATCGCCTGGTGGCGGCCGCCCGGTCAGGGATTCGGTTCCCGCCTCAACCTGCTCTAGGCGGACGCCGCGGCCAGCTTGGCGGCCCGTTCCGCCAGGGCCCGCCGCTCCAGGTCGCCCGGCAGGGCATGGCCGGCGAACAGGCACAGGATCGCGCCCGTCGCGCAGACGCAGACCGAGGCGGCGATGGAATAGCGCACGGCCAGGGGGCCATAGGCCTGGTTCATGGCGTCGTTCATCGCCCCCATGACGAACGGGCCCAGCGCCGCGCCGATTGAGGTGCAAAGCGCGATACAGGCCCCCGCGACCGTCTTGGCGCGCTGATCGGCGATGCGGATGACGCTGGCGATGATCGGCGGCGGCCAGAAGGCGATGAAATAGGAGAATCCGGCGGACAGGATCACCGACAGGTTCGCGCTGGGACTGAAGACGCTCAACAGGCCTGTGGGCAGGGTGAAGACGAACCCCAGGGCGGGAATCCACAACGCCCAGCGGCTGTCGCGCGAGCCTAGCCGATCCGCCAGGTAGCCCGCGCTGAGGTTGCCCAGGACCAGTCCAAGCGACGTGGCGATACCCAGCTTCAGGCCGATTTCGGCATGCGACATGTGGTGCACCCGGCCGAGGAAGGCCGGGGTCCAGGCGAAGGCGCCGAACGCGCCGATGCTGCCGACGATCGCGGCAAGACCCACCAGCGGGAAGGTCCGGGTCCTGAGCAGATCCCGCATGGTCGCGAACACACCCGGCGGGGGCGGCGCCCCTGCGGCCTCCGCGCGCCGGGGTTCGGGCAGCACCCACAGAAGGATCGGCGCGAGGACGAAGCCCGGAAGGGCCACCACCATGAACACGTGCCGCCACCCAAGCGCGCCGACAAGCGTGCCGCCCAGGAAGATGCCCAGGCCGGACCCGACGGCGGTGCCGCTGGTGAAGAATGAGAGGGCCCGCGTGCGGGCGCTGACGGGGAATATGCTGGTGATCAGGGAGTAGATGGCCGGCGTGCAGCCGCCCTCGCCCGTGGCCACGACCGCGCGCGCCACCGCCAGCTGGGCGTAGGACTGGGTGAAGCCCGACAGTCCCGTGGCGAAGCTCCAGACCGTCATGCAGGACGCGGCGATGGCGCGGCGGCTGCCGCGGTCGGCCAGGCGGGCGATCGGGATGCCGGCCAAGACGTAGAAGATCACGAAATAGAGGCCGGACAGCAGGCCCATCTGGGCGTCGGTGGCGTGCAGCTCGTGCTTGATCGGCTCAAGCAGGATGTTGACCAGTTGACGGTCGGTCTGGCTCAGGACCGAGGAGAGGAACATCACAAAGAGGATGCCGCCGCACCGCCAGGAGGCCAGGCGCAGATCCGGAGTCGCCTCATTCATCTGATCCGACACCTACTTCGCGGAACGGGGGGCGGTGGCGCGGCGACGGGCGCGGGGCTTGGCCGCCAGGGGCGGCGGCGATGGGAGTTCGCCCGGATCGGGGTCGCCATACACCTGGTCATCGACCGGATAGAGCAACGGCCCGCCGCCGTCGGCGCGCAGGAATGGCGCGGAGTCGGCATAGGCGATGGGCAGTTCCGGCAATTCGCTGAGGCTTCGCTCATGGCGCTCGTGGCGCGGATGGATCAGGTCGCCGGTCTCGGCGTAGGTCGCCACCAGCCGGGCCCAGTCGGAGGCGTGATAGGCGAAGGCCCGGCCTTCAGGATCAAGGTCGGACCAGTCGGGCTCCTGCGGGGCGCTCATGCCCTGGGCGAGCCAGACCCGGGCCTCGTCAGGCTGACGCGCGGCGAAGGCGACGCGGGCCTGCAGGCCCGCGATCCGCGCCGTCACCGGCGCGCCCTCAAGGGCCCGGACCCGGTCGCGGGCCGCCGCCGCGTCGCCGGCGATCAAGGCCTGTTCCACATAGAGGATCAGGCTCTCGCGGTGCGCGGGGTTCTGCGCGGCCAGCAGGCTGAGGCGCTGGCTGCGCTCGCGCGGGGTCTCGTCGGTCTTGAGGTCGCGGTAGGCCAGCCACAGCGCCGGGTGTGGGGCAGCCTTCCAGGCGTGCTCGATCGTCGCCTGGGCCCGGCCGGTCTTGCCCTGCTGAGCCAGCAGGCGGGCGGCCATGACGACGCCCGGGGCGAAGCCAGGCTGCAGCTTGGCGGCCTCGACCGCCGCATCGAGGGCCTGGGCGCGGGCCTTGGCCTCAGGAGCGTTCTCCAACTGGGCGGCAAGCGCCGCCAGCAGAGCAACGCGGGCCCGCTCGGCGATGATCGGCGGGACGATCTTGCGGTCGAGCGCGTTTTTCACCAGCTCGAGGCCGGCGCTCCATTCCGCGGCGTCGAGGCGCGCTTCCAGAAGGGCGCGCCAGGCCCAGCGGGCGCTGCGGGCCTCGCCGAACGCTTCCTGGGCGTGGCGAAGCGCCGTCTCGCGCTCGCCCCGGGCGGCGGCCAGCTGCATCAGGCCCTTGTGACCGGCGAGGCGCATCTCCGGGAAGCCCAGCATGGCGGTATAGGCGGCCTGGGCGGCGGCGGAGTCGCCGGCGGCTTCGGCGGCCTGGGCGGCCAGGACGCGGACGAGCCCCGGCGCCTCGTCGGCCAGGTCGGCGGCTTTCTGGGCCAGGCGCCGCGCCTCCGATCCGTCGCCGGCGGCGGCGGCCAGGAAGCCCCCGGTTAGCGCGGCGGTGGCCTGGCGGCGGCGGCTTTCCGCCCTTGTGCGCTCAGCCCGCCGCGGCGCGTCGAGGATCCACAGCAGGGTCCGCCAGGCCACCGTGACCAGGAGCGCGCCGAACAGGACGATCAGCACAGCGGCTGCGGCCGTCGTGTCGGCCCGCCAGCCCAGCCAGACCACGCTGGCGCGGCCCGCATCCCCGGCGAGCGCCAGCATGGCGACGGCCATCGCCGCCACGACCAGTATGGCGACGCCGGCGCGGATCACGCGCCGGCCCTGGGCAGGGCGGTAAGCGTCTCCAGGGCGCGGACACGCAGCGCCTGGGCGTTGCGGTCGATCTCGGCGCGGCGCTCGGCCCGCACGCGCCAGGGGGCCAGCGCCTCACGGGCCCCAGGCGGCAGCTTGTCGAGCAGGCGAAGCGCACGGTCGAGGTCGCCGTCGTCAACCAACCGCTCGGCCCTGGCCAGGACCGCGTCGGCGTCGCCGCCCGGCACCTCGCCCACCCGGCGCAGGGTGACGACCCGGGAGAGAGCATAGACGATCCGCGCGCCGAGATCGGCGTGGTCGCCCGGCGCCTGGGCGGCGCTGGCGGCTCGGGCGGCGTAGTCGGGGAAGCTGGCGGCCAGGGCGGCGCGGCTGGGCGCCCCGGCCTCCGCCAGGTGGGCCAGCGCGTTGAGTTCGGCCGAGGGCGCGGAGACAGCCCTCAGACTGGCGATCTCCTCGGTGAACGGTCCTGAGGTCTGGGTGACCTCGACGACGGCGGCGGCGGCAAGGGCGGCCGCGGCGGCCTGTGCGGTCCGCTGCTCACCAGCCTCGAGGGCGGCGACCCGGGCGTCCAGCCGACTGACATCCGCCAGCGGCGCTCGGGCCTGATCTTCCGGCGGCGGCGCGGGCGGCGGCGGGGCGGCAGCCGGCTCGGCGGGCGCGGGAGCTCCGGCCGGTGCGGGCCCGACCGTGACATTCGCCAGCAGCTTCGGGCCGAAATCGGCGATGGCGATCCCGGCCAGGACACAGAGCAGTGCGAAGGCCAGCATGGCCCAGAAGCCGACGCCCAGCAGGCGCCGGGGCCGATATCCGGCAGGGTCTGGGGGAGAGTCCTGAACGTCGGGCTGGGTCATCTCACCGCCCGTCTATCAGATTCAGCATGGCCGCTTCGAAGGGGAAGGGCGGGCAGGCCTTCTCACCGATCTGGGCCCTGGCCAGCGGCCGCAGCACCGCCCTGGACATCCCAAGCACCCGCAGCTTCGGTGCGGGACAGGTCTTCAGCACGCCCGCCAGCACCTTGGCCGCCTTTGGCGAGTGCAGCAGGACGATGTCCGAGCCCACCAGGGCCTGGGCCTCTTCCGGCTCCAGCTTGACCGGATCTGTTTCGTAGAGCGCCAGGGCCCGGGCCTCGACGCGGTGGCTGGCCAGGACGCCCGTCAGGTCGCCGGCGGCCTCCGTAGCGCCCGGATGAAGGACAACGCCCTTAAGTTCACTGCGTCGCTGGCCGATGCCTTCCGCCAGCGCCGCCACGTCGCCGTCGGCGGAGAGCACCGTGCGGAACCCCGCGGACCGGGCTGCCTGGGCGGTGGCCGAGCCGACCGCGAAGACCTTCAGCGACCGCTCGCCACAGGCCCCCACGAAAGCCCGCACCCCATTGGCCGAGGTAAAGGCGAGCGCGGCGACGCCGGTCAGGTCGATGTGGACGCCTTCCAGGGTGCGGACCGCCAGCAGCGGCCTGACCACCGGCTCGTGCCCCAGGGCGCGGACCCGCTCGGCTGTGGCGTCGGCCGCCGGCTGCGCGCGGGTGATCCAGATTCTTTGACGACGTCGGGCCATGATCAACCTCTACTGTCAGAGGCTTGGCGTTCCGCAAGTCCAAATGCTGCGGACAGGGGCCGGCGAATGACGGTAAAGTCGCCCCTTCGCGGAGAGAGAGCCATGCCCGACACGCCGGACGATCCTTCCGAAACCTCCATCCAGAAGGCGCTGCGGCTGAAAAAGGCCGCGCTCGCCGCCAAGCCGCAACCACCGCGCGGCGGCCGCTTCCAGCGCGAACAGGCCGCGGCCCATGCCTCATCCTCCAAGTCCAAGCCCTGGATGTCACGCTAGGGCGCCCAGGCTTTACAGCCCCGCCCGCCGCGAGCAGTGTCCGCCGTCATCGAACGGGCCCCAGAGCCCAAGGATCAGAGCAGGGGAAACATGAGCGTAGACAGCTATCCGGAATTCGCCGAAGGCGTGGCGATCGTCTCCGGCGGGACCGGCGGCATCGGCGAGGCCATCGTCCGCGACCTCGCCCGGTCGGGCTCCAACGTCGCCTTCACCTACTATTCCAACACCGACGCCGCCGAG
>CANJLK010000023.1 GCA_947475465.1 Caulobacteraceae bacterium | reverse complement strand
GTGCTTGCCGGCCTTGTCCTTGAACTGGGTCATCCGGTCGAGCCAGCCCAGGCGGGCCACGCAGTTGAACACCCAGGCGAGCTCAGCGTGGGCCGGCACGGCGGACTGGGCGAAGATGGTGGCGACCTTGGGGTCGAGACCGGTGGCCAGATAGGCCGCGGCGATTTCGCGGACCTGCTGCTTCAGCTTCGACGGATCCTGCCAGGCGGTGATGGCGTGCAGGTCGGCGACGAAGATGAAGGTCTCCGTCTCGTGCTGCAGGCGCGCGAATTTGACGAGGGCGCCCAGGTAGTTGCCCAGGTGCAGGTCGCCGGACGGCTGCACGCCGGAGAGCACGCGTTGTGGGCCCGTGTAGGGAGCCGGAGCTTGGTCGGTCATGGGAATGGCTTCTCGGAGAATGGACGCGAGGGCGCAAGGGCCCCGTTCAGCGGGTGAGGCGGCTCAGCGCCATCGCCAGGACATGCGGACCGGAGAAGTCATGGCTCCGCCATAGTCGCCGGGCGGCCTCAGGGCAAGTCCGCCGGGCCTTCCGGCGGGTCGCCGCGACGCCGGCGCAGGGCCCCCTTCATCTCGGCCATGGTCAGGCCCCCGGAACCGAACAGCAGGAGCGGGTAGAGGCCGCCGGCCAGGACCGTCACCAGGGCGATGGCCATCTCCTTGCCATGCAGGGGACCTATGCTGAGCGGGCGCAGAAGCTGCTCGATGATCCCGCGCCAGTGTGACGCCGCACCCAGGATGAGGCCGAGGGCAGCGGCGGCGGCCAGGATCCGCACCAGGCGCACCACGGCGCGGCGGCTGGGGGTGTAGTGGCCCCGCCGGTGCAGGGCCCAGCCCATCATGCCGACGTTGAGCCACCAGGCGAAGGCGGTGGCGGCGGCGATGCCCGGCACGCCCACGAAATGGAACAGGGTCACCCCCAGGCCGACGTTCACCGCCACCGATACCAGGGCGTAGCGCATCGGGGTCTTGGTGTCCTGGCGGGCGAAGAAGGCGCGGCTGAACAGTTGCGCGAGCACGAAGGCCGGCACGCCCCAGCCGTATTGCAGCAGGGCCGCCGCCGTGGCGTGGGCGTCGGCCAGGGTGAAGGCGCCGCGGGTGTAGAGGCCGTCGATGAGGAAGAAGGGGATCGAGATCAGGGCTGCGGCGGCGGGTAGGGTGAGCGCCATGGAGAAGACGATGGCGTCGTCCATGGACTTGCGCGCCGCGTGGGTGTCGCCGGCCTGCACGGCTCTGGACAGGCGCGGCAGCAGGGCCACGCCGATGGCGACGCCCACGAGGCCCTGCGGCAACTGGTAGAGGCGATCGCAGTAGGACAGCCACGAGGCCGCGCCGTTCACGTGGCTGACCAGCATGCCGGAGACGAAGATGTTGATCTGGCTGGCGCTGGCGCCGATGGCGCCGGGGATGGCCAGCGCGATCAGGGCCTTGATCTCCGGCGTCAGGCGCGGCCAGCGCAGGGTGACGTCGGCGCCCGAGCGCCGGACCCCCCACCAGAGCAGGGCCGCCTGCGAGACGCCGGCCAGGACCACGCCGATCGAGGCCCACTTGGCGGCCGCCACCGGATCGTGGGTCGGCAGGACGGTGACCAGGGTCCAGGCGTTGAGCAGGATGGGCGCGGCGCCCGACAGAATGAAGCGGTTGCGGGCGTTCAGCACGCCTGAGAGGTGGGCATAGATCGCCATGCAGGGCAGGTAGGGCATGGTGATCTGGGTGAGCAGCACCGCCAGCCGGTACTTCTCCGGGTCCTGGGCGAAGCCGGGCCGCATCAGCGCCATCAGCCAGGGCATGGCCAGCTCGGCCACGATGGTGATGGCCAGCGTCGCCGCGGCCAGCGTCGCCATGGCGTCGGCGGCCAGCTCGTCGGCCACCTGCTCGCCGTCCTTTTCCAGCGAGCGGGAATAGGCCGGGACGAAAGCCGCGGCGAAGGCGCCTTCCGCGAAGATGCGGCGGAACAGGTTCGGGAAGGAAAACGCCGCGTTGAAGGCGTCGGCGGCGAATGTGGCGCTGGCCCCCATTGAATAGCTGACGGCGAGGTCGCGGGCGAAACCGGCGAAGCGGCTGATCAGGGTGAAGCCGGAAAACACCAGGGACGAGCGGATCAGGCCGCCGGGCTTCGCGGGGGGCCGCTTGGCGGCGGTCGGGTCGGTCCTGGGCGCGGGCGGCGTCGTCACGACCGCGTTGGTCGGCTGTGTTGGGAAGCGCGTCAAGCGCGCGGAGTTTCGCATCCGCGGTTCACGGTCTAGGTTCGCGGGCATGTTCGACGCCTACGTCCGTTTCCGCGCCCGGGTGCGCCCGCAAGCCCTCGCGATCATCGCCCCGCAGCGCTGGGCGACCTACGGCGAGCTGGACCGCGACGTGGACCGCATCGGCCTGGCGCTGGCGGGGCTGGGCGTCGCCCCGGGCCTCGGGATCGGCGCGGTGCAGATCGCCGACCACTACCTCAAGCACGTGGTGATCCTGGCCCTGGCGCGGCTGGGGGTCACCTCGGCGACGGCGTCCGATCCTTCGCCGGATTTCTGGCTCAGCGACCGCGAGACGCTCGACGATCCGCGCCGCGTGCGGCTGACAGAGGACTGGTTCGCCGCCGCCCTGGCGGCGGAGGTCTCGCCGGACCAGCTGCCGGCCGTCGAGCGCACGCCGGACCAGATCGGCCGGGTCCTGCTGTCGTCGGGCACCGTCGGGCCGCCCAGGCGGATCGCCCAGACCTGGCGGGCGATCGAGGGCAATGCGCGCCTGGCGGCCACCACCTACCTGTCCGGCAAGGACGGCCGATGGATCCCCTTCACGGGCTTCGATACTTCGCTGGGGCAGTCGACCACCGCAGCGGCCTGGGCGGTGGGCGCGACGGCGGTGGTCGGCATGCGCGGCGACAGTTTGGCCGAACAACTCGACGCGCTTCGGCCTTCCGTGCTCGCTTTGGTGCCCAGCCATCTGCGGCAGTTGCTGGCCGACCTGCCCATGGGCTTCCCGTTTCAGGCGGGGCTGCGGGTGGTGACCACCGGAAGCATCTTGCCGCTCAATGTGGCTGAGACGGCGCGCCTTCGGCTGACATCCGACCTGCAGATCGTCTATGGCGCGAGCGAGTGTGGGGTCGCCGCGGTCGCAGATGCCGCAATGCTCGGGCAGTTCAACACGCTCATGGGCGCTCCGGTCCCGGGGACACGTGTCGAGGTTGTGGATAGCGAGGGCCACGCGCTGCCGCCTGGCGTGCAGGGCGAGTTGCGGATCAGCGGGGAGCGGGTGGCGAAGGGCTACCTGGGCGATCCGGACGCCAGCGCCAGGGTGTTCCGGCACGGCGGGTTCTATCCCGGCGACCTGGGCCGCATCCTGCCTGACGGCCAGTTGGCGCTGGACGGGCGGGCGGACGAGCGGATGAACCTGGGCGGCCACAAGTTCCTGCCGAACCTTTGGGAGACCGCGGCCCTGACCTGCCCAGGCGTGGTCGACTGCGCGGCCTTCGCCGTCCCGGACCCACAGGGGATCGAGGCGTGCTGGCTGGCGGTGGTCCGTGGCCCAGGGTTCGATCGAGACCAGCTCTCCTCGATTCTCAAGGGCGCCAGGCTGCCGGAGGTCCGCTTCGCGTGGAGCGAGGCCATTCCGCGCAACGCCATGGGCAAGATCGAGCGCGAGCGGCTGCGGCGCGAGACCATGGCCGTGCTGGGATTGCCGCCCGCCTAGCGCCGCCTTCGCCCCTAGACCGGCGGCAGGCCGGCGATCAGGGCGGCCATGGCCAGGCGGTCGCGCTCGGCGGCGCTGAGCCGCTTCAGGTCCCGCCTGGCCCGCGCTGCGTCCAGCTGCGCGGGTTGGTCGCCGACCGGGGTGATCCGGCCGTCGCGGATGATCAGGACGTGGTCGGCCAGCCTGGCGATCTCCTGGGCGTCGTGGCTGACATAAAGCACCGGCAGGGACAGGCTGGCGTGCAGGCGCTCCAAATAGGGCAGGATATCGGCCTTGCTGGCCGCGTCGAGGCTGGAGAGCGGCTCGTCCATCAGCAGCAGGCGCGGTTTCGACAGCAGCGCCCGGCCCAGCGCCACCCGCTGGCGTTCGCCCCCGGAGAGATTGGCGGTGGAGCGTCCCATCAGGGCGCCGAGGCCCAGGAGGTCCACAACGTCGTCGAGGCCAGCGGCGCCCGCGCCGGACCGTTTCGCGCCGTAGAGCAGGTTCGCCTTGACCGACAGGTGGGCCAGAAGGCTCGCCTCCTGGAAGACGACGCCCACAGGCCGGCGGTGGGTGGGCAGGAAGGTGCGGGCGTCCTGCCAGACGTCGCCGTCGACGACCAGGCGTCCGGGCAGACGGGTCAGGCCGGCGATGCAGCGCAGCAGCGTGGTCTTGCCCGATCCGGAGGGGCCGCTGAGCGCGGTGATCCCCCGGGTCGGCAGGACGAAGGCCGCATCCAGGCCAAACGATCCGACCTTGCCGGTGAAGTGGCCCTCGACCGGGGGCTGGCCCGCCCCGCTCACCGGATCGCCCGCGACGCGCCACGGTCGACTAGCAGCATGGCCAGCAGGACCGCGAAGGAGAAGGCGACGACGCCGGCCGCCAACTTGTGAGCTTCGCCGTACTGGAGGGATTCCACGAGTTGGTAGATGCGCACGGACAGCACCTCGGTCTTGCCCGGTATGCCGCCGCCGATCATCAGGACCACGCCGAACTCGCCCACGGTGTGGGCGAAGACCAGGATGGCGGCTGTCAGGAAGCCGCGCCTGGCCTGGGGCAGGGCGACGGTGAAGAAGGCGTCGAGGGGCGAGGCGCGCAGGGTCGCGGCGACCTCCATGGGCCGCGCGCCCATGGCCTCGAAGCTGTTGCGGATCGGCTGAACGGCGAACGGCAGGGAATAGATCATCGAGCCGATCACCAGCCCCTGGAAGGTGAAGGCCAGGGTGCGGACGCCGAAGGTGTGCAGCGGCGCCATCAGCGGGCTTTGCGGGGCGATGGCCACCAGCAGGTAGAAGCCCAGGACCGAAGGGGGCAGGATGATCGGCAAGGTGACGAGGGCCGCCACGATCTCCTTCCACCACGCCCTGTGCCGGGCCAGCCACCAGGCCAGGGGCGTGGCGACGGCCAGCAGCAGGACAGTGGTCAGCCCCGCCAGCCTCAGCGTCGTCCAGATGACCTCAGCCACGCCGTCTCCCGATCAAGCCAGCCCGCTTCGCGGGGCATTCAGCGGATTTCGTAGCCGTACTTCCTGATGATGGCGATGGCCGCGGGGCTCTTCAGGAAAGCCAGGAAGGCCCTGGCGGCCAGATTGTCCTGGCCTGTCTTCAGCAGGATCGCCTGCTGGTCGATCGCCGGATGGTCGGCCGCCGGAACCAGCCACCGTGATCCGCCGGGCGTGGCGATCACCTGGGACAGGGCCACGAAGCCGAGCTCGGCCGCGCCGGTGTCGACGAACTGGTAGGCCTGGGCGATCGAGGTCCCCATGACGATTTTCGGCTTGAGGGCGTCAAAGACACCCAGCTTCCGCAGGGTGGCGACGGCGGCCACGCCGTAGGGCGCAGCGGTGGGATCGGCGATGGCGAGCTTCTGGAACCGGTCGGACGTGAGCACCGCGCCGCGTTTGTCGATCAGGCCGGGGGTCTTCGAATAGAGCACGAGGCGCCCGACCGCGTAGGTGAAGCGCGTGCCGGCCACGCCCAACCCTTCCTGCTCGGCCTTCTGCGGCCGCTCGACGTCGGCGGAGAGCAGGACCTCGAAGGGCGCGCCCTTGCTGATCTGGGCGTAGAACTGGCCGGACGGGCCGAAGCTAAGCGTCGCGGTGTGTCCCGAGGCGGTCTTGAAGGCGGCGGCGATCTCGCGGGCCGGCTCGGTGAAGTTGGCGGCCACGGCCACCGAGGTCTCGGCGGCGCGCGCGGCCACCGGTCCAAGCGCCAGGGCGACGACGAGCAGAGCCCAGCCGACAAGCCCGCGGCGACAAGGGTTCTGGGAAGCTGCGCGGAAAACCATGGCGCTATGTAGCTCAGCTACATAACGGCTGGCGAGGTCCGAGTTTGCCGGATTTGCGCTAGGCTTGGCCGAGGTTGTCGGATCCGGCGCTTGCCCGGCGTCGTTCCGGTGACATTGAAACGGGAGGACCTCGCAATGACCTATGTGGACGGCTTTGTGATCGCCGTGTCGAAGGCGAAGCTTGAGGACTACAAGGCGATTGCCCTGCTCGGGCGCGACGTGTGGATGGAGTACGGGGCGCTTTCCTACGTCGAATGCGTCGGCGACGACGTGCCCTATGGTGAGGTCACGTCCTTTCCCCGCGCGGTCCAGGCCACCGACGATGAGGTCGTGGTGTTCTCCTGGATCACCTATGAATCGCGGGCCGCGCGGGATGAGATCATGGCCAAGGTGATGGCCGACCCGAGGCTGCAGGCCACCATGGCAAACCCGCCCTTCGACGCCAAGCGGATGATCTTCGGCGGGTTCCAGGCGATCGTAGAGGCTTGAGCGTCAGCGCGCGACGCTGGCCCTGGCGCGCTGCAGATTGTTGCGCCGGCCTGAGCCCTCGTCAGGTTCGTTCAGGTCGGCCAGCAGGGCGGCCTTCAGCGCGTTGCCCTTGCGCGCGTCGGTGATCTTCCCGTCCTCGGCGTCGACCACATAGAAGGCGTCGACCGCGCGTTCCCCATAGCCGTCGATATGGGCCGACAGGATCGACAGGTCGGCGTCGGCGAGCGTGCGCGCCAGGGCCGCCAGAAGGCCGGGGCGATCGCGGCCGGAGGCCTCCACTACAGTCGAGGTCTCAGAGGCGTCGTTGTCGAGCATCACCGCCGGGGTGATCGAAAAGGCGGCGGAGCGGCTTGTGTCGGGGGGTCGGCGGGCCTCGCCCTTGATCGGCTCGCCGCGGGCGGCGGCTTCCAGGGCGGCGATCAGCCGGGGCAGGGTGCGGGCGTTGTCCGCCCCATAGGCATGGCCGGTCACGTCCTGCACATAGAAGACGTCCAGCGCCTGGCCGCTGCGCGAAGTGAAGACCCGCGCGCCGACCACATTGGCGCTGAGCTCGGTGATCGCCGCGGCGAGGTCGACGAACAGCCGCTGGCGGTCCGCGGCCGCGACGGCCACCTCGGCGGCGTTGAGGTCATCGCGGACCTGGCCCACCGCCGCCGCCCCACCGTTCTCCGCCGCCCGTCGGGCGAGCCCGGCGTGGGCCATGACCTCGGCCTGGGTGAAGGCCGAGAAATAGGCGTCTTCCATGGCGTCGGCCCAGGCCGCCGAGGCCGGTTCCGCCTTGGCTATGGCGACGCGGGCGTCATAGGCGGCGTTCTCGTGATAGCGCTTCAGGGCCGCGGCGCTGTCCGAACCGCGCCCGCCGCGGAACACGGCCTCCGTGGCGCTGTAGAGCTCGCGCATCAGCTGGCCCTTCCAGCCGTTCCAGACGCCCGGCCCCACGGCGCGGATGTCGGCCACGGTGAGCACCAGCAGCAGTCGCAGTCGCTCGGGCGTCTGCACCACCTGGGCAAAGTCGGCGACGGTGCGCGGATCGGCGATGTCGCGCTTCTGGGCCGTGTCGCTCATCACCAGGTGATGTTCCACCAGCCAGGCGACCAGCTCGATCTTCGAGCGCTCCAGGCCCAGCCGCTCGCAGGCCGAGCGGGCGGCCCGCGCGCCAGCCTTTTCCTGTCCGCCCGCCCCGCCCTTGCCGGTGTCATGCAGCAGCATGGCCAGGAACAGGGCCTCGCGGTCGACGATCAGGGGCATGACGGCGGTGGCGAGCGGGTGGTCGGCGGCGAAGCGGCCAGCCGCGATGTCGGCGATCACGCCCACGGCCCTGAGGGTGTGCTCGTCCACCGTGTAGGAGTGGTACATGTTGAACTGCATCTGGGCGACCACCCGGCCGAACTCCGGCAGGTAGCGGCCGAGCACGCCGGCCTCGGTCATCAGGGTGAGCGTGCGCTGCGGGTCGCGCCCATGCGCCAGGATGTCGATGAAGACCTTCGCCGCGTGGCGGTCCCGCCTGACGGCCGAGGTGATCAGGGTCACCGCGCGGGTGGCGGCGGTGAAGGCGTCGGGATGCAGGTCGAGATTGCGCTCGTCGGCGATCTTGAAGAGGCGCAGCAGGTTGATCGGATCGGTCTCGAAGGTCTCCGGCCCGTCGACGCCAAGGCGCCCGCCCAGTTCGTGGAAGCCCGGCTCGTCGAGGGGTTTGCGCTTGGGCCGGCGGGCCGGCAGCAGGCGGGAAATCCCGCGGGGCTCCAGCTTGACCTGCTCGGCCTCGAGCTTGGCGGCGAACACCCGCGTGAGCGAGCCGACCTCCTTGGCGATCAGGAAGTAGCGGCGCATGAACCGCTCGACGGCGGGCGCGTCGCCGCGGTCGCCGTAGCCCATGCGGCGGGCGATCTCCGGCTGCAGATCGAAGGTCAGGCGCTCTTCCGGCCGCCCGGTGGTGAAGTGCAGGAAGCAGCGCGTCGCCCACAGGAAGTCGAAGGCCTGGATGAAGGCGCGGATCTCGCGGCGCTCGAACATCTCCAGCTGCATGATCTTTTCGATCGACTGGCCGGGATGCAGGTATTGAGCGATCCAGAAGAGGGTGTTCAGGTCGCGAAGCCCACCCTTACCCTCCTTGACGTTGGGCTCGACCATGTAGCGGCTGGCGCCGGCCTTGGCCTGGCGCTCGTCGCGCTCCTTCAGCTTGGCGGCGACGAATTCCGGGCCGGTGCCGCGCACCACCTCGTTCTGGAACCGGCGGCACAGCTCCTCGGCCAGCCGCTCGTCCCCGGCCAGCCGGCGGGCCTCGAGGATCGAGGTGCGGATGGTGAAGTCCTCGCGAGAGAGCTTGATGCACTCCTCGATCGTCCGCGAGGCGTGACCCACTTTGAAGCCTAGGTCCCAGAGCGCGTAGAGCATGTACTCGATCACGCTTTCGGCGTGCGCGGTCTGCTTGTAGGGGCGCACAAACAGCAGATCGAGATCGGAGTAGGGCGCCAGGGTGCCGCGCCCGTAGCCGCCCACCGCCATCAGCGCCAGGCGCTCGCCCTCGGTCGGATTGCGCGCCCGGAAGATGTGCACCGTGGTGAAGTCCCACAGCGCCGTGACCACCTCGTCGGTGACCCCGGACAGCAGGCGCGCGGTCTCGATGCCGCCGGCGCCGTTCTCCAGTCGCTCCTTGGCGATCATTCGCCCTCGGAACAGGGCCGCCTTGAGGATACTCAGGGCCGCGGTGCGTTGGGCCGCGTCGCCGGACGCCTCAAGCGCCGCCGCCGACAACTGGGCGCGCAGGCGCACGCCGTCGACGACATATTCCAGGCGGGTCGGTTTCAGGCGCGGCGGCATGGCTGGGAGGATATAGGCGAGTTCGCGTTTGTGTGCATCGGGCGCCTCGATCCCGACCACCCTGGCGGGAAAACCGCCTGCCCTCGTTTACCCGCCGCGAGTTAAGCATTTGGGCGCCTGCACATGTCAGATCGGAAGGGTGACAAGACCCGGATCGCGCTGCCTGTGACAGACCCGACGCCCAAGTTCCTTGCCCGCCGGCCCGTCCTGCTGGCGATCATGCTGTTCGCGGTGGTCGCCGCGACCGCCTACGCCTGCGTCGTCTTCCCGCGCGCCCAGGGCCGGATCGCGCCGATCTGGCTGGCCAACGCCTGGGCCGTCGTGGCCCTGATGCGCAGCCGCCGCGCGGTCTGGCCGCTGCTCCTGGCGGCGACCTTCGCCGGCAACCTGCTCGCCAACCTGCTGGCCAGCGATTCCATCCTGGTCGGTGGCGGGCTCTCGGTCTGCAACATCCTGGAGGTCGCTGCCTGCGCCTGGATGGTCCGCCGCTGGTGCGGCGATCGGTTCGACATCAACGACATCGGCCACCTGATGACCTTCGTGGGCGCGGGCCTGGCCGGCTCGATCTTCAGCGCAGTGGCCGCGGGCGCCCTCCTGGGGATGGTCGACCCCGGAAATGTCCTGCGGGGCCTGGCGGTGTGGGTGGAAGCCGACGTGCTGGGCCTTCTTACCCTCGGGCCGTCCCTTCTGGTCCTGACCCAGCGCACGAAGTCGCCGATCCTGTGGCGCGAGACCTGGACGCTCGCGGTCCTGGCCGCCGTCGCCACGGCGGTCTTCTTCTTCTCCGACCGGCCGTTGCTGTTTGTGATCTCGGCGGTGCTGACCCTGCCGGTCTGGCGGATGGGTCTGCCGGGCGCCGTGGCGGGCTTCGCCATCGTCGCAGTGCTGGGAGCGCTGGCGATGTTCACGGGGCATGGCCCGATCATCCTGCAGATCGTCCCGGCCGACCGGGTCATCGGGTTACAGGTCTTTCTCACGGTCTCATTCCTGACGAGCGTTCCGGTCGCGGTGGCCCGCGACGCCGGGGAAAAGCTGAAGGCCCGTCTGCGCGCAGCCCTTTCGGAGGCCCGCGCCGCGCGGGCCGAAGCCGAACGGGCGGCCAGCGTGAAGAGCGAATTCCTGGCCAACATGAGCCACGAGCTGCGCACGCCGCTGACCAGCATCCTGGGCTTCACCCGGCTGGCCGCCGAACAGCCCGATCTCGCGCCGCTCAGCCGCGACTATATCGAGCGGGTGACCGAGGCCAGCCGCGCCCTGCTCTGCGCCGTCAACGACATCCTCGATTTCTCCAAGCTCGAAGCCGGGCAGGTCAGCTTCACGCCTGAGCCGGTGGCCATCGCCGCCCTCGCTCAGTCGGCGCTAGACCTCTTCACCCCGCAGGCGGCGGCCAAGGACCTGGCCCTGGTCCTGGAGGACGCCACGCCGCCCGGCCTGATCGTCAGCATCGACGCCGACCGAATCCGCCAGGTTCTGCTCAACCTGGTCGGCAACGCCGTGAAGTTCACCGCCAGCGGCCAGGTGGTCCTCAAGATCGGCTACGATCTGGCGGGCGGGCGCCTGGCGCTCGACGTCATCGACACCGGGCCGGGGATTCCCGCCGATCACCTCGATCGGCTGTTCAAACGGTTTTCTCAGGTGGATGGCTCGCTCAGCCGCAGTCACGGGGGCACGGGGCTGGGGCTCGCCATCTGCAAGGGCATTGTCGAGGCCATGGGCGGCGTGATCGGCGCCGAGAGCGCGCCCGGCCAGGGGAGCCGGTTCTACGTCAACCTGCCCGCCCCGCGCTCGGACGAGACGGCCGGCGCCTCGCCGGCCAGCCACAGGCACGTCATGGCCGGCTCTGGGGTCCGGGTGCTGGTGACGGACGACCATGCGGCCAACCGCGAACTGGTGCGCCTGTTTCTGGCCTCCGTCGGCGCCGAGATCACCGAAGCGGCGGACGGCGAGACGGCGGTGCGCCTGGCCGCGAACCAGCCGTTCGATGTGATCCTGATGGACCTGAGGATGCCGGGGCTGGATGGCCTTGGCGCGGTGAGGCGGATCCGCGCCGGCGGCGGCCTCAACCGTGAGACCCCGATCCTCGCCTTCACCGCCGACGCCGAGCGGGTCTTCGATGGCCGGCTTCAAAGCCAGGGCTTCGACGGCGCGGTGGCCAAGCCGGTGGACCCCGCGCAGCTGATCGGCGCCATCTCTCTGGCGCTCGCGGCCGTCGACGACGGGATCGAGTTCGGGGAAGCGGTCGCCTAGCGCCAGATCCTCCCCCAGCGCGCAGTGCGATCCGGGGGAGGTGGCGCGGCGAGCTCTTGCGAGACGTGACGGAGGGGGAAATGGAGGGTCGCCTGCAGAACCCCCTCCGTCTGTCGATCCCCCCGGATCAAGTCCGGGGTTCGACAGCCACCTCCCCCTGAGGGGGAGGATTTTTTAAACCGTCGCCCGGAACGGCGTCACCCCGCCAGCAGTCCCTTCAGGCGGTAGAGGGCGTCCATGGCCTCACGGGGGCTCATGCCATCGGGCTCCATGGCGCGCAGGGCTTCTTCCGCCGGGCTCGGGCCGAAGCGCTGGGCTGGCTCGGCGGCGGCGGCGAACAGGGGCAGGTCGTCCAGGTGGGCGGGGCCGGCGGCCTCGCGCTCCAGCCGCTCCAAAACCTCGCGGGCGCGGCCCACCACCGGCGCCGGCACGCCCGCCAGCTTGGCCACCTGGACCCCGTAGCTGCGGTCGGCAGGGCCGGGACCGGCCTCGTGCAGGAAGATCAGGTCCCCTTTCCACTCCTTGGCGCGCAGGGACAGGTTGGCGACATAGGCCAGGCGGCCCTCCAGCACGGCCAGCTCGTGATAGTGGGTGGCGAACAGCGCGCGGCAGCGGTTGGTCTCGTGCAGGGCCTCGGCGCAGGCCCAGGCGATGGCCAGGCCGTCGTAGGTGGCGGTGCCGCGGCCGATCTCGTCGAGGATCACCAGGGAACGCGGCGTCGCCTGGGTCAGGATGGCGGCGGTTTCGACCATCTCGGCCATGAAGGTGGAGCGGCCCCGGGCCAGGTCGTCACCGGCCCCAACCCGGCTGAACAGGCGATCCACGACCCCCAGGCGCAGGCACCTGGCCGGGACGAAGCAGCCTGCCTGGGCCAGGACCGCCAGGAGCGCGTTCTGGCGCAGGAAGGTGGACTTGCCGGCCATGTTGGGCCCGGTGACGATGGCCAAACGGGGGCCGCCGGCCCCCGCGCCGTCGAGGCGGCAATCGTTGGGGGTGAAGGGATCGCCCGCCCGGCGCACCGCGGCTTCGACCACCGGGTGGCGGGCGGCCTCGGCCTCGAAGGCGGTGGAGCGGTCCACAACGGGGCGCGCGGCCCCCACGTCCTCGGCCCATTCGGCGATGGCCGCGGCCACATCCAGACGGGCGGCGGCGGCGGCGGCGGCCTGGATCGGGGCCGCGACGGTGACGGCCCCGTCGCGCCAGGCCTCGAAGGTCTCCAGTTCGATGGCCAGGGCCCGCTCGGCGGCCTGGGCGATCCGGGCGTCCAGTTCGGCCAGTTCGACGGTGGTGAAGCGGACCTGGTTGGCGAGCGTCTGGCGGTGGATGAAGGTGGCGTTGAGTGGCGCGGCCATCAGCGGCTCAGCGGCCTTGGCGGTGGTCTCGACGAAGTAGCCCAGGACCGCGTTGTGGCGGACCTTCAGCGCCACGCCGCTTTCAGCCGCCAGGCGGGCTTCCAGCTGCAGGATCACGCGCCGGCTGTCGTCGCGCAGCGCCCGGGCCTGGTCGAGCTCGGGGCGGACGCCCGGCGAGACGAAGCCGCCGTCGCGGGCTAGCGACGGCAGGTCGGCGCCCAGGCCTTCGGTCAGCAGGGCGCGGAACTGCGACAGGTCCGCGTCGAGGGCCGGATTGAAGGCGGCGAGCGCGCTCGTCACCTCGGCCGGCGCCGTCATCAGCGGGTCGCGGGTCGCGGCGAACAGAGCGGTGACCGCCTCGCCGCTGGCGAGCCCGTCGCGCAGGCAGCCGAGGTCGCGCGGACCGCCCCGGCCGAGCGCCAGGCGCGACAGGGCGCGGGCCATGTCGCCCAGGCCCTTCAGCGCCTCGCGCAGCCGCTGGCGCTGGGGACGGTGCTCGCAGAACCACGCCACCGCGTCCAGCCGCGCGTCGATGGCGGCGGGGTCGAGCAGCGGACGGGCAAGGCGGGCGGCCAGCAGGCGGGCGCCCGGCGCGGTCACCGTGCGGTCGATGGCGGCCAGGAGCGAGCCTTCCCGCCCGCCGTTGGTGGCCTTCTCGATCTCCAGGCTCGTACGGGTCGCCGGGTCGATAGCCATGACATCGGCCTCGCCGGCCCGCCTGGGGGCCGACAGGGCCGGGAGGCGTCCGGCCTGAGTGGTTTCCAGGTGGGCGGCGATCAGGCCGAGCGCCGAGACCTCGGCCCCAGTCAGGGTCCCGAACCCGTCCAGCGTCTCGACGCCATAGAGCCGCTTGAGCCTCGCCTCGGCGGCGGCGGGCTCGGCGAGCGCCTGGGGCAGGGGCTGGACGAAGCCGCCCGCCGATTTCAGGGCGGCCGACACCGCCTCGTCGGCGAACAGCCGGTCGGGGACCAGGATCTCGGAGGGGCCCAGCGCCGCCAGCGCCGAGGCCAGACCCGCCACGCCGGTCGCCAGGCACTCCACCTCGCCGGTGGACAGCTCGACGCTCGCCACCGCCGCCTGGCCGCCCCTGACCGCGATGGCCGCCAGCCGGTTGGCGCCGCGGGCGTCCAGCAGGCCTTCCTCGGTCAGGGTGCCGGGGGTGACGACCCGCACCACGTCGCGGTGGACGATGGATTTCGAGCCGCGCTTGCGGGCCTCGGCGGGGGCTTCCATCTGCTCGCAGACGGCGACCTTGAACCCGGCGCGGATCAGCTTGGCCAGGTAGGCCTCGGCCGCGTGGACCGGCACCCCGCACATGGCGATCGGCTCGCCGGCGTGCAGGCCTCGGGCGGTCAGGGTGATGCCGAGCGCGGCGCTGGCCTTCTGGGCGTCTTCGAAGAAGAGCTCGTAGAAGTCGCCCATCCGGAAGAACACCAGGGCGTCGGGTTGGCGCGCCTTGGCCTCGAAATATTGCGCCATCACCGGCGACGCGCCGGCTGGATCGGCTTGGGGGCTGGGCGCTTGGGCGTTCATGGGCCCAGCGACGCTATCCCATGACATTGAGTCCCGCACCCTCTTGAACCGGCCCCGCCCAAGCCCAAGCTGTGGATGGATGCCGATTTCCAGCTTCCTGGTGTTTCCCGCGGGGCCGGCCGACGCCGAGGCCCTGGCCCGCGTCCACGTGGCCGCCTGGCGCGAAACCTACCGGGGCCTGCTGCCGGACGCCTACCTGGCGCGGATGAGCGAGGCCGTACACGCGCGGCGCTTCGGCCACGCCCTGCTAAGGCCCGGCCCTGACGAGGTGATCCTGGCCGCCGCCGACCGCGCGGGCCTTGTCGGCTACGCGATGGGCGGACCGTCACGCAGCCGGGCGGTGGGCGAAGCGGAGATCGCCACCCTCTACCTGCTGCGCCACGCCCAGGGCCAAGGGCTTGGCGCGCGGTTGCTGCGCGATACGGCCAGGGCGATGAAGGCGGGTGGCGCGAAAACCCTGACGATCTCGGTCCTGCGCGACAACATCCGGGCCCGGGAGTTCTACGAACACCTGGGCGGCGTCGCCGAGCCCGCGCGCCAGGAGCGCGGCCCGGGCGGGGCGCTGCTCTACGAGGTGGTGTACCGGTGGGCGGATATCGGGACGCTTACCCTCCCCTGATGGGGAGGGAAATTACGCCACCGCCGGCGCGGCGTAGGTGAGGGACACGAAGACGTCCTCCAGGTCCGGGTCCTCGGTGGAGATGTCCTTGATGTGCAGCCCGGCGGCGCGGATCGCGGCCAGCACCTGTTCGACGCTGGACTGGCCGGTGCGGTAGCTCACCGAAAAGCCGCCGGTCTTCAGGAGCGCGGTCTCGAAGCCCGGCAGGATCGGGGCCTCGGTCACCGGCTCTTCCGGGGTGACCAGCACCTTGCGGACATCCATCCGGCGCAGCAGGGTCTCGGTCGGCTCGCAGGCCACCACCTCGCCGCGGTTGACGATGGCGATCTGGTCGCAGAGCTCCTGGGCCTCCTCCAGGTAGTGGGTGGTGAGCACAATGGTCACCCCCTTGCGGTTCAGCTCCAGGACATAGGCCCAAAGCTGGCGGCGCAGCTCGACGTCGACACCGGCGGTGGGCTCGTCGAGGATCAGGACCGGCGGGTTGTGGACCATGGCCTTGGCCACCATCAGCCGCCGCTTCATGCCGCCGGAGAGCTGGCGGACATAGGCCCCGGCCTTGTCGCCAAGGCCGAGCGCATTGAGCAGCTCCATGGTCCGCCGCTCGGACTTGGGCACGGCGTACATGCCCGCCGCCACCTCCAGGCTCTCGCGCGGCGTGAAGAACGGGTCGGCGGCGATCTCCTGGGGCACCACGCCGATGGCGGCGCGCGCGTCCCGGGGCCGCTCGTCGATATCCCGGCCCCAGATCTTCACCGTGCCCGAGGTCTTGGTGCAGACGCCCGCCAGGATGTTGATGAACGTCGATTTGCCCGCCCCGTTCGGGCCCAGGAGGCCGAAGATCGAGCCGCGCGGGATCGCCAGGTCGATGCCCTTCAGCGCCCGCATTTCGGGCATGGTCTTGGATGCGGGATAGGTCTTGACCAGGGCCTTGGCCTCGATCGCGTAGTCAGGAAGGTCCATGGCGGTCCAGTCGTTGACGGCGTGTCGCCGCCTCGCATACCTAGGCGTGCGGCGCTTCAGCGCCAAGCAAGGGTTCGCAGAAATGGCGCGCAAAGCTCCGACCATGGCCTCCAAGGCCAAGACGACGGCGAAAACCAAGGTCGAGCCCATGCCGGCGCCGGGTTTCCTGGCCGCCGACCTGCCCGCGCCTGAGGTTGTGGTGGTCCGCTCCGGCCGCATCGCCTGCGACGGCGTCGGCGGCGCCCTGGGTCATCCGCGCGTCTTTCTGGAGATGGGCGAGGCCGCCTTCGTCGAATGCCCCTACTGCGACCGCAGGTTCGTGCTGGCCACGGGCAGCGAGGGGCCGGAGAGCGAGCTTCTGGCGCCCGGCGTCTACGAAGGCTCGCACGGGCACTGATCGGTCTCCTCTCCCGCCTTGCGGGAGAGGGCAGGGTGAGGGCCGGCTCGTGAGAGCGCGATCCGCCGATGACAAGTCGAGGATCCTTGGGCGGACAGCGGGAAAGACTGACAAGTCCCAGCCGGCCCTCACCCTGCCCTCTCCCCCGCGCTTCGCGTCGGGGAGAAGAGGGGCCTACACCCTCAGCGGCATCAGGATGTAGCGGACGTCCACGTCGGCGGGGTCTAGGACCAGGGCCGGATCGTTGGGGCCGCCGAAGCGTAGCTCCATGCTTTCGCCGGAGATCTGGTCGGTGATGTCCAGCAGGTAGCGGGCGTTGAACGACAGTTCGAAGGGCTCGCCGTCGTAATCGATTTCCAGCTCTTCCACGGCCTGGCCGGCTTCCATGTTGCGGACGGTCAGGACGACCTTGCCGCTCTCGATGGCCATGCGCACCGAGCGGGACTTCTCCGCGGAGATGGTGGCCACCCGGTCGACCGCCTGGGCGAACAGCTTGGCGTCGACCATGACGATGCGCTGGTTGTCCTTGGGGATCACGCGGCTGTAGTCGGGGAAGTTGCCGTCGATGACCTTGGAGGTCAGCGCCGCGCCGCCGAAGTCCAGGCGGACCTTCTGGGGGCTTATCTGCATCTCGACGCTCTCGCCGGCGTCCTCCAGCAGGCGCCTGGCCTCGGCGATGGTCTTGCGCGGGACAATGACGCCCGGCGCGCCGGCTGCGCCTTCCGGGGCGGGCATCTCGGCCAGCGCCAGGCGCGAGCCGTCGGTGGCCACGGCGCGCAGCTTGGTGACGCCGTCCTCGACCACCGTGTGGAGGTAGAGGCCGTTCAGATAGTAGCGGGTCTCCTCCGCCGAGATGGCGAAGCGGGTCTTGTCGATCAGCCGGATCAGGTCGGAGACGTCCACCGCCATGCGGCCCGAGAGGCCATCGGCGCTCATCACCGGGAAGTCGCCGGCCGGCAGGACCGGCAGGTTGAATCGGCTGCGCCCGGCCGAGACGGTAAGGCGCGGATCCTCGCCGGTGAAGCTCAGGACAACGTCAGCGCCCTCGGGCAGCTTGCGGACGATCTCATAGAGGGTGTGGGCGGGCGCGGTGATCTGGCCGGGCTGGTCGACCTGGGCGCGGGCCTCGTCGATGATCTCCATGTCCAGGTCGGTGGCCGAGAAGGTCAGCCGCTCGCGTTCGGCCGAGAGCAGCACGTTTGACAGGATCGGGATGGTGTTGCGGCGCTCCACGGCGCTCTGCACGTGGCCGAGGGCTTTCAGCAGAGCCGCCCGCTCGATCGTCAGCTTCATGTTCTTGTCCGACCCGCTACCTACGCGGGGGCGATTCGCTCACCCGCGCCCCCAAGTGGAAGGGACCTGCGACATTATCGAAAATCGAAGGGCTTGGAAGGGGCGCGGACCGGGTTGCGGGCCGGAAATTCAAAACCCGTGGCGAGGAGGCTGCCGGGCCTGCACGCGCGGGACCCGGGGGCTTTGATTTGCGCGGCGATGCAGTACTTTCCCTCGGCTTGGAGGAAACCATGAGCGAAACCGCCGTACGCACCCTCAACGAGGCCTATGAGGACCTATCGCCCTACATCGGGGAGATTACCCCCGACCACATCGAGACCTTCCAGCGTGACGGGGTCGTCCACGTGCCCGGCTTCGTGAAGCCCGAGCTCTGCGAGCGGGTCATCGAGCACTTCATGGACTGGAGCGGCCTGAAGTGGCGGGAATGGCCCTCTGACCCGGTCGAGCAGGCGGCCTTCGTGGCGGCGGTCGAAACCGCCAACGGGCGCGACAAGCACCACTTCGCCGCGCGGCAGGACGATCCGTGGATGTTCAACTATGTGGCCCAGCGCAAGTTCGGCGAGGCCGCCTCGCGGCTGCTGAAGGCGCCGGCGGTGAAAATCCTCTCAGAGTCGCTGTACGCCAAGCACCCGGTCGCCAGCGGCCACAGCCGCCCCGCCCAATGGCACCAGGACTTCCCCTGGCTGCCCATAGACCGCGCCCAGGCCGTGCAGTTCTGGCTGGCCCTGGTGCCGGTCACCGTCGACATGGGCCCGATGGTTCACCTGAAGGGCTCGCACCATTCCGAGCCTGGCGGCATGATCAATGGCTACGACGAGGACGCCGAGACCCTTTATCCCGAACTGTTCGAGCGCTACGAGGTGACCCCGCTGGAACCGGTGGGCCAGGGGGAAGCGGTGTTCCACCACGCCCTGACCTGGCATTCGTCCGGCCTCAACCACACCAACCGGATCCGCTGGGCCATGGCCAGCTACCGGATGTCGGCCAACTGCCGCTACACGGGCCAGCAGAACTTCAACACCGACGGGTTCGGCCTGAAGCCGAACCAACTCTTCGACCACCCGCACTTCCCGACGGTCTATCCGTAGGTCGCGGGCTGAAGACGCGAACCGCCTCCTCGGATCGGTGACCTAGGCGCTGGTGTCGACCGTTCCGCCGGCGCCGTCTTCGCCGTGCTCATAGGGGTTGTGGCCGGCGCCGTTGGGCTTGGCTTCGCCGGCGGGCTCGGCCTGCGCACCACCCTTGGCGGCGACGGACACCATGGCCGGGCGGACCAGCCGGCCCAGCAGCTCATAGCCCGGCTGCATCACGTCGATGACGCCGCCGGCCGCGACGTCGGTCCCGGGCTGCTCCATCATCGCCTGGTGCTTGTGCGGGTCGAACTTCTCGCCCCGGGCCGGGGCGATGCGCTTGAGGCCGTTGCGCTCGAAGGCGCCCAGCAGTTCCTTGCCGGTCATCTCGATGCCGATGACGAAGTTCTTCATCGCCGGGTCGGCGCTTTCCGACGGCGCGGCGGCCATGGCCCGGTCGAGGATGTCGGCCACGCCCAGGAGGTCGCGAGCGAACTTCTGGATGGCATAGGCGCGCGCGTCGTTGGCCTCGCGCTCGGCCCGGCGCTTGGTGTTGTCGGCCTCCGCGGCGTAGCGCAGGACCTGTTCCTTGAGCGCGGCCACTTCGACCTTCAGGGCGGTGACCTGATCGGCCTCGGAGTCGGCCAGGATGGCGTCGGCCTCGCTGTCGAGGTCGCGGGGGGGCGTTTGGTCTTCGGACATTGGTCTCTTCTTTAAGCGTTCATCACCTGGCCGAGCACCCGGGCGGTATAGTCCACCAACGGTATGATCCGCGCATAGTTCAGCCGGGCCGGCCCGATCACGCCGATCGCGCCCAGCACCCGCTGTTGCCCCGTCATATAGGGTGCGGCGATCACGGCGGAACCCGAAAGCGAGAAGAGCCGCGTTTCCGCCCCGATGAAGATGCGTACGCCCTGGCCGTCGCGGACCCCGTCCAGCAGCCCGATCAGCTGTTCCTTCTGCTCCAGGTCCTCGAACAGCGAGCGCACGCGCTCCAGGTCTTCCACCTGGCCGGCGTCGTCCAGCAGGTTGGCGCGGCCGCGCACGATCAGAGCCCGGTCCTCCGCCTCGCCCCCGCCCCAGGCCGCCAGCCCGCCCTCCACCAGCCGCGCGGCGGTCTCGTCCAGCTCCTGGCGGGCGCGGTCGAGGTCGGCGCGAAGATCGGCCTTGGCTTCGTTGAGGGTGCGGCCGCGCAGGCGGGCGTTCAGGAAATTGGAGGCCTCGGTGAGCGCCGAGGGCGTCACCCCGGCGGGCAGGCGAATCAGCCGGTTCTCCACCGTGCCGTCGGCGAAGACCATGACCGCCAGGGTCCGCTCGACGCCGAGCGCCACGAATTCCACATGCTTGACGCCTGCGTCGCGGATCGGCGTCACCACCACGCCGGCGCCCCGGGCCAGGCCCGACAGGATCACGCTGGCCTCGTTGAGCGCGTCCTCATAGTTGCGGCCATGGGCGTGGAGGCGGGCCTCGATGGTCCGCCGCTCGTCTTCGCCTACGTCGCCAACTTCGAGGAGGCCATCGACGAACAGGCGCAGCCCGGCGTGGGTGGGCAGCCGCCCGGCGCTGACGTGCGGGGCGCCCAGCAGGCCCAGCTGCGTCAGATCCTGCATGGTGTTGCGGATGGAGGCCGGCGACAGCGGCAGGCCGCCCTTCGACAGGGTCCGCGACCCGACCGGCTCGCCGGTGTCCAGATAGCTTTCGACGATCCGGCGGAACACCTCGCGCGCCCGCTCATCGAGCTCTGGCAGGGAAGGTCCGCGGGCGAAGAGGGGGGTGTTCACTGGTTTTGGCGGCGATGCGTCTTGACGTGCGTCCATGGACGGGACCGTGACGATCTAGGATAAGCGCCGCCTCGGTCCGCGCAAGGACCTCACACGGAGTTCCCCATGCGTCCTTCAGAGCGCCTCGTCGATCAGCTGCGCGCCGTCACCCTGGAAACCGGCGTCAACCGCTACGCCGAGGGATCGTGCCTGGTGGGCTTCGGCCACACCAAGGTGCTGGTGACCGCCAGCCTGGAGGAGGGCGTCCCGGGCTTTTTGCGCGGCAAGGGCCAGGGCTGGGTCACGGCGGAATACGGCATGCTGCCGAGAGCCACCCACACCCGCGGCCGCCGCGAGGCCGCGCAGGGCAAGCAGTCCGGCCGCACCCAGGAGATCCAGCGGCTGATCGGCCGCTCCATGCGCGCCATCGTCGATCTCAAGGCCCTGGGCGAGCGCCAGATCAGCATCGACTGCGATGTCATCCAGGCCGACGGCGGGACCCGCACGGCCTCGATCACCGGCGCCTGGGTGGCGCTGCGGCTGGCGACGAAATATCTGCTGGACGAGGGGGTGATCACCGCCGACCCGATCCTGGACCAGGTCGCGGCGATCAGCTGCGGGGTGTTCGACGGAACCCCGGTGCTCGACCTGGACTACGAGGAGGACTCCAACGCCGAGGCGGACGCCAACTTCGTGCTGACCGGCAAAGGCGATATCGTGGAGATCCAGGCCACGGGCGAGAAGCGCGGCTTCAGCCAGGGCGAGTTCGAAGAGCTGTTCGGTCTGGCCCGCAAGGGGATCGCTGAGCTGATCCTCGCCCAGCGGGCCGCGACGAAATCTTAGAAGGGCGAGAAGAGCAGGCGGCGGACGGCGGCGGGCGGCATGCGTTCAAGCTCGCGGGCGAGCGGGCCGAACACGATCTCGACGAAACGTTCAAGCTTGGCGAACATGGGAAAGCTCCTTTGCTGCGATGCAATATCGCACTGCATATAAGAATCAATCCCTAAGGTTTCAAGCCGTTGCATGGCCGTGCTTGGGCGAATTGCTGCATCGCAGCATGACGGGCGACCCACGGCTCCCTACCCGTCGGTTTCGTCGTCCAGGCTCCCGGGTTCGTAGAACAACAGGTCGCTGGGCTGGCAGTCGAGCTCGCGGCAAAGGGCCGCCAGGGTCGTAAAGCGGATGGCGCGGGCCTGGCCGGTCTTCAGGATCGACAGGTTGGCGGGCGTCACGCCCACCCGGTCGGCAAGTTCCGACAGCGACATGCGCCGCTCCACCAGCACACGGTCCAGATGCACCCGGATCGGCATCTTAGATCGTCAGCTCCGCTTCGCGCCGGAGCCTTGCGCCCTCGCGGAACACCTCGGCCAGGACGAAGACCACCAGCACCGAGAACCAGGCCGTGAGGTTGAAGTTGGCGTCGACCTTCTTCACCCATGGCAGCAGCGGGGCGACCGCGGAAATCAGGTAGCGGCCAAGCTCCAGGGCCGCGAGCATCAGGCCGATCAGCCGCAACCGTTTGACGTTGTCCGGATGGAAGGGGTCGCCGGCGGTCAGCGTCATGAAGATCCGCCGTAGCGCATCGACGATCACCAGGACGCCGGCGATGGACAGCGCGAACCCCAGCAGCATTGAGGCGAACAGGGGCCCGCGGCTGGCCACCGTGGCCGCGTCGGCGTTCATCGCCTTGGGGAACAGGTCCGGGTTGAAGATGAAGAGAAGCGCGGCCAGCAGGGCCAGCGCCACGGCCCCCAGGCTGATCCATAGGGCGGCGTAGACCACATCGAGGATGATCTTCAGGAAGCTGGAGACCGATCCCGGTCCCAGCGCGCGCATGGAGAAGCCCTGCAAAGCCATGCGGCCAAGCCTAATGTCGCAGCGTCGCTTGCGCCACTGCCGTAGTCTTCGCCCGGTTCCTGGGTTAAGGCGGCGAATGGCCCTGACCTTACATCCCGGAGCGCGCCTGGTGGTGGCGACCCACAATCCCGGCAAGGCGCGCGAGCTGGCCGAAATCCTCGAGAACCGTTTCGAGCTGGTGACCGCCGGTGCGCTCGGCCTGGCCGAACCGGACGAAACCGAGACCACCTTCGAGGGCAATGCGCTGCTGAAGGCCCGCGCCGCGGCCAAGGCGTCCGGCCTGATCGCGCTGGCCGACGATTCCGGCCTGTCGGTAGCGGCCCTGGAGGGCGCGCCGGGCATCTACTCCGCCCGCTGGGCCGGGCCGGACAAGGACTTCGCGCTGGCCATGCGCAAGGTGGAGGAACGGCTGGCGGCCGCTGGGGCCCGGGACTTCTCCGCCTGGTTCACCTGCGCGCTCGCCGTGGCCTGGCCGGACGGGCCCGCGGTGGTGGTCGAGGGCCGGGTCGACGGCGTCCTGACCTTCCCTCCCCGGGGCGACCGGGGCTTCGGCTACGACCCGATCTTCATGCCGGTTGGGTTCGACCAGACCTTCGGCGAGGTGGACCCCGCCGCCAAGGACTTGCTCAGCCACCGGACACGGGCCTTCGAAAAGCTCAGGGCCGCGATCCTTTGACCTCGCCGCTGGGCGTCTATGTCCACTGGCCCTATTGCGCGCGCATCTGCCCCTACTGCGATTTCAACGTCTTCAAGGCCAGGGCCGCCAGCCCCGAGCCGGCGGCGCTCGCCAAGGCTATTGTCGCCGACCTGACGGCCCAGGCGGCGCTGACGGGGCCGCGCCTCCTCACCTCGATCTTCTTCGGCGGCGGGACGCCCTCGCTGATGGATCCGGCCTGGGCGGCGGCCATCGTCGAGACCGCCAAGCGCCTGTGGACGCCGGCCCCCGACCTGGAGGTTTCCCTGGAGGCCAATCCGACCGACGCCGAGGCCGCCCGCTTCGCGGGTTTCGCCGACGCCGGGGTCAACCGCCTGTCTCTGGGGCTGCAGTCGCTTCAGGACGAGGCCCTGGCCTTCCTGGGGCGCAACCACGACGCGGCCACGGCAATCCGGGCGACTGAAGCGGCTGCGCGCGCCTTCCCGCGCCTGTCGATCGACATGATCTACGCCCGGCCCGGACAGACTCCGGCCGCCTGGCGTGAGGAGCTCACGCGGGCCATCGGCCTGGGCGCGGAACACGTCTCGCCCTACCAGCTGACCATCGAGGCCGGCACCGCCTTCGACCGGGCGGTGGGGCGCGGGGTTCTCGTTCCGCCGGACGCAGACACCGGCGCTGAGCTGTTCGACACGACCCAGGCGGCGCTGGAGGCCGCCGGGTTCGACGCCTACGAGGTGTCCAACCACGCCCGGGGCGAGGCCGCCCGCTCGCGCCACAACCTCGTTTACTGGCGTGGCCTGGACTATGTCGGCGCGGGGCCCGGCGCGCACGGGCGGATCACAATCGATGGCGTGCGCCACGCCACCCACGCAGCCGCAAGGCCCGCCGACTATATCGCCCAAGTGCAGGCCGCGGGCGTGGGCTTCGCCGCCCCCGAGGCGCTCACGGCTGGCGAAGCCGCCCAGGAGCGGCTGCTCAGCGGCCTTCGCATCGCCGAGGGCGTGCCGCTGGCCGACGTCGCCGCCCTGGCCATAGACCCGCGGAAGATCGCCGACCGGGTGGCCCTGGGCCTCCTGCACGACGACGCCGACCGCTTGCGCCCGACACCGGCCGGTCGCCTCGTCCTGGACCGCCTGACGCGAGACCTGGCTATCTGAAGGCAAGTCTTCCGCCCTTGCCTTCCGCTCCAATCGCGGCGAACCCTCCGCCATGGCCCTCAACCTGCCCCCGCCCGCGCTGAGCGACGCCCCCTTGGCGCCGGGGCTCTATGTGGTGGCCACGCCCATCGGCAACCTGCGTGACATCACGCTTCGCGCCCTCGACGTGCTGGCCGCCGCGGACCTGATCCTGGCGGAAGACACCCGCGTGGCCGGCAAGCTGCTGGCCGCCTATGGGCTGAAGGCGGCCAAGCTCGAGCGCTACGACGAGCACGGGGCCGAGCGCACCAGGCCGCTGGCGTTGGCCGCCCTGTCGCTGGGCAAGCGGGTGGCGCTGGTCTCGGACGCCGGCACGCCCCTGGTCTCCGATCCCGGCTTCCGGTTGGTGAAAGAGGCCGCCGCCGAGGGCCATCCGGTGTTCCCGATCCCGGGCCCATCGGCCCTGCTGGCTGGGCTCTCGGCCGCCGGCCTGCCCACCGACCGGTTCCTGTTTGCCGGCTTTCCCCCCTCCAAGACCGCCGCGCGGCGCAGTTTCCTGGCGGAACTGGCCCCGATCCGGGCCACCCTGGTGTTCTTCGAAGGCGGCTCGCGCCTGGCCGCCAGCCTGGCCGACATGGCTGCTGTGCTGGGCGAGCGCGAGGCCGTGGTCGCCCGCGAACTGACCAAGCTCTACGAGACCCTCTACCGGGGGCCGCTCGCCGTCCTGGCCGCCGATCCGAAGCTCGATGCGCCGAAGGGCGAGATCGTCATTCTGGTCGGCCCCGGCCATGAGGCGCAGGCCACCGCCGCCGACGCCGACGCCGCGCTCGCCGACGCCCTCACCCGGCTGAAGCCTGCGGACGCCGCCGCCGAGGTCGCCCGCGCGCTGGGGCTCAACCGCCGCGACCTCTACAGGCGGGCCATGGAGCTGAGGCAGGCCCGTGGCTAGCGTCCGTTCCGCGCGCGGCGCCCAGGCCCGGCTCTCCGGTCGGCGCGGGGAGGTGCTGGCGGCCTTGTGGCTGCTGGCCAAGGGCTACCGCATCCTGGGGTTCCGGCTGAGGACGCCCCAGGCCGAGATCGATCTCCTGGCCCTGCGCGGCCGCATACTGGCGGTGGTGGAGGTCAAGCGCCGCACCAGCCTGCTGACCGCCCTGGAGACCGTCACCTTCGACCAGCGCGAGCGTCTGCGCCGCGCCGGCGCCGCGATCGCGGCCGGCCGGCCGGCCCTGGCCGGCGTGGCGGTGCGCCTCGACCTGATCGCCCTCGCGCCCGGCAAGCTCCCGAGGCATATTCCCGACGCCTGGAAGGGCGGCTGAGGACGAACCGATGGGGCGCGAGGACGCCGAGACGATCCTGCTTGAGGCAGGCCAGGCGGGAGACGGGGATTTCCCGCTCCTTGAGGCCGCGATCGCCTGCGCCATCCATGAGGATCCCAGCCGCGATCCGCAGACGGCCCGCGACCTGGGCCAGTCGGCGGTCGACCACCTGTCGCATCGGCTGAAGCGCGAAAGCGCCGAAGAAGCCCTGGCCGAGGCCATGGCCGGCGACCTGCGGCTGGGCGGCGACCTGTTCACCCACGAGGACCCGGAAAACGCCGACATCCTGGCGGTCTGCGAGCGGCGGCGCGGCCTGGCGGTGGCGCTTGGGGTCCTCTACCTTCATGCCGCGCGCAAATGCGGCCTCACCGTCCAGGGCGTCGACTTCCCTGGCCACTTCCTGCTGCGCATCGAGACCGAGGAGGGGCCCCTGGCCCTCGATCCGTTCTCCGAGGGCCGGGTGGTGCTGCCGTCCGAACTGACCCGTCGGGCCCTGCATGCCGGCCTCACCCCCAATGTCGCCGACCGGCTGGACCGGCTGATGGCCCCCGTCAGCGACCGCGCCGTTCTGGTGCGCTTGCAGAACACCATCTTCGCCCGCGCCAGCCATGCGCGCGACTATGCCCGCGCCGAGCGCGCCGCGCTCCGCCGCGCCCTGCTCGACCCGGTCGACCACCGGCCCTGGCTGGACGTCGCCGCCGCCCGCGAGGGCCAGGGCGCGCTGGCCGGGGCCCTGGTGGCGCTGGCCCGCGCCACCGAACTGGACGGCGGCGTGGCGCTGGCCGCGCGGGCGCAGAGGGAGCGGGTCAGGCTGCGGCTGAACTAGCGTCGTCGCGGCGCACGGCCTATGTCCCGTGGCTGACGCAGTCGGGAGCTCTCCATGTCTTTGAAGGTCGCGGTGCAGATGGATCCCATCGAGGGGATCAACATCGAGGGCGATACGACCTTCCTGATGATGGAGATGGCCCAGGCCCGCGGCCACAGCCTGTTCGTCTACACCACTGACACCCTGGCCATGGACGAGGGCCGGGTGTTCGCGCGCGGCCGCGATGTCTCGGTGGCCCGGATCAAGGGCGACCATGCCCGACTGGGTGAATACCGCCGCGTCGAGCTGACGGAATTCGATGTCATCCTGCTCAGGCAGGATCCGCCCTTCGACATGCACTACATCGACTCGACCTTCTTCCTGGAGAAGGTCCACCCTGCGACCCTGGTGGTGAACAACCCCGTGGAGGTGCGCAACGCGCCGGAAAAGCTGTTCGTCACCGACTTCCCCGGCCTGCAGCCGCCGACCCTGATCACCTGTGACCGCGAGGCCATCGCCGAGTTCCGCGCCCGCCACGGCGACGTGGTGCTGAAGCCCCTGAACGGCCGCGGCGGCTCGGGCGTCACCCGCCACCTGGCCGACGATCCGAACCTCGACGCCCTGCTGGAGATCCACGCGGAGCTTAGCCGCGAGCCGGTGATCGTGCAGAAGTTCCTGCCCTCGGTGACCAAGGGCGACAAGCGCATCCTCCTGATCGACGGCCAGGCCGTGGGGGCCATCAACCGGGTGCCCAAGACCGGCCAGATCCGTTCCAACCTGGCGGTCGGCGGCCGGGCCGAGGCCGTCGAACTGACCGCCCGCGACCTGGAAATTTGCGCCACCATCGGGCCGGAACTGAAGCGGCGCGGCCTGCTGTTCGTCGGCATCGACGTGATCGGCGAGCACCTGACGGAGATCAACGTCACCTCGCCCACCGGCGCGGTCGCCCTCAAGGCCTTCACCGGAATCGACGCGGCCGACCTGCTCTGGGAACGGATTGAAACCCTTCGCGCCACGGTCTAGCTTGAAGCCCGAAGACGCACCCGGAAGTCACGGAAACGTCTCATCCTCTCCCTAGGTTCTATTTTTGTTCTTGATCTGGGCCGCTAGGCGTGCTCGGCTTGTGGATAACTTAGCTTAGATCACAAGGGGTTAGGCATGGCCGCGCGGGTCGTGACGGTGGCGTTTCAGGGCGTCGAAGCCCGCCGCGTCGACGTCCAGGTGCAGTTCACCAGCGGCGAGGCCAGGTTCTTTCTGGTGGGCATGGGCGACAAGGCGATCTCGGAAAGCCGCGAGCGCGTACGCGCCGCCTTTTCCGGCCTTGGACTATCGCTGCCGTCGAAGCGGATCATCGCCAATCTCGCGCCCGCCGACCTGCCGAAGGAAGGCAGCCACTACGACCTGCCCATCGCGTTGGCGATCATGGCCGGCATGGGCGTGATCCTGCCCGATACGCTGGAAGGCTGGGCGGCGGTGGGCGAGCTTTCCCTTGATGGCCGGATCACCAATGTCGCCGGCGTCCTGCCCGCCGCCGTGGCGGCGGGCGCCATGGGCCTGGGGTTGATCTGTCCCGAGGCCTCGGGGCCGGAAGCCGCCTGGGCCGGGGAGACGCGCATCCTGGCCGCCCCGTCGCTGATCGCGCTGGTGAACCACTTCCGCGGGACTCAGGTCCTGTCGGCGCCAAGGCCGGGTCCGATGCGAGACGGCGAACGGGTCCCGGACCTGCGCGAGGTCAAGGGACAGGAGAACGCCAAGCGCGCCCTGGAGATCGCCGCGGCCGGCGGCCACAACCTGGCCTTCGTGGGGCCGCCCGGGTCGGGCAAGTCGATGATGGCCGCCCGCCTCCCGGGCCTCCTGCCGCCCCTGACCCCGGCCGAGCTGCTCGAGACCTCGATGATCCACTCGGTGGCCGGACTCATCGCCAGGGGTGAGCTTTCCAGAGCCCGGCCGTTCCGCAACCCGCACCACTCCGCCAGCATGGCGGCGCTCACCGGCGGCGGGCTGAAGGCCAAGCCAGGCGAGGTCAGCCTGGCGCACAATGGGGTGCTATTCCTGGACGAGCTGCCGGAGTTCTCGGCCCAGGCGCTGGACAGCCTGCGCGGCCCATTGGAGACCGGCGAGGTTGTGGTGGCTCGCGCCAACGCCCACGTCCGCTATCCGGCGCGGGTGCAGCTGGTGGCCGCCATGAACCCCTGCCGCTGCGGCCTGGGCGGGGCCGGACGCGGCGCCTGCGGACGCGCGCCGCGCTGCCAGACGGATTATCAGGGCCGCATCTCCGGCCCGCTGATGGACCGCATCGACCTGCAGGTGGAGGTTCCGCCGGTCACCGCCGCCGACCTGGCCCTGCCGGCCCCGGCCGAAGGCACGGCGGAGGCCGCCGCCCGCGTCCTGGCGGCGCGGACCCTGGCGGCGGGCCGGGCCGCCGATGGCGGCGAGCACGCCCAGGCGCTTAATGCCCGCGCCGACGGCGATTGGCTGGAGAAGATCGCCGACCTCGACGCGCCGGCCCGCGCCCTGCTCAGCCGCGCCGCCGAAGCGGGCGGGCTGACGGCCCGGGGCTGGACCCGCACGATCCGGCTGGCCCGCACCATCGCTGATCTGGAGGGCGCCCCGGGCGTTCGCCGCATCCATTTGGCCGAGGCGCTGATCTACCGCCGCGTGGCGCCGGGATCGGCCATGGGCGCGGCGGCGGCGAACTGACGACGCTCGCGCCAGGTGTTCAGGGTCCCGACCAGCAGGCTCAGGATCATCAGATAGCCCCAGATCTGCGGGGCCGTATGATAGGCCCACCAGGGAAGGCCGCTATCGAGGGCGCGGCCCACGTGGGTGAGGACCGTCAGAAGCTGGAAGGCGGCCATGAACAGTGGCCAGAAGCGGTCGCTGCGCAGCGCCAGCGCCGTCAGCAGGGCCAGCAGCACCGTGTCGACGCCGAATATCGCCCACTGGGTGGCGAGCCCCTTGGGATTGTAGACGGCTATGGTCAGGAGCCATGCGCCATAGAAGAACAGGGCGCCCCATCGCTCCGGCGCGCGGCCCTTCCAGGCGGCGAAGCCGCAGGTCAGGCTGATAGCGCCGCCCCAGACCCAGTGCGGAACAACCGGCATAAACAATTGGCCCCGGGGATAATCCCCGGGGCCAAGGTGTCAGATTTGCCCGGCGGTTGGAACCGCCGGGCGCCGATCAGGCGGCGCGGACCGGGCGCAGCAGGCGCTGAGTGCGACGATCTTCGGTCACGGTCGACAGCTTGGCGCCGTCGTCGCCGACAGACACGGCGCCCAGGCCGATCTGGCCTTGCACGATGCTGAGTTCCTTGTGGGTCTCAACGATGGCGCGGCGGGCGTCGGCGAGGGCCGCGATCGCCTGGCTGGCGCGCTCCACGGCGTCCTGGCCGATCAGGGCGGAGGCGCCGGCGTCCTTGCGAAGGGCCGGCATCATGCCGGTGAGGGCGGCGGTCTTGGACCGGGCGGCATCAATGGCGGCTTCGGCTTCGAACAGGGCGCCGGCGACTTGTTCGGCGACCATACGGCGTTGCTTGAGCATGAGTTCTCTCCTGCACGCGCCTCGAGGGCTGCGCGCTGTCAGTATTTAAAGGGCTATGGTTTCGGTCCCGTTCAGGTCCGGGAAAAATTTGCGACCAGGCTCTGAAGCTCGTGGAGACCCGAAAGCATCGCCCCGAAAGCCAGGGCGGTGATGACGGCGACGCCCACAATGGCGCCCAGCCGCGTAAGCGGCCTTAGGTCATTTCGGCCGACCCCTCTTCGGGTTCGGATTTGAAATTCTCGTCCAAGAGCACCCAGGTGAGGCAGAGGATTTCCCTCAGCACCATCTCGGAGGGCTTGAACGGCGCCAGCTTGCGAGTGCCCGAAACCATATGCCGGGCCATCTTCGCCTGCGCCGGGGTCGCGGCCAGATCGACGAGCTGTCGTTCCAGTTGCGCCCATGAGAAGGCTGGGAGGTTCTCCTCCCGTGCGGCCGGGTCCGGCCAGCGGGCCTCGAAATCGTCGATCTCCCGACGGAGCCGCAAGGCCCTGCCGATCACCGCTCGATTGTCGAAGTTCTGCCAGTCGCCCATCGGACGCCCCTTCTGTTGCCGGCTCATCGAGCCAGCGGGCGGGCGTCGTGTCTGTCCTGATCGTGTCCTGTCCCGATCCGATCGGGACAGGGTTAATATCCAGCTGGCGCAGCATCTTGGCGGCGCTGTAGCGGTCGTCGACGCCGAGCTTGCGGCGGGCGCGGTCGCAATAGGTGTCGACCGAGGTCTTCGACATGCCCAGTTCGCGGGCGATCTGTTTAGACGACAGGTGTTGGTCGACCAGACGCAGGCATTCTCGCTCTCTTGGCGTGAGCAGGCCGAGCGGGTCCAGGGCGGCGTCGGAGCGTGCGCGCATAACGCGACTACATAAGCCGGACTTTCGCTTCGCGTCTATTTTAAGGCGAAACCTGCGGCGAGATGTATTAACTTAGCTGCGACGGAGGCAGGCGATGGAACCCATGGACGCGGGACGCGTCGCTGAGCTCGACTTGGCGATCGGGGCCAGGCTGCGCATACGCCGCCGCCAGCTCGACCTCAGCCAGAGCGACCTGGCGGCGGCGCTGGGCGTCTCTTTCCAGCAGGTCCAGAAGTACGAGCGCGGCGCTAACCGGGTTGCGGCCTCCACCCTGCTGATCGCCGCCCAGACATTGCGCACGACGGTGGGGTGGCTGCTCGGCGAGGAACCGTCCGGCCGCGAGGACGATGACGACGTGTTCCGGGCCTTGGCCAAGCCCGGGGCCCTGGAGATTCTGCAGGCTTTCAACCTGATTCCCGAGGCCCCGGCCCGCGCCGCCCTGCTGGCGCTCGCCCGCGAAATGGCCGCCAACGCCGACGACTGAGCTTGACCGATCTTTAAGCGCTTTCGCCTATTTGGGCGGGATGCGCCGACCTTCCCGTCCCCTTTCTCTGCGCCGCCCGAGGCTCGCCCAGATCAGCGCCGAGCAGCTGGCCTCCCTCAGTCACGAGTTCCGCACGCCCCTCAACGGCGTGCTGGGCATGGCCCGGCTTCTGGAGGGCACGCGCCTGACCGCCGAGCAGCGCGCCTATGCCGCGGCTCTGCGGGAAAGCGGCGAGCACCTGCTGACCCTGGTCAACGACGTGCTCGACTTCGCCAAGCTGGGCGCTGGTCGGATCGAGCTGCACCAGGGCGATGTCGAGGTTGAGACCCTGCTGCGCGGCGTTTGCGAAATCCTGTCGCCGCGGGCCCGCGAAAAGGGCATCGAGATCGCCTGGGCCGCGCCGGCCGACGTGCGGGCTATCAGCGCCGATGAATCGCGGCTGCGTCAGATCCTGCTGAATTTCGCGGGTAACGCGGTCAAGTTCACCGAAGCGGGCGGGGTCCTGCTCAGCATCGCCTCGGGCGCGCCGGGCCGCTTCCGTTTCACCGTCGAGGACACCGGTCCGGGGGTTTCGGAGGATCAGCGCGAGCGCATCTTCGACGCCTTCGCCCAGGCTGACGCCTCACATGCCGATCTGGGCGGCGCAGGCCTGGGCCTCGCCATCGCGCGGCGCCTGGCCTTGGCCATGGAGGGCGAGGTGGGCGTCGACGCCACAGAGACCGGCGGATCGCGATTCTGGCTCGAGGCGGCGTTCCGCCCGGTCGGCGGCGCCAAGCCGGCGGCCAGCCTGGCCGGCCGGACCATAGGCGTCGCGTCCGGCAATCCGATCGTCCGCGCCGCCGCCTGCCAGCAGATCGAGGCCTGCGGCGGCCGCGCCGCGCCCGCGTCCGACATGGCCCAGGCGTTGCGGATCACCGAGCCTGGCGATGTGGTCCTGGTCGACAGCGCTCTGGCCGAGGGCGCCCGCGCCCAGCGCCGCGCGGCCGAGCGGCCGTTGATCGTCCTGCTGTCGCCCGATGAACGCGGCCGCATCGCCGCCTACCGTCGCGCCGGGTTCGCGGGCTACCTGATCAAGCCGCTGCGCCGCGAACCCCTGGCCGAGCGGGTGCTGATCGCCGCCGGCGCCGGCCAGACTGCGCCCCAGGCGCCGGTGGACGAACGGGCCTCCAACGCCGCGGCGCCCGGCAAGCGCATCCTGCTGGTCGAGGACAATCCGATCAACGCGCTCCTGGCCCGCGCGCTCCTGACCCGCGAGGGCTGCAGCATCGACCATGCGCCCGGCGGCGCCGAGGCCCTGGCCGCGGTCAAGGTCGGCGAATACGACCTGATCCTGATGGACATGCGCATGCCCGGCATGTCGGGGATCGAGACCGCCACGGCCCTGCGGCAGGGCGGGCTCACCACACCGATCGTGGCGCTCACCGCCAACGCCTTCGACGATGACCGCCGCGCCTGCCTGGCGGCCGGGATGGATGACTTCCTGGTCAAGCCCCTGTCGCCGGACGACTTGCGGGCCATGCTCATCCGCTGGACAGCGGCTAGCTGGACGGAGACGGTCAGGCGCGCCAAGGTCGGCTGATTCCGGGCGCCCCGCGCCCGCGGGGAGCCACCATGAGCCAAGCGAGCAAGACCCCGGCGCGCCGCAAGCGCGGCGCCCTTGAGGTCCTGACCCAGATCCGCCAGCCCAAGGTGGCGGTCATGCTGGCCCTGGGCTTCGCATCCGGCCTGCCGTTCCTGCTGACCCAGAACACCCTGGGCTACTGGCTGCGTGACGAGGGCACGAGCCTGAAGGTCATCGGCTTCATCTCCTGGGTGGGCCTGGCCTATGTGCTGAAGCCGTTCTGGGCGCCGGTGGTTGACCGGGTCGACGTGCCCCTGCTGGGCCGGCTGGGCCGGCGGCGCGGCTGGATGGTGCTGTCGCAGATCGTGGTGGCCGCGGGCCTCGTCGGCATGGCGGTGGTAGGCCCCGGCGGCGGCCTGACCGCGATCGGCGCCTTCGCGGTCGTCGTGGCCTTCGCCTCCTCGACCCAGGATATCGTGATCGATGCCTGGCGCATCGAGGCCGCCGCCGACGCCGAAGAGATCGGCCTGCTGTCGTCGGCCGCCCAGCTGGGCTACCGCATCGCCATCCTGGTGGCCGACGCCGCGATCATTGCGGCGGCCGCGCGCCTGGGCTGGCCGGTCTCCTATGTCGCCATGGCCGTCCTGATGGCCATAGGGGTCGTGGCCAGCCTCTTCGCCTTCGAACCGGCCCGCGCCGATGCGGTGATGCACGAGAAGGCGCCGCTGTGGACCCCGCGCGGCTTCTTCGACGCGGTGGTCGGGCCGTTCATCGACTTCTTCAGCGCGCACAAGGCTCTGGGGCTTCTGATGCTGGCGGCCATCGCGGCCTACCGCCTGCCCGATTTCCTCATGGGGCCGATGTACAATCCCTATTACCACGACCTGGGCCTGACCAAGGACGCGGTGGCCGTGGTCCGCGGCGCCACGGGCCTGCCCGGCGCCTTCGTGGGGATCGCGGTCTCCGGGGTCTTCGCCCTTCGCTTCGGCCTCTTCCCGACCCTGATCCTGGGGTCGGTGCTGCAGGGCCTGGGCACGGCGGCGTTCGCCCTGCTCACCCTGTACCACGGCCTGGGGGCCTTCACCGCGGTGATGGCGCTCGACAATTTCGCCCAGGCCTTCGCCGGGGTGGCGCTGGTCGCCTACATGTCCAGCCTGACGGGGCTTGGCTACACAGCCACCCAATATGCCCTGCTGTCGGCGACCTACGCCTTCCTGGGCAAGTTCCTGAAGGGCTTCTCCGGCCAGGTCATCGACGGCCTGACGCCGGCCCACGGCCTCCTGGGCGCCTACGACATCGCTTTCATCGGCACGGGCCTGACGGCGCTCCCGCCGATCCTGCTCTTCCTTCTGCTGTCCCGGTTCGCCGCGCGGGCCCCGCGACCCGTTGATATCTAAATCTGGGCGACGGGCGGGTTCCGGGCGGAAAACCGGTTCCCACTTTTCCTGAACCCGCCCTAGGTCAGGCAGACCACCTGGGCGACCCGCATCGTGCGGCGCAGGTCGTCGGCGACCCGGCCGTAGTTGTCGGCGTTGACCGCCGCGCCCAGGCCCGGCTGCGCCTTCGCACCCCCGTGCAACAAGGTGCGGGCGGTGACTTCCGGGGTCGTGGTGTAGATGCGCCCGCGCCGGGGCGCCTCGGCGATGGTGACGCCCACTACCCGACCCTGGTCGTCCAGGGCGGGCGCGCCGGAAAGCCCGCCGAGCGTGCCCTTCAGGCCGTCGGTTCGGCCGCTCTCGGCCCAGACCAGCACCGGTTCGGTCCGCGCGCCACGGCCCCTGACCACCAGGTTCTCCCGGCCGATCAGCCGCGAGCTGGCCTCGCCCGGCTGGCCATGGGGGAAGCCCGGATGGAAGGCCGGCTCGCCCCGCCGCAGCCCTGACGCCAGCGCCAGGGGAAGCGCCGGCGCGCCGCCGTCGGTGGTCAGCAGCGCCGCCTCGCCGTTCGGGTCGATGCTCACGGTGGCGGCGACGCCCTTGCCGGGCGCGACGACGATCGCCGCCTGGCGGCAGCCGTCGACCACGTGGCGGGCGGTCATCCACAGCCCCGAGGGGCCGACGGAAAAAGCCGTGCCTGTGGCCGGCTCGATCTTGTCGGAGACCTCCACCACCACCGCCGGATCGAAGGGCGACGCAGGTCCCAGGGCGGCGCCCTCGATCTCAGGGGCCGGCGGCGGCGGGGCCGGCGCGTCGGTGCGCTCCTGCCGGCCCACGGCGGCCAGGACCAGGGCGCCGACCACCGCGCCATAGATCAACCAGTCGGGAAGCTTGGGGAAGTGCATGGGCCCGGGGTCAACCCGCCACGGCCGCCGCGAGGATCAGGGCGGTGGCGATCTTGGCGCCGACCAGCATGGCGGCCGCAGCCATCTCGCCGTCCTGGATCCGCCGGGGCAGGCCGTGCAGCACCAGGTCCACCAGCCGGAAGATCAAGAGCTGGACAGCAACCGTCGCCACCCCCCACAGCGCCAGGTCGACCACGGTGGTCGAGGCCTTGAGCGACACCGCCAGCGGCATGGCCAGGCCGATCAGCACGCCGCCCAGGGACACCGCCGCGGCGGTGTTGCCCTCGCGGATCAGTGTGATCTCCTTGTGCGGGGTCAGCAGCACATAGACCGCGGCGCCGGCGAACAGGATCGCCACGGTCACCGCCGCGTGCATCAGGGTAAGCGGGAAACCTGTGGCGAAGGCCTGGATCTCCGGCGACTGCAGCGGCGAGGCCATCAGCTGTCCGTCAATCCGTCATGGGCCGCGATCGACGAGGCCTTGCGCCGGGCGCTGGCCCGGACCTTCTCGCTCTCGCTCTTCAGCTGGCCGCAGGCGGCCAGGATGTCGCGGCCGCGGGGCGTGCGGATGGGAGAGGCGTAGCCGCCCCGGTTTAGGATCGCCGCAAAGGTCTCGATGGTCGCCCAGTCGGAGCATTCGTAGGGGCTGCCGGGCCAGGGATTGAAGGGGATCAGGTTGATCTTGGCCGGCAGGCCCTTCAGCAGCTGGACCAGCGCCTTGGCCTCGGCCGGGCTGTCGTTGACGCCCTTGAGCATCACATATTCGAAGGTCACCCGCTTGGCGTTGGAAAGCCCCGGATAGGCGCGAATGCCGGCCATCAGCTGGGCCAAGGGATACTTCTTGTTCAGCGGCACCAGCTGTTCGCGAAGCGCATCGTTGGTGGCGTGCAGCGAGATCGCCAGCATGGCCTGGGTGCGGGTCCCCAGAGCCTCGAGCTCCGGCACGACGCCGGAGGTCGACACCGTGATGCGCCGGCGGGATATGGCGATCCCCTCGCCGTCGGAGATGATGTCGATGGCCTGGGCCACGTTGTCGAGATTGTAGAGCGGCTCGCCCATGCCCATGAAGACGATGTTGGAGAGCCGGCGGTCCTCCCTGGGCGAGGGCCATTCGCCCAGGTCGTCGCGCGCCACCTGCACCTGGGCCACGATCTCGGCGGCGGTCAGGTTGCGGACCAGCGCCTGGGTGCCGGTGTGGCAGAAAGTGCAGTTCAGCGTGCATCCCACCTGGCTGGAGACGCAAAGGGCGCCGGCCCGGCCCACGTCGGGGATGTAGACGCACTCCACCTCGATCCCCGGCGCCGTGCGGATCAGCCATTTGCGGGTGCCGTCCTTCGACACCTGCCGCTCGACGATCTCCGGCCGGGCGACGGTGAAATGCTCGGCCAGGAGGGCGCGCATCTCCTTGGCCACGTCGCTCATCAGGGCGAAGTCGGTGACCCCGTAATGGTGGATCCAGCGCCAGAGCTGGGTGGCGCGCATGCGCGCCTTGTCGGGCCGCACCACGCCCGAATCGACGAGGGCCGCGGCCAGCTCAGCCCGGCTCATGCCGGACAGGTTGCGCAGCACCGGGGCGGCTGGCCCGCGGGAAAGGTCGAGGGTCACGCCCAACTTGCGAGGAATCCTTCTGGAAGGACGCCGAATATAGGCGAGGCCGCCCATGGTTCCAAATCGCCGGTCTCAAACAATCGTTGGAAGCGGCTTCCGCCCTCCCGACCGGTGGGCTAGCGTCCCGCCGACGCAAGAACCAGGTAGGAGACGTTGCAGGCATGAAGGCGCTGTTGAGCAAGGCCGTGGGCGGTCCGGACACCCTGTCCCTGGAGGACCTTCCCAGCCCCGAGGCCAAGCCCGGCTTCGCGGTGATCTCGGTGAAGGCCTGCGGCGTCAACTTCCCCGACACCCTGATCATCGAGGACAAGTACCAGTTCAAGCCGGCCCGTCCCTTCTCGCCGGGGGGCGAGGTCGCGGGCCTGGTCAAGGCGGTGGGCGAGGGCGTGGCCAATGTGAAGGTCGGCGACCGGGTGCTGGCCACCACCACCTTTGGCGGCATGTCGCAGGAGATCGCCATCGAGGCGGCGCGGGTCACCAAGATCCCCGACGCCATGCCCTTCGACGAGGCTTCAGCCTTCGTCCTGACCTACGGCACCAGCTACCATGCGCTCAAGGACCGGGCTGGCCTCAAGCCCGGCCAGACCCTGCTGGTGCTCGGGGCGGCGGGCGGCGTCGGCCTGGCGGCCATCGAGCTGGCCAAGGCCATGGGCGCGCGGGTGATCGCCGCGGCGTCCAGCCAGGAAAAGGTGGATCTCTGCCTCAAACACGGCGCCGACGCCGGCCTAGTCTATGGCCGAGGACCCTTCGACCGCGACGGCCAGAAGCAGCTTTCGGAGCAGTTCAAGGCGGCCTGCGGCCCCGACGGTGCGGACGTGATCTATGACGCGGTGGGCGGCGGCTACGCCGAGCCGGCGCTGCGCTCCATCGCGTGGGAGGGCAAGTACCTGGTGATCGGGTTCGCGGCCGGTGAGATCCCGAAGATCCCGCTCAACCTCACCTTGCTCAAGGGCTGTGATATCGTCGGCGTCTTCTGGGGCGCCTGGGTGGCCAAGAACCCGAAGCTGCACCAGCAGGCGCTGGTCGAACTGCTCGACCTCTACGCCAAGGGCAAGATCCGGCCCTTCGTCTCGGAACGCTATCCGCTGGCGCGCGGCGCCGAGGCCCTGACCCGGTTGGCCAGCCGCCAGGCGGTCGGCAAGGTCGTCGTCACCATGGACTAGAAGCGTCCCTCGCGCGCCTGGCGCGAAGGCTGACAATCGGAGGAGGCCGCATGGCGGGACGTTTGGACGGCAAGGTCGCGGTGATCACCGGCGGGGCCTCGGGCATCGGGCTGGGCAGCGTCGAGCTGTTCGTGGCCGAGGGGGCGCAGGTGATCGCCGCCGATATCCAGGACGAGAAGGGCGCGCTTCTCGAACAGCGGTTCGCCGGCAAGGTGCGCTACGCCCACTGCGACGTGACCGTGGAGGCCGATATCGCCGCGGCCATCGGCCTGGCGGCGTCGGAATTCGGCGGCCTGGACATCCTCTTCAACAACGCCGGCATCTCCGACACCATGCTGTCCATCGCCGCGATCGAGGCGGAGCGCTGGAGCTGGATCTTCGATCTCCTGGTGCGTGGCCCGGCGCTGGGCATGAAGCACGCCCAGCCGCTGATGCAGGCGCGCGGCGGCGGATCGATCATCAACACCGCCTCGATCGCCGGCCTGCAGGCCGGGTGGGGGCCCATCGCCTATTCCTCGGCCAAGGCGGCCGTGATCCAGATGAGCAGGGTGGCCGCCGCCCAGCTGTCGCCTAACCACATCCGGGTCAACGCCATCTGTCCGGGCCTGATCGCCACCTCGATCTTCGGCGCCTCCTTCGGCCTGCCGCGCGCCGCCGCCGACCAGCTGGCCGCCCACATCGCCGAGGCCGGCGGCGGGGCCCAGCCGATCCCCAGGACCGGCCTTTCCGAGGACATCGCCCAGGCGGCCCTCTACCTGGCCTCCGACGCCGCGGGCTTCGTCACCGGCACCCACCTTGTCGTGGACGGGGGCATCACCGTCGGCAGCCGCCACAGCTGGGACCCCACCGCGCCGGGGCCGCTCGCGGGTATTTTCCCCGAACCTCCGCCGGCCCCGGCCGGGTGAGCGAAGCGCGGGCCCTGACCGGCCAGGGTCGCCACGGCCTGACGCCCAATGCCCAGGGCGCGCTGTGGATGACCGCCTACGCGATCAGCTTCACGGTGATGACCACCCTGATCAAATACCTGGGCAAGGACTACCCGGCGCCTCTGCAGACCTTCTACCGCCAGACAGCCGGCTTCCTGATCCTGCTGCCGGTGATCCTGCGTCACCGCAGCGCGGCCTTCGCCACCACCCGGCCCTGGGTGCTGTTCGGTCGCTCGGCCCTGGGTGTCACGGCCTCGATCATGTCGTTCTACGCCTACCAGAAGATGCCGCTGGCCGAGGCCAACGCCATTTCCTTCACCCGCGGGCTTTGGCTGGTGCCGCTGGCCATCTTCGTGGTCCGCGAGCAGGTGGGGCCGCTCAGGCTCTGGGCCGCGGCCCTGGGCTTCGTGGGGGTGCTGATGATCGTGCGCCCAGTGAGCGGCGGCGCGCTGGCGCTGGGCGTCCCGGCCCTGGCCATGCTGGCTTCGTCCCTGCTGACCGCGGTCAATATCGCCGGCATGAAGATCATGACCCGCGACCACGGATCCATGGTCCTGCTGGTCTGGGGCGCGGCGCTGGGGTTCCTGTTCTCGCTCCCCGGCGCCTTCATGGCCTGGCGCTGGCCGGAACCGCGCGACCTCGCCCTGCTCTGCCTGATGGGGATGATCGGCACCCTGAACCAGGTCTGCTACCTGCGGGGCCTGAGGGTCGGGGACGCCGCGGCCATGGCGCCCATGGACTACCTGCGCCTGGTGTTCAGCATCGGCGCGGGCTTCTTCCTGTTCCACGAGGTCCCGGGTGTCTGGACGCTGGCGGGATCGGCGCTGGTCATCGGCTCAACCCTGTTCATCACCCTTCGCGAGCACCGGCAGGCGCGCGCCGCCGCCATGGCCGCCGGGCGCTAGGAAAGCCCGGCGGTCGACGGACACGGCCGCAGGCTCTAACGAACAGCGCAGGCCGGTTTCTGGAGACTCACATCCGCGATGGCGAAGGCCGCTGACATCGGCGCCCGCAAGGCGGGCCTGACGCCCAATGTGCGCGGCGCCCTTTGGATGCTGGGCTCGGCGCTCGCCTTCGTGATCATGACCACGCTCGTGAAGTACCTGGGCAATGACTATTCGGCCTCTCTGCAGACTTTCTATCGCCAGCTCGCCGGGGTGATCATCCTGCTGCCGGTAATCATTCGCCGCCGCGGCGCGGCCTTCGCCACCACCAAGCCCCTGATACTTTGCCTGCGCTCGGCGGTGGGGGTGCTTGGCCTCACCCTCTCCTTCTACGCCTTTCAGAAGATGCCGCTCGCCGACGCCAGCGCGCTGTCCTTCACCCGCAGCCTGTTCCTGGTGCCGCTGGTCGCCTTTGTGGTGCGGGAGCCGGTGGGTCCCTTGCGGATCGGCGCGGCGCTGGTGGGGTTCGTGGGCGTCCTGATCATGGTCCGGCCTGGCGCCGGCGGCCATTTCGCCATCGGCATGCCCGGGCTGGCCATGCTGCTGTCCTCTTTCCTCGTGGCCTTCACCATCGCCGGCATGAAGGTGCTGACCCGCACCCACACGCCCACCGCGCTGTTGGTCTGGGCGGCGGTGTGGGGCGTTCTGTTCTCGATTCCCGGCGCGCTTCTTTCCTGGCATTGGCCGGACCTGAAGGACCTCGCGCTGCTCTCCGCCATGGGTATTTTCGCGCTCATCAACCAGGCCTGCTACATCAAGGGCCTGCAGATCGGCGACGCCGGCGCCATGGCTCCGATCGACTACACCCGGCTGGTATTCGCCACGGCCGCCGGCTTCTTCCTGTTCCACGATGTCCCTAGCGTCTGGACCATCACCGGGGCGGCCGTGGTGGTGGGCTCGACCCTTTTCATCACCTGGCGGGAGCACGTGGCGGCGGTGCGTGGGGCCGCGGACGCCGTCGCGGGCTAATCCGGGGCGCGCAGGGCCTCGACCGCAGCCTTGGCCGCCGTGCGGTGGCGGGGCTTCAGGTTCTTGCCGACCAGGGCCAGCATGGCGGCGAAGACCGCCGCGTCGTCGGTGTAGCCGATGCCGGCGATGACATCCGGTATGACGTCGGCCGGCATGACGAAATAGGCCAGCGCCGCCAGCATCATCCCCTTGGCGGCGGCGGGCGTCTCCTCGTCGCGGGCGCAGTACCAGACGGCCAGGGCCTCGGCGGCGAAGGGCACGTGGGCGGCGACCTTGCGCAGCTTCGGCCAGAGGCCGCGGGCCACCTTGCGCTCGTTCACCCGCACCACCGAGGGGACTAGGGCCCGGCTCGGGTCAAGGGGCCCGCCCGGCGCAAAAGCGCTGTTGACGTCAGGTGACGCTTTTTCGCGGCCGCTCATGGGACTAAGCCTTGTTCACAACCATCAAGATAGCGGGATCGGGAGCCCAGCGTCCATGCAACTCAACTCATCCGTCGCAGCCGTCGTCACCGGCGGCGCCTCAGGCCTCGGCGAGGCCACTGCCCGCGCGCTCGCGGCGCAGGGCGTCAAGGTGGCGATCTTCGATATGAACGCGATCCAGGGCGAGGCGGTGGCCGCCGACATCGGCGGGATCTTCTGCAAGGTCAATGTCACCTCGGACGAAGAGGTGGACGCCGGCTTCGCCAAGGCCCGCGCCGCCCACGGACAAGAGCGTGTGCTGGTCAACTGCGCCGGCACCGGCAACGCCATCAAAACCGCCAGCCGCGACAAGAAGACGGGGGAAACGCGGCACTTCCCGCTCGATGCGTTCAACCTGATCATCCAGATCAACCTGGTCGGCAGCTTCCGCTGCCTGGCCAAGTCGGCCAAGGGCATGCTGGACCTTGAGCCCCTGGAGGACGGCGAGCGCGGAGCTATCGTCAACACCGCCTCGGCGGCGGCGGTCGACGGCCAGGTGGGCCAGGCCGCCTATTCGGCCTCCAAGGGCGGCATCGTCGGCATGACCCTGCCGGTCGCCCGCGACCTGATGGGCGAAGGCATCCGGGTCAACACCATCCTGCCTGGCATCTTCAACACGCCCCTGATGAACGCCGCCCCGCCGCAGGTGAAGGATGCGCTCGCCGCCTCCGTGCCGTTCCCCAAGCGCTTCGGACATCCCGCCGAATACGCCGCCCTGGCGCTGCAGATGATCACCAACGGCTATTTCAACGGCGAACACGTCCGCCTAGACGGCGCCATCCGCATGGCGCCCAGGTAACCAAGCCTAGTACCGTCGTCTCCGGCCGCTGCCGCGGCTGGAGGCGACCAGGCCGCCAAGCACGCCGCGGACGATTTCGCGGCCGACCTGGCTGCCGATGGTCCGGAGCATCGAGCGGGCGAAGGCCTCGCCCATGCCCATGCGGCCGGACGCACGCGGCGCGGCTTCCGGCGGTTCGCCCCACGGCGCCGACGGCGGCGTCGGGGCCGGCGCGGCCGCCACGGGCGGCGGCGCGGCGCGGGCCTTGAGCTGCTCGTAAGCCGACTCCCGGTCCAGGGTCTGGTCATAGAGGCCGTGGACGGGGCTTGCGGCCATCACGGCGGCCCGCTCGGCCGGGGTCACCGGTCCCATGCGAGAGTCCGGCGGGCGGATCGTGGTCTTCTGGACCATGGTCGGCGCGCCCTTCTCGTCCAGCACCGAGACCAGCGCCTCCCCGACGCCTAGTTCCTGGATCGCCGTGGCGGTGTCGAAAGCCGGATTGGGGCGGAAGCTGTCGGCGGCCGCCTTCAGGCCCCGCTGCTCGACCGGCGTGTAGGCCCTGAGGGCATGCTCGATGCGGTTGCCGAGCTGGCCCAGCACGGTTTCTGGGATGTCGGCGGGGTTCTGGGTGATGAAATAGACGCCGACGCCCTTGGAGCGGATCAGGCGCACCACCTGTTCGACCTTCTCCAGCAGCGGCTTGGGGGCGTCGCGGAACAGCAGATGCGCCTCGTCGAAGAAGAAAACCAGTTTCGGCTTCTCCGGGTCGCCCACCTCCGGCAGCTCCTCGAAGAGCTCGCTCATCAGCCAAAGCAGGAAGGTCGCGTAGAGGCTGGGCGAGGTGATCAGCTTGTCGGCGGCCAGGAGGTTCACATAGCCCCGGCCGGACGGATCGGTCCGCATCAGATCGCGCAGTTGCAGCGCCGGCTCGCCGAAGATATTGCCGCCGCCCTGGTCCTCCAGCACCAGCAGCTTGCGTTGGATGGTGGCGACCGTGGCTTCCGACACATTGCCGTACTGCGCGCCAAGCTCCGCCGAATGCTCGGATGCGAAGGCCAGCGCGGCGCGCAGATCCTTCAGGTCCAGCAGCTCCAGCTTCTCGTCGTCGCAGGCGCGGAACACGACGCTCATCACGCCTTCCTGCACCTCGTTGAGATCGAGCATCCTCGACAGCAGCAGGGGCCCCATTTCGGACACCGTGGCGCGGATCGGGTGGCCCTCCTGGCCGAACAGGTCCCAGAACACCACCGGCGCGGCGGTCGGGCGCAAGGTCAGGTTCATCGCCGCGGCGCGGGCCAGCGCTTTCTCGTTGGGCGCGCCAGCCGCGCCGATGCCGGACAGGTCGCCCTTCACATCGGCGGCGAAGACGGGGACGCCCGCGTCGGAAAATCCCTGGGCGAGGATCTGCAGGGTCACGGTCTTGCCCGTGCCCGTCGCACCCGCCACCAGGCCATGGCGGTTGGCCCGGTCGAGCCGCAGCAGCTCCGGACGATCCGAAAAGCCGATCATCACGCCATCGTCACTCATGCGAAGTCCTTCGGAAGGGGGCCGGGGCCGCACTCTAGACCAAGCGGGCGTTCATGGCAGCGCGGGCAAATTTTCCTGCAAACCCACCTCAAACGGGGCTAGGACTGGCGGCAATCGACGATCGGGCGCCGGTCCCGACCTAGCGAAAGCGCTGTATGCCATCCGCCTCGCCTCGCGCGCCGAACTCTCCAGTCACCCGCAACGCCGTCGTCGTCCTGGCGGTCATCGCCACAGGCGCGACCCTCTACTGGCTGGCGGGCATCCTGACGCCGTTGGCGCTCGCGGTCTTCCTGGCGGTGATGATCGACGGCTTCGCCAGGGTGCTGGAGCACCGCTTGGCCAGTGTCACCCGCCGGGCGGCGACGCCGCTGGCCGTGGTGCTTTCGGTCCTGCTGTTCGGCGGCGCGGCCTATTTCATCGCCGAAAACGCCACCAGCTTCGCATCCCAGCTGGTCGCCTATACGCCCAAGCTGAACGATCTGATCGCCACCATCGCCGGCCGGTTCGGCGTCGAGGCTCCGCCCAGCATCAGCCAGCTCTTCCACCAGCTCGATCCCGCCAAATATCTCGGCCAGGTGGCCCGCTCCCTTCAGAGCTTCGCCGCCACCTCGGCGTTCGTCCTGGTCTACCTCGGCTTTCTGATCGCCTCGAGGCGCGGGTGGGAGCGCAAGATGGTCGGCCTGTTCCCGGTGCGCGAGCAGCGCCAGGACGCCCTGGCCGCCATGCTGCGTATCCGCGACGGCGTGGAGCAATACCTGTGGGTGCAGACTGTGACCGGTCTGATGATCGCGGTGCTCTCCTGGATCGCCATGATCGCGGTGGGCCTCCACGACGCGCTGTTCTGGGCCTTCCTGATCTTCATCGCGTCCTATATTCCCGTGGTCGGGGGGGTCGTCGGCGTCGCGGCGCCGCCGCTGTTCGCCCTGGTCCAGTTCGACACCTACTGGCAGGCCATCGTCCTGTTCGGCGTCCTTCAGGCCGTCGGCCTGGTGATCGGCAATATCGTCTATCCGCGCATGCAGGGGCGCAGCCTCAACATCGACCCTGTGGTGGTCCTGCTGGCGCTGGCCTTCTGGGGCGCGGTGTGGGGCCTGGCGGGGGCCTTCCTTTCGACGCCCCTGACGGTGGCGATCATGATCGTCCTGGCCCAGTTCGACGGCGCCCGCTGGATTGCCGTCATCCTGTCGGCGGACGGCAATCCACAGCAGCTCAAGGACCGTCCGGTGAACGAACCGCCGGACCACGCGCTCACACCAAAGTCCCCGCGACGGCCCCGAAAGCAATCTTGACGACGTTAGGACTTCACTTTGCGATTGCGCTTCCTATCTAGGTGTGACCGGGGCCCGCAACGGCCCGGCGCTCGCGTCCGCACCCTCCCCAGCCTGCGGACGCCACGAGCCCAGTGTGTTCCGCCGTCCCCCCGCGGTGGAACCAAACGCCGCCGGACACTCTCCTCCGGCGGCGTCCTCGTATCCGGGGTCCAACCGTGAGCCGCGCGCCCGCCAAATCTGCCACCTCGCCGCTGGTCAAGGCGCTGATCGCCGCGACCCGGGGCGACCCCACGCCGCTCGCGGTGCGCAGCTTTGCCCAGCAGGCGGCGGCCGACGCCGCGGCCGACGAACTGCCGGAACTGACCGCCGCCGGGATCGCCGCCAACCTCGCGGACTTCTGGCGCTTCGGCGAACGCCGCCGCAGCCACCGCCCCTCGATCCGCGTGGCGCCGGTTTTGGGCGACAAGGCCGCCGGCCTCGACCGGCTGGAGATCGTCCAGGACGACGCGCCCTTCCTGGTTGACAGCATCATGGCCGAGATCGCCGAACGCGGCCTGTCGGTGCGGGCCCTCTTCCATCCCATCGTCGAAGTCTGCCGGGACCGCACCGGCCAGCGTGGCGAGACCGGAGCCTCCCGCCGCGAGTCGATGATCCAGGTCATCCTCGACCCCATCGGCGCGGACCGCGAGGACGAGCTGGCGCGCGGCATCGGCGAAACCCTGGCCGATGTGCGCGCCGCGGTGGAGGACTTCCCGCAGATGCTGGCCCTGATGGCCCGCTCGATCACCGAGTTGCAGGCCCATCCCGGCAAGGCGACCCGCGACGAGATCGCCTTTCTCAACTGGCTGGAGGCCGAGCAGTTCGTCTTCCTGGGCGCCAGGACCTACGAATATCCGCGCCTGAGGTCCGGCGACTACGCGCCCGAGGAGCCGGTCTACCAGGCCAAGGACGGGCTGGGGGTGCTGCGCGACCCGGCCCGCACGGTGCTTCGCCGGGCCAACGAGCCGGCGATCCTGATGTCCCAGGTGAAGGACCGGCTAGTGACCGACCCGGCCGTCACGGTCGCCAAGTCCAATGTCAGAAGCCGTGTTCACCGCCGGGGCTACATGGATTACGTCGGGATCAAGCGCTACGGCGCCGACGGCCGGCCGACCGGCGAGGTGCGATTCGTGGGCCTGTTCACCGCCGAGGCCTACGACCAGCCGACGGCCGCCGTGCCGCTGATCCGCGAAAAGGTCGCCAATGTGCTGCGCCGCGCGGCGGCCCAGCCCGGCAGCCACAATGAAAAGCGGCTGAGGAATATCCTCGAGAACCATCCCCGCGACGAGCTCTTCCAGATGAGCGAGGACGAGCTGCTCAATGAAGCGCTGGGAATCCTGCACCTCAACGACCGGCCCCGGGTGCGGATCTTCGAGCGGCGCGACCCCTTCGACCGCTTCGCCTCGGTCCTGCTGTTCCTGCCCCGCGACCACTACAATTCCGAGGTGGCGAGCCGGGCCGGCCAGATCCTGGCCCAGGCCTACGGCGGCCGGGTCTCGGCCTCCTATCCCAGCTTCTCCGACGCCCCGCTGGCGCGGGTGCACTACATCATCGGCTTCACGCCCGGCCGGCACGCCAGCCCCGACCTCAAGGCGCTGGAAGCCGAGATCACCGACGCCTGCCGGACCTGGGATGACCGCTTCGGGGCGGCGATCCGCGCCTCCGGCCGGGACGCCGACCAGGTGGCCGAGACCCTGGCCCGCTACCGCGGCGCCTTTCCCGCAGGCTACCGCGACCGCTTCACCGCCGCCGAGGCCCTGGAGGACATGGCGGTGCTGGAGGCCATGGGGCCGGAAGAGGCGGTGCGGGTGCGCGCCTACCGCGCCCCCAGCGACAACGCCCTCCAGTTCCGCTTCAAGCTCTATCGCCCGGCTGCCCCCGCGCCCCTCTCCGACGTCCTTCCGATCCTCGACAACATGGGGCTGAAGGCCCTGGCCGAGGCCGGGTTCCCGGTAACGCGCCACGGCCTGCCGCCGGTCTGGGTGCACGATTTCGAAATTGAGGATCCGCGCGGCGAGGCTCTGGTCTTCGCCGAGATCAAACAGGCCTTCGAGGACGCGGTGGCCGCTGTCTGGACCGGCCGGACCGAGAATGACGGCTTCAATCGCCTGGTCATGGAGATCGGCCTGCCCTGGCGCGACGCCGCCTTGGTGCGGGCGCTCGCCCGCCACCGCCAGCAGTCGGGCCTCGATCCCAGCCAGCGGGCCCAGGAGGAGGCGCTCTCCAACCATCCGCAGGTCGCCCGACTTATCCTCCAGCTGTTCGCCGTGAAGTTCGATCCGGCCCTGGACCTCGACCTGGCCGATCGGGAAAAGCGGGCCCAGGCCGTCATGGCCCGGATCGTCGAGGCCTTGCAGGCCGTGGCCAGCCTGGACGACGACCGGGTGCTGCGGCGGCTGGCGCTGCTGGTGGCGGCGACCAAGCGGACCAACTTCTACCAGCCCGGACCGGACGGCGGGCCCAAGTCCTATATCTCGTTCAAGGTGGCCAGCGGCGAACTGGCCGACCTGCCCAATCCGAAGCCCTACCGCGAGATCTTCGTCTGGGCCGTGGGTGTCGAGGGCGTCCACCTGCGCTTCGGACCGGTCGCGCGCGGCGGCCTGCGCTGGAGCGACCGCCGCGACGATTTCCGCACCGAGGTGCTGGGGCTGGTCAAGGCGCAGAACGTCAAGAACGCCGTCATCGTGCCGGTGGGCTCCAAGGGCGGCTTCTATCCCAAGCAGCTGCCGAAGAACGGCGCGCCGGAGGCCGTTCGCGCCGAGGGGAGCGCCGCCTACAAGACCTTCCTCTCCGGCCTCCTGGACATCACAGACAACCTGTCGCCCGAGGGTAAACTGGTTCACCCAAAGGGCGTCGTCGTGCATGACGGCGACGATCCCTACCTTGTGGTGGCCGCGGACAAGGGCACCGCCACCTTCTCCGATATCGCCAATGGCGTGGCTCAGGACTACGGCTTCTGGCTGGGCGACGCCTTCGCGTCAGGGGGCTCGGCCGGCTATGACCACAAGGCCATGGGCATCACCGCCCGCGGCGCCTGGGAGGCGGTGAAGCGCCACTTCCGCGAACTGGGCAAGGACATCCAGTCTGAGCCCTT
>CANJLK010000022.1 GCA_947475465.1 Caulobacteraceae bacterium | reverse complement strand
CTTGCCGGGCGGGCAGGCGTAGATCTCCAGACCGGCCTCCAGCGGGTCTTCGGATTCCACCAGGCGCAACTCGGCCTGGCCGCCGTTGAACAGTGCGTCGAACAGCGCCTTGAAGTGCTCGTTGATGACGTCGAAGGCGGCCAGGAGGCGCTCGCGGCCCTCGGCGTTGAGTTCGTCGATGCCCTGGCGCAGGCGGGCGAAGGCGCCGGTGAGGTCGGCGCGCTCGGTGAGCATGGTCTGCAGGCGCTCGGCGTGCTCGGCGGCCTCGTCCTCGGCGCGCAGGTTGACCGGGCCGATGGCGTCGCGCTGGCGCTCCAGGGCGTAGAGGTGGGCCTCGATGCCGCCGGCGTCCTGCGGGATGGCGACCGCCTCGTCGGCCAGCTGCTGGGCCAGTTGTTCCGGCTCGATGCGGGCGGTCTCGCGGATCTGGGCGGCGACCTCGGTGAGGCGGGCCTGGGCGGCCTCGGCGTGGGCGGTGAGGCTGGCGCGGACCTCGCGGGCCTCGGAGGCCTGGGCCTCGGCCGAGCGCAGGGCGCGATCGGCCTCGGCCCGCTCATGTTCGGCGGCGGCGAGGGCGTCGGAGGACTTGGCGCGGCGGGCCTCGGCGACGCCAAGCTCGTCCAGCAGGGCGGCGCGGCGGGTCTCCAGGGTTTCCGGCGCGGCCTTGGCGCGGGCCAGTTCGGCGTGAGCCTTGGTGCGGGCCTCGGCGAGCGCATCCAGGCGTTTGGCGGCGGCCTTGGCGCGGGCGGTCCACGCCTCCCGGTCCTTGGTCAGGGCCTCCAGCCGGCGGCTGCGGCCGTCGCGTTCGCGGATCTCCAGCTCATAGGCCGACCGGGCGGCGGCGGCGGCCTCGCGGGCCGGGCCGGCGGCGGCGCGGGCGGTGGCCAGGCGCGCGAGGAGGCCAGCGGCGTCAGCCTGAGCGTTCTGCGCCTCCTGGGCCTGGGCGACGGCGGCCTGGAGCTCGGCGTATTCGGCCTCGAAGCGGCGGATGACGTCGTCGAGGGAGGCGGCCTGGGCCTCCTTGCGAGCGGCCTCACGCTCGAAACGTTCGAGGGCGGTGCGGGCGGCGATGGCGCGCTGTTCGGCGAGCGGGGGCTCGCGGCGGACGTTCTTGAGGCGGTCCTCCGCCGACTGCAGGGCGGCCTTGGCGGCGGCCAGGGCCGCGCGGGCCGTCTGGGCCCGGGGCTCCAGCTTCTCGATCTCGGCCTCGACCTCGGCCAGGCGGGTCTTCTGCTCCAGGCGCACGGCGGCGGGACGGGGCGCGTCGGCGCGAGAGGTGAAGCCGTCCCAGCGCCACAGGTCGCCTTCCTTCGAGACCAGGCGCGCGCCGGGCGGCAGGCCTGCTTGCAGCCGGTCGCCCTCGGCGCGGTCGACCAGGGCAGTGAAGGACAGGCGTGCGGCGAGCGCCGCCGGGGCCTTGATCAGGGGGGCGAGTGGGGCCGCGCCTTCAGGCCAGGCCGGCGCCGTGGTGTCGCGCCAGTCCTGTTTAGCAGAGGCCCAGAAGGAGGGTGCGGTCTTGTCGAGGGCCGCATCGAGGTCGTCGCCGAGGGCCGCGGCCAGGGCCTTCTCATAGCCCCGGTCGGGGGAGACCTGATCGAGCGCCGGGGCAAAACCGCCCCGGCGGGCCTGGGCCACGAGGGCGGCCAACGCCCGGGCCTCGGCGGTGAGACGGCCCAGCTGTTCGTCGAGCTTGCGGGCGGCTTCGCGGGTGTCGCTCTCCTGGGCCTGCGCCTTGGTGCGCTCGTCCTCGGCGGCGTCGAGGGCGGCGCGGGCGGCGGCCAGGGCGGCTTCCGCCGCGTCCAGGTCAGCCCTCGCCTGGGCGGCGGCGGGGTTAGCCTGGGTGTCGAGGGCGGCGCGTTCGGCGCGGGCCTGGTCCAGCGCGCGGCGGGTGCGGGCGGCGCGGGCTTGCGCTTCCTCGATCCGCGTGGCGGCGGCGCGCGCCTGGGCTTCGTCGGCGGCGGCCTGGGCCGCCAGGGCCTCGACCTCGGCCTCGGCGGCGGCGCGGGCGGCCTCGGCCTCACGGGCGGCCGACTCGAGGGCGGGCGCGGTTTCCGGCGCGGCGGCGATGGCGGCGGTCAGGGCTTCCAGGTCGCCGGCCAGGCGGGCGAGCGCCGTCTGGGCGTCCTCGGTGATGTGGGTCTCGCGGCCGCGGTCGGCGTCGATGCGGGCGATCTCGCCGTGCAGACGCTCCAGCTCGGCGGCGTGGGCTTCGTGTTCGCGGTCGAGGCGGTCCTTGTCGATGGCGAGCTTGTGGAGAATGGCCGCGGCGATGGTTTCGGCTTCGCGCAGCGGCCTGATGGCGGTCTCGGCGTCGGCGGCGCGGGTGGAGGCCTGGGCCGCGGCGGCGGCGGTCTGTTCCACGGCCTGGATGGCGGCGGCGGCCTCCGCGGTGAGGCGCTGGGCGGCCTCGCGGGCCTCGGCCCAGCGGGCGTAGAGGACGGCGCCCTGCAGGCTACGGATCTCGGCGGACAGGCGCTTGTAGCGTTCGGCCTGGCGGGCCTCGCGCTTGAGGCGGGCGAGCGCGGCCTCCAGCTCGCGGGCGACATCGTCGAGGCGGGCGAGATTGGCCTCGGCGGCCCGCAGCCGCAGCTCGGCCTCATGGCGGCGGGAGTGCAGGCCGGAGACGCCGGCCGCCTCCTCCAGGATCATCCGGCGGTTCTGCGGCTTGGCGGAGATCAGCTCGGAGATCTGCCCCTGGCGGACCAGTGCGGGGGAATTGGAGCCGGTGGAGGCGTCGGCGAAGAGCAGCTGGACGTCGCGGGCGCGGACCTCGCGGCCGTTGATGCGATAGGTGGAACCGGCGCCGCGGTCGATCCGGCGGACCACCTCCAGGACGGGCGCGTCGTTGAAGGCGGCGGGCGCGCGGCGCTCGGCGTTGTCGATGGTCAGCGTCACCTCGGCGTGGTTGCGCGAGGGGCGCTTGGCGGCGCCGGCGAAGATCACGTCGTCCATGCCGCCGGCCCGCATGGCCTTGGCCGAATTGGCGCCCATCACCCAGCGAAGGGCCTCCAGCAGGTTCGACTTCCCGCAGCCATTGGGCCCGACAATCCCCGTGACGCCCGGTTCGATGCGGAACTCGGTGGCGTCGACGAAGGACTTGAAGCCCGAAAGGCGCAGGCGCTGGAACTGCACGGGAGGTCTAGCCGCCTCCCGGTTTGCGCTTGGGCGCCTTGGCCATGGCGGCCTCAAGGTCGGCCAGCGACTGCGGCACGGTGGTCATCCGCCGGCCGTTGATATCGATGGTGGGGGTGGAGTTGACCTGGCCCTCGTCGATGGCCCGCTGGACGCGCGACTCCAGGGCCTGGCGGCCGGTCTCATCCCGCAGGCAGGCCTCGAACTGCGACTCCGACAGGCCGTTGGCGTTGGCGACGGCCAGCAGGATGGCGCGGATGTCGGCGCCCTCCACCCACTGGGTCTGGCTCCTGAAGACGCCGTCGACCACGGAGAAGTACTTCGCCGGGCCCGCGCAGCGCGCCAGCATCCACCCCGCCGCCGCCACATTGGCCGGCGGGGTCAGGAATTCACGCAGCACGAAGTGGACCTTGCCGGTGTCGATGTACTTGGCCTTGAAGGCCGGGAAGACGTCGGCGTTGAAGTGGGCGCAGTGCGGGCAGGAGAGCGAGGCGTACTCCACCACCTGGATCCTGGCTTTCGGATTGCCCAGGCTCATGTCGCCGGGACTGGCCGCGAGCGCGGCCCCACCTGCGAAAACCCCGCAGGCGAGCGCCAGCCAGGCCAGGAGAAGAGCGGCTGGGCGGCGGAAGCGATGCATGAGCTGGCTGGCCTTCCTGGTTACTGGGCGGCCTTGGCGATAGCGGCGTCGAGGTCGGGCATGGTCATTTCGCCCTCATGCTTCTCGCCGCCGATCACGAAGGTGGGGGTGGAGCTGATCTTGTCGTCCTGGACGTGCTTTTCGACCCGGGCGGCCAGGGCCTTCTGGGCCGCGTCGTCGCCGATGCAGGCGGTGAACTGGGCTTCGGTCATGCCCGAGGACTGGGCGATGCGCAGCAGGACGCCGCGGAAGTCGCCGGTCTGGAACATCTCGGTCTGGTTCTTGTAGATCGAATCCAGGACGGTGAAGTACTTGTCCTTGCCCGCGCAGCGCGCCAGCAGGAAGCCCGCCGCCGCCACGTTCTCCGGCGGGGTCAGGAACTCCTTGAGCGTGTAGTGCACCTTGCCGGTGTCGATGTACTTGGCCTTGAAGGCCGGGAAGATGTCGTTGTTGAACCGCGCGCAGTGGGCGCAGCTGGCCGAGGCGTATTCGGTGACCTGGACCTTGGCCTTGGCGTCGCCGAGGCTCATGTCCTCGGCGGTCACGCCGCCGCCGGCGCCGCCCTTTCCGCAGCCGGCAAGCGCCAGGGCGCCCATCAGGGCCACGGCGGCGAAGAGACGACGGCTGAACATGTGAGGCGACTTTCCTTGGTAGCTTGCCGGGCCTTAGCGGCCCCGCGGGCGTGAGAGTATTAACGCGCGATTAAAGCCCGATTCCATCGCCTGCGCATTGGCTCCGCGACGGTGGCGGTTTTCGGGCGATTAGCGCTGCTGTTTCAGCACGCCGCGGCCCAGCGCCAGGAGGGCGGCCTTGAGCGGCCCCTCGGGGGCGGCGGCGAGGCCCTGCGACAGTTCCGCCTCCTGGGCGGCGTCGAGCGGCTGGACACGGCGGCGGGCGAGCGGCGGGGCGGCGGCGGTCTGGCGCAGCGGGCCCTGAACGATGCGCAGCTTCTGGACCGCGTCGGCGCCCAGGAAGAGGTTCACCCGGGCGAGGATCTCGTGGGCCTGGTGCTGGATGATGGCGGCGGCGGGGCCGGCCACCCGGATCTCCAGCGACGAGGGCCCGCCATTGCGGCCCCTGGTGAGTTTGACCACCTCGGTGCGCTTGGCGATCTCGGCGCCCACCACCTCGCGCCAGCGGGCGGCCAGGGCGCCGGGGCCCTGGCCGAACTTGGCGTCGAACACGCGCAGGGTCTTGTTGAGCGACCGGCCGAGCGGCGGCGGCGGGCGGCGGGGCGGCCGGGTGCGCTTGGCGGTCAGGATCCGCAACGCGTCTTCGGTCGAGGGCAGAGGGCGCTTGGCCATGGCCCAACCTAGCGCGGATCAGGCGCGCCCGCGAGCAGCTCGAGGATGTCCTGCGTCGAGCCGGTCTCGCCCAATCGGGGGAAGATGCGCGTCACGCAGTGGTCATGGGCCTCGGTGCTGCGGTCGGTCATGGCGTCGACGGCCAGGGTGACGTTGAAGCCGAGCTCGTGGGCGAAGCGCGCTGTCGATTCCACGGCGATGCTGGTGGCGACGCCGGTGAGCACCACCTGGGTGACGCCCCTGTCCTGCAGCCAGGCCTCAAGGCCGGTGCCCGTGAAGGCGCCCCAGGTGGGCTTGGTGACCAGGTGGTCGGAGGCCTGCTGCTGAAGGTCCGGCATCAGTTCGGTGAAGCTTGGCGGATAGGGCGACGGCGGCGGCGGCTGTTCGGTCCGGCCGGGCGCCGCGGACCCGACGTTCACCAGCACCACCGGCAGCCCCCTGGCCCGGAAGGCCCCGGCAAGCGCTACGGACCGCGCGACGATGTCGGTCAGGGGATGAATGAAGGGGTATCCCGCAATGCCCTTCTGCAGGTCGAGGACGATCAGGGCGGTCCTAGGATCGAGGGCGGTGACGGTCATCATGAGCCTTGGCGATTGCGCGGCGCCGATGGCGCTCGAAGTGATGATAGCGGTATGGGGAGGCGTGAACACCGCCCTGCGCGCACAACTCCTGGCCTGGTACGACGCCAATGCGCGGGACCTGCCGTGGCGCGTGCGGCCGGCGGCCCAAGCGGCCGGTGCGAAGGCCGATCCCTACCGCGTGTGGCTGTCGGAGGTGATGCTGCAGCAGACGACCGTGCCGCACGCCACCCCCTATTTCCTGAGGTTCACCGCCCGCTGGCCGACAGTGGGAGACTTGGCGGCGGAGGCCGACGGTGAGGTGATGGCCGCCTGGGCCGGGCTTGGCTACTACGCGCGGGCCCGCAACCTGCTGGCCTGCGCCAGGGCGGTGGCTGGGGAACACGGCGGCATTTTTCCGGACACGGAGGACGGGCTACGCGCCCTGCCCGGCCTTGGCCCCTATACGGCCGCGGCGGTGGCGGCGATCGCTTTTGGCCGGCCCGCCAATGTGGTGGACGGCAATGTGGAGCGGGTGATGGCCCGCCTGTTCGCCGTGGACCAGCCGTTGCCCGACGCCAAGCCGGAGCTGAAGCGGCTGGCGGCCGGACTGGTGGGCAATGAGCGGCCCGGCGACTGGGCGCAGGCGCTGATGGACCTGGGGGCCACGGTCTGCCGGCCGAAGCAACCGCAGTGCGACCGCTGCCCGGTGGCGGCGCATTGCGCGGGCCTGGCGGGCGGTGAGCCGGAGACCTATCCCCGGCGCACCGCCAAGGCGGAGCGGCCGCATCGCCATGGGGTGGCCTACATCCTGACGCGGGGGTCGGAGGTTGCGCTTGTGCGGCGGCCGCCGAAGGGGCTGCTGGGCGGGATGCTGGCGCTGCCCAGCTCCGACTGGCGGGCCGCGCGGTGGAGCGAGACGGAGGCCATGGCCGCCGCGCCGGCCATGGCCGACTGGCGCAGCGTGGGCGAGGTGGAACACGGCTTCACCCACTTCACGCTCACGCTGCAACTGCTGCGGGCCGAGGGGGAGGCAGACGGCGTGACCCAGGGGGGTGTGATCTGGTCGCCGAGGCGCGATCTCGACGGCCTGCCCAGCGTGTTCCTGAAGGCCGCGAAGGCGGGGTTGAACGGGTTGCTGTGATTTCCGATCGTCATCCTCCGGTCGCGCGAAGACGCGATCCGGGGGACCCACGCCGAGTCCGGCCTCGACACCTTGCCTCGCGGCGAAATCCGCTCGGTCCCCCGGATCAGCCTTTGGCTGACCGGAGGATGACGGACTTAAGTCGGATGCTTCCTGTCCGTCCCCGACGGGGAGGGCGACAGCGATCAGGCCGCCAGCTGGCCGCGGACCTTGGCGCGCAGGACGTCGATGGGGGCCAGGCCCTTGTCGGTCTTGAAGTGCCAGTAGGTCCAGCCGTTGCAGGCCGGTTGCGACTGGACCATGGCGCCCACCTTGTGGATCGAGCCGGAAAGCTCGCCGACCACCAGGGAGCCATCCGCCCGCACGCTGGCGGCGTGGCGGCCCTTGGGGTCGTAGAGCATGTCGCCGGGGCGCAGCAGGCCGGCCTCGACGATCTGGCCAAAGGGGATGCGCGGCTCCGACTTCTTGGAGCCGGTGACCACCACCTCGCCGGCGAGCGCCGGGATCACCTTGGCGATGCGTTCGGCGGCGAGCTTCGCATAGGCCGGCTCGCGCTCGATGCCGATGTAGTGGCGGCCCAGCCGCCTGGCGGCGGCGCCGGTGGTGCCGGTGCCGAAGAAGGGGTCCAGGATTACGTCGCCGGGCTTGGTGGACGCCAGGATCACCCGGTGCAGCAGGGCCTCGGGTTTCTGGGTCGGGTGGGCTTTGACGCCCGCCTCGTCTTTCAGACGTTCCTCTCCGGTGCAGAGCGGGAGCGTCCAGTCGGAGCGCATCTGCAGGTCGTCGTTAGCCATCTTCATGGCGTCGTAGTTGAAGGTGTAGCGGCCGCCGCCCCGGGCCTTGGCCGCCCAGATGAGGGTCTCGTGGGCGTTGGTGAAGCGGGTGCCCTTGAAGTTCGGCATGGGGTTGGACTTGCGCCAGACCACGTCGTTGAGGATCCAGAAGCCGAGATCCTGCAAGGTCGCGCCGACCCGGAAGATGTTGTGGTAGCTGCCGATCACCCAAAGGGCGCCGTCGGCCTTGAGGATGCGGCGGCATTCCTTCAGCCAGGCCTTGGTGAAGGTGTCGTAGGTCTCGAAGCTCTCGAAGCGGTCCCAGTCGTCGTCGACCGCGTCGACCTTGGAATTGTCGGGACGCAGGAGGTCGCCGCCCAGCTGCAGATTGTAGGGCGGGTCGGCGAAGACCAGGTCTACGGAGCCGTCCGGCAGCTTCTTCAGCTCCTCAAGGCAGTCGCCCAGGATGATGGTGTCGGCAGCAACGGCCATACGCGCCTCACGGATTCAGGAATCGGAATCCTGGGGCCGTATGGTGAAGGACCCGTTGAGAAGCGTGGTTAGCGGGGGATTAAGCCTAGCCCAGCGCCTTGGCGGCCAGTTCGACGACGTTGGCGACGGCGGTGACGCTGCGCTGCTGCTTGGGCATGCGGTTCCAAGCGTCAAGGGCGGCGACCTTGTAGGCCTCGGCCAGGGTCGGGTAGTTGAAGGTGTTGTCGACGAAGTAGTCGAGGGTGCCTTCGAGGTTGAGCACCGCCTGGCCGATGTGGATCAGCTCGGTGGCGCCCTCGCCGACGATATGGGCCCCCAGCAGGCGCCGCGTCTCGAGGCTGAAGATCAGCTTCATGAAGCCCGACGAGATGCCGGCGATATGGCCGCGGCTGGTCTCGCGGAAACGGGCGACACCGGACTCGTAGGGGATCTTTTTCTCGCGGACCTCTTCCTCGGTCATGCCGATGGTGGAGATCTCGGGCACCGAATAGATGCCATAGGGGAAAAACTCGGGGGCCGGCGGCGCGGGCTGGCCGAAGGCGTGGCAGGCGGCGATGCGGCCCTGCTCCATCGAGGTCGAGGCCAGGCTCGGGAAGCCCACGATATCGCCGGCGGCGTAGATGTGCGGAACGCTGGTCTGGAAGCTGGCCTTGTCGACCGACAGGCGGCCGCGGGAATCGCATTCCAGGCCACAGGTCTCAAGGCCCAGGTCGTCCACGGCGCCTTCGCGGCCGGCGGAGAACAGCACCATGTCGGCCCGCAGCTGGCGGCCGTCGTCGCAGGTGACCACGCAGCGGCCCGGGCCCTCGACCACGGCGCCGGTGACCTTGCAGTTGAAGCGCAGGGTGACGCCGCGGTCGCGCAGATCGTGGACGAATTCATCGGCCAGTTCGCGGTCGACGAAGGGCAGCAGGCCCGGCATCGGCTCGACCACGGTGACCTTGACGTCGAGCGCACTGAAGATCGAGGCGTACTCGACGCCGATGACGCTGGCGCCCACCACCACCAGCTGGCGGGGGATGCGGGTCAGGTTGAGGATCTCGTCACTATCGACGATGTGCTCGCCGTCGAAGCCGATATGGGCGGGACGGTAGGGCCGGGTTCCCGCCGCGATCAGGAAGCGGTCGCCGGTGAAGTCCGAGACGCCGTCCGCGCCGGTGACGGAGATGGTGTGCGGACTGGTGAACCGGGCGGCGCCCTTGACGGTGTCGACATTGTTGCGGGCGAACTGGTGCTCCAGCACCTCGACTTCATGGCCCAGCGTCATGTGCAGGCGCGTCTTCAGGTCCTCGGAGGTGATGTGCTGCTTGTTGCGGTGGGCGCGGCCGTAGAAGCCGCGTTCGCGCCAGCCGGAGAGGTTGAGCACCGTCTCACGCAGGGTCTTGGAAGGAATGGTGCCGGTGTGGACCGAGACGCCGCCGACCTTGTGGCCCCGCTCCACCACCAGGACCGTCTGGTTGAATTTCGCCGCCTGGATCGCGGCGCGCCGGCCCGCGGGACCGCTGCCGATGACGATCAGATCGTAGTGGTGCTGTGACAAGGCTTCTGCCCCCCAGGCCCTTCGTTGGAGCGTTCACCATAGGGACGGGGTGTAAAAGAAAGATGTGGTCTAGGTTGCCGTCCAGTTAACCATTGCCCCGTGCGGATGCACCGTGGCCAGGACCTGCTCAGTCCCTGTCGGCCAGAGCGTCAGGCGGACCTGCATCTCCAGCATGTTCTGCGGGTCGGGCTCCATGCGCAGCCAGGCGAAGGGGGCGTCCCGCGTGGCGCTGCTACCGATGTCGACGATCAGCTGAGCAAGCGCCGTTTGGCTCTGGGCCGGCATGTATTGCCAGAACACCGAATGGTAGAGGACCGTCGCCGCGCCGGCCACGGGAGCCACCCGCGCCCGGGTCCAGTCGACGGCGTCAGCGGCCTCGACAGTGACGCCCTGGGCCAGGGTGACGTCGATGGCCGCGCGGATGCGAGCCAGGCGTTCGGGTTGGTCAGCCCAGACATAGGCCAGCAGGCGGCGGCGCTGGGCGGGGTCGGTAAGGTCGGTGGGGCGGCGATCGCAAGCGGCGCGCTCGATCACCTTGATGGGGATTTCTGCCGTCGGCGGTGGGCCCTGCCAGTCGGTATCCATCGAGACGGACGCGGCCGGATCGCCCCAGGCCGCCTCGCCCATCCGGTAGCGGTAGCGGTCCCAGGAGACGTTAAGGCCGGCGCTGGCGGCGATCTCGAAACAGCGGAGCGGCAGGCCGGTGACCTTGGCGATCTCCAGGAAGCCGCCCACCAAGCAGATGGCGCGGCGAACCTCGTTGGTCTGGGGTTCGTGGGCCATGAAGGCGGCCATACGGGCGCGGTCGGCGACCATGGCGTGGCGGGCGGCGGTCCAGATCGCGGCTTCGTCGAGCGCCGCATAGGCCTGCGCCATGGCCGGGTCGTCGCCGCACAGCGCCAGCTCATGCCAGGCGCCGATCAGCCGCAGGGATGCGGCAGCGTCGAACAGGGCGCGGACACCGCAGTGGGCCCAGGGCGCCAGGAGGGGTTTCACGGGCCCGCCGGCCAGCCAGTCCTCCGCGGCCCGGTCGAGCAGGGCGCCGTTGAGCGGCGAGCCTAGCCGCCGGCAGGCGTGGGCCTGCATACGCAGCGCGGTCGGGATCGGGGGCGGGTCTTCGCTCATGGCGTAAGGGACGAACCCGACGGGGGCCCGGTCAAGCTTGATTCAGCCGGTCAATCTTCGAAGGAGAGGCTTTCCTGTATGGGGGCGCCGCCGGCCAGGGCGAGCTTCACCGGGGCCCAGCCCATGCGGTGGATCTCGCAGGGGCCAAGGATGCGCAGCGCCTCGACATGGATCTCGGCGTGGTAGCCCTTGTGGCTGGCGAAGCCGTAGCCGGGGTAGCGGGCGTCCATCTCGATCATCAGCCGGTCGCGGGCCACCTTGGCGAGGATCGAGGCCGCGGCGATGGACTTGGACTTGCCGTCGCCGCCGACCACCGTCCTGACCTCGCACGGAAGGGCGAAGCGGTAGTTGCCGTCCACCAAGGCGAACTGCGGGGTGACCGATAGCTGCTCGACGGCGCGGCGCATGGCCAGGCCCGCGGCGTGCAGGATGTTAAGCGCCGCGATTTCCTCGACCGAGGCGAAGCCCACCGCCCAGGCCGTGGCCTTGGCCTTGATCTCCAGTTCCAGGGCCTCGCGCGCCTTGGCCGAGAGCTTCTTGGAATCGTCGAGGCCCTTGGGGACCTTCTTCGGATTGAGGATGACGGCGGCAGCGCTGACCGGGCCCGCCCAAGGGCCCCTGCCCGCTTCGTCCACCCCGCAGACCGGCCCGCCGACGAAGGCGCGCTCCAGCAGCATGTGGGGTCCCCTGGCCATCAGGCCTTCACCTGGTCGTGGCGGAAGCAGCAGGTCAGGTGGTCGTTGACGATGCCGACCGCCTGCATCCAGGCATAGACGATCACCGGGCCGACAAACTTGAAGCCCCGGGCCTTGAGGGCGGCGGCGACCTCCTCGGCGAGCGCGGTCTTGGCCGGAACCTGGCCCACAACGTCCCAGCGGTTCTGCAGCGGTTTGCCGCCAGTGAAGCTCCAGCAGAATTGGGAGAAGTCCTCACCCGCGTCGCGCATCGACAGGTAGATCCGGGCCGAGTTGATCGCCGCGTCGATCTTGGCGTTGGAACGGACGATGCCGGCGTCGGCCATCAGGCGGGCGCGGTCGGCCTCGCCATAGAGCGCGACCTTCTCGGGATCGAAGTTGTCGAAGGCCGCGCGGAAGGCGTCACGTTTGCGCAGGATTGTGATCCAGGCCAGGCCCGCCTGGAAGCCGTCGAGCACCAGCTTTTCCCAAAGGGCGCGGGAATCGTATTCCGGCACGCCCCATTCGGTGTCGTGATAGGCCTCGTACAGCGGGTCGCCGGCCATGCCGCGCCAGCCGCAGCGGATCAGGGGTTCAGCCATCGGCGCACCATCAGCCGAGCCGGCGGGCCGAGACAAGGGCTGAGTTTGGACATGGCCTTCGAGGGCTTCGAACTGTCGCAGATCGACCTGGGGGAGGTCAGCCTGCGGGTGCGTCACGGCGGAGCGGGGCCGCCGCTGCTGCTGCTGCACGGCTATCCCCAGACCCACATGATGTGGGCGCCGGTCGCCAACGACCTGGCCCGCGACTTCACGGTGATCGCCCCGGACCTGCGCGGCTATGGCGGCAGCACGGCGCCGGCCGATGCGGATGAGAGCGCCAGCTACTCCAAGCGGGCCATGGCGGCCGACGCCGTGGCCCTGATGGCGCATTTCGGGTTCGGGCGGTTCGACGTAGTGGGCCACGACCGGGGCGGCCGGGTGGCCTACCGGCTGGCGCTGGATCATCCGGACGCCGTGCGCCGGTTGGCGGTTCTAGACATCGTGCCCACCGGCGAGGTCTGGGCTCGGGCCGACGCGCGGTTCGCCATGGGCTACTGGCACTGGCCGTTCCTGGCTCAGCGGCGCGGCGTACCGGAAACCCTGATCGGGGCCGATCCTGAGTACTTCTTCTTCGAGGCGCACATGCCGGGGCTGGCCGACTTCTGCGCGCCGGAGGCCCTGGCGGAATACCGGGCCTTTGCCCGCCAGCCCTCGGTGATCCACGCCATCTGCGAAGACTACCGGGCCGGCGCTGGCTACGACCGGCGGCTGGACGCGGCGGACCAGGCGGCAGGGCGGACCATCGCCTGCCCGACCCTGGCGCTGTGGGGCGACGTGGGCGCGGTCGGCGCCTGGTACGACGTGCTGGAGGTCTGGCGGGCCTGGGCGCCGGATATTCGCGGCCACGCCGTCGCCAGCGGCCACTTCATTCCCGAGGAGAACCCGGCGGCGACGATGAAGGCCCTACGCGACTTCTTCGCCGAGGGCGGCTGAGAGCCAGGCGGGGCGTTCGATCCGCACCGGGCGGCCATCGACGCTGAGCGCGGCGCCCTCGATACGGTCCAGGCGCACGAGGGCCATGGCCCGGCCGTTCGCGCCGCAGAGCACCTCGCCGGCCCGCAGGTCGCCGACCAGGATCTCGGCGCCTGGGCTGGGCGCGGGGCCCTCGAAGACGACCGGCAGCATGCGGTTCTTGATCTGGCCGCGCCGCTTCATGCGCGAGGTGGTTTCCTGGCCGACGTAGCAGCCCTTGTGGAAATCGATCCCGTTCACGAGGTCGAAGTTGGCCTCGATGGGATAGGTGCGGTCGGAGCCCCAGTCGGCGGGGGCCGGAAGGCCCAGGGCCAGGACGTGGGCGTTGTAGGCGGCCTCATCACCTGAGACCGGCACGCCGTAGCCGCGCCAGCCGAGTTCCGGGACCCGGGGATCCACCGCGAAGCCCTCTCCCGGCGTCCCCGCGCCAAAGGCGGCGGCGACCGCCGCATCATCCGTGGCGATCTCCACCTTCGCCCGCAGGCGGTACATCAGGAGTCGCTGCAGGATGGCGGCGCGGTGTTCGGCGGCGACGTCGAGCCAGCAGCCGTCGTCACGGCCGATGACGAAGAGATCGTGGAGCAGGCGGCCCTGGGGGGTCAACAGAGCGCCGAAGCGGACCTCGCCAGGCTTCAGGGTCTCGACGTCCTGGGTGATCAGGCCCTGGAGAAAGCCTCGCCAATCGGGGCCGCTCACCGCGATCAGGGCGCGGCTTGCGAGTGGCGAAAAGGTCAGGGCGTCGGCCATCCGTGTAATTTGGGGCTTCGCGCTGTAGAGCGCCAGCCTAACCCACCCTATAGAAGGTCGATGGCGCGCGGCTCCTTCCCAATCCTGTTCATCACGGCGACCCGGATCGGCGACGCCGTGCTGTCGTCGGGCCTGATCAAGCGGCTGTCCGACGAGATCCCCAACGCCCGCTTCACGGTGGTGGCCGGGCCCACCGCCGCGCCTCTGTTCGCCGATGTGCCGAACCTCGACCGGGTGATCGAGTTCGCCAAGGCCAAGGACGGCAGCCACTGGTTCGACCTGTGGCGCCAGGTGAGGAAGACCCGCTGGGGCCTGGTGGTCGATCTGCGCGGATCGGGCATCTCGCGGTTCATATCGACAAGGCGCCGCGCCATCTGGCGCAAGGTCTCCGGACCGCCGGTGCACAAGGTGATGGAGGCGGCCCGCACCTTGAAGATCGAGGACGAGCCGGCGGCGCCCTATCTGTTCACCTCGGCCGAGACCGAGGCCCGCGCGGTGGAGCTGACCGCCGGATTCGGTCCGATCCTGGCCCTGGCCCCAGCCGCCAACTGGCTCGGCAAGACCTGGCCCATCGAGCGGTTCTCCCAGGTCGCCATGCGGCTGCTGGATCCCGCCGGGCCGCTGAAGGGCGGGCGGCTTATGGTGCTGGGCGGGCCGGAGGACAAGAAGTACGCCAAGGCGCTGCAGGACGTGGTCATGCGCCGACAGTTCATCGACCTGACCCAGGAGGGCGACCTGCTCACCTCCTATGCCTGCCTGAAGCACGCGCGGCTGTTCATCGGTAACGATTCGGGCACCATGCACCTGGCCGCCGCGGCCGGAGCGCCCACGCTGGGCCTGTTCGGGCCGTCCGACGACCGCTGTTACGCGCCCTGGGGCCCGGCGACCCGCATCGTGCGGGGCCCGCGGGAATACGAACAGATCCGCGCCGTCGACCCCAACTTCGACCAGGCGCTGTGCCACATGATGGACCTGACGGTGGAGACGGTCGAAAAGGCCGCCGTTGAACTGTTGGCCGCGACGGAGCCCTCCCATGGCTGAGACCTTCGACCTGATCGTGCGTGGCGGCGAGGTGATCAACCACGCCGGGCGGGGCCTGGCGGACGTGGGCGTGCGCGGCGGCAAGATCGCGGCCATCGGCGACCTGGGACAGGCCTCGGCCGGCGAGGTGTTCGACGCCGGCGGCCTGGTGGTCATGCCGGGGGTGATCGACACCCAGGTGCATTTCCGCGAGCCTGGCCTGGAGTGGAAGGAAGACCTGGAGACCGGGTCGCGCGCCGCCGTGCTGGGCGGGGTGACGGCGGTCTTCGAGATGCCCAACACCGAGCCCAGCACCACCGACCCCGACGCCCTGGCCGACAAGCTGGCGCGGGCCGCGAACCGCATGCACTGCGACCACGCCTTCTATGTGGGCGGCACGCACGAGAACGCGGCGTTCCTGGGGGAGTTGGAGCGACTGCCAGGCTGCTGCGGGATCAAGGTGTTCATGGGCGCGTCCACCGGCAGCCTGCTGGTGCAGGACGACGAGGGCATCGAGCAGGTGCTACGCCACATCAACCGCCGCGCCGCCTTCCACTCCGAGGACGAGTACCGCCTGGCCGAGCGGCGGCCGCTGGCCCGCACGGGCGACTGGACCAGCCACTACGAGGTCCGCGACGCCCAGTCGGCGATCCAGTCCACCGAGCGGCTGGTGCGGCTGGCCCAGATGCTGGGCAAGCGCATCCACGTCCTGCACGTGACCACCGCCCAGGAGATCGCCTACCTGGCGGCCCACAAGGACGTGGCCAGCGTCGAGGTCACCCCACAGCACCTGACCCTGGCAGGCCCCGAGGATTACGAGCGGCTCAAGGGCTACGCTCAGATGAACCCGCCGGTCCGCACCGCCGAGCACCGCGCGGCGCTATGGGCCGGCGTGGCCAGCGGCGTCGCCGATGTGCTCGGCTCCGACCATGCGCCGCACACCAGTGAGGAAAAGGCCCGCCCCTACCCGGCCTCGCCCTCGGGGATGCCGGGCGTCCAAACCCTGCTGCCGGTGATGCTGACCCACGTGGCGGAGGGGCGGCTTTCCCTCGAACGCCTCGTGGACCTGACCAGCCATGGCGCCAATCGCCTGTTCGGCCTGGCCGACAAGGGCCGGATGGCGGTGGGCAACGACGCCGACCTGACCATCGTCGACCTGAACGACCGCCGCACCATCGCCCACGCCGACATGGCCAGCCGGGTCGGCTGGACGCCGTTCGACGGGATGCAGGCCAAGGGCTGGCCCATGGCCACCATCATCCGCGGCCGTGTGGTGATGCGGGACGGCGAGGTCACGGCCCCCTCGCTGGGCCAGCCGGTGCGGTTTGCCGAGACCCTGGCTGTCTGACCACAGGACGGAAAAACCCGCCCAGGGACATTTTCCGCCTCGTCTCCGCCACATCTGACGCCTAAAGAATACGCGTGAAAGACGTGTTTCGAATCATTTCTACTATGAGTAGTGAAAATTCGCGCCTGGGGCGCACTACGTAGATTCCCGCAAAACGCCGTTATTGATGCGGCAAGGTTTTGGATGGGATCAGGGGAACAGCAAACCGTGAGCCACGCCTGATCCATGCCGTCCTCCGCGATCTTGAGCGCCGACACCCTGGGCCTGGCCTATCTGGCGCGCGCCGCCTCCGACGGGGCGAAGGTCCAGGCGGTCTGGGACGGCCTGCTGCAGTGGCTGGGCGACCACCCCGACGACGCCGGGGCGCTGCTCGACCTGTCGACCGTGCTGCAGCTGACCGGCAACCGCGAGAAGGGCCTGGAGCTGCAGGCCCAGGCGCTGGCCTCAGCCGGTGCTGAACAACCGTCCCGACCGTATCGCGGCGCTGACCCGCGACGGGGTGGCCGCCGCCTTCGCGGGTCATCGGCACATACTGGCGCCGACCACGGCCCGAGTGGCGCGCGAGACCCTGCCCGGTTTGCCGGCGGGTATCGGCTTTCCGATCATCATCCGGCCGGCCGGGTCACACGCCGGCAACGGCCTGGAGCGGCTGGACGACGCGGCCGCGCTCACCGCCTACCTGACCGGCCAGGGGGACGCGGAATTCTATGTCTCGCCCTTCGTCGACTACAGCGGGCCGGACGGCCAGTTCCGCAAGCTGCGGGTGGTGTTTGTCAGGGGCCGGCCGTTCATCAGCCACATGGCCGTCTCGCCGCGCTGGATGGTGCACTACCTGAACGCCGACATGGAGGCCAACGCCGCCAACCGCGCCGACGAGGCCCAGATGATGGCGACCTTCGATGAGGGCTTCGCCGCCCGCCACGCGGAGGCCTTCGCCGGCCTGAACGAGGCCTTCCAGCTGGACTATTTCGGCATCGACTGCGCCGAGACCGCCGATGGCCGGCTGCTGCTGTTCGAGGCCGACGTGGCGATGATCGTCCACGACATGGATCCGCCGGAGCTCTATCCCTACAAGGGTCCCGCCATGGCGAAGCTGTTCAAGGCCTTCGTCGGCGCCCTGGAAGCCCCGACCACCCAGGACCAGGTCCAGGCGCTGCTGCGCAGGCTGTCGAATCGCTGACGCCTGGCGCGTCTATCCCGTGACGCGGGCTTTCGCGTCGGCCAAGCTGGCTTCAACGGGAGAGGACGAGACCATGCAATACCTGCTGCTGATCTATGGCGACGAGGGCCAGAAGGACCCCGCCATCCTGCAGGAGATCACCGCGGCCCACATGCGGCTGGGCGCGGAGATGGCGGAGGCCGGCGCCATGGCCGGCGGCAACCGGCTGAAGCCCAGCGAGACCGCCACCACCGTGCGCACCGTGGGCGGCGTCCAGTCCCTGCATGACGGTCCCTACGCAGAGACCCGCGAACAACTGGCCGGTTACTACATGGTCGAGGCGCCGGACCTGGACGCGGCCATCGCCTGGGCGAAGAAAATCCCCGGCGGGCCCGACTACGCCATCGAGGTGCGGCCGGTCTGGTCCATGCCATGACCGATGCGGAGCGGGTCCTGGCGGGGGCCGTGGCGACGGCGGGCGACCGCATCCGCGCGGCGCTGGCGATCCGCTTCCGCGACCTCGACATGGCCGAGGAGGCCTTCGCCTTCGCCAGTCTGCGGGCCGTGGAGGCCTGGCGGCGCGACGGGCCGCCGCGCGATCCGGCGGCCTGGCTCTATGCGGTGGGCCGGCGGCGGGCCTTCGACCTGGGCCGCCGGGCCAAGGTGCGTCAGGAGGCCCAGCATGACGCGCCGGAACCGGAACCCGATCCGGAAGCGGTCCTGATGGCCGCCTTCGAGCCGATCCCCGACGAGCGGCTGCGGCTGATCTTCGTCTGCTGCCACCCGGCCCTGGCGCCCGAAGCGCGGATCGCACTGACGCTGCGCACGCTGGTGGGCCTGTCGGTCGGGCGGATCGCCCGGGCCTGGCTGACGACGGAAATCGCCATGGGCCAGAGGCTGACGCGCGCCAAGCGCAAGATCCGCGAGGCCCGCATCCGCTTCGAGATCCCCGGCCCGGAGGCCTGGGGCGAACGTCTGGAAGCGGTGCTGGCGACCCTGGAGATCGCCTATGCCCAGGCCTATGAGGACGCCGCCGGCGCCACCGACGCCGCCGACCTCGCCGCCGAGACCCTGCGGCTGTCGGGCCTGCTGGCCGAATTGCTGCCCGACGAGCCGGAGGTCCTGGGCCTGGCGGCGTTGATCCGCCTGACCGAGTCTCGCCGGCCGGCCCGGCTGGACGGGGCGGGCGTGATGATCCCCTTGAGCGAACAGGACACGCGGCTGTGGGACGACCGGCTGATCGCCGAGGCCGCGGGCCTGCTGCGCCGCGCCGCCGAGCTTGGCCGCAGCGGGCCTTACCAGCTGATGGCCGCCATCCACGCCACCCATGCCGCAAGGCGCGACACCGGCGAAACTGCCTGGGGCGACATCGTGGCCCTGTACGATCTGCTCCTCATCGTACGGCCCTCGCCGGTGGCGCAGGTCAACCGGGCTGTGGCGCTGGCGGAAGCCCAGGACGCAGAGGCGGGCCTTCAGGCCCTGGCGGCGGTGGCGGCGCCGGAGCGCCTTGCCGACTGGCTGCCCTACCAGGCCGCCCGCGCCGGGCTGTGCGCCATGGCCGGACGAAGCCGCGAGGCCAGCGAGGCCCTGCGCCACGCCCTGGCGCTCAGTCCCGCCCCCGCCGAGCGGCTGTTCCTGGAACGCCGTCTGGCCGCCTTGCGGACCTAAGGCTTCCCAAGGCGCGGGCGGCTTGAAATAAGCTTTCCATATGGACGCCGAACTTCGAACCGCCGCCGTGAGCCTGCGCGACCCGCGTTTCGCCCCACGCCGGCTGGAGGTCGAGCGGCGTGCCGACGGGGCGATTGTCCTGACCAATCCGACCCCGTTTTCCACGCAATTCCCGACCGCCAACGCCGCGCTGGAACATTGGGCCCGGGTCGCGCCACGACGGGTCTGGCTTGCCGAGCGTTCCGGGGCCGGCTGGCGCACCGTGACCTTCGGCGAGGCGCGCGACCAGGTGGCGGCGATCGCCGGCGGGCTCCTGGCCATGGGCGTCGTGCGCGCCGAGCCGCTGATGATCCTGTCGGCCAACAGCATCAACCACGCCCTGATCACCTATGCCGCCATGAGCCAGAGAATGCCGGTGGCGCCAGTCTCCCTGCAGTACGGCCTGACGGGCGCCAATCCCGCCCGTCTGGCCCACGCCTGCGAAATCCTCAAGCCGGCCGCCGTGTACGCCGAGGACGTGGACCTGGTCGCCGAGGGCCTGACCGCGCCGGGGCTGTCCGGCGTGCCGGTGATCGGCTCGATGAACCTGCGGCCCGGCGACATGGCGTTCGAGACCCTGCTGCTCAGCCACCACGACGCGGCCAACGCCCGCCCTGAAGATCCCGCCAAGTACCTGCTGACCTCCGGCTCCACGGGAAAGCCCAAGGCAGTGATCCTGACCCACCGCGGCATGGCGGTGAACGCCGCCCAGTTCACGGCCTGCTACGACGATCCCGACCCGCCGGTGATGGTCAATTCGGCGCCCTGGAGCCACAGTCTGGGGGGCAACGCGGTGCTGCACATGTCGCTGCACCGCGGCGGGACACTCTACATCGACGCGGGCCAGCCCACCGCCCATCGGTTCGGCGAAACCCTGCGGAACCTGAAGGAAATCTCCACCACCTATCACTACATGGTGCCGGCCGGCTGGATGCTGCTGGCCGAGGCGCTGGAACAGGACAAGGCCCTGGCCGCGCGATTCTTCGAACGGCTGAGGGTGATGCAGTACGGCGGCGCGGCCCTCGGCCAGAGCATCTGCGACCGAATCCAGGCGGTGGCGGTCCGCACGGTGGGCGAAAGGATCAGTTTCGTCGCCGGCTTCGGCGCCACCGAGGCCGGGCCCAGCGTCTGCAATGTCCATTGGCCGAACGAGCAGATGGGGCTGATCGGCCTGCCGCTGCCGGGCACGTCGGTGAAGCTCGTCCCGGAGGCCGGGAAGCTGGAGATGCGGGTCAAGGGCCCGCAGGTTTCGCCGGGCTATCTGGGGCGACGCGACCTGACGCAGGCGGCGCTGGACGAGGAGGGCTTCTACCGCCTGGGCGACGCGGCGCGGCTCGTGGACGCGAACGACCCGACGCTGGGAATGGTCTATGACGGGCGGCTTTCGGAAAATTTCAAATTGACCACCGGCGCCTTCGTCGACGTGGGCGACATCCGGGTGCGCGCCATCGGCGCCATCGGCGGGGCGGTGACCGACGCGGTGGTCTGTGGCGAGGGCCGCGAGGCGGTGGGCCTGCTGCTCTATCCCGATCCGCGCCAGCCGCGCCCCGCGGTGGAGGCCGCCGCCCGGCAGGGGCTGGAGATCTTCAACCGGACCGCGCGCGGCGTCGGCGGCCGGGTCGGCCGGGCCGTTGTGCTGCCCGACGGGCCGGACGCGGGCGCCGGCGAGATCACCGACAAGGGCTACATCGCCCAGTCGCTGGCGCGCGCGCGCCGCGCAGACCAGGTGTCGCGGCTGTTCGCCGACCCACCCGATTCAGATGTGATGGTGTTCTAGATGAACGGCGCGGATTCCCTTCTGGCCACACTGGCGGCCAACGACGTCACCGCCTGTTTCGCCAATCCCGGCACCAGCGAAATGCAGTTCGTGGCGGCGCTGGACCGCGAGCCCAGGATGCGGCCCGTGCTTTGCCTGTTCGAGGGCGTGGCGACAGGGGCGGCCGACGGTTATGGGCGGATCGCCGACAACCCCGCATGCACCCTGCTTCACCTGGGCCCCGGCTACGGCAACGGCGTGGCCAACCTGCACAACGCGCGGCGGGCCTTCACGCCCATCGTCAACGTGATTGGCGACCACGCCACCTATCATCGCGGCTATGACGCACCGCTGAACTCCGACATCGCGACACTGGCCCGACCCAACTCCTTGTGGGTGAAGTCGGCCGAGAGCGCGGGCGCCGTGGCCGCCCTGACGGCGGAGGCGGTGGCCGCCAGCTTCGGCCCGCCCGGCGGACCGGTGAGCCTGATCCTGCCCGCCGATTCCGCCTGGCTGGAGACCACCACCCAGCCGGTCGTCGCGCAACGCCCGGTCCGGAACCCACCTTCAGGCGAGGCGGTGGACGCAGCCGCCCGGGCGATCCGCGCGGCCCGCCAGCCGGTCGTCCTGCTGGGCGCGCAGGCCTGCCGCGCCGAGGGGCTGGCCCAGGCCGCGCGCCTGGCCGCAGTCGGGGTCAAGACCATGACCGACACCTTCGTGGCCCGCCAGCCGCGCGGCGCCGGCGGTTTCCAGCCCGCGCGGATGCAGTACTTCGCCGAGGCCGCGCTGCGCGACCTGGCCGGGACCGACCTGATGGTGCTGGCCGGCACGAAGGAACCGGTGGCCTTCTTCGCCTATCCGAACCGGCCAAGCGTACTGGTCCCGGAGGGCTGCGCGACCCTGACCCTCGCCGAGCGGGGCGAGGACGCTGTCGCCGGCCTGGCGGCTCTGGCCGATGCGCTGGGGGCGCCCAACGAGGGTCCTCGCCAGCCGCTAATTCGGCCCGACGCCGCGCCCGCGGGACAACTCACGCCGCAGACCGCCGGCCTGTCCATCGCCCGCCACCTGCCCGAAGGCGCCATCGTCTGCGACGACAGCGTCACCAGCCAGGGCGCGGTGGCCGTGCCTTCGATGACCGCGGCGCCGCACGAGGTCCTGGCCCTGACCGGCGGGGCGATCGGCGACGGCGTGCCCATGGCCATCGGCGCGGCGGTGGCGGCGCCGGAGCGCAAGATCGTCTCGATCAACGGCGACGGGGCGGCGATGTACACGGTCCAGGCGCTCTGGACCCTGGCCCGCGAGAACCTCGACGTCACGGTGGTGATCTTCGCCAACCGGGTCTACCGGGTCCTGACCATCGAGATGGGCCGCACCGGCGCCGGCGCGGGCGGGCCAAAGGCCAACGGCCTGCTCAGCCTCGACGACCCGGCGCTCGACTGGGTGTCCCTGGCCAGGGGCATGGGCGTGGAGGCCGTGCGCTGCGACACCGCCGAGGCCTTCGACGTCGCGTTCCGCGACGCCATGGCCCAGCGCGGCCCCAGGCTGATCGAAGCCGCCATCGCCTGAGCCCGTGTCCGGCATCTGACGCGGGCAAAGAAAAAGCCCCCGGCGAACCCGGGGGCCTTTCCAGATCAGCCCTTAATCCAGGCCTACTTCTTGGTGTTGCCCGGCAGCGCGCAGCCGCCGGCCAGGGCGCAGCCCGTAGCGGCGATCGGCGTCACCGGATCGGGCTTGTAGTCGATGATGTAGCCCTTGAAACCGTCGGCGCAGGCCACCTCGATGGAGACGTTGCCGTTTTCGGCGCGGCCGGCGGCGCGGGCGTCGGAGACCACGCAGCTGGCCTTGTCGAGCTTCTTCAGGTCGGCGGTCAGGGTGGTGTAGCCGTAGGCCACATTGCCGGCCGAGCACTTGTAGCCAAAGGCCGGCGCGCGGCCGCAGTCATAGACGCTGCTCTTGGAGCCGGCGGCGCGGAAGATGCCGACGCTGCCCGAACCGTCCTTGCAGAACAGCTCGACGATGTCGTCGGTGCCGTGCGGCGGGAAGACGCCGTAGTGGTCGACGTCGCAGTTGGAGCCTGCGGCCTTGGCCAGACGAGTGTAGAGCGCGGCCTGTTCGGTCGCCGCCTCGCGGGCGTTCGACAGGGTGCAGCCGCCCATCAGGCCGGCGGCCTTGATGCAGGGCGTGGAGTCCGCGACGCCGGCGGCGGAGACGTGGATCATGAAGCCCTTGCCGTCTTCACAGCCGACTTCGTACCAGTTGGAGCGGTCCTGGGTTTCGCCGACGAAGCGGCGGTCCTTGACGGCGCAGCCGGTCTTGGCGTCGGTGTTGAACTTGTCGATGGCCGCCAGGCGCGAGGCCTTGTCTCGCAGCACACACTTAATGCCGCCGGCGTTTTCGTCGTAGGCGAGGCAGTTCTGGCCCTCGAGCTTCTTGGTCGCATCGAACGGAGCCGGGGCGACCAGGATGTAGCCGGCGGAGCCCTGGCAGGCGACCTCCATGACCGTGCCGGCCTTGCCGGTCCCTAGACCGCGGACCGCCTCGGGCACGCAGTCAACGCCGGAGATCTTCAAGGCCGAAGCCAGGGGGATTTTCGGATCAGCGTTCTCCGGCAGGCGGCAGGGGACCACCGCCTCCGTGGCGCCGTCCGGCGGCGTGTTGCCTTCGATGCAGGTGAAGCTGGTGGGCGTTCCGCCGACCGGCTGGCTGACGATGAAGCCCATCTGGCCGGGAGCGCAGGCGACCTCATAGTAGCTGGTGGCCGGACGACCCGCCTTCTTGTCCTCGGGCGCCTTGCCGATGATGCGGGCGTTGGTGACCTGGCAGGGAAGGTTCAGGGCCGAGACGATGGCCGGCGTGTCCTTCATGCCCTGGGTGATTTCGGCCTTGCTGACCGGAGGCAGCGCGGGCGCCTTGGGCGCCGCCATCGCCACGGCGGGGGCGACCATGGCGATGATGAGGGCTGCGATCAGCCCCAATCCGATTGGCCTCATGACTTCAGTCTCTCCTGGGTGTTTCCGATGGGGCTTGCATCCCCCTGGGCGCACATAAGCGCCGCGTTCGCTTCAGGGTCAAGGTGAGGAAGGACGGCGCCCGAAGTGTGGCCAATCCCAATGACTTAGGGTTGTTTCAAGGCTGAAAGATTGATGCCTTGCATGGCGGCGAACCCCTAAGCAGCCCGGACCTTGAGGCGGGCGCCCAGGACGCCGGTGACCTCGACCCGCGCGCCGGCCGCCGGAACCGCCTCGCCCTCCAGCTCCGCCGCCCATTCCTTGCCGTCGACGAACACCCGCCCGGCGCCGTCGTGGAAGGCGGCCACGACCCGGGCCTCGGCGCCCAGCAGGCGCGCCTCGCCGTCGTTGATGTCGCGGGCGTGGTGGGTGACCGAACGCGGCAGGTAGCGGCGCGCCAGCAGGGTCGAGGCGATAGTCAGGAGCGCGAAGACCATCACGCCCACCGCCGGCGGCAGGGGCCGGATGGCGACGAGCAAGGCGACCACCCCGGCCGAGGCCGCGGGCCAGAGGAGCCAGCCCGAGCCCGCCGCCACCTCAATGGCCAGGAGGCCGGCGCCCAGGGCCGCCCAGATCCACAAGGGGTGGGCGAGGTAGAGATCGGCGGCGGCGGACATGGCTCAGGTCCCCGCCGTGGACGGGCTGCGCGGCGGCCGCGGCGCCTTGGCGGGCGCAGCCTGGTTCTCGGCCTTGGCGGTCTTCACCAGCTCGGCGACGCCGGCGATGGAGCCCACCAGGGAGGCCATGTCGGCGGGCACGATGACGGTCTTCTGCTGCGGACTTTCGGCCAGCTTGCCGAACGCCTCCACATACTTCTGGGCAATGAAGTAGTTGATGGCATTGACGTCGCCGTCGGCGATGGCGTTGGACACCAGCTCGGTGGCCTTGGCTTCCGCCTGGGCGGAGCGCTCACGGGCCTCGGCGTCGCGGAAGGCGGCCTCGCGGCGGCCCTCGGCCTGCAGGATGGCCGACTGCTTCTGGCCCTCGGCGACGGTGATGGCGGCCTGCTTCTCGCCATCGGCCTCGGTGATCACCGCGCGCCTCTCGCGCTCGGCCTTCATCTGGCGGGCCATGGCGTTGGTGATATCCGGCGGCGGCTGCAGGTCCTTGATCTCGATCCGCGCCACCTTGACGCCCCAGGGGGTCGTCGCCTCGTCGATGACCTCCAGCAGGCGCGAGTTGATGTGGTCGCGCTGGGACAGCACCTCGTCGAGCTCCATGTTGCCGACCACGGTGCGCAGGTTGGTCATGGTCAGCTGGGTGATCGCGAAATCGAGGGCGGTGACCCGGTAGGCGGCCGCGGCGGCGTCCATCACCTGGATGAAGACGATGGCGTCCACCTGGACGGTGACATTGTCCTTGGTGATCACCTCCTGCTGCGGCACCTGCAGGACCTGCTCCATCATGTTGATGCGTCGCCCGACGCTCTCGACGAAGGGGGTCAGGAAACTGATGCCGGGCTTGAGGGTGCGGGTGTAGCGGCCGAACCGCTCGACGGTGTACTCGCGGCCCTGCGGCACGATCTTGATGGCGCCCAGCGCCACCACGGCGGCCAGGACCAGGAATACGATAGCGACGGCGAAACCCATGGGCGCCTCCAATGTTGCGGTCCAGCTTATCCCTGCCGAGGCCGGCCTGCCATGGAAACCGGCGGCGGCTCGCCAGGCCGGGCTCGCGCCGCCTGCCCGCGTCTGTTAGCCCTCGGCGATGATGTGGAAGTCAGCCGCCCTCCTCGCCGCCGCCGTGCTGGCCGCCGGCGCCGCCCCCAAGCCCACGGCGCCAAAGCCAGCGCCCGCGAAGGCCCAACCTGTGAAAGCCCAGACGGCGAAGCCGGTCCGCGACCCGACCTTCGACGCGCGGAATCCCTCGAACCTGATCGAGGTCCTGGCCGCAGCCAACGCCCACGGCGAGATTGCCAGGACGGAGGGCGACGGCGTGATGCTGAAGGTGACCTCGCCGGCCGGATCGTTCCAGGCGCAGTTCGCCGGGTGTGACACTCATGGCCGGGGTTGCCTGGCCCTGGGCTTCGATGCTTCCGCCAACCAGCGCACCGCCACCCTGGCCGAGATCAACCGCTTCAACCAGAGCTCGGTCACTTGCCGGATCGTGCAGGACCAGGCGGGCAAGCCGCACATGCTGTTCTCGACCCTGCTGTTCGCGGAGACCTCGCGCGGCGAAATGATCGGTCAGATCGATGGCTGGCGCGGCTGCCTGGCCGACTTCGGCGACTTCCTGAAGGACCCGACCGGCTACCTGGCGTCCGCGCCCTAGATGGCGGTCTCGAGCGTGCGGCGGGCGCGGGCCGGCGTGACCGGTTCGGGCTGCGGCCGGACGAAGGTGAATTCGGTCTCGCTGGAGAGGTGGGCCGCGAACCGGTAGCCGTCGCGATCGAAGGCCCGCAGATCGGCGGCCCGCTCGATGCGGTTGTCGATGGCGTAACGGGCCATGGCGCCGCGGGCCCGCTTGGCGAAGAACGACAGGATTCGTTGATCGCCGTCCTTCTCTTCCAGGAACCGGCAGCTGAGCACCGGCAGGGTCAGGGCGGCGCGGTCGACAGCGCCGAAATATTCCTGGCTGGCGCAGTTCACCAGGGTCCGGTCCTTGTGGCCGATGGCGGCGGCGTTCAGCGCCTGGGCCACGCGCGGTCCCCAGAAGTCGTAGAGGCTGTGGCCGCGGCGGGTCTTGATCCGCACGCCCATCTCCAGGCGGTAGGGCTGGATGGCGTCCAGCGGCCGCAGCACGCCGTAGAGGCCCGAGAGGATGCGCAGGTGGTCCTGGGCCCAGGCCAGCGCCTTGCGGTCCAGTTCGCGGGCCCGAAGGCCGATGTAGGTGTCGCCGGCGAAGGCGAAGGCCGCCTGCAGGCCCTCGTCGCTGTCGGGATCGAAGGCCTGGAACCGCTCGCGGTTCAGCTGGGCGAGGCTGTCGGAGAGCGCCATCATCCGCTTCAGGTCGGCGGCGCGCAGCTTGCGGGTGGTCTTGGCCAGTTCCGCGGTCTGGTCGGCGAGCTCAGGCATGCTAACCGGCGCCTGGGACGGAGGGGCGGTGAAGTCGAGCGCCTTGGCCGGTGAGAGCGCGATCAGCATGGCCAATTCTTTGCCGAGTCGCAGGCCGGGCGGCAAGCCTCGGCGGCAATGGCTCCACAGGCTTGTGGGCATCTACACCAAGGGTTGCGCCATGCCCTTGATGGCGCGGCCATTGTCCGCCATTCAGGCGTCATGCCGTCGACGCGCACCGACCGGGCCCTGCAAGCCCTGCTTCTCGGGTTCGCCATCCTGACCCTGGCGGTGCTGAGCAGCATCTGGCTGGCGCAACGCCAGGAGCGTGCGTTCGGCTGGGTACAGCACACCCTAGAGGTGCAAAACCGCCTGGGCACTGTGCTCTCTGAGCTACAGGACGCCGAAACCGGCCAGCGCGGCTACCTGCTGACCCGGCAGCCGGCGTTCCTGACCCCTTACGAGTCGGCGGTGGGGCGGATCGACGCCGACATGGCGGGCCTGGGCGCGGCGATCGCCGACAATCCCGAACAGCGGGCGGCGATGATGACGCTGAGGGGCCTGAGCCGCCAACGGCTCGCCATCCTTCGTGAGGGCCTGGCGCGGGCGGCGGCCGGCCGCGACGTCGGGGTGACCGACATCGAGCTGCTGGACAGCGGCCGCCAGGTGATGGACCGCATCCGGCTGGTCGTCGCGGAGATGAGGACCCGGGAAACCGCCCTGCTCGCCAGGCGCACCCGCGCGGCGGAACGCGAGGGCGCGATCATGGTGGTGACGCTCCTGGGCAGCGCCATCGCCAGCCTGGGCCTGGGGGTTTTCGTCTTCCGCGATGGCCGCCGCCGGGTGGAGGCCGCCAACCAGGCCCGCGACGCCCTGGCCTTCACCAACGACCAGCTGCGCGCCGAGGCCGCCAGCCGCCAGGACGCGGAATCGCAAATGCGGCAGATGCAGAAAATGGAGGCGGTCGGCCAGCTGACCGGCGGCATCGCCCACGACTTCAACAACATGCTGGCCATCGTTCTGGGTTCGCTGGACCTGGCCAAGCGGCGGCTGGTGAAGGCCCCGGAACGGGCGGAGGCCTGCATCGACAACGCCATCGAAGGCGCCGAGCGGGCCGCCCAGCTGACCGGCCGACTGCTCGCCTTTTCCCGCCAGCAGCCGCTCGCCCCCAAGGTCCTGGACGTCAACAAGCTGGTCGGCGGGATGTCGGAACTGCTGCGTCGCTCGATCGGCGAGGACGTGCGGGTAGAGACGGTCCTGGCCGGCGGAGTCTGGCGCGCCTATGCCGACCCGGGACAGCTGGAGAACGCCATCCTCAACCTGTGCGTCAACGCGCGCGACGCCATGGACGGCGGCGGGCGGCTCACCGTCGAGACCGCCAACGCCCATCTGGACGACGCCTATGCCGACCAGCACAGCGAGGTCGATGCCGGGCAGTATGTGATGGTCTCGATCACCGACACCGGCGCGGGCATGCCGCCCGAGGTCATCGAGCGGGCCTTCGATCCCTTCTACACCACCAAGGAGGTGGGCAAGGGCACGGGGCTGGGGCTCAGCCAGGTGCACGGCTTCGTCAAACAGTCCGGCGGCCACGTGAAGATCTATTCCGAGATCGGGGTCGGCACGACGGTGAAGCTCTACCTGCCCCGCAGCCTGAGCGCGGCGGAGACCGCGGAGGGCGAGGCCGCCGCGCCCGTGAACCTGCCGCGCGCCCAGGCGGGCGAGATCATCTTCGTCGTGGAGGACGAGGCGGGTGTGCGCCATCTGACCGTCGATGCCCTGCGCGACCTGGGCTACACCGTGGTCCAGGCTTCCGACGGATCGCAGGCCCTGGCCGGGATCGGCCTGCAACCGCGCATCGACCTGCTGTTCACCGACATCATCATGCCGGGCATGACCGGCCGGCAGCTGGCCGACGCCGCACGCCAGGCGCGCCCGGACCTCAAGGTGCTCTACACCACCGGCTACACGAAGAACGCGATCGTCCACAACGGCGTGCTCGACGCCGACGTCGCCTTCCTGCCCAAGCCCTTCACCATCGAACAGCTGGCCCTGAAGGTCCGCCAGGTGCTGGACGGCCGCGGCGTCAACCGGACAAGCTGAGATGAAAGCGGGGATGGCGGGCATGGCGCTGGCGCTGGTCATGGCCAGCGGGGCCGAGGCCAGCGGGCTTGGCGTCTGCCTATGGTCAAAGCTGTCGGCCCCCGAGCGGACCCGGGTGATGGCGGCCTACGGCCGGGACATGGGCGCAGGCGCCGCGGCTCTGGAGGGTCTGGACGTCAAGCTGAGGGCCAAGGCGGCCGCCTGCGGGGCCCGGCGGGACATCCCGGCGCTTTGGATCCAGACGATCGCCGGGTCCGAGGCCGTCCAGGCCAGCGTCGCGGCGACCTACCGACTGGACCGCAAGGGGCTGGACGCCGCCTGGAGCGCGGCGCCGCCGCAGGTGGCGGCCTGTGTCCGGGCCAACGCCCGGCTGGCCTTCTATTCCAACGGCCTGGGTTGCGCCGATCCGGCCGCCCCGGCCTGGCTCCTGCGCAGGCTTGGCCTGTCCCAGAACCAACCCGCCGCCCGCCAGGCCCTCTACTACGTCAACGCCCGGGCCATCGGCGAATGGGGCGACACCCTGGCGGCCAGGCCGCCGGCGAAGTCACCGGGCTAGAACAGCACCCGGGGGTTCATGATCCGCTTGGGATCCAGCGCCCGGCGGATGGCGGCCTGGGCCTCGACCTCCACCGGCTGCTTGTAGCGGCGTGCCTCTTCGGTCTTCATCGATCCCAGCCCGTGCTCGGCGCTGATCGAGCCGCCGAACCTCGCGACGATGTCGTGGACGATCCGCGAGCCGGCGTCGCGGCGCGCGGCGTGCGCGGCGTCGGAACCGCCGTCCGGTCGCAGTACGTCGTAGTGGATATTTCCGTCGCCCATGTGGCCGAAGGCGGAAATCCGGCAGCCGGGGGCGAAGGCCTGCATGGCGGCGGTGGCTTCGCTCAGGAAGGCGGCGACCTGGCTGATCGGCACGGCGATATCGTGCTTCCACACAGCGCCCTCGGGCTTCTGGGCCGCGGACTGGCCCTCGCGCAGCGCCCACAGCGCCCTGGCCTGGGTGTCGGTCTGGGCCAGCGCCGCGTCGGAGACGAGGCCATCGTCGAGGCCGGCCGCCAGGAACCGCTCCATGGCCGCCTCCGCCGCGCCTGGCTCGCCGGAACTGAACTCCGCCAGGACATACCAGTCGTGAGGGCTGGCCAGGGGATCGCGGGTTCCGGGAATATTGCGAAGCGCGAAGCCTATGCCCAGGCGGCCGATCAGTTCGAACGCCTCCACCGCACCGCCGGTCTCGTCCCTTGCGCGGACCAGCAGCGCCAGCGCCGCCTCGGGGCTGGCCAGGCCGATCAGGGCCACGGCGCGCGAGGCCATCACCGGATAGAGCTTGAGCGCCGCGGCGGTGACCACGCCCAGGGTGCCTTCGGCGCCGATCAGCAGCTGCTTGAGATCGTAGCCGGTGTTGTCCTTGCGCAGGCGTTTCAGCCCATTCCAGACCTCACCATTGGGCATCACGGCTTCCAGACCCAGCACCAGGGCCCGGGTCATGCCGTAGCGCAGCACCTGGGTGCCGCCGGCATTGGTGGAGACGAAGCCGCCGACCGAAGCGCTGCCTTCCGACGCCAGACCCAGGGGAAAGCGGCGGCGCACGGCGGCGGCGGCCTCGTGTACGGCGGCCAGCTTCACCCCGGCCTCGGCCACCAGGACGTCGTCGAAGGTGTCCACCTCGCGGACCGCGCGCAGGCGGTCGGTTGAGAGCAGGATCTCGCCCTGCGGGATCTGGCCGCCGACCAGCCCCGTGTTGCCGCCCTGGGGGGTGATCGGGATCCCGGATTCGAAGCAGACGCCGACCACGGCGGCGACCTCGGCGGTCGATTTCGGCAGGGCCAGGAACGGCGTCTGGCCCGACCACCGGTCGCGCCATTCCAGGAGTTTGGGCGCCAGCACCGCCGGCTCCTGGCTCCAGCCGCCCTCGCCCAGCACGGCCTTGAGGCGCGACAGCACATCGGCGGGGACGGAGATGGTCATGGGTCGAGACTATCCCCAGGCCGGCTAGCCGACAAACCCGGCCGCCCGGCGCAGGCGGTCGTTGATGGCTTCGCCCAGGCCCTCTTCCGGGATCGGGGCGACGGCGATGGCGGTCGCGCCGCTGCGGTCGGCGGCGCGCAGGTGGGCGAAGAGGTTGGCGGCGGCTTCGGCGAGGTCGCCCGAAGGGCTCAGGTTCCAGGTGCGGTCGCGGGCCGGCGTGGGGCCGAAGGCCAGGAAAGCCTCGCCGGCGGCGGGCGCGTGCGCATCCAGCCGCACCGGCGTGTCGGGGGCGTAGTGCCGGGCGAGCCGGCCTGGCGAGCGCTTCGCGTCATCCTGCGCCTGCGCCAGCGGCCCGATCAGGGCCTCGATCTGGGCGCGGGTGATGGCGCCGGGACGCAGCAGCCGGGGCCGGTCGAGCAGGGCGACCACGGTGGACTCCAGGCCGATGGCGCAGGGCCCCCCGTCCAGGGCGGAGACCGCCGAAGGGCCGGTTTCCCCGACCGCGTCGGCGAAGGTGGTGGGGCTGGGCCGGCCCGAGCGGTTGGCGGAGGGGGCGACCACCGGACCGCCGAAGGCCGACAGCAGGGCCTGGGCCACGGGGTGGGCGGGCGCGCGAACCGCCACGCTATCCAGGCCCGCGCGCGCCAGGTCGCAAACGGCGGCCTGGTCGGCGACTGGCAGCACCAGGGTCAGCGGGCCTGGCCAGAAGGCCTTGGCCAGGGTCTCGGCGCGGGGGTCGAACCGGGCGATCCGGCGGGCCATGGCCAGGTCGGTGACATGGGCGATCAGGGGATTGAAGGCCGGACGGCCCTTGGCTTCGTAGACCGCCGCCACGGCGCGGGGATCGGCGGCGTCGGCCGCCAGGCCATAGACGGTCTCGGTGGGAAGTATGACCAGACCGCCGGCCCTGAGCGCGGCGGCGGCGTCTGCGATGTCGGAAGGCCTGTCCACGGCGGCTGGTTACACCGCCCAGGCGTCCGGTCCTACTTCGGCTTGCGGAACTTCATGACGAACTGGTCGGTATGGCCGCGTATGGCCTTGTCGAAGACCTTGAGCTTGTGGTCGTCGGCCGGATTGCGCAGGACGCCGCTCTCGCCCTCGAAGACGAAGCCCGCCGCCGTCACCTGCTTCCTGACGATGGCCGGGTCGATGCGGTGCAGGGTGTCGGTGTCTCGCAGGCCGGAGCCGGCCTCGGCCACATGGTCGACGATCAGGAAGACGCCACCGGGCTTGAGGGCCTTGAAGACCGCCTTGTTGAGTACGGCCGGGTCGATCCGGCCCATGAACTCGTCGGGGTAGTCGTGGTAGTTCTGGGCGGTGAAGACTATGTCCACAGGCTCGGGCGTCTTGAAGGCCTCGCCGGGCTGCAGGATCACCTGGGTGTTGGGATAGCCGGACCGGGCAAGTTCCTTGTTCTTCTCCGGATCCGGCTGGGCCTCCTTGGCGTATTCGTTCGGCCAGATCATGTAGACCCGGCCCTTGGGACCGACGGCCCTGGCGAAGATCTTGGTGAAGTAGCCGGACCCAGGGATCAGATCGACGACCTTGTCGCCGGGCTTGACGCCCGAGAAGGCCAGCACCTCGGCGGGCTTGCGCCGGGCGTCGGCGTCACGGTCGGCGCCGCGGCCCGCGTCGGCCACGGCGGCGGCGAGATAGGGCTTGATGGCCGGCGCGGCTGCGGCCGCCACGGCGCCCAGGGTCAGCGCGGCGCAGACTGCGGCGAGGACGATCTTCATTCCGGCGTTTCCCGTTGTGAGCGCGATTTTGGAGGTCAGCGTCGGCGTGGGGCGTCGGGCTGTCAATCGCGCCCGCCTACCGCCCGTCGCGCCTGGCCGTCAGTTGGACGCGCACGGCCACCTTGGCGGGAATGGAGTCGGTGGCCTGCCATTCGCCCTGCCCGACCCCGAAGGCCAGGCGGTCGAGGCTGGCCGAGCCGGTGACCTTGGCCGTGTCACCCGTGATCTTCAGCCGGAACGGCAGGTCGAGCGGCTTTTTGACCCCGCGCAGATCGAGAGTGCCGTGGGCGACGAAGGCGTCGGGTCCGGTCTTCTGGAATTTTGTGGCGACGAAGGTGGCCTTGGGATGGTTGGCGGTGTCGAACCAGTCGCCCGACGGCAGGGAGGCGTCGCGCTGGTCGTCGCCGGTGCGGACCGAGCCGATATCGATGCTGACCGTGACCTTCGATCGGTCGAGGGCGTCGGGACTGAACAGGACATCGGCCTGCCACTTGTCGAAACGCCCCTCGACCGGCTGCCCGCCCCAGGTGGTGGCGAAGGCGAGCGTCGAGCCGGCCTGGACCTTCCAGGCGACGGGCCCGGTGTCGGCGGCCGGCGGCGGCGCAGCTGTTTGCGCCGCCGCGCTGGGGGCCGGCGCCGGCTCCGACGGGGCCTCAGCGATGGGGGCGGGCGGCGGCAGGGGCGCGGCGGCCGGCAGGGGCGGCTGGACCCAAAGGCCCAGGACGATAACCGCCAGGGCCGCTGCGGCGATCAGGAACAGGCGGGGCTCCAACCAGCGGCCCGCGACGGCCCCCGGCGCCATGCGGCCCAGGACCGGCTCGTCCTTGCCGAGCAACTGGTGCTTGAACGCGCCGGCCACGTGCAGGGCGAGCAGCACCCAGACCAGCTTGGCCAGGAGGCCATGGCCCACCTCGCCCACCTTATGCGCGCCCGCCTTGGCGGCGGGGGCGAGCTCGGCGATCCCCGGCAAGTTCGGCCAATGGACCAGCCCATAGAGCAGAGTCGGGATCGCCGTCTTGCTGGCCGAGACCATCAGCCAGCCGGTGAGCGGCATGCCGATCATGATCACGTAGAGGCCGACGTGCACCACCTCCGACAGGACTTTCTCCCAGCGCTTCATTGCGGCCGGCAGGGGCGCGGGCGGGTTCATCAGCCGCCAGGCCAGGCGCGCCAGGCTGAGCAGCAGGATGGTGATCCCGATGGACTTGTGCAGCTGGGTGACGGCGAAGGCCTGGGGCGTGCGCCCCTCCATCCGCGAGGCCAGGACGATCTGCAGCAGGATCGCCGCGGCGATCAGCCAGTGGAGAACGATGGCAAGGGTGGAATAGCGCCAGGCCCTGTGGGCTGTCGTCGAAGTCGGCATGGCGTGATCCTGGCGGCGATTGAATGGGGAAGATCGGCCCTTTGGACGCCGCCGGAAAGGGGTAGCCAGGAACTAGTCTTTTTCCCTTGGAGAAACGCCTGGCGGAACGGGCCGTTGCAGGCGGCGCTTCCATGCCGTGGCGACAGGCGCCTAGAAAGGCGCCGTATCGTCAGGAGCCCGCCCATGCCCTTCCGCGCCCCCGTCCGGGACATCGCCTTCGCGCTGAGGACCCTCGGTCACGACGACCTGATCGCGCGCGCCTTTCCGGACCTGGACGGGGCGACGGTCGACGCCGTGCTGGAGGCGGCCGGGTCGTTCACCAGCGATGTGCTGGCGCCCCTGAACCGCATCGGTGACCTGAAGGGCGCGAGCTGCGCCGATGGGGCGGTGACCGCCGCGCCGGGATTCGCCCAGGCCTACCGCGCCTTCGCCGCCGGCGGCTGGAATTCGCTGAGCGCCGATCCGGCATTCGGCGGCCAGGGCCTGCCCAAGGCCATGGAGCTGGCGGTCTTCGAGATGACGCATGCGGCCAACATGGCCTTCGCCCTTTGCCCGATGCTGACCCAGGGCGCGGTGGAGGCCCTGACCCTGCTGGGGACAGAGCGGCAAAAGCGGCTGGTGCTGCCCAGGCTGGTGTCCGGCGAATGGACCGGGGCCATGGTGCTGACCGAGAGCCAGGCCGGCACCGACCTTGGCGCGTTGACCACCCGGGCCGATCCCGACGGCCAGGGCGGCTATCGCCTCACCGGCCAGAAGATCTTCATCACCTGGGGCGACCACGACGCGGCCGACAACATCTGCCACCTGGTGCTGGCCCGCACCCCCGACGCGCCGCCCGGCGTGAAGGGCGTCAGCCTGTTCCTGGCCAGCAAGTACGCCCTGAACGACGACGGGACACTTGGCGCGCGGAACGCGTTCAGGCCCGCCTCCATCGAGCACAAGCTGGGCATCCACGGCTCGCCCACCTGCGTCATGCTCTACGAGGGGGCCCAGGCCGAGCTGGTGGGCGAACTGGGCCAGGGCGTGGCCCATATGTTCGTGATGATGAACGCCGCGCGGGTGCAGGTGGGCGTCCAGGGCGTGGGCATCGCCGAGCGCGCCTTCCAGCAGGCGCTGGAGTACAGCCAGGAGCGCCGCCAGGGCCGCGCGGCCTGGTCGGCGGACTATCCCGCCGCGATCTACGGCCACCCGGACGTGCGCCGCACCCTGATGCTGATGAAGGCCAAGACCCAGGCCGCGCGGGCGATCTGCCTGGCCACGGGCATCGCCGCCGATCTCGCCCACCACGCCGCCACCGAAGACGAGCGCGCCCAGGCCCGAGCGCGGCAGGAACTGCTGACCCCCATCGCCAAGGCCTGGTCGACGGACGTCGGCGTCGAGGTGGCGTCCCTGGGCGTGCAGGTGCACGGCGGCATGGGCTTCATCGAGGAGACCGGCGCGGCCCAGCATTACCGCGACGCCCGCATCGCGCCGATCTACGAGGGGACCAACGGCATCCAGGCCATGGACCTGATCGGCCGCAAGCTGCGCGCCGCCGACGGCGGCGCCATGCGCGCCCTCTGCGCCGAGATGATGGGCGGCGCCGAGGACCTGGCCGGGTCCGACGACCTGCAAGCGATGGCTCTGCGCCTGGTCCCGGCCATCCGGGCGCTGGGCGAGGCCACGGACTGGATCCTGGCCCATGGCGGGGCGGAGAGCCTGAGCGGCGCCACGGCCTATCTGAAGCTGGCCGGCGACGTGATCGGCGGCTGGATGCTGGGCCGCCAGGCCCTGGCTGCGGCGGGCTCGGACGACCCCTGGCTCAAGGGCAAGGAAGCGCTGGCGAGGGTCTACGCCAGCCAGGTGCTGGCCCAGGCGCCAGGTCTCGCGGAAGGGGTCATGGCCGGGGCGGCCGACCTGGAAGCGACCTCGGCGGAGGCCCTGGCCGGCTGATGTCGCCGGGCGACCTCTTCCGCCTGCACCCAGCCAAGGCGGCCCGCGCCCTGATCGGCTGGACCCTGACCCTGGACGGCGTCGGCGGACGCATCGTCGAGACCGAGGCCTACCACCACGAGGACCCTGCCTCCCACGCCTTCTCCGGGCCCACGGCGCGCAACGCGGCGATGTTCGGGCCGGTGGGCCGAGCCTATGTCTACCGCTCCTACGGCATCCACTGGTGCCTGAACCTGGTGTGCGGCGAGGAGCCCGGCAGCGCTGTGCTAATCCGGGCGCTGGAGCCCGTGGCGAGGATCGATCTCATGCGGGAACGGCGGGGAACCGCTGACCTGCACGCCCTCTGCTCCGGACCGGGGAAGCTCTGCCAGGCGCTGGCGGTGACGCGGGACCATGATGGCTTGGCGATGGACCGGCCGCCTTTCGGCCTTGCGCCCGGGGGCGCGGCGGGGGTGGTGGTGGGTCCGCGGATCGGCATCAGCAAGGCGGCCGACACCCCCTGGCGGTTCGGCGAGGCCGGGTCGCGCTTCTTGAGCCAGCCGTTTCGCTAACGCCACCGCAGCCAGCGCGAGCCAGCCAGGCCGCCCAGGGCCGCCACGGCCCCCATGCCGAGCGTGTACCAGATGGCCACGAAGGGCGCGGCGGTCTCGTCGCAGTGGAAGCCATAGATCAAGGCGCTGAGGGCGCCGGCGCAACCGCCCGCGACGAGGCCGGCCAGGGTCAGGCGGGTCGGCGCCAGGCCGCGCACCGCCCAGACCGCGCCGGCCAGGAGAGGCAGGCCGATGATGTAAATCCGCCAGGGACAGACATTGGCCGAAGCGCCCATCACCAGGTGCATGCGGGCGTCAGGCGCGGCCATGGCCAGGCGCGCGACGGCCATCAGCGCCATGACCACGAAGGGCGCCGCCGCCACGGCCGTCAGGACCCCTAGCCGCGCACCGGGGCGCGAGAGGCGGCCAAGCGCCACGGCCAGCGCCAGGGCGGCCAGGGCGGCGTAGGCGAACTTCATCCAGAACATCGGCGTGGCGAGCGCCTGAGCGAGGTCTGGACGCGCACCCAGCCAGGCCAGCATGAGAACGGTCGAGACCACCGCGCCGCCGCCCAGGCCCAGCGCGATGCGCCGCGCCACCATGCCCGCGGACACCGGCTTGAGATCGACCGTCAGGCTGGCGATGAGGTCGTCAGTCGTCCGCGACATCGGAGCCCCCGTATTGTTCGCCCAGCGCCTTTAGGCCCCGATGGATGGCGACCTTGGCTGCGCCTTCACTGATCCCGGCCCGCGCGGCCGCCTCGCGGGTCGAGAGGCCCGCGATCCTGGTGTCGCGGATCAGGGCCTGGGTGCGGGCCGGCAGGGCGGCGAGCGCGCGGTCCAGGTCGCGGCTGGCCATGGCCGCCTCGGCGCCCGGCGGCACGAAGAGATCGTCAGCGGCCTCGATCGGGCTTCGCAGGTGAAGCCGCGCCCGGCGCAGGGCGTCGATCAGCTTGTAGCGCGCGATCGCATAGGCCCAGGCGGTGAAGGGCTGGCCGGCGTCATAGGTGGCTCGGCGGGTGTGCACGGCGATCAGGGTCTCTTGCACCAGGTCCTCGGCGTCGAGGCCCGGCGGGGCGCGGCGCGCATAATAGGCGCGCAGCAGGCGGGCGAGTTCGTCGAGCAACTGACGATAGGGCCCGGCCTCGCCGGCGAGGCCGGCGAGCATCAGGCCCCGAAGTCTGTGTTCGATTTGGTCCAACAGGGGCCTTTGGGGAATTCGACGCAGTGCGCCGAAAGGTTACAGGCATCGGGGCTGTAACCGAACCTCGATCTGCGGCGAACCTGTCAGCATGGCCGCCGCATCGGCCGCGCTTCGATGAAAGGCCCGCCATGGGCAAGTCCGCCGCCTGTTTCCTGGCTCTTGTCCTGACCGCCGCCGGAGCGGGATCTGCCGTCCGCGCCCAGCCCCTGCAGGTGGTGGAGCTGTTCACCAGCCAGGGCTGCTCGTCCTGTCCGCCGGCCAATGCGGCCGTGGCGTCGCTGGCCGGCCGCGCCGACATCCTCGCGCTCAGTTTCGGGGTGACCTACTGGGATCAGCTTGGCTGGAAGGACACTTTCGCCGCCAAGGCCTACACCGACCGCCAGTGGGACTACGCGCGCGGCCTGCATCACGGCAATGTCGGAACGCCCCAGGTGGTGATCAACGGCCGCACGGACGTGGTGGGGCAGCGGGCGAGTGAGATCGAGGGCGCGCTTCGCCGGGTCCCGCTGGCGGCCGGCGGGCCAGTGTTGAGCCTGCAGGCGGGCGCAGTGTCGGTCGCCGGACCCGACCTGCCCAGGCCCGCCGACGTCTGGCTGGTGCGCTACGATCCGACGACCGTCCAGGTTCCCATCCAGCGCGGCGAGAACGGCGGCAAGACGCTGCCGCACAGGAACGTGGTCCGGCAACTGACGCGGCTGGGGACGTGGAGCGGCGGCCAGAAGGCCTGGCGCATCCCCGAGGGGCCCGCCCAGTTGAAGACCGCCATCCTGCTGCAGTCGGCGTCCGGAGGACCGATCCTGGCCGCCGCCCGGAGCTGACCGCCCTCCATCACCAGCGACATCCCGATCTTGCGCGCCCTTGCGCAGGAGATGCGACCGGCTGCCCGGCGCTCAACCGAAGAGGAACGACCCGATGACCTTCCAAAAGACTCTTGTTGCAATCGCCGCGCTTGGCCTGGCCGCCGCCCTGGCCCAAGGGGCCGCCGCCGCGCCTGATGCCATGGCCAAGGCTCCGATGGCGTCGGACAGCATGAAGGCCGACGCCATGGCCCCGGCCAAGCCCATGAAGAAATCCATGAAGAAGAAGATGGCGCATAAAGCGCCGATGGCCGCCGCCCCGATGAAGGACGGCATGATGGCCAAGCCCGCCGCGGGGGCCATGGCGACGGACGCCATGACGACGAAGAAATAGCCGCCGCGCCCTACCCGCGGCAGATCCGGCCCTTCCCCCCGCCTCAGGGGAAGGGCGCCAGATCAGATCAGCGGGCTGGCGAGCTGGGCCAGCATGTAGTCGGCCGCCGAGACGCGGAATTCGCCGCCTTCCTCGAGGTTCAGCTCTTTCACAACGCCGTCGTCGACGATCATCGAATAGCGTTGCGAGCGGATGCCCATGCCGAACCGCGAGGCGTCGAAGTCGAGGCCGATGGCGGCCGTGAACTCGCCCCCGCCGTCGGCCAGCATGACGATGTCGTCGCCCACCGCCTGGTCCTCGGCCCAGGCGCGCATGACGAAGGCGTCGTTGACGGAGAGGCAGGCGATGGTGTCGACGCCCTTGCCCTTGATCTCGCCGGCCAGCTGCTTGTAGCCCGGCAGGTGCTTGGCCGAGCAGGTCGGGGTGAAGGCGCCCGGCAGGGCGAACAGCGCGACCTTCTTGCCCTTGAAGATGTCATCGACCGTGACCGGCTTGGGCCCCTCGGCGGTGGCCTGGGTCAGTTTCACGTTCGGCAGTCTGTCGCCAACCTTGATGCTCATAGGCGTCCCTTCCATTGCTCTGACAAAGGCAGATAGCGACGCGGCGGCCCACCGCAACCCACCGGCGCGATTGATCCTTGAAACCGGCGCATTCGGGGCCAAATCTGGCGTCGATGGACCGTGGATTGTTCTCAGGCCAGCTGCTGATCGCCATGCCCGGCATCTCGGACCCGCGGTTCGAGCGCGCCGTGATCCTGGTCTGCGCCCATGACGAGGAGCACGCCATGGGCGTGGCCCTGAACCGCCCGGTGGAAGGCCTGACGGTGCCCGACATCCTTCAGAAGCTGGACATCAAGTCGACCATCACCGTGCCGCCGGACCTGGTGCTGATCGGCGGGCCGGTGGAACGCGAGCGGGGCTTCGTGGTCCACACCGACGACTATGCGGGCGAGCATTCCCTGGCGGTGGGGGCCGGCGTCGCGCTGAGCGCCACGCGCGAGGTGCTGGAGGCGATGGCGGGCCGCGCGCCCAGGCCCCGGCTCGCGCGCCTGACGCTGGGCTACGCCGGCTGGGCCGGCGGCCAGCTGGAGAACGAGATCAAGGAGAACGTCTGGCTGACCTGCGAGCCGGACGAGGGCCTGATCTTCGACGACGACTACGGGCGCAAGTGGAGCCGGGCGCTCGCCAAGCTGGGGGTCGACCCGAGGCGGCTGAGCTCGACCGCCGGGCGGGCGTAGAGCGCAAAGATTCTCCCCCAGCGCGCAGCGCGATTTGGGGAAGGTGGCGCGGCAAGCCTTTGCGAGGCGTGACAGGGGGATCGGAGGGCTACGCACAGAGCCCCCTTCGACTGTCGATCGCTACGCTCCGACAGCCACCTCCCCCTGAGGGGGAGGATCTGGCGATGACTCACTCCTTGCCGCTGCGGGCTTTCACAGGGGCCGCGCCGTCGACGTAGCTTTCGTTGAGATAGACCTCGGCCTCCTGGGCCGAGAGCGCGGGGGCATAGCCGAAGCCCTGGCCGTAGTCGCAGCCGAGCGACAGGAGCTGGCGGGCCATGCCGGCGTTCTCGACGCCCTCGGCGACGACCTCCAGGTCCAGGTCCTGCCCAAGCTTCACCACCGACGAGACGATCTTCAGCGAGCCCTGGTTGGTGGCCATGGTGCGCACGAAGTAGCGGTCGATCTTGAGCGTGTCGAAGGGCAGGCGCGTCAGGTAGGAGAGCGACGAGAAGCCGGTGCCGAAGTCGTCGAGCGCGAGCGCCGCGCCGGCCTGGCGCAGCTTGCCCAGGATCACGGCCGCGCCTTCCGGATCGCGCATGACGTCGCCCTCGGTGACTTCCAGCTTCAGGGCGCCGGGCGGCAGGCCGGTTTCGGCGCGGATGCGCGTGACGTCGCTGATCAGGTCGGGGCGGTCGATCTCGCCGGTGGAGAGGTTCACAGCGACCGTCAGTTCGCCGGCCGCCGCGTGCTTCTTGCGCCAGGCCGCCAGCTGGCCGGCGGCGGTGCGCATCATCATGGCGCCCAGTTCGCTCATCAGGCCCATCTCTTCGCACAGCGGCAGGAAGGTCTCGGGCGTCAGCAGGCCGCGACGCGGGTGGCGCCAGCGGACCAGGGCCTCGAAGCCGGAGAGCGCGCCGGTCGAGAGGCGCACGATCGGCTGGTAGTAAGGCAGGAGTTCGCCACGCCCGAGTGCGCCCTTGAGGTCGCCTTCGAGGGCCAGGCGCGACAGGCCGTCGCTTTCCAGACCCCGGCCGTAGGCGGCGGCGCCGCCGCGGCCGTGGCTGCGGGCAGATTCCACCGCCAGCTCAGCTCGGCGCAGGAGTTCGGCGGCCTCTGGAGCATCGGCCCCGCCCTGGGCCGCCACGGCGCCGATGGAGAGGGTCGGGTGAATGTCGAAGCCCGCCACCCGCAGCGGTTGCTCCAGGGCCTTGCGCAGGGCTTCCGAACCTGGCGATGCGCCGGCGGGCGCGAGCGCCGCGAATTCGTCCTCGCCGATCCGGGCCAGGATGGCGCTCGGCGGAAAGGCCGCGGCCAGGCGTGAGCCCAGGGCCGCCAGCACCAGGTCGGCGCGCTCATGGCCCAGGGCCTCGTTCAGGCGGCGCAGGCGGTCGAGGTCGGCGACGATCAGCTCATAGGCGCCCGGCACGGCGAGCGCCTCACGGGCCCGGGTGATGAAGCTGCGGCGATCCAGGAGACCGGTCAGCAAATCCTGGTCGGAGGCGGCGAAGCGGGTCTCAGGGGCGACCACGCCGGCGGCGCGGCAACCCTCTTCCAGCCAGACCCCGCGCCAGATGGAGACCCCGGCGCCGCGCATCCGCAGGCGCACGGCCACTTCCGTCCCCGGCTCCTGAACACGCAGAATCTCCTCGGCGTGACCGCGGTCCTGCGGCAGGGCGAGGGCGCGAAGGGCGGCGGAGGAGCAGTCGGGGGCGAGCGGTCCAAGGCCCAGCGCCCGGGTGGCGCCGGTCAGGCGGATGCGGTCGCGCTCCGGCTCCCAGACCCACAGCGCGACGTCGGCCGCGCCCAAGGCCTCAAGCGTCGAGGTCGCATCCCACATCCAGCGGTCGTTCGGCGTCAGCAAGAGAACGGCGTCCCGGCGTTCGAAATTAGCGGGCCGTCAGACCGACACACCCTCGTCCGGACCGTCTGCGCCCGGGGCGGGCGAGATCAGACCGAACAGCACATGATCGCGCCAGACGCCGTTAATTTTGAGATAAGCCTGGGCGTATCCCTCCTCGGCGAAGCCTGCTTTTGCGAGTAATTCGCGCGATGGCCGGTTGTCGGGAATGCAGGCCGCCTCCAGCCGATGGAGGCCAAGGGTGCGAAAGGCGAAGTCGCCGATCGCCCGGACGGCGGCGAGCGTCAGGCCCTGGCGCGCGAAGGGGCGGCCGCACCAGTAGCCGATGGACCCCATCTGGGCGACGCCCCGGCGGACGTTGGAAAGGGTGATGCCGCCGGTCAGGGTGTCGTCGGAATTGCGGAACACGAAGAAGGGATAGGCGGCGCCGGCCTCGCGGTCGCGGGCGTAGGCGATCAGCCGCCGGCGGAAGGCGGCCCGGCTGAGGTCGTCGGCCGGCCAGGTGGGCTCCCACGGCTGCAGGAAGGGGCGGCTGAGCGCGCGCAGTTCGCGCCATTCGCCATAGTCGGTGGTGCGCGGCGGACGCAGGCTCAGGCCCTCGCCCTCGACGCGAAGTCCGCTTTCCGGCGCGATCCAGTCCAGCAGGGCCATGACGCAGCCTCGCCGATATCGGGGCCTGAGCCAAGGGGTGGGAAATCATCGGCCTCGGGGCCTTGCCATACAGGCCTCGCCGCATTGCAACATCGCCCGCCTTGCCGCTCAATGGGCCACCCCAAAAGGACTCACCATGGCCGGCCTGAAAGAGACCACCGAGAAGCTCGCGGCGAACCGGCGGCGGCCGGCCCCGCCGGTGGGCGTCATGGCCGAGACCCGGGACTTCGGCGACAACCCCGGCAAGCTGCGGATGCTGAGCTACGCGCCGCAGGGCCTGCCGGCCGGGGCGCCGCTGGTGGTCGCTTTGCACGGGTGCACCCAGAGGGCCGAGGCCTTCGCCGCCGCCAGCGGCTGGCTGGCCCTGGCCGACCGCGCCGGATTCGCGGTGCTGGCGCCCGAACAGTCGGCGGGCAACAATCCCAACCTCTGCTTCAACTGGTTCAATCCGAAGGACACGGCCCGCGACGCCGGCGAAGCCGCCTCGATCCACGCCATGATCGCCGCGGCCGTGAGCGCCCACGGGCTCGACCCGGCGCGGATTTTCGTGACGGGCCTCTCGGCGGGCGGGGCGATGACGGCCACGATGCTGGCGGCCTATCCCGAGACCTTCGCCGGCGGCGCGGTGATCGCCGGGGTGGCCTATGGCGCGGCGAAATCCGTCCCCGAGGGACTGGCGGCCATGGGGGGCCGGTTCAAGCGCGACGCGGACGAGCTGGCGCAGGTCCTGAAAGCCGCGGCGCCCGCCAGCCGGCGAACGCCGCGCCTGGCCATCTGGCAGGGCGGCGCAGACGTAGTGGTCAATGCGGGCAACGCCGCCCTGATCGCCGGCCAGTGGACCCGCGCCCATGGCCTGGCGGCGGAGCCGGACCAGACCGAACTGCTGTTCGGCCGCAGCCGCTCGACCTGGCGCGGGCCGGACGGGACCGCCGCCATGGAGCTCAACCTATTGCCGGCCATGGGCCATGGCTCGCCGCTTTCGACGCTTGGCGACGAGGGGCTGGGATCGGTCGCGCCCTTCATGCTGGAGACCGGGATCTCCTCGACCCTGGAGATCGCCCGGTTCTGGGGTCTGGTCCCCGCCGGCCCGCCCCCGGCCCGGGCCGAGCCCGGCGAAGGCGCGCACGCCCCGCCGCCCAGCGCCCACCCGATCGGTGAACAGGTCATGTCGACCCTGTCCGGACATCTGCCGGAAGGCCTGCACAACGCCATCGGCAAGGCCCTTAGGGGCATCGGCTTTCTAGGCTAGCCGAACAGCGCCTTCTCGAACGCGGGGGCGGCCTTGAGGGCGGACTTGGGGCCAAGGACGGCGACGACGGCGCGGCGCTGGCTGAGAATACGCCCGGTCAGGCGGGCGAGATCGGCGGGGGTCACCGCATCGACTTCGGCGGCGACGGCGAGCGGGTCGAGGGTCTTGCCGAACAGCAGCACCTGGCCGGCGGCCTGTTCGGCGCGGGCGAGCGCTCCTTCGCGGCCCATGAACATCGAGCCCTTCAGCTGAGCCTTGGCGCGGGCCAGTTCCGGCTCGCCCACCGGCGTGGTCATGGCGGCGATCTCGCCGGCCGCCACCTTGACCAGTTCGGCGGCGTCCTTGGCCGCGCAGCCGGCAAAGACGCCCAGGGTTCCGGCGTCGGCGTAGGTCTCAGAATAGGCGTCGATGGCATAGGCCAGGCCGCGCTTCTCGCGGGCTTCCTGGAAGAGCCGCGAAGCCATGCCGCCCCCCAGGATCTCGGCCAGCAGGCGAAGGGCGAAATAGTCCGGATCGCGCACGCCCACGGCGGGCAGCAGCAGGACCACGCTGGCCTGTTCCAGGGCCTTGGCCGTCGTGCGGACGCCGCCGGTGAAGCGGGCCGGCGCACGCTCGGTCGACTCGGCGCCGGTATCCCGGGCGCCGGCGAAATCCCGTTCGGCCAGGCGCAGAAGGTCGTCCTCGTCAACGCAGCCGGCGGCGGCCACCACCAGGCTGGAGGGGCCGTAGAGTCCGGCCCGCCAGGCGCCGAGCGTCTCGGGCGTTGCCGTCGCGATGCTGTCGGGCGTGCCCAGGATCGGGCGGCCGAGGGCATGACCCTCGAAAGCCGCGGTCTGGGCCATCTCGAAGACCAGGTCGTCGGGGGCGTCGGCGGCCTCGGCGATCTCCTGGCCCACCACCTGCTTCTCGCGTTCCAGATCATGGGGATCCAGCGTCGGGCGCTGCACCAAGTCGGCCAGGACCGCCGAGCCCAGGTCGAGCCCCCCCGCCAGAGCGCGGATCTGGAAGCTGGTGCGCTCATAGCCGGTGGCGGCGTTGATATTGCCGCCCTCGCCCTCGATGACCTCGACGATCTCGCGCGCGCTGCGCCCGCCGGCGCCCTTGAAAACCATGTGTTCGAGGAGGTGCGACCAGCCGGACCGGGCCTCGTCCTCCGACCGCGCGCCGCGGCCGGCCACGACCGACAGGGCGACGGTCTGAAGACCAGGCATCGGATCGCACACCACGCGGACCCCGTTGGCCAGGATGTGCACCCGTGGCGTCGGGGGGGTCTGGGCGGGAACGGCTATGACCTGCGGCCCTCGGCGAAGGCGCGGACGTAGGCCTTGATGGTGTCGGCCTCGGCCGGCAGGCGATCGAAGCGCTCGGGCCGGTCGCCGAGGCTGGCGACGCCGCGCGGCAAGGCAGGCTGGGCGCCGCTGATCCGGGCCACATCCTCCGGGAACTTGGCGGCGTGGGCCGTGGACAGCACCACCACCGGACCCTCGAGCGCCACGTGCCGGAGCGCGCCCACGGCCACGGCGGTGTGCGGGTCTATCAACTGGCCGGTCTCGTTGAGGGTGGCCACGATGGTCCGCGCCGTCTCGTCCTCGCCGATGGCCACGCCCTGGAAGACCTGGCGCATCTCGGCCAGCGCCTGGGGCGGGATCTCGATGGACCCGGCCTCGGCGAAGGCGGTGAAGGCGCGCGCGGTCTCGACCGGCTCGCGCTCCACGGCCTCGAAGTAGAGCCGCTCGAAATTGGAGGCTGACTGGATGTCCATGGCCGGCGAGATCGTCGGCTGGACGACGCCGCGGGCATAGCGGCCCGTCTCCAGGGCGCGGGCCAGGATATCGTTGGCGTTGGTGGCAACGACGATCTGGCCGATCGGCAGGCCCATGCGCCGGGCGACGTAGCCGGCGAAGGCGTCGCCGAAATTGCCGGAGGGCACGCAGAAGTTCACGGTCCGCGCGGGCGCGCCCAGCGCCACGGCCGTGGTGAAGTAGTAGACCGCCTGGGCCGCGATGCGGGCGAAGTTGATGGAATTGACGCCCGAGAGGTCGACAGCCTGGCGCAGGGTCTGGTCCTGGAAAGCCTGTTTGACGATCGCCTGGCAGTCGTCGAAGGAGCCCTTGACCGCCACGCAGGCGACGTTGTCCTCGGCCGCCGTGGTCATGAAGCGGCGCTGCACCTCGGAGATGCGGCCCTCGGGAAAGAGCGCCACGACCTTGATCGTCTTGCGGCCGCGAAAGGCTTCCACCGCCGCGCCGCCGGTGTCGCCGGAGGTGGCGCAAAGGATCGTCAGCCGGCGATCCTGGGCGCCCAGGATGTGGTCGTAGAGCCGGGCCAGGATCTGCATCGCCACGTCCTTGAAGGCGAGGCTAGGACCATGGAACAGTTCGGCCATGAAGGCCTGCGGCGTCAGCTGGACGAGAGGCACCACCGTCTTGTGGGTGAAGGTGGCGTAGGCCTCGCGGCACATGGCCAGCAGGTCTTCGTGGACGATCTCGTCCCCGGCGAAGGCGCCCAGCACCTTGGCGGCCACCTCGGCGTAGGAGAGCTTCGCGAAGCCGGCGATCTCCTGCGCCGAAAAAAGCGGCCAGGTCTCGGGCACATAGAGGCCGCCGTCGGGCGCAAGCCCGCCCAGGACTGCGTCCACGAAGCCGACCGGCGCGGCCTGACCGCGCGTGGAAACGTACCGCATCTAACCCTTCACCCTGCGCCCAAGCGATTTCTGATCGAAATCGCGGCTACTTATTTCTGCGAATTTTCTTCGCCGAACCGGCCCCCACTTCCGCGGAAAATTCTCACGAGGGTGGCGGCATAGACAAAGGCCAGGGCCCCGGCAAGGCTGAACCAGGTCAGCGCATATTCGAAGTGGCGGTTGGGGATCTCGGTCGGCAGGGGCGCCGGGACCAGCGCCTTGAACCCCGGGTTGGTCCGGCTCTCGACGAACAGGAAGACCGGGGCGGGGCTTTGCGCGCCAAGCACCCTGGCCATGGCCGCCACATCGCGGATGTACCAGTGGGTAGGTGTGTTCTTGGGCGAGACGAAATTGCCGCGCTCGGGCTTGCGCAGGATACCCACCACCTCGATCGGCGTGCGGTCGAGCGGATCGACGGCAGGCCGGGCCCCCGTGGCGTCGGCTACATAGCCGCGGTCCACCAGGATGGAGCGATATGGGCCGGCTTCGATCTCGCACACTGAGATCAGCCGCTGGCCGGCCTCGCCGTTGCGCACATCGAAGACCTCCAGGAATGGCCTGGCGGCCAGTCCCGGGCAGACCACCGACACGCGGGTCAGATCGACATCGCGGCCCTGGGCTTGCTCGACCAGGATGGATTCCAGCGGCTGAGCCCGGGCCGACTGCAACTGGGCCACGTGGGCCAGGAGCGTCTCTTTCCACTTCAGCCGCTGGAGCTGCCAGACGCCCAGGCCGATGAGGATCGCCATGGCGATGGCGGTGGCGATGGTCAGGCCGATGGGAAATCCGGTGCGGACCGGGCGGTCCGGGCCATGTTCGACCGAGGGTTCCCAGTCGGCGTTGAAGCCGCCGTCACTCGCCACGGCGGGCTTCGGAGGCTTTGTTCATGAACTGGGCGGCCAGCATCACACCCTTGAACGGCCGAAGCAGGCCCAGGCAGACGACCAGCGTCATCGGCAGCCAGATGATCATGGTCACCCAGACCGGCGGATGGAAGACGAACTCGGTGAACAGCGCGCCGAAGGCCACCAGGAAGCCGCCGATGAGGATCACGAACACCGCCGGCCCGTCGCCCGAATCGGCCTTGGCCAGGTCGTAGCCACAGGCCTCGCAGGACGGCGCGACCTTCAGGAACCCTTCGAAGAGATGACCCTCTCCGCAGTTGGGGCAGCGCCCGGCCGCCCCCGACAGCAGAGGACTGGTCAAGCGCTTACCCCCCGTGGGTTCCGAAGATCACGTAGATGAAGGCGAACAGGAACAGCCACACCACGTCGACGAAGTGCCAGTACCAGGCCGCCGCCTCGAAGCCGAAGTGCTTCTGCGGGGTGAAACCGCCGCTTAGCAGCCGGATCAGGCAGACCGTCAGGAAGATGGTGCCGATCAGCACATGGAAGCCGTGGAAACCGGTGGCCATGAAGAACGACGAGCCATAGAGGCCGGCATTGGCCGCTTCCTCGGAGAAGAAGTACTTGTGTTCGAGGATGTGGCCGTACTCGAAGGCCTGGATCGAGGTGAACATCACGCCGAGGATGATGGTCAGCAGCAGGCCGATCTTGGCGCCCTTGCGGTCGCCGGTCTGCAGGGCGTGGTGGGCCCAGGTGACCGTAGTGCCGGAAAGCAGCAGGGTGAGCGTGTTGACCAGCGGCAGGTTCCAGGCGGCCACCGTCTCGACACCGTGCGGCGGCCAGGTGGCCCAGGCGGTGCGGACCTCGTCGATGGACGACAGCGTCCGGTGGTGATGGAACAGGGCCATCTCGAAGAAGATCCAGAACCAGGCGACGAAGAACATCACCTCCGAGGCGATGAACAGCACCATGCCGTAGCGCAGGCCGATGGAGACCACCGGGGTGTGATCGCCGGCGTTGGCTTCGTTGACCACGTCGCGCCACCAGGCGAGCATCGTGAAGAGGACGCCGGCCAGGCCTGCGAAGAACATCCACGAGGTGTGGGCGGGCTGGCCAAACATGCCCTTCATCCACATCACGCCGCCCAGCGCCATCACCGTCGCGGCGACGGAACCCACCAGCGGCCACGGGCTCGGGTTCACCAGGTGGTAGTCGTGCTTCACGCCTTCGGCCATCTTAGGTCCTAACCCCTCTCAATTCGTCCGCCGCGCGCCGAAGAAAGACTCACAGCCGCGCGACGCCAGCTCGCGTGACGCTATAGCCCCGCCAAAGCGGGTCCGCCAAGGGGAAAGGGGGCGATAGGCGCCGCCGTTGTGCAACGCGCGATGTCTCAGCCCGGCTTCCTGGCTTCGCCCGTCGCCACGGCCGGCTGCTTGACGTCCGTCGCCGGGTAGAAGGTGTAGCTGAGCGTCACTTCCTTCTTGTTGCGGGTCTCGAAGTCGGTGGCGAACTTGGGATCGACGAAATAGAGCACCGGCATCTCGACGGTCTGGTGCGGCTGCAGGGTCTGGTCGGTGAAGCAGAAGCAGGAGAGCTTCTCGAAATAGGCGCCGGCCTGTTCGGGGACCACGTTGAACACCGCCCGGCCGGTGACCGGTTTGTCGGAATTGTTGGTGACCTTGAAAAGGGCCACCTTGGTCTCGCCGATCTTGATCGTCTGGTCGTTCTGCTCGGTGACGAAGTCCCAGGGCAGGTCGCGGACATTCACGTCGAAGCGGATCAGAAGGGTCTTGTCGAGCACCTGGTCCGGCGCGACCTGGGCCTTGCGCACCGCGCCGTCATAACCCGTGGCCTGGCAGAAGGCCTTGTAGAGCGGCACCGCGGCATAGGCCGCGCCGATCATCGAGACGAACACCACTCCGGCGACGGCGGCGACCGTGCGGTTGCGCTCCTGAAGGGGTGTGAGGACCCGCTTAGCTCGGGTTGTTTGTGACATTGCCGCCCAGCCGAATGATGGTGACCACGAAGATCAGGATCACGAACAGGACCAGCCCCAAGGCCAAGGCGATATTGCGGCCACGGCGGGCTTTGAGTTCGACGTCGGTCTCGCGGGAAGGATCGCTCATCGCAGGAGCTCCAGGGTCTGGACGCCCATCAGGTGTTCGCCCAGCAAGGTGGCGAACAGCAGCGTCAGATAGAGGATCGAGAAGGCGAAGAGATTGCGCGCATCCTTCGCGCCGGCCCGCACGTCATAGAGGCCGTCGTCGTTGCGCTGTTCCCGGGACTCGCCGGCGTGGCTGCGCGACAGGCGCGCGGCCAGGAGGATGAAGATCGCGCCGCCCAGGGCCGCCACCGCCAGATAGGGCGCGCCGCCCAGGCCGGTGACGGCGGGCAGGAGGCAGACCGGGACGAAGAGCAGGCTGTAGACCAGGATCTGCCGGCGGGTGGAGGCCGCGCCGGCCACCAGCGGCATCATCGGCACGCCGGCCTTCTCATAGTCCTCGGAAGTGTAGAGGCTCAGCGCCCAGAAATGCGGCGGGGTCCACATGAAGATGATCGCGCAGAGCAGCCAGGCGTTGAGCGGGACGGTACCGGTGGCCGCGGCCCAGCCGATCACCGGCGGCAACGCGCCGGCGAGCCCGCCGATGACGATGTTCTGCGCCGTCCAGCGCTTGAGCCAGATGGTGTAGACCACCGCGTAGAAGATGATGGTGAAGGCCAGCAGGCCGGCCGCCAGCCAGTTCAGCGCCATGCCCATCAGCATGACCGAGAACAGCGACAGCACCACGCCGAGCGCCAGGGCGTCCGCCCCCTGCACCCGGCCGGCCGGCACGGGCCGCGAGCGGGTGCGGCGCATTTTGGCGTCGATGTCGGCGTCGTACCACATGTTCAGCGAGGCCGAAGCCCCGGCGCCGACGGCGATGCACAGGATCGCGATGGCGGCCAGCACCGGATTGATCGGATGGCCCGCGCAGACCAGGCCCGTCAGGCCGGTGAAAACCACCAGCGACATGACGCGCGGTTTCAGGAGCTGGACGAAGTCCTGCCAGCGGGCGGGCGCACGGGCGGATGGGAGGGCCTGGGACATGGCCATCGGACGATACTCTTAAGACGGTCGAAGGGCGCGGACCGAATGATCCGCGCCCCTCTTTCAGGTTGTTGGGGTGGGCCCTGGTCCTAGTGGACGTCCGGGGCCACCACGGGCAGTTCGTTGAACTGGTGGAAGGGCGGCGGCGAGGGCAGCGTCCACTCCAGCGTGGTGGCGCCTTCGCCCCAGGGATTGGCCTCGGCCTTGCGGCGCTCGACGATGGCGTCGATCAACATGACCAGGAAAACCCCGACGCCGACCAAGGTGATGACGTAGCCGATCGAGGACACCTTGTTCCAGTAGGCGAAGCCTTCCGGATAGTCGATGTAGCGGCGCGGCATGCCCTGCAGACCCAGGAAGTGCTGCGGGAAGAAGATCAGGTTGACGCCGACGAAGGTGATCCAGAAGTGGGTGGCGCCGAGGAACTCCCGGTACTTCACGCCCCACATCTTTTCGAACCAGTAGTAGAAGCCGGCGAAGATCGCGAACACGGCGCCAAGGCTCAGCACGTAGTGGAAGTGGGCGACCACGTAGTAGGTGTCGTGCAGGCTGTAGTCGATGCCGGCGTTGGCCAGGACCACGCCCGTCACGCCGCCAAGGGTGAACAGGAAGATGAAGCCCATCGCCCACAGCATCGGCGTCTTGAAGCTGATGGAGCCGCCCCACATGGTGGAGATCCAGCTGAACACCTTCACGCCCGTGGGCACCGCGATGACCATGGTGGCCGCCACGAAATAGGCCCGCAGGTTGAT
>CANJLK010000021.1 GCA_947475465.1 Caulobacteraceae bacterium | reverse complement strand
GCACTCGTCCAGTTCCTCCACGAAGACCGCGCCCAGCCGCTTCAGCCGCTCCACCACATGGCGGTTGTGGACGATCTCGTGGCGCACAGAGACCGGCGCGCCAGATTTCGCGAGCGCCCGCTCGACGATCTGGATCGCCCGGTCCACCCCGGCGCAGAAGCCCCTCGGGGTGGCGAGCAATACGGTCAGCGGCGGCTTGGTCTCCATCGCGCCAAGTTAGGCGCTCGCGGGCCCCGCCGCCAGCCGCCTGATCCTCCCCCTCAGGGGGAGGTGGCGGCCCGAGCGCAGCGATGGGCCGTCGGAGGGGGAAGCGCGGCCCCTCGATCCCCCTCCGTCGCGCGTCCGCTGCGCGCCGCGCGCCACCTCCCCCTGCGGGGAGAGGATCTCGGCGCGCCTGGACGTCCGCATCCTCCCCCTCAGGCGCGGCGTGGCCGCCAGCCGCGTTGCCGCCGCATTCTCCAGGCTGTACTAGGGGCCGACACGGGCGGTGTCTCGCGCCCTTCTCCCAGTTCACGGACGCCCCAATGCGCCGCCTTATCAGCCTCGCCGTCACCTTCGCCCTCGTCGCGGCGCCCTTCGCCGCCCACGCCCAGATGGGCGGCGGCCGCGGCCGCGGCGGCGGCGACGACCAGAGCAAGGAAGACGCCGACGCCGCCAAGAAGAAGAAGCGCGACCAGGAATGGAGCGACAACCAGGCGCCGCTCCCGGCGCTGCGCAACGCCGGGCCCTGCCCCTTCGTGAAGACGCTCTACGACGCCAGCCGCTACGTGGAGTTCAAGGACGGCAAGGAGGCCTCGGCCAATGTCGTCTACACCGGCGAGATCCAGGGCATCTCGGCCGGCTGCCAGTACAAGGACGCCGACCCGATCACGGTCTCCATGGACATCCTCTTCGAACTCGGCCGCGGGCCCCTGGCCCAGGGCCAGTCGAAGACCTACCACTACTGGATCGCCGTCACCGACCGTAACCGAGAGGTGATCGCCAAGCAGGACTTCGACCTGCCGGTCACCTTCACGTCAGGCAAGGACCGCGTCTACCTGACCGACCAGGTGTCCCAGATCGTCATCCCGCGCGGCGCGGTCACCACCTCGGGGGCCAATTTCGAGGTCCTGGTGGGCTTCGACGTCACCCCGCAGATGGCCGCCTTCAACCGCGACGGCAAGCGCTTCCGGGTCAATGCGGGGGCGACCACCGTGGCGTCCGGGGACACCTCGAACCGCCGATGAGCGACCTCAAAGCCCTGCTCGGCGAGGCGGTCGAGACCGCCTTCGCCGACGCCGGCCTGCCGCCTGAACTGGGACGCGTCACCGTCTCCGACCGGCCGGACCTCGCCGACTTCCAGTCCAACGGCGCGCTCGCCGCCGCCAAGCGCGTGGGCCGCAACCCGCGCGAACTCGCGGCCGAGATCGTGGGCAAGCTGGCCGGCGCCTCGGCCGTCATGTCCGTGGAGATCGCGGGCCCGGGCTTCATCAACTTCCGGCTCACAGACGCAGCCCTCACCGCGCGGGCCAACGCCATCGCCGCCGACCCGCGACTGGGCGGCGAATATGTCGCCACGTCGCGCAGGGTGCTGGTGGACTACGGCGGACCCAACGTCGCCAAGCCCATGCACGTGGGCCACCTGCGCGCCTCGATCATCGGCGAGAGCCTGAAGCGCATCTATCGCTTCCGCGGCGACGAGGTGCTGGGCGACGCCCACTTCGGCGACTGGGGCTACCAGATGGGCCTCCTGATCGGCGCGGTGATGGACGAGAACTTCGCCGCCGCCGCCGTGGTCGAGCGACTGAACGCCGGCGCAACTGGCGAGGACCTCGGCCCCTTCGACACCGTCAGCCTGGCCGACCTCGACCGCCTCTATCCCCTGGCCGCCGCCCGCGGCAAGGAGGAGCCCGCCTACCGCGACCGGGCCCGCAAGATCACCGCCGCCCTGCAGGCGAAACAGCCCGGCTACTACGCCCTTTGGGAACGCTTCCGCGATGTCACCCGCGTGGCGCTGGAGCGCGACTTCCATGCGCTGGGCGTCGACTTCGACCTGTGGAAGGGCGAGAGCGACGTCGAGGACCTGATCGGCCCCATGGTCGCCGAACTCGACGCCAAGGGCCTGCTGGTGGACGACCAGGGCGCGCGCATCATCCGCGTCACTCAAGACGGCGATAAACGCGAGCTGCCGCCCCTGCTGGTGGTCTCCTCGGAAGGCTCGGCCATGTACGGCACGACCGACCTGGCCACCATCCTCGACAGGAAGAACACCTTCGACCCCGAGCTGGTCATCTACTGCGTCGACCAGCGCCAGGCCGACCACTTCGAGATCGTCTTCCGCGCCGCCTACCAGGCCGGCTACGCCCGGCCCGGCCAGCTGGAGCACGTCGGCTTCGGCACCATGAACGGCGCCGACGGCAAGCCCTTCAAGACCCGCGAGGGCGGCGTCCTGAAGCTCAACGACATGATCGAGATGACCCGGACCAAGGCCCGCGAGCGGCTGCACGAGGCGGGGCTGGGCGAGAATTTCGCAGAAGCCGAGTTCGAGGACATCGCCAACAAGGTCGCCGTCGCCGCGCTCAAGTTCGCCGACCTGCAGAACTTCCGCGGCACCTCCTACGTCTTCGACCTCGACCGCTTCACCAGCTTCGAGGGCAAGACCGGCCCCTACCTGCTCTACCAGGCGGTCCGCGTGAAATCCGTCCTGCGCCGCGCCGCCGAGGAGAACGCGGCCCCCGGCCCCATCACCGTCGCCGAGCCCGCCGAACGCGAGCTTGTCCTCACCCTCGACGCCTTCGAAGCCGCCCTGGCCGAGGCCTACGACCGCTACGCCCCGAACGCGCTCGCCGAACACGCCTATCGCCTGGCCCAGGCCTTCTCGAAGTTCTACGCCGCCTGCCCCATCCTGCAGGCCGAGCCCGATGTCCGCGCCTCGCGCCTGGCCCTGGCCACCGCGGCCCTGCGCCAGCTGGAACGCGCCCTCGACCTCCTGGGCATCGCCGTCCCGGAGCGGATGTAGCGCGGCCCGACCCAGATCCTCACCCCCTAGGGGGAGGTGGCGCGGCGCGCGCCAGCGAGACGCGACGGAGGGGGTACAAGGTGGCCCCACAGAACCCCCTCAGACTGTCGGTCGCTACGCTCCGACAGCCACCTCCCCCTGAGGGGTGAGGATCGCGCTCAGCCCGCCGCCACGAAGGCCCGCACCGTCGATTCCAGGCCGTCCGGCGTCACCCCGTGGCAGACCACCTCGTCGGCGCCGGCGTCGAAATAGCTGTGCAGGGTGGCCGCGCAGTCGGCGCCCGATCCCATCCCCGCGCTCTGGCTCAGCCACGCGGCCGGCAGCCGGCGGGCCGGCGCGATCAGCACGTCGCGGCCCTTCAGCGGCGAGCCCGCGGCCTTGTTCGCCTCGACCGCCTCGGCCGCCGCCTGGCGGAAACTCGCCACCTCGGCGGGGTCCCAGCCGTTGGCCGTCGAGATAAGGTCGCCGATCCCCGGAAAGGCCATGTAGGCGCCGAACCGGGAAAACACCGCCTTGTCGATCTGGGCCTGGGTCATGTCGGGCGACATCACCACCTGGGCGATGATCTTCACCTGGGCGGGGTCGCGCCCCGCCTGCTCGGCGGCCGCGTGGGCGATGGCCCGCGACGTCGCCACGCCCTGCGGCGTGATGAAGGGATGCAGCAGCACCCCGTCGAAGGCCTTGCCGGCCAGGGCCACGGTCTTGGGCCCGATCGCCGCCAGCAGCAGGGGCGGCGGCGCGACGTCGGGGAAATCCTCGAACACCAGGCTCGGGAAGCGGCCGGCCGGCCCGTCGTGGTCGATGATCTTCTCGTGCGCCCACAGCCGGCGCAGCAGCCCGGCGTGGTCCTCCAGGCTGGCCAGGGTCGGGATCGGCAGGCCGAAGCCCTTCCACCGTTGCGGCGTCCCGCGTCCGAAGCCGAAGCGGAACCGCCCGCCGGTCATGGCCTGCATGGTCAGGCCCCAGGAGGCCAGCACCATCGGATGGCGGGTGCCGAAATGGCTGATGCTGGTCCCCATGGCGATCTTCGAGGTCAGCGCGCCCACGAAGCCCAGCACCGCGCCGGCGTCCTTCATCGGGCCCTGCAGCTCCGACAGCCACACCGTCCCCAGGCCCAGCCGCTCGGCTTCCGTCGCCTGCTTCAGCCCCGGCAGCGGATTGGTCTCGACACCGGGCAGGATGTAGCTGCCCAACAGGTTCGCGGTGCGCGGCGCCATCTCAGTCCGTCCTCTTGGTGACTCTGACCATCTCGGCGAAATCGGCGCCGAGTTCCGGCACGGGCAGCCCCAGCCTGCGGGCCACCATCCCCTGGATGGGGTTGTTCATGAAGGCCTTCGATGTCGCCGGGATGGTGCCGAACGCCACCTGGCGGTCGCACTGGCGCACATAGATCATCCCCAGCCGGACCATCGCCAGCACCTCGTAGAAGTCGATGTTGCGCACGGTCCGGCCGCTCGCCGCCTCATAGATCGCGATCATCTCCGACCGGTCGGGCAGGCCCTCCAGCCGTGTCGCCGGCCCCATGCCCTCGGTGAACAGGTTGTCGAAGAACATCCACCAGCCCAGATCGGCCTCCCCCGGCCCGATCCCCGCCATCTCCCAGTCCAGCAGGGCCGCCACGCTGTTGTCGGGCGCGAACAACATGTTGGCCGGCGTCGCGTCGCCCCACATCACCCCGGCGGTCTCGTCCTTGGGCTTGTTGGCCCGCAGCCACGCCAGCGCCTTGTCGGCCGTCGGCTGCTCGCGCCCCGCCGCGGCCCAGGCGTACCAGTCCTCCACATAGTTGAAGTAGCGCTCCAGGCCCGCCGGCCCGCGCGCCGGATCGTCCATGAAGGCGAAGTCCTGGCGCCAGTCGATCAGGTGCAGCTTGGCCATCGCCTCGATGGCGTTGCGCCACACCGCCCCCCGCTCGGCGACGGGCAGGTCCGCCAGCCAGCCTTCCTTGTTGTAGTTGGGGACCTGCTGGACGACCCGGCCCTCCACCTTCTCCATCACCAGGAAGGGCGCCCCCAGGACCGTGCTGTCGCGCTCGACTCCCACCACCGCGGGCGTCGGCGGGCCCTTCTGGCGGCCCATGGCGGTCAGCACCGCGGCCTGGTCGGCCAGGTCGGCGTTCATGAACAGGTCCGTGCCCTCGAACTGCCGGCGCAGCACCAGGCCCTGGGTCCTGGGCCGCCCGTCCTCGACGTAGCTCACCTCGAACAGGATGGTCTCGGCCGAGTTGCCGGCCTTGGCGTTGGCCAGCCCCACCACCGCCAGGTCCCTGGCCTGGGGCATCCGCGCCGACAGCCACGGTCCCAGCACCTCGCGCGCCGCCTCGCGGTCGAGCTTCTGCAACGGCCGCGCCGTCACGCCGCGCGCGCCTTTGCGGCGTCATGCCAGGGTCTGTTCCGCACAGCGCCCCTCCCCTTGGATCTTGTTGTTATGTTGGACGGGGCGGCGCCGGACCGCCCCGCCGAGATCAGCTCGGCTGCGGGCTCGTGCGTTGCCGCGAACGATGCAGTTCGGCGATGGTGTCGATCTTCACCGCCTCCTCCTCGTCGTAGAACAGGAGCTCGGCCTCGGTGGCGCCCGCCTTCAGGCGCTGCAGCCAGTCCTCCGCTTCGAACTCGCTGCCCACGCCCATGGTCTTTTCGAACACCGGCCCGCGCATGAAGGCCTTGGCCTCGTCGCCGCTCTCGAAGACGTCGATCAGAATCTCGACCCGGTTGCCGTCGGGATCGGAATAGTACAGCGACACCGTCGGGCCGTGATGGATGCCCAGCTGGGGCTTGATCCCCAGGTCGCGCGCCCGCTCATAATTCAGCAGCATGTCGGTCAGGCTGGCCATGGTGAAGGCCGAATGGGAATACCCCACCGCCTTGAGGTCCCTGGCGACCCGCTCGCCCTGCATCCCGCCGATCGCGAAGCGATGGTGCTCGTCGTCGAAGGTCACGGTGCAGAAGTGCGGCAGGTTCTCGAAGACCACATAGCCGTTCATCAGCTTGCAGTACCAATCGCGGATGCCCGCCACGTCGTAGGTCTGGATGCCGATGTGCGAAATTCTGATCGGCGCGGTTTTCCCAGTCATCTCGATAGTCTCCACCCTCATCGGCGGCTTGTGAGGTCATCCCGCCCTTCGCCCATCGTGCAATCAAGCCCGCGAACCCGTCAAGCGACGGCCTCGGGTGGGCGGCGGGAAGCCCCCCATATCCCTGCGCCGCTGGCCTGTGGACCCTCCGCGATCGACACTGGCCAAGGACGAGTTGTTCTGTCTTTGTTCTCGTCATGCCGCCGCCTGTCGTCAACCGCGTCGAACGCCTCTCCGGCCACCAGGGCGAGACGCTGGCCTTCTTCATCCGCCCCGGACGCCGCCGGGGCCGCTGGTGCTGGTTCGCGGCCGCCGACGTGCCGCCCTTCCAAGGCCCCGCCGCCTGGTTCGAGATGGCCCGGGTCCCGGGTGGCTGGACCTTCATTCGCCAGGTCGACCCGCGATGGTGATGATGTTCCAGACGCTGGCCCGCACCATGCGCGCCCACGACGTCCTCACCGCCCGCTGCGAGGCCTGCGGCCGCCAGGCCCGGTGGACCCAGGCCCAGGCCTTCCGCGCCTTCGGCCCGGACGCCTCGCCCTTTGCGATCCGCAAGCGCCTACGCTGCGGGGCCTGCGGCAGCGACCGGATCGACGCCGGCATTTGATCCGGCGAGCGCCCGGCGCCAAGCTCGGCCCATGTGCAACCTCTACACAAACAACCCCAACATCGCCGAGTGGGCCGAGATCGTCCGCGACCACATGGGCGTCGACTTCATCCTGTCGGCCGGCCCCGACACGCTCGCCAACCAGCCGTGGGCGGCCACCGTCTATCCCAAGTACCAGGGCCTCTTCTTCCGCCCCGCCGATCCCCGCGCGCCGATGACGGCGTGGGAGCCCGCGGTCGGCCGCTGGGGCATCGTGCCCTTCTTCCACAAGGGCCCGGCCAAGGGCTGGAAGTTCCCCACCAACAACTGCCGCTCGGAGGAGATGCACGCCAAGGCCAGCTTCCGCGATGCGCTCAGGACCCGCCGCTGCGTGATCCCCGCCACCGCCATCTGCGAATGGACGGGCCCCAAGGGCAAGATGACCAGGCACGCCATCACCCGCGCCGATGGAACGCCCCTGTTCCTCGCCGGCCTGTGGGCCAGCCACACCCACGAGGACGAGCGCACGGAGAGCTACACCATGGTCATGCAGGACACCCAGCCCGGCGACGACATGCACGGCTTCCACAACCGCCAGCCGGTGGTTCTCGACCGCGCGGGCGCAGCGGTGTGGCTGGACACCGGGGCGGACTACGCCCCCCTGCTGAAGGGCCCGCCCGGCGGGACCCTGGTCGCCGACCCCCCGCAGCCGGTGGCGGCGTAGCGGCGAGGCGTTTCGAGCGGATGTCGGCGCCGCGACGGGAAGCAGCCCGTCTCAGTGTCCGCTAGGGGTGGATAGAAGACGTCGGTCGGCCGCCAACCAAGTCGCGGCTAATCGAGCATGTGATCCAGGGAATTGAGGGTTTGTTCCAGGCTTTGCCGATCGGCAGGTCGCCTAAACAGCCGCGCGACGCGCAACAGGAGGTTGCTGTCCTTGAACGGTTTGGTGAGATAATCCCGAGCGCCGAGCTTGATGGCGCGCTGAACATCGGCTGAGCCTCGGCTGGCCGTGAGCACTAGCGTCGGGATGCGGGCGGTTGTTTCGATCCCCATCCGTTGCAAAACGCCGAAGCCGTCCAACGAGGGCATGTTGAGGTCCAACACCAACGCGGAGGGCCTCAGGCTGCTCAGCCGGCTCAGGCCCTCATGGCCATTGCGCGCGCCGAAGACGTTGTAGCCCGCCAGAGTCAGCCGCGTGCTGACCAACTCAAGGACCGCCTTGTCATCGTCGACAACGAGAATACGGCGGCCGGCGTCAATGGCCGGCATAGGCGACCGCGATTTCGCCGGAGACATCGTCTGTACCCATTGCCTGGCTGAGCCCCGAAAGCAGGTCCGCCGGCACGAGAGGCTTGCATATCCGGCCAACGAACAGGTCGCCACTGTTGGTCCGCGATAGTCGCCCATCATCCTGCGCAGAGAAAGCGAGCATAGGCACATCGCGGTTCGGCCCGTCGCCGTGCCGGATAGCTGCAGCCGCATCGCGTCCGTCGAGGACGGGCATCCGCATATCCATTAGGATGACATCGACAGGGAGATTGGCAGCGACTTCGATGCCGGCCTGTCCATCGCATGCTTCGCTGACTTCGATCCCGATCGGCTCAAGTATGGCGCGCACCAGTTCGCGGTTGGTGGCGTTGTCGTCCACCACCAGAACTCGCAAGCCCTCAAGCTGGGTGTGGGCGTCGAGCGACGCGTTTCGCATCGTCGGCGCGGCGACGATGGTTGCCGGCAATTCCAGGCGGAAGATCGAGCCGCGCCCCACGCGACTGCGGAGCGTTATCGATCCACCCATGGCCTCCGCAAGGCCCATGCAGATGGCCAGCCCCAGGCCCGTCCCGCCCTTCACCCGTGTCGACGACCCGTCGATCTGCGAGAAGCGCTGGAACAGCTTGGCCTGCGCCCGCGCCGAAATGCCGGGCCCCGTGTCGGCCACCTCGATGCCGAGCCGCTCGGACGCCGGGTCATAAGCGAGGCGCACGGTGACCGAGCCGCGGTCGGTGAACTTCACGCCGTTGCCCACCAGGTTGACGAGAATCTGTCGCAGGCGATCCGGGTCGAGCGTCACGAACTCGGGGATTTCGGTGGCTGCCTCGAACCGCAGGGTCAGAGCCTTGGTCCCAGCCTGGAAGACGAACATCTCCAGCACTTCGCGCGCCAGCGGCCTGGCGGCGGTCGGACTGGGCGTGATGGTCGTCAGGCCGGCCTCCAGCTTGGAGAAGTCCAGCACATCGTTGACGATCGCCAACAGACCACGGCCGGCCGCGGCGACCCGCTCGACTTGCTCCTGCGCTTTCGGATCGAGGTCGTGGCGATCCGCCAGCAGGCTCGTGTAACCCAGCACCGCCGTCAGCGGGGTGCGGATCTCATGGCTCATATTGGCCAAGAATTCCGACTTCACCTTGCTGGCTGCTAGCGCCTCTTCCTGCAGGCGCCGCGCGTCAGAAACGTCCCAGTTCGTGCCGATCATGCGGCCCTGATCACCGGTCCCGTTGCGCATCACCGTTGCAAGCGCGCGGATGTACCGGACCTGGCCATCACGTCGGTTGATCCGGAAATGGGTGTCAAACAGAGCGCCCGCCACAGCCGCCGACAGTTCCTCGACGACGCGATCCCTATCGTCTGAGTGAACGAACCCCTCGAAGGTCGCGAGCGTTACGTTCGTCGACGGCGGCTCGCCGTAGAGTTCGAACATAACGGTGTCCCAGGTGATCGCGTTGTTTGAGAGATCCCAGTCCCAGATGCCGACCTGGGCCGTGCGGGTGGCGAGTGATACGCGCTCCATCAGTTGCGCGCGCTCGGCCCCAGCGGCCAGCTTCGCCGTGTTGTCCTGCACCTGGGAGATGAAATAGAGCGGCGTGCCCCTGGCATCATCACGCACCAGGGCCACGGTGAGCTGAGCCGGCACCACGCTCCCGTCCTTGCGGATGTATCGCTTTTCCATTGAATAGGAGCGAAGCTCGCCCGCGACGACCCGCTCGACGAGTCGCTCGTCGCTCGCCACGTCGTCTGGATGAGTGACGTCCTGGAAGGTCATGCCTGACAACTCGGCTTGCGAATAGCCTAGGAGTTGCCGAAGCTCGGCGTTTGCCCATAGCCACGAGCCTTCAAGCGAGACGAAGGCCGTTCCAATGGGGGAATGCTCCATTGCGACTGAGAACTGGTTCTCGGTGAACCCTGCGCCGGCGGGCAGTTGGTTCAGCATTCACATTCCCCATTCGAAGAGCATTAACTCTCTTGGGGTGCACCAGCGCGGCTTACCGAGCAGTGAAATTTGCCCGCCGCGATGCGAGCTAAAATGTCGCACGCCTAGCGCCCGGGCTGGCTCTAATAGCCTGTCCCGATAGATGCCGGCTCCCGCAAGCGGCCTCTCCGACTGTCTGCTTTGGGTCGAAGGCGGTCACGGGCTCCGTTCCAACAAGCAGACGTTCAGCCGGGTGGCCGACAAGCGGACCTCCGGAACGGCGCAGAAGGGTGATGGGCTGGACGTTGACGCCTGAGCTGAGGGTCCAACGTGAAGAACACTCAGGTATCGATTGAGCGCACTTCCACCATGCCTAAGCTTGTCGGATGAGCAGTTCCGCACAGTCGGCGGTCGAGATCGGCGTTGGCGTCATGGCAGTCTGCCTCGCCCTTGTTGCGAGCCAAGTGCTTCTGACGCTCAATCCCCAGCGGTGGCTCCTGATCCACTGGGCTGTCTGGACCGGCGGCTTCGTCATCGCCGTGCTGCCACTGGTCGCTTTCGGCTCCATGTCCTTCGCCGCGGGGTTAGCGACAGCCTTGTTCTCGGGCTCGGCCGTTTGGGGAGCAATCGAGCTACGGTTGCGCTGGCGTCGTTGGCTCTATGTCGAGAGGCCTGCGAAGCTGGCGGAGGAAGAGAAGTTTCGAGCCTTTCATCCAAAGTCCTTCGACTCTGACTAGCTCGCTAGAAATCGGCAGCCCCAAAGCAAACGCCCCGAACATCTGTTAAGGGTCGAAAGCAGACATCGTCTCAGGGGCGAAAAGCTGGCCATGCGCACTTCAGCTTGGCATCAGCTCCGGACGCTCGTTGTCGCCCCGCATCGTCGTTCAAGCTCGGCCCCCAGCCGCCGCTTGCCGATGAGGCCATGGCGCAGGCCTTCCGCCACCCAAAGCGCCCGACCTAAGCCCCTATCGACCCAGCCGACCCCGCGCACCCACCCCCCGTTGATCGCGATCAAGGCGGCGATAGGCCCGCCCGTCATCCTGTCGCCAGAACGGAGACGCGCGATGGACCTTAGAGATATCCTGCTGGTGCTGCAGGGCGAGCCCTCGGACCAGGTCGCCGCGGCGACGGCGGCGCAACTTGCCAAGGGCGACGGCGCGGTCACCGGGGTGTGCGTCTATGCGACGCCCGTGGCGCCCATGGCCACCAGCTACGCGGCCGGCAGCGCCGCGATCTCCCAGATCTACGACGACCTGCAGCGTGAGCGCGAAGCCATGGTCGCGAACGCCGCCCGGCTGTTCGACACGGCCGTGTCGCAGGCCCAGGTGACCGCGGTCTGGGCCCCGCCGGCCCGCGACGAGGCCGCCAAGGCGACCGCCGCGCGCGCGCGCACCTTCGACCTGACGGTGGTCGGGCGCCCGGAGGGCTCCGCCCATCCCGGGCTCATTGAGGAGCTGGTGTTCTCCAGCGGCTCGCCCTGCCTGATCGTGCCGAAGACCTCGGACGCCGCGTCCAGCGTCTCGCGCGTCGTCGTCGCCTGGAACGGATCGCGCGAGGCCAAGCACGCCCTCGACGCGGCCAAGCCGTTCCTGCGGCGGGCCGACCACGTGGAGATCGTCACCACCGAGGGCAGCGAGCAGTCGGTGACCGACGCCCAGGCCGAGGCGCTGCTGCGCCACCTCGCCCGCCACGACATCCCAGCCCAGTTCCTGCGGATCGGCCGCCACGAGGACGATGTGGCCGGCGCCCTTCGCCGCCATTGCGCCATGGCCGACGCCGATCTGCTGGTCATGGGCGCCTACAGCCATTCGCCGAGGTCAGAGCGCCTGTTCGGCGGCGTGACCCAGAGCCTGCTGGATCACGCCAGCGTGCCCATCCTCATGGCGCACTAGGGCGTATCGGCGGCGGCGTCGTCGGGGGTGAACGCAAAGGCCGGCGCGTTGGCCCCGTCGCACCTGGCCAGATGCACCGGGAAGTTGGACATCAGCGGCATGGCGTTGATGGTCTGGTGGTCCTTGGGCGCCCGGGTCGGGATGAAGATGTTGGGCGAGACGCCGTCGGCCAGGTAGCCGCCCTTCTCGGGCAGGTCGCCAAAGCCGTGGGTCATGCTGACCACGCCGGGCCGCATGCTGTCGTCGGCCTTGGCGATCACGTCCACCGCCGCGATCTGCGAGCTCAACCGGATGAAATCGCCGGAGGCCACGCCCAGCCGGGCCAGGTCGTCGGGATGCACGTGGACCACGTTGTAGGGCAGGCGGCGCCTGATGCTGGCGATGCCGCGCTGGGTGGAGTTCCACATGTCGCGGTGGCGGCGCACGGTGAAGCGGTGGGTGGCGGGCTCGCCGTTGAACATCGCCGTCCCCTCCAGCGGGGCGTCGGTCAGCACCTCGGCCATCTCGGCTGTGATATCGGGCGGGCAAAGGTGGAAGCGGTCGTCGGGGCCCGGATCGCCCGGCTCGACCCACTGCGGATAGTCGTCGAACACCTTGCCCATCTCGAAGCCCTTCAGGGTCTCGAAGGGGACCGGCGCGTTCGCGGCCACGATGGCCAGGAAGTCGTCGGTGGTGGGTGGCCGGTCCATGTCGATGTCGCGCCCCAGGGACTGCATCTGCACCCCCAGCCGCTTGCAAAGGCTCCACCAGACATATTCGTCGGTGGTGATCTTCGAGCCGGTCGGCGGCGCCGCCACGGCCGGCGTGTAGCGGGTGAACGGCGTGTGGGCGTAGAAGGCCTGCTCGGCCTGCCAGCAGGTGAAGTCCGGCCGCTCATAGGGCAGCGTCACCGGCAGGACGTAGTGCGACAGCTCGCAGGTGGCGTTCCAGTAGACGTCGATGGTCACCATCAGCTCCAGCGCCCTAAGCGCCCGGACCACCTTGGCCTGGTCGGGGATGACCACCGCGGCATTGCCGCCATGGCAGAAGAAGCCCTTGATCTGGCCCGGGCCCGGCTCGAGGATCTCGTCGGCCATGATCCCGGTAGGGACCTCGCCGCGCACCAGCCCATAGCCGCCGATCCGGCTCTTGAAGCCCGTTTCCCAGGGCCTCGTCGGCGGCCGCACCTGGGCGGGCCGGGGCATCCGGGGCTTCAGCACGCCCGGATTGGCCAGCTTCTCGCCTTCTCTCGGATAGCAGCCGCAGATGATGTTCAGGTCGCCGACCAGGTGCTCCATCAGGTTGGAGTGCAGCCCCATGTTGGGGCCGGTGCCGGACCGGGCCGTGGCCCTGGGGGACTGGGCGAAGCGGCGGGCCATCTCCACCATCTCAGCCCCGTCGATCCCGGCGCGGGCGGCCACATAGTCGGGCGTGAACGGCTCGACCATCTGGCGCAGCTCGTCCAGCTGGATCGCGTGCTGGGCCAGGAAATCCCTGTCCTCCCAGCCGTTGGCCAGGATCGCCCGGATCATCCCGGCCAGGATCGCCGTGTCCTCGCCGGGGATCGGCTGCAGGTGCATCTCGGCGAAGCGGGCGGTCTCGGTGCGCCTGGGGTCGATGACCAGGAACTTGCGGCCCTCCGCCACCGCCGCCTTCATCCGCTTCACCGGGTCCTGCGGCGGCAGGCCGGTCATCGAGACCAGCGGGTTGATGCCGATCAGCAGGACCGTGTCGCAGCTGGCCAGCGACAGGCCGCCCGCCGCCCAATAGCCCTGCCGGTCGGCCAGGATGTTCTTCGCCGACTGGTCGATGGTGATCGAGGAGAAGACCTTCGGCGTGCCCAGCGGCTTCAGCACCCCGTCGACCATGAAGCAGGCCGACGCGCTCATCCCCGCCCCGGTGCCCCGGAACGCGCCGATCGCCTCGGGACCGTCGCGGTCGATGATCGTCCGCATCTTCGCGGCGATCTCGTCCAGCACCTGTTCCAGCTCGATCTCGACGAACCCGCCGTCCTCCAGCCGCTTCAGCGGATGGCGCAGCCGCAGGTCGGAATAGTAGGCGTCCGGCGCCTGCAGGCCCTTGTAGCAGGCGTAGCCCCGGGTCAGCAGGTCGTCGCGGTCGGGCCGGATGGCGGTGATCTGCTCGTCCCCGTCGACCGTGACGATCACCCCGCAGTGGGTGGTGCAGAGCCGGCAGAAGGTGCGCCGCTCCTCGCCCGGCGCGGGGCCGGCGGCGGCCGACGCCGCGTCGGGACCGTCTGGCTGGCCCACCATTCCGTTTCCTCCCGCCCGCGCCCCTAGCTGTAGGCCTGTTGCGCCAGGCCCGCGATCTCGCCGCCCATGGCCATGTCCCAGCTCATCATGCTGGAGAGCCGCCACCAGGCGTAGAGGCTGTGCTTGGTGGTGAAATAGGCCATGGGCGGCAGGGCGGCCAGCCGCTCCGCCGTCGCCACCGCCGTCTCCAACAGCGACTCCGGCGCCACGATCTCGGTCACCAGCTTCAGCTCCAGCGCCTCCTGCGCCCCGATCGCCTTGCCGTGCAGCAGCACCTCGCGCGCCCTGGCCATCCCCAGCAGCATGGGGAACAGCATCGTCCCCCCGTCGCCTGCCGCCAGCCCCTTGGCGATGTGGTTGTCGCCGAACTTCGCGGCCGGCGTAGCCACCGCCGCGTCCATCAGCAGAGCGAACTGACCGCCGATGTTCATCGCCTCGCCGTTGACCGCCGCCACCACCGGCTTGCGGAAGCTCAGGATCGCCTCGACGATCTGCTTCAGGGTCATCAGCTGGCCGGCGATGGTGTCCACCCCCGCGGCCACCAGCCGCTTGTGCCGCACCGCCCCCACGCCGCCGAAGAACACCTCGCCCTTGCCGGTGAACACCGCCGCGCGGATGGACGTGTCGATGGTCAGGGTCCCGAAGATGTCGCGCATCTCGGCGAAGAACGAATGCTCGATCTCCCCCTCCGGCTTGGAGGCGAAGGTGACGATGGCGATCCCGTTCTCGACGCGGACCTCCAGGTGCTCGAAATCGCTATAGGCCCGCATGGCTCAGGGCTCCTTGAAATAGAGGTCGGCGGGCTTGCCGTGGAACTGTTCCATCGGCGGGGTAGGCCCGGTCTGCAGGGCGCTGAACATCACCGCGGTGAACACGGCCGGCACATCGCCCTTGTTGCGGAAGGATTTGTTGGTGCCGTTCTGGATGATGTAGTCGCCCGGCACGGCCGTGATCTCGTCGCCGGAATCCGTCACATAGGTCAGCGCCCCGGACATGATGATCAGTATGTCCACCCGGCTCGACCAGAACATCTCGCCCTGCCAGCCCGGCGGATAGCCGATCACCGAGATCCTCGTCCCCTGGGCCGTCGGATGCTGCCCGCTGGGCTGCCAGTCCGGGTCCGACGGCAGCTCCACCGGCAAGGTCCCGTGGTCCCAGATCACCCGCATGTCCGGCGAGCCGTTGGGATAGTTCTTGGCGATCACGTCGGCGGGAATGGTGCGCGGTCCCCCCGGCCGTTCCTTCAGCTCGTCCACCCGGGCGATGTGCGACTTGCCGTCGGCGCCCAGGGTGGTGACGATCCGCCGCAAGGACGACAGACTATCCATGGGACCTCCCCGTCTCGTTGTTGCCGCCACGATCCAGGGTTTGCCCGCCCCTGGCAAGCCACGCCCTACCCCGGCAGGGGAACCCCGGGCGGCCGCCTCCAGCCCGGCGTATCCTCCCGCTCCACCTCGCCGGTCTCCGGATTGGGGCAATAGGCCACCACCTTGTTCTTGCCGGTCACCGGGTCGGCCTCGATCTCGAAGCGCCGCATCAGCACATCGACCCGCTTCTGCGCCCCCTCCGGCTCCACCGCCTTGGTCCGATAGACCCTGGGCGCCATCACCCCGGTCATCCACCTCAGGTGCGTCAGCCGCACATGGGTCAGGTAGGCGGTTTCCGGCGTCGCCGCCTGCACCGCGCTCCAGCCCTCGTCGCACAGCCGCTGGGCCTGGATCTCCCTGGCCATCGCGATGGCGTCGGCGAAGTCGGGGATGCGCTTCTTCCAGTAGAAGATGGTCGACAGGCACGGCATGGTCGGGTCGTCGCCGATGGCGGTCAGGCTCTCGCCGGCGCACAGCCGCTCGAAGATGGCGCCGGCCGTCGCCTCGCAATAGGTCCAGACCCCGCCGCCGCCCCGCCCCGGCCGCCCGCCGGCCCGCCTTGCCTCCTGCAGGGCCAGGGCGAAGTCCGGCCGCTCCCGCGCCCACCTGGCCACGCTCTGCGACGTCGGCATCCCAGCCTCGAGGCAGACGGCGTAGAGCAGCTCGCCGCCGGCCACCCGCTCGCACAGGGTCATCGCCAACGCCGGCGACCACCTCACCACCGGCCGGGTCCGGGTCCACAGCCCCCGCCCTCGCCCCGCGCCCGGCGCGGCGTCGCCATCCTGGATCATGGTCTGGTCTCTTGATTGAAGGGTCGGCCGGGGCGCGGGCCGAATGCCCGGCTTCAAACCCCACCTCGCTGACCGTATCGACCGACGCCGTGCCGGAGCCAGCATCCTGGGCGCTGATGATCGGCGGCTTCGGTTTGGCCGGCGCGGCGCTGCGCCGCCGCCGCGCCCTCGCGGCCTAGTCACAGACCGCTGAATTGGACGCGCCGCCGGTCTTCGGACCGGCGGCGTTGTCGTGTCCGGGAAACCCTCGCCTTCCGCTATTCGCCTAGACATCTGACTCCCGCTCTGGAGGCTAGGTTGGGGCGCCCTGACCGTCCGCAGAAGGTCGGGAGCCTTCCATCGCGGTCGGCGTTCCTAACCTATGTTGAGCGTTGGCAGGTACATGAACTTGGCCGCCCAGGCCGAATGCGATGCGGATCAGTCGCACGACATCGCGTTGCAGGATGTCTTTCGCCGGATAGCGGCGCAGTGGCGGGATCTGGCCGCCCTCACCGCGCGTCGGGCGGCGGACCGCCCCGCCGGCCGCATTGCCGAGCCCTCCCATGCGCCCTGATCCGGATCGCCTCAGCGGCCTGCGGCGCCGTCCGCCCGGCGCCCGTGCACGCGCGCTGGCCAGGGCCATGCTCTGGTCCTTCGCGTGAATCGGTCCCCCAACGCCAGGTCCGGGCCCTAGGACGGCGGGCGTTCGCCGGCGGACGTGCTATCTGCGCCGCATCAAGGCGGGGGATGCATGAAACTCGGATCGATCCTCGGACTGCTGTTGGCGACTGCCGCCACGGGCGCAGGCGCCGCCCCGGGGCCGCTCTGGGAGCGGTTTCCCCATCTGGTCTGCCGCCTCGAGGACCAGGTCGCCTGCTACAAGGGCAGCTGCGACACCAAGCCGATGCAGGGCCTGTGGGACGTGAACTTCACCAAGTACCTGGTCACCTACCTGGGCAGTGACGACACCGAGGCCATTGTCGGGCGCAACCGCACCGGCCCGGACACCGAGGTCTCCATGGACGCCTTCCTGCTGTCCTCGTCGCGCATGATGGTCTTCCTCAACGCCGCGGACGATCCGGGCCGCGAACTGGAAGCCCAGGTGGTGGGCGCCTTTGGCCCCTACACCCGCACAATCCATTTGACCTGCGCCGTCCCGAAGTAGGCGGGCTGCGCCTCGGAAACCGAAAGGCACAGCCTGTCAGCCTGCCGCAACCTTACCGAAAACCCGCTGGCTCGTCAAGAACAAATCACGAACATATGCGGCGAATGCCTCACCCCTGCCGGTCGCCCCGGTCGCCCTCACCCTTCCTGGCCGGCGTCTTCGAGTGCTGCCGCTGGTCGGCGGCCAGAGAGCGGCCGACGTCGGCCTGGTCGTCGGTGAACTGGCCCTGGGCGTCGCGGCGCGCATAGCGCTTGTCGCCGGCGTGGGGTTCGATGAGTTCGCGTTTGGTCATGGCGGTCTCCCTTTCGGCGTGGAGAATCCCCGTGCAACGCGAACGTTCCCTCGCGCGTATCGGCAAGGTGCGCATCGCCACCTTCAATGTGAACGGGATCAACGGCCGCCTGCCGCGCCTTCTGGAATGGCTGGCGGAGACCGCCCCCGATATCGCCTGCCTGCAGGAGCTCAAGGCCCCGCAGGACCGCTTCCCCCTGGCGCAGATCGAGAGCGCCGGCTACGGCGCGATCTGGCATGGCCAGAAGAGCTGGAACGGCGTCGCCATACTGGCCCGGGGCGCTACGCCCGTTGAGACCCGGCGCGGCCTGCCCGGCGATCCCACGGACGTCCAGAGCCGCTATATCGAGGCCGCCGCCCACGGCCTGGTGGTGGGCTGCCTCTACCTGCCCAACGGCAATCCCGCGCCGGGGCCGAAGTTCGAGTTCAAACTCGCCTGGTTCGAACGTTTCGCGGCCCACGCCAAGGGCCTGCTGGCCAGCGGCCACCCCGTGATCCTGGCCGGGGACTACAACGTCATGCCCACCGAGCTGGACGTCTACAAACCCGAACGCTGGCTGGACGACGCCCTCTTCCGCCCCGAGGTGCGGGCCGCCTTCAAGGCCCTGGTCGACCAGGGCTGGACCGACGCCCTGCGCGAACGCCACCCCGGCGAGCGCATCTATACCTTCTGGGACTACTTCCGGAACGCCTACTGCCGCGACGCTGGCCTGCGCATCGACCACCTGCTGCTCAGCCCCTCCGTCGCCGGCCGCCTCGCCGCCGCGGGCGTCGACAAGGCCTATCGCGGCCGTGAGAAAGCCAGCGATCACGCGCCGACCTGGGTGGACCTGCGCTAGGGTCAATCGACGTTCAACTCGGGCGCCGCGGTTGAATGCATTCTCCATTCTTTCGTCATGGCCGGGCTTGTCCCGGCCATCCAGAGACGCCGATGCCAATGGACCTTGCGCCACCCCGTCGGGGCCACGACCTACTTCGCATCGGATCAAGGCCTGGATATCGCCCATGAGTCCGCAGGCCGCGCTGTCGATCCTGCTCACCGGTGTATTGAAGCGCGTCCTGCGCTGTTTCAGGTCGTCCGCCCGCCTGCCGAAGCGCCCGCCAAAACCGCCGTCCTGAGGCCGCCCGCCGGCCCGCACTACCGCGCCGCCAGCGCCTCGGCTGTCGCCGCGTCAAGCTTTCGGATTCGAGCCCTGTAGAGCGCCGCCAGCCTGTCGGGATCGGACACCGCGTCGCGCGCCTCGCGCCAGGCCAGCTGGTGCGCGCGCAGCAGGGCGCGATCCTCATGGGCCTCCAACGCCCGGGCATAGGCCGCCCGCAACTGGCCCTGCAGATCGCGCAGCTCCGCGTCGCCACAGATCGTCCGGTCGGCCGGCGTCGTCTGGCCGGCGCAGGCCGCCGCCCCCTCACGCCGGGTCTCGGACTTGTGCGGCGCCTCCGACGTCTCCGCCGGCGCTTCGGACGCCGCCTCGACGGCTTCAGTCGGCGGCGCTGAGCGCGGCGGCGCAGGCGCCGGAATGGCGTTCAGAGCCGGCTCATCGGCGGCGGGGTCCGCTGGCGCTTCAATGGGCGCTGCGATGGGCGCCGAGACCGCGGGCGCGGCCGGGCTCGGCGACGCGCTGACCGGCGGCGCCGCGCGCACCTGGCCGGCTCCCCACCAGCCCAGCCCGGCGCCCAGGATCACGCCTACGACGAGGCCGGTCAGCAGGCCCAAGCCCAGTCCGCCCCGGCGCCGGGCGGTCGCCTTGCCCGGGGCGGCGTCGAGTCGCAAGGGCTCAGGCGGCTCGTGCGCCGCGGCCGGTTCGGCCTCGGCCTCGAACAGCCTGAGCGGCGGCTCGTCCGGCGGCGTCGTCAGCTCCGCGGAGGGCTCCGCGGAGGGCTCCGAGGTGGGCTCCGAGGTGGGCTCCGAGGTGGGCTCCACGGGCGCCGCCGCCCGGCGTTTGGCCTGCGTCTTGCGCCGCGACCGCCGCGCGGCGGGCTCCGGTGGCGCGAGCTCGTCGGGTTCGGGCGCGGGTTCGCGGTCCTCGGGCCGGCCGACTTCGGCGCGGCGGTCCGGCGCGCGCCAGTTGGGCATCGGCGGCAGGTCGTCCTCCGCCTCCGGAGGATCGCCCAGGTCCACGGCCACGAGACGCGCCTCGGCGGGCCGCCTTGCGGCGAAGCCCCGGCGCGGGGCCGGCGCCGTCCCCCGCCGCGCGGCCATCTCCTGGAGGATCTGATAGGACGCCGTCGCGTCGCCACGCCGGCGGCTGGCGTCGAGGAGCTGTCGGAGCTCGGGCCCGTTCAGGGCCGTGAGATTGATCTGCGGCATCGCTGGCCGTCCTGGGCGCGTTCATTCACTCGCCGGCGCCCGTCACTTCACCAGCCCGGTCACTATCGGGTCAGGCGCGCCAATAGGGAAGACCAATCGCGCGGCGCGGCTGCGGCCGAACGTCCGCCAGGACGGCCCCATCCGCGAAGCGGAAGAATGAATAACCACGGAAAACACGGACAGCACGGAATCCAAGCGACCCTGCCTTCCGTGTCTTCCGTGGTTCAAATTCTTTGGGGCCGCTCACGCAGCGTCGGCTTTGGCTTGCCCCCTCTCCCTCGGCCCCGCGGCGGCGGCGTGGAAGCGCCCCACATAGCGCTCGCCCTGCCAAAGGTCGCAGCCGTCGGGGAAATCCGGACCGATCGCATGGCGCATCGCCGCGGCGTCGCTGAAGTGGGCCCGCTCGACCGGGTGGGTGTCTCCGCCGGCTTCAGGGAGCCGATGGAAATGGTACCTGGGCATTTACGCGGCCACCGATCGAAGCACTCAACTGGCCCTGGCATTTCCTGTTTTCGCCCGTGGTGTCAATTCCGGCGATCGGCTTTTGCGCCGCCGAACGGCCCATCGGCGCATTGACTCTCCCACCCCGCTCCCGCACCTTCCGGCTCGACTCTCGCGGGAGAGATCGGACCCCAAGGCCCCCGGCCGACGGGCCCGGAGCCGAAGGCGCAACCGCCCCGGAAACGCTCAGGCAAACGGACCGCGAGGGGCTGATGCACGCTGGAAAGTTCCTGCGTGGCTCATCTTGAGCCAGGCAGGGCGCCGAAGGAGCAAACGGTCGCCCAGGTCACCGGGCGATCCGAAATCTCTCAGGCCCAAGGACAGCGGGGGCGCAAGGTGGCCGCGGCTCGCCCGTGGCCTCGCGCCTGTTCGTCAGCCGGAGTCCAGATGGCCGAAACCCCCACCGACGCGGCCTTGAAGGTCACGCCACTGCACGCCGCCCACATAGCGGCGGGCGCGCGGATGGTCCCCTTCGCCGGCTACGACATGCCGGTCCAGTATCCACTGGGCGTGCTGCAGGAACACCTGTGGACCCGGGAGCACGCCGGCCTCTTCGACGTCTCCCACATGGGCCAGGCCCGCCTGCGGGGCGCCGATCCCCTCGCCGCCTTCGAGGCGGTGACGCCCGGGGCCTTCAGGGGCCTGAAACCCGGCCGCCAGAAATATTCCGTCCTCCTGAATGCCCAAGGCGGGATCGTCGACGACCTGATGGCGGGCCGCCCGGACGACGACGGCCTCTTTGTCGTCGTCAACGGCGCCTGCAAGGACAACGACTTCGCGGTGATGGCCCAGGCGCTGGCCGGCCAGGTCGAGATCGAGCGGCTCGAAGACCGCGCCCTGCTGGCGATCCAGGGCCCGGAGGCCGCCGCCGTTTTCCAGGCCCACGTCCCGGCCGCCGCCGGCATGGCCTTCATGGACGCCCGCGCCCTGTCTGGCTTCGGCGTCGATCTCCTGGTCTCACGGACCGGCTACACCGGCGAGGACGGCTACGAGATCTCCATCCCCGCCCACGCCGCCGAAGCCGTCTGGAACACCCTGCTCTCCGACCCCCGCGTGAAGCCCATCGGCCTGGGCGCCCGCGATTCCCTGCGCCTCGAAGCCGGCCTGCCGCTCTACGGCCACGACCTCGACGAAACCGTGAGCCCCATCGAGGGCGACCTCGGCTTCTGCGTCTCGAAGAAGCGCACCGAGGCGCTGGCCTATCCGGGCGCCGCGCGCATCGCCCGCGAGATGGCGCAGGGGCCCGCCCGGGACCGCGTCGCCCTGAGGGTCCTCGAAGGCGCCCCGGCCCGCGAGGGCGCGCAGATCGCCGATGCGTCGGGCGCCCTCATCGGCGTCGTCACCTCCGGCGGCTTCTCGCCTTGCCTGAAGGGCGGCATCGCGCTCGGCTTCGTCCCTCCGGCCCACGCCAGCCCCGGAACCCGCCTCGCCGTCATCGTCCGCGGCAAGCCCCAGCCCTGCGACGTCGTCACCTCCCCCTTCGTCCCCCATCGCTACGTGCGGAAATAGGAACACTCCCCATGCGCTTCACCAAGGATCACGAGTGGGTCGAGATGGATGGCGACGTCGCCATCGTCGGCATCACCGGCTACGCCGCCGAACAGCTGGGCGACGTGGTCTTCGTCGAAACCCCTGAGGTCGGCAAGGCCTACAAGGCCGGCGAGAACTTCGCCGTCGTCGAGAGCGTCAAGGCCGCGTCCGACGTCTACGCGCCGATTTCCGGCGAGGTGGTCGAGGCCAACGGAATCCTCAGCGGCTCGCCCGACACCGTCAACGCCGCCCCCGAGGCCGCCGGCTGGTTCGCCAAGCTCAAGCCCGCCAACCCCGCCGAGTTCGACGCCCTCATGGACCGCCACGCCTACGAACAATACCTCCAGACGCTCTGAAGATGACCCGTCGCGTCGCCTTAGATCCTCCCCCAGGGCGAAGCCCGTACAGGGGGAGGTGGATCGCTGCGGACACGCAGCGAGACGGAGGGGGTTTCCTCCCCGACGGAAAGGCCCGTGGGCTGCAACCCCCTCAGTCAGCTTCGCTGACAGCTCCCCCGGACGCGCTCCGCGCTGGGGGAGCATCTGAAACCTATCGAGTGACCTGACCCATGCGCTACCTCCCCCTGACCGCCTCCGACCGCGCCCAGATGCTGGGCGTGATCGGCGCGTCCTCCATCGACGACCTCTTCGTCGACGTCCCCAAGAGCGCCCGCCGGGCCGGCCTCTTCGACCTGCCGCCGCACGCGGGCGAACTGGAGGTGGAGCGGGAGCTGGGCGCGCTGGCCGCCCTGAACCGCCCGGCCGGCGCCGGGCCGTTCTTCTGCGGGGCCGGGGCCTACCGCCACCATGTGCCGGCCAGCGTCGATCACATCATCCAGCGCTCGGAATTCCTGACCAGCTACACCCCCTACCAGCCGGAAATCGCCCAGGGGACCCTGCAGGTCCTCTTCGAATTCCAGACCCAGGTCGCCGCCCTGACCGGCCTCGATGTCGCCAACGCCTCGATGTACGACGGCTCGACCGCCACCGCCGAGGCCGTGATGATGGCCAAGCGGGTCACCCGCCGCGAGAAGGCCGTGCTCTCCGGCGGCCTGCATCCGCACTACGCCGCCGTCACCCAGACCATCGCCCACGCCGAGGGCATGACCATCGAGCGCCTGGCCGCCGCCATCGACGCGGAGGCCGCCGTGATCGCCGCCATCGACGCCGACACCGCCTGCGTCGTGGTCCAGACCCCCAATGTCTTCGGTGTGGTCACAGACGTCTCGGCGATCGCCGAGGCGGCGCACGCCGCCGGCGCCCTCCTGATCGTCGTCACCACCGAGGCCGTCTCCTTCGGCCTGCTCAAGTCTCCGGGCGAGATGGGCGCCGACATCGCCGTGGCCGAGGGCCAGTCGATCGGCAATGCGCTGAACTTCGGCGGCCCCTACGTCGGCCTCTTCGCCGCCCGCGAGAAGCTGGTCCGCCAGATGCCCGGGCGCCTCTGCGGCGAGACCGTCGACGCCGAGGGCCGACGCGGCTTCGTCCTGACGCTGTCCACCCGCGAACAGCACATCCGCAGGGAGAAGGCGACCTCGAACATCTGCACCAACTCGGGCCTCTGCGCGCTGGCCTTCACCATCCACCTCTCCCTTCTGGGCGAGGCGGGCCTGCGCCAGCTGGCGGCCATCAACCACGGCAAGGCCCGGGCCCTGAAGACCGCGCTAGAGGTCATCCCCGGCGTCGAGATCCTCACCCCGCGCTTCTTCAACGAGATCGCCATCCGCACGCCCGGTTCCGCCGCCGCCCTGGTCGAAGCCATGCTGGCCGACGGCGTGGTGGGCGGGGTGCCCTATTCGCGCCTGGCGCCCGACGCCGGCCTGGACGACGTCCTGTTGCTCGCCGTCACCGAGACCACAACGCCTGAGGATATCGCGGCCCTGTCTGCCGCCCTGACCCGGAGGATCGGCCAATGACCATGTCCAGCGTCGGCCGCCCCACCCAGCCGCAAGCCGCCGAGGGCTCCGCCGGCCACGCGTCCCTGACCGGCGCCCGCGCCCTTCTGCAGGACGAGCCGCTGCTCTTCGAACTGGGCGGCTGGGACAAGACCGGTGTCGACCTGCCGCAGGCCGAGTTCGACGCCTCCGACCTCGGCGATCTCGTCCGCGCCGCGCCCATCGGCCTGCCGGGCCTCTCCGAGCCGGAGACCCTTCGCCACTACGTGCGCCTGTCCCAGAAGAACCACGCCATCGACCTGGCGCTCTATCCGCTGGGCTCGTGCACCATGAAGCACAACCCGCGCCTCAACGAGAAGATGGCCCGCCTGCCGGGCTTCGCCGACCTCCACCCCCTGGCGCCGGCCGCCACCGCCCAGGGCGCGCTTGCGCTCATGGACCGCCTCGCCCACTGGCTGAAGACGCTGACCGGCATGCCCGCCGTCGCCATGTCGCCCAAGGCCGGCGCCCACGGCGAGCTCTGCGGGCTGCTCTGCATCCGCGCCGCCCACGAGGCCGCCGGCCAGGGCCACCGGCGCCGGGTCCTGGTGCCCACCTCGGCCCACGGCACCAACCCCGCCACCGCCGCCTTCGTCGGTTACTCCGTCCAGGAAATTGCTCAGACCACGGACGGTCGCGTCGACCTCGCTGACCTCGAGGCCAAGCTCGGCCCCGACGTCGCCGCCATCATGGTCACCAACCCCAACACCTGCGGCCTCTTCGAGCGCGACATCGTTGAGATCGCGCGCGTCGCGCACGCGCACGGGGCGTACTTCTACTGCGACGGGGCCAACTTCAACGCCATCGTCGGCCGCGTCCGCCCCGGCGACTTGGGCGTCGACGCCATGCACATCAACCTGCACAAGACCTTCTCCACCCCGCACGGCGGCGGCGGACCGGGGGCGGGCCCCGTGGTGCTGTCCGACGCCCTGGCCCCCTTCGCCCCGGCCCCCTGGGTGGTCCACGGCTCCGAGGGCCTGAGCCTGGCCGAGCACGACACAGGCTTCGGTCGCATGACCGCCTTTCACGGCCAGATGGGCATGTTCGTCCGCGCCTACGCCTACATGCGCAGCCACGGCGCCGACGGCCTGCGCCAGGTCGCCGAGGACGCCGTCCTCAACGCCAACTACATCAAGGCCCGGCTCTCCGCCGCCATGACCCCCGCCTTCCCCGACGGCCCTTGCATGCACGAGGCCCTGTTCGACGACAGCTGGCTGGAAGGGACGGGCGTCACCACCCTCGACTTCGCCAAGGCGATGATCGACGAGGGCTTCCACCCCATGACCATGTACTTCCCGCTGGTGGTCCATGGCGCGATGCTGATCGAGCCCACGGAGACAGAATCCAGGCGCGAGCTCGACCGATTCTGCGACGCACTCCTGGCCCTGGCCCAGGTCGCGAAGGCGGGTGATGTGCAGCGCTTCAAGGGCGCGCCCTATCTCGCCCCGCTGCGTCGTCTGGACGAAACCTTGGCCGCCCGGAAGCCCAAATTGGCATGGCGCCCAGAGCCCACAACTGTGGCGCCGGCGCCATTGGCGGCCGAATAGGTGACGTGGAGTAAATTTAACTGGGACGACGCCTTTACGACTCCTAAGTCCGTTCGCATATCAAGATGGCACAGCGGCGGTTTCGACCTCCCCTTGAACCTTCCGCGTGCTCCCAGGTTTTTGCTCCAGTGTCTTTCGCCATGCCATCCTTGCGCGTCTATCGCGCCTCTGACGAGTTCGCCCGCGAGCTAGCCTCACGCCTGGCGCGTTGGGCGTTGCTTGCCCTTGGCGGCGTGATCATGCTGGCGGGTCTGGTGCTCGCGCCTTTGCCTGGTCACATCGGACTGCCGTTGCTGGTCATCGGGCTGATGATCGTCCTGCGCAACTCGTTTAAGGCCAAGCGCCAGTTCCTGCGCATCCAGAAGGCTCACCCCAAGATGGTCTTCCCGATCCGCCGCCTGATGCGGCGCGACCCGGAGATCATACCGGTGTTCTGGCAGCAGTATCTGCGGATGGAACGCCTGATCCTGCCCAGGCGAGCGCGCTTCGCGGTCCGTTCGCGCCGCTATCTCGGCCGACGCTTCAGGCCCAAAGCCGTCTAGCGCTTTTACCTACTGGAGTTTGCCGGCCATCTGGCCGATCGCCGCGTCGATCAGGGGATCTGACTTGGCGCCCGTGAGGCGCTGGGTGAGGACCTGCTCGGCCATTTGCGCAGCCAGGTCGGCGGCGGCGGCCTTCACGTCCGCGGCGGCCTGAGCCTCGGCGGTAGCGATCCGGCGCTCGGCCAACTGGCCGCGGCGCTCGATCTGCTCTGCGAGCTTTTCCTGGGCTTCGACCTGCAGGCGGGCTGCTTCCTCGCGGGCGTTGGCCAGCATCTCGGCCGCCAGCTTCTCGGAGGCTTCGCGGTCCGCCTTGATGCCGGACAGCAGTTGCTGGGCTTCCTCGCGCAGGCGGTTGGCTTCGTCGAGTTGGGCGCGGACTTTGTCGCCGGCGTCGCCGAGAGCCTTCCAGGCGAGCTTGTGCACTCCGGCCATCACCAGGACGGCCAGGAACACCACGAAGGCGACGCCTACCCAGAAGTGCGCGTCGGTCAGCAGTTCCATAGTCTTCAGGATCCCTTGGCCGAAGCCAGTTCAGCAGCCGAGGCGGCGCGGCCCGTCAGCTTGGCGACAATGGCGCCGGCTGTGTCGGAGGCGATGGACGCGACGTTGGCCATAGCCGCGTCGCGAGCCTTGGCGATGCGCGCATCGGCCACGGCGGCCTTTTCGGCCAGTTTCGCTTCTTCCTCGGCCAGGCGCGCGGCGATCTCCGCCTGAGCCTTGGCGCGAGCCTCCGCGCCCAGGCGCTGAGCGCCTGCGCGGGCCTGTGCGGTTTCAGCGGCCGCGGCGGCGGCCTGGGCTTCAGCTTCGTCCTTCAGGCGGCGGGCGTCGGCGATGTCGCCATTGATCTTGGCCTCGCGGTCCTCGATCCCCCCGCCGACCCGCGGCGCTGCGAACAGGCGCACGAACAGCAGCACGACCGCAAACATGATGAGGAACCAGACAATCTGGCCCGGCCACCATTGGAAGTCGAACTGCGGCAAGCCGCCGGACGCAGCGGCTTCCGCCGGCTGCGTGCTTTCTTGGGTCTCAGTCGCCATCGGCGATCAGTCCCTTATCTTACGCTTAGGAGCCGAACAGGATGATCAGCGAGACCACGAAGGCAAACAGGCCCATGGTTTCGGTCAGCGCCATGCCGAGAAACAGCATGGTCTGTTGGCTGGACGCGCCGGCCGGGTTGCGGATGGCGGCCTGCAGATAGCTGCCGAACAGAACGCCCAGGCCAACACCAGCGCCGATCATGCCCATGGCGGCGAGGCCGGCGCCGATGAGCTTGGCGGACTTGGTGAAGTCGATGACGGTAGCGGCGACGTGCGGATCCATAGGGGTAGTCCTCTTGTAGATGGTCGGGTTGGGTTAGTGGCCGTGACCGAAGTTCACGACCTCGTTGAGGTAAACAGTGGCCAGCGCCGCGAAGACGAAGGCCTGGAGGATCGCAACCACCAGCTCAAGGCCGGTCAGCGCCACGATCATCGTGAAGGAGAGCGCGCTCGGGATGAAGGCCAGCGTCGCGACGCCACCCGACAGGCCGACGATGGCCAGCGCCACCACGAAGGAGCCAAACAGGCTCATCACCACGTGGCCGCCCAGCATGTTGCCGAAGAGACGCATGGCCAGGGTCACTGGGCGCACGAAATAGGACAGAATCTCGATGGGGATCATGAAAATCAGCATGACCACGGGCATCCCGCCCGGCGCGAATAGCCCGAGGAACTTGGGTCCGTGCTTGATGAATCCCAGGATAAAGACACTGAAGAAGGTGAGCACGGCCAGGGTCGCGGTCACCGCCAGTTGCGAGGTGACGGCGAAGGTCAAGTCGAGGCCGCCGACATTGCCCACCGCCAGCACCACGCTCATCAGATTCAGGACCAGGATGACCAGGAACAAGGCGAAGATGTAGGGAACGTAGGGCTTGCCGTCGTGGCCGATGATCGGGCCGACCAGGACGCGGTCAACGATATTGTAGAGGCTCTCAGCCAAGGCCTGGCCGCGGTTAGGAACGATTTCGCGCTTGGCGGTCGCCGCGAAGAAGATGATCAGGATCAGCGCGCCGGCGATCATGCTGGCCACCGAATTGGTGATCGACATGTCCACGGGCAGGCCGCCCAGGTGGAAGACCGGTCCCTGAACGATCTTGTGGATCAGGAACTGGTGCATCGGTTCGATGGCGGGTTGTTGCGCCATAAGGGCTTCAGTCCTCGTCTTCATCGCCAGGCGCGACGGGCGTTGACCCGTACTTCGCCAACTCAATTTTACTCGCCTTCGCCGCGGCGTGGACCGCGGTGAAAATGGAGAACCCGGTTCCGATCAGCAGACCGCCGACCACACCCCAAGGCCCCGTATGGGCGAACCGATCCAGGAGCCAGCCAAGGCCGACACCCCCAAGCACCCCGCCCACCACTTCGCCGACGAAGCGGTAACCCTGCGCCATGGCCGCGTGAGTATCGGGACTCATCCGCCGGACCTGCGCCGCTTCCGCCACACCCAGCCGCTGATCTAGACGCTTGAGCGCCTCTTCCTGCGATTCTTTCGGCGTCGGCATGCGTCGGGAGGCCTAGGGCTGCGACGAGGCCGCCGCAGAGGGGGGCTTCAAGGTCGCGCGGAACCTATAGACGGCGCCCGCCTGCGTCAAGGCTGGCCGGATAGGTCTTAATTCATTGTTTTAACGAACTTTTCTTCGGATCGAAGCAGCGGCGACATGCTTCGAGCGTGTCATCGCCGAAATGTCGCGGGGCTGTCGCCGGGGGACGGCCCACCCAACCTGACGCACGGCGCTCATGGCCAAGCCGGATGTCTCGCAATCGTCATATAGTTCTATTATCGTGGAATTATGGATATGATGTCGATGGCAACTCGGCTTTCCGCCCTCGCCCACGAAGGCCGATTGACGATCTTCCGCCTGCTGGTCCGGGCCGGCCCGACCGGGTTGGCGGCCGGCGACATCGCCCGCCAGCTTGAGATTCTGCCAAACACGCTTTCCGCGAACCTCAATGTCCTGAGTCACGCGGGATTGCTGGCCTCGCACCGTCAGGGGCGGTCGATCATCTACGCCGCGGACTTTGGCGCCATGCGCGACCTGATCGGGTTTCTGGTCGAAGACTGCTGCGATGGCGCGCCGGAAATCTGCGCGCCGCTGGGCGATGTGCTGGCGCGCGTGGCCTGCTGCGTCCCGTCCACCGCGAACTTGGAGCCGGCCAGATGAGCGGGGCCATCAGGACGCCAAGGTTCAATGTCCTGTTCCTGTGCACGGGCAACTCGGCGCGTTCCATCATCGCCGAGGCGATCCTCAACCGAGCTGGGGCCGGACATTTCAAGGCATGGTCCGCGGGCGCGATGCCCACCGGCCGCGTCAACCCGCATGCGCTCGCCCTCCTTGAAGGGCTGAACTATCCGACTGATGACTTCCGCTCCAAGGGCTGGGAGGAGTTCGCGCGCGATCGCAACCCCGACGCCCCGGAACTGCATTTCGTCTTCACCGTCTGCGACAACGCAGCGGGCGAAATCTGTCCCATCTGGCCAGGCCAGCCGATGACCGCCCACTGGGGGGTTCCCGACCCGGCGGCGGCGACCGGCAGCAATGCGGAAATCGGACTCGCCTTCGCCGAGGCCTATCGGCAGCTCAACAACCGCATAAGCCTCTTCGTGAACCTGCCCATCGCAGCCCTGGATCGGCAAACCTTACAGGCCCGTCTGCGCGCTATCGGCGACACCGCCGACGCCGCAGGCTGAGCTCCTCGTGTCCGAAGGAAACCTCCAACTCCCTCCGCGCGCCTTCAGCCTCGCACGGCGACTGGCGGCCGAAGCGATCGGCACGGCCTTGCTTCTGACGGTCATCATCGGCTCCGGCGTAATGGGCGAGAGATTGGCCGGCGGCAATGTGGCCCTGGCCCTGCTGGGCAATACGCTTGCCACCGGCGCGGGACTGGTTGTCCTGATCACCGTCTTCGGGCCAATCTGCGGCGCGCATTTCAATCCCGTGGTGACCTTGGTGTTCGCCTCGCGCCGTGAGATCGCCTGGCCTGTCGCTGCGGCCTATGCGGCTGTCCAGACGGTCGGCGCAGTCGCCGGCGTGTGGATCGCCCACATCATGTTCGCTTTGCCGGTCTTCGAGGTCTCGGCGAAACTTCGGGACGGCCCCGGCCAAGCCTTTTCAGAGCTGGTCGCGACCTTCGGTCTCGTGGCGACGATCCTGGGCTGTGTGAAATTCCGCCCGAATTTCACGCCCATCGCCGTTGGGCTATACATCACGGCGGCCTATTGGTTCACCGCCTCGACGTCCTTCGCCAATCCGGCGGTCACCGTGGCGCGCAGCCTATCTGACACCTTCGCCGGAATCGCGCCTGTCTCGGCGCCGCTGTTCATCGCCGCACAGTTCGCCGGGGCGGCGCTGGCGACAGCCATCTTCGGCTGGCTGCTGCGCGAGGATGGCCCTCGGTAAGTCCAGGCGCCGCGCCGGCCGGCTTCGACAATGGGTGAATCCGCGCTAGCCTGCGGGTTCAAAAGCCATAGCCCAGGACTACTCCATGCAGGCCAAGATCGCCTCGATCGCCCAGGCGGCGCCCAACCCGGCGCAAGCGGCATGAGTTCCGTCGAGGACTGGGCTGGGTCGAACCCAGTCAAGGAGAACCGCGCCGGCCTGATCGGCAAGACGGTGGACCGCTACGAGGGGCCCCTCAAGGTCAGCGGGACCGCCCCCTACGCCTATGAGGTCACCCCGCCGGCGCCCCCGGCCTATGGCGTGCTCATTCCGGCCGCCGTCGCGCGCGGGCGCATCGTCGGGATGGACATCGCGGCGGCCAAGGCCTCGCCGGGCGTGCGGCTGGTCTGGGGCCACCTGGACCTGCCGGCGCAGGGCGAACGGCCGGAAAATCCGAGCTTCTTCGTGCCATCCGCCAGCCCGGTTCTGGAGTCCGATCAGGTGTGGTTCTTCAACCAGCCGGTCGCCGTGGTGGTCGCCGACACCCTGGAAAACGCCGTCGCCGGCGCAGCGCTGGTCAAGATCAGCTACGAGGCGGGTCCCGCCGACGTCGATTTCCACGATCGGCTAGGTGAGGCAGTCTCACCCAACGGCGACAACGATGTCGAGATCGGCGATTTCGCATCAGCCTTTGGCGCCGCTCCCCTACAGATCGACGAGACTTGGCGGACGCCGCTTCAGAACCACTGCCAGATGGAACCCCACGCCACCACCGCCTGGTGGGAGGGTGACGTCCTCACAGTGCACACCTCCACCCAGATGGTCGGCCGCACCAAGGGCAGCCTGGCCCTGACCCTGCAGGTTCCCCCCGAGAACGTACGGGTCCTGTCGCGGTACATCGGCGGCGGGTTCGGCGGCAAGGCGATGTTCTATGAGGACCTCGTCCTGGCGGCCATGGCGGCGCGCCAGATCGGACAGCCGGTGAAGATCGCCTTCTCCCGCCAGCAGATGATGCACGGCACGGTGCACCGGGCGGCGACCCAGTTGCGGGTCCGGCTGGGCGCGACGCCAGACGGCAAGCTGACGGCCATGTCGGTGATGACCCACACCCACACCAACCGGCAGGGCAACAACGCAGAGCGCGCATCGAACTTCGCCCGCAATCTCTATGCAGCGCCCAATCGCCTGACCGGCCACCGGCTGGTGAACCTGGACCTGCCGCCCAACGGGCCGATGCGGGCGCCGGGCGAGGCGCCGGGCACGCTCAGCCTGGAATGCGCCATGGACGAGCTGGCCGAGAAGCTGGGGATGGACCCTATCGAACTGCGGCGCATCAACGAGCCGGCTGCAGACCCCGAAACCGGAAAGCCATTCTCGGTACGCCAGCTGGTGCGCTGCATGCGCGAAGGGGCGCAGCTTTTCGGCTGGGAGAACCGCAATCCGATCCCTGGGCGGGTCCGCGACGGTCGCTGGAGCGTCGGCATCGGCATGGCCACGGCGATCCGCGGCAACATGCTGCTGCCCGCCAGCGCCTCGTTCAGCGTCGAGGCCGACGGGACGATCGTCGTCAAACAGGGGATGACCGACATCGGCACGGGCACCTACACCGTCCTGGCGCAGATCGCCGCGGAGACCATGGGCGTCCCCCTGGAATCGGTGCGAGTGGAAATCGGCGACAGCGAATTGCCGCCGACGCCCGGGTCCGGTGGCCAGTTCGGCGCCGCCACCGCCGGGTCCGCCGCGCTCGCGGCCGGCATGAATTTGCGAAAGGCCATCGTCGAGATCGCGGTGGCCGACCCTCTTTCGCCGCTCCATGGCGGCCCGTCGGAAAACGTGAGATTCCAGGATGGCATCGTCGCCATCGGCAACCGGTCCGAAAGCCTGGCCGACCTGATCCGCCGAAACCGGCCCGACGGCCTGACCGCCGAAGGCGCAATCACTCCGGCCAAGGACGCCGGTAACTGGAGCCAGCACACCTATGGCGCACACTTCGTGGAAGTCGGCGTCGACACCGTCACCGGCGAGGTGCGAATGCGGCGGATGCTGGGCGTTTTCGCCGCTGGCCGGATCATCAACCGCAAGACCGCCCGCAGCCAGCTGACCGGCGGCATGATCTGGGGCGTCGGCGCGGCCCTGACCGAGGGGAATACCGCCGACCCGCGCTATGGCTCGCTGATCAACCAGGACCTGGCGGGATACCTGGTGCCGGTCCAGGCCGACATCGGCGAACTGGACGCCATCATGCTCGATGAGGTCGATGACAAGGCCAACCCCATGGGCATCAAGGGTGTCGGGGAACTGGGCATCTCGGGCGCAGGCGCGGCGGTGGCCAACGCAATCTACAATGCCTGCGGCGTGAGGATGCGGGACTATCCGATTACCCCGGACAAGGTGATCGCAGCCTTGGCCGCAGACGGGCGCTAGGCCGCCACGACAGGGCGGGGCGTTAGCCGCATGAGGGCGTAGTAGACCGCCGTGGCGACGCCCGCTCCGACGAACCAGGCGTAGGGATAGAGCGTCGCCCAGACCGGGTCGAGGCCGCCGAACGTCTGCGGCGCCGCGGCCATCAGGAACCCCGGCAGGCTTGGCGCCACGGCCACGACGAGGGCGATCATCGCGGCCGGGTTCCATCCCCGACGATAGCCATAGGTGCCATCGGCGACATAGAGATCGCCGACTTCCAGAACGCCCCGGCGCAATAGCCAGTAGTCGGCGATCATGATGCCGGCGATGGGCCCCAGCAGGGCCGAATAGCCGATCAGCCAGGTGAAGATGTATCCGCTGCTGGAAGCCACCAGCTTCCAGGGCAGGATCGAGGCGGCGATCAGTGCGGTGACCCAGGCGCCCCGCCGATAGGAAATCCAGCGTGGCGCAAGGGCCGAGAAATCGTAGGCCGGGCCCACCAGATTGGCCGCGATGTTGCACGAAATGGTGTCGATGGAGATCACCAGGAGCCCGATCAGGACCCAGATGTTCTGGAAATGGCTGGCCAGTTCCACCGGGTCCCAGATCGCCTTGCCGTAGACGACGCGGGTGGCCGCGGTGGCCAGCACGGCCATGGCCGCAAGCGCGCCCATGGGGATCGGCAGGCCGATCGCCTGTCCCACGATCTGGTCGCGCTGGCTGCGGGCGAAGCGGGTGAAGTCAGGGATGTTGAGGGCCAGCGTCGCCCAGAACCCGACCATGGCGGTCAGGCCCGGCCAGAAGACGCTGGCGAAGGTGACGGGCTTGGCTCCCGCCGCGAAGGTCGAGTGCGCGCCGAAGGCCTGCGCCACGCCGCCGGTATGGGAAAGCGCCCAGGCGGTCAGCGCCACGCAGATGACGATCTTGGCCGGCGCGGTCCAGGTCTCCAGCCGTTTGACCATCTCCATGCCCTTGGCCACGAAGAACAGCTGCACCGCCCAGAAAACCGCGAAGGCCGCGAGCTGGGCGGTGGAGATTCCCAGCACCGGCAGGGGATCGCCAGCCACGGGACGACCCAACGCTACGCTGACCAGAGCCAGAAGGGTCGTGCCGCCAACCCAGGTCTGGATGCCGTACCAACCGCAGGCGACGACCGCGCGGGCCACGGCGGCGACCTTGGCGCCCTCGACCCCGAACGACGCCCTGGCCAGGACCGCGTAGGGCACGCCATAGCGCGCGCCGGCATGGCCGATCAGCAACATAGGGACCAGGACGATGGCGTTGCCGAGCAGCACGGTCGCCACAGCCTGGGCAGGCGACATCCCTTGGTCGATGAGGCCCGAGGCCAGCATCCAGGCGGGGATGCACATGGTCATCCCGATCCACAGGGCGGCGAAGTGCCACCAGCGCCAAGTCCGCTGGGCCTGGGTGGTGGGGGCAAGATCCGGATTGCTGAGCGCCGGATCGCCGGAGCCGGAAAATGTCGAGGCCATGGACCAAGCTTCACCCGCCCGGCGCCCAAAGCGAAGCGGAAGATGGCGGTAAGCGTCGAAATCGCGCGGCTGCATCAATATCGCCTTGGATCGTGCGCGGCGGCAGGCCAGCCTGCGCCCATGACCCTGCACCGCCGCCAAATCCTCGCCCGGGCCTTCGCCGCCGCCGCTTGCGGCGCCGCGGCTCCGTTCGCCCACGCCGCCGAACCCGGCGTTTCAGACACGCCCCTGCCCCGGCTCCTCGACAACCACCGGGTCATCGTCGACACCGACCCGGGCAATGACGACGCCATCGCGCTGCTGATGGCGCTGGACGCGCCGAACCTCAGCGTCGAGGCGATCACCGTCGCGCCGGGCAATATCCGCTATCCCCAGGAACTGAAGAACGCGCTCTTCATCCTGGAGCTGGCCGGACGGGCGGGCCAGGTGAAGGTCCATGCCGGCCTGGGCCACAGCCTTCTGGAACGGCCCTATCCGGCCGCGACCTTCATCCACGGCCCCGACGGTCTGGGCAAGTTCCGCACGCCCGAGGTCCGTCAGACCGTCGATCCGGAGCCGGCGGCCGACGCCATCCGCCGGATCGTCAAGCGCTATCCTGGCGAGGTGGTGATCGCGGCGCTGGGCGGCATGACCAATGTCGCCATGGCCCTGCTGGCCGAACCGGCCATCGCGCCCCTGATCAAGGGCATCCAGTTCGTGGCCGGGGCCGGCAACGCCGTGCCCGGCTTCAATGCGCTGGCCGACCCGGAGGCGGTGGACATCGTGCTCCGCTCCGGCGCGCGGCTGACCTTCGGCCTGGGCGCGCCCACCGATAGCATCCTGACGCGCGCCGACTTCGACCACATCGCCACGTTCAACACCGCGCGCAGCCGGTTCTTCATCGAGTCCAACGAACTGCGGCTGACCTTCGAGACCACCCAGCGCAACGCGCCCGGCTCGGTGAACGGCGATCCCATCGCGATGGCGATGATCATCGACCCCTCGGTGGCCCTGGATTTCAAGGCGATCTTCGCCAAGATCGAACTGGACGGCCAATTGACCCGCGGCGACATCCTGTACGGCGACAACCGCTACAACATGCTGCCGACGCCGCCGCCCAACGCCAACCTGTGCGTCAAGGCGTCGAACGAGGGGTTCAAGAAGGTGCTGTTCCGCACCCTGGCCAAGGCCTGAGGCGGAACAGCCCGCCTTCTAGCGGTCGTAACGGCTCATCGGGGTCGAGGTGCCGATCCGATAGTCCGCCGGTTTGACCGCGCCGCTTTCAAGATCGTCGATCAGCTTGTCGATCACCGCGTCGGAGTGGGTGCCGGTGTTCAGCGCCTGCATCATCCGCATGATCCAGTTCAGCCACAGGATGAAGCCCGTGTACTCGACGATGCCCCGCTCGGAGCCCATCACCGCCTCGACTTTGGCGTAGGTTTCGTCGTCCACCGTGCCTGATATGACCTGGCGGATGTACTTCACCAGAAGGGCGTCCTCGGGGCTGAGGTTCTCTTCGTGGCCCTCGCGGATCGCCCGGATCGTCTTGATCGACATGCCGGTCGAGACGGCGTCCTGGATGTGGAAGTGGGCCACCACATTGGTCTTCCAGTCGGCGGCGAAGACCTGGTCGATCAACTCGCGCTGCATGTGGCTGTAGGTGTGGGGGCGGTTGCCGGCGTTGCGGAAGAAGGTCCCCATCTCGCTGGCGATGGCGCACAGCGGCGGGCTGGTCATCAGGGCGCCGAAATAGGCACCCAGGTCATAGGTTTCCGGAACCGGATCCCCGGTGCGGCGGCGCACCGCGCGGTCCCAATAGACGCGATCCTCGGGTTCGACGTCGGCGCGCTGCGGCTGTTTAGGTGGCCTCATGATCGTTTCCTTCCTGGTTGTTCTTGTATCCGGCAGAGCCAGTTTGCTCGCTGGTTCGTGCTTTGACACACGGGTTAGCCGAACCTACAATTCAATGGAACTAGCCGTACATAATAGTCGAACAAAAAGTCAGGGAAGATCGCCATGAACGCGCCGGTCACGCTCACGGAAACCCACCGGGACATGTCGGAAAAGATCCGCGACCTGACCGAGGACGAAATCGCCTTCTTTATGGAGAACGGCTGGGTTCACGCCCCCGGCTTCATCACCCCGGAACTCTGCGACGACGTCGTCCAGCACTACATGGACTGGACGGGTTTGAAGTGGAAGGAATGGCCCTCCGACCCCGCCGAGCAGGCGGAGTTCATGGCCGTTGTGGATAACGTCAAGACGCGGGGCCAGAAGGCCCGCATGGCGATCCGCCAGAGCGATCCTTGGATGTTCAACTTCATCTGCCAGCGGAAGTTCGGCGAGGCCGCCGCGCGCCTGCTGGACGTGCCGTCCATCAAACCGATCTCCGACACCCTGCACGTGAAATATCCGATGAGCTCGGGCTCCAGCGCGACGCTGCCCTGGCACCAGGATTTCCCTGCCATTCCGATCGACCGGGCCGAAGCCGTCCAGACCTGGCTGGCGCTGGTCGACATCACGCCGGAGATGGGGCCCATGACCCACCTGAGCGGCTCGCATCGCGAGAAGCCGGGCGGCATGCTGGGCTACGGCAGCGAGACCGCTGAGGAGCTCTATCCGGAGATCTTCAAGAAGTATGCGCCCAGCAAGCTGAAGCCTCTGGCCAAGGGCGACGCGGTCTTCCACCACGTGCTCACCTACCACTGCTCGGGATTGAACAAGACCGACAAGGTGCGCTGGGCCATGTCCAGCATCCGCGTTTCGGCCCGCTCGATCTACACCGGCCAGTCCAACGTCAACACCAACGACCTGGGCCTGACGCCGCTGAAGCTGCTGGATCATCCGAACTTCCCGACCGTCTACCCCTGACGAGGGCGGCGGAGCGGCTAGCGTAGCTCCGCGGTCCCATTGTTAAGGACGACGACGTCGCGTTCCAGGGCGCGGGCGCGGAAGGCGATGCTGTCGCCGGTCCGCCAGAACTCTGTCCGCAGGGTCTCACCGGGATACCAGGGCGCGGTGAAGCGTACACCCAGGCTTGCCAAGCGGGCCGGGTCATAGCCGCAGAAGGTCTTGAGGATCGCCTGCCCCGCCATGGCGTAGGTGCAAAGCCCGTGCATGAACGGGCGCGGGAAACCCGCGGCCCTTGCGGCGGCGGGGTCAGCGTGGACCGGCATGTAGTCGCCGCTCAGCCGGTAGAGCAGCGGCTGGCGCGGGATGGTGACGAGGTCGCAGGTGACCTCCGGCGGGGTTTCCGGGGGCGCCGGCGGGGCGGCCGGCGATGGATCGCTGGTGGGACCTGAGCCGGAAAAGCCGCCATCGCCGCGGGCGAAATAGAGCGCCTGGGTCGTCGAGATCGGCGCGCCCGACGTGGCGTCGAGCACGCGTTTTTCCTGACAGATCAGCGCGCCGCGGCCCTCGCCCTTGTCGACCACGGCGGTGTTACGGTAGCGCGCCTCGACCGCGCCAGCGGCGGGCAGCGGGGAGTGAAAGGTCATGTGGTGCTCGCCGTGCATGACCTTCAGCCAGTCGAGGCCCAGGCGGGCCTCCCTCACCCAGACGCCGGGATGGCAAAGGACCGCTGACATGGTCGGCAGGGCCAGCAGGTCACGCTCGAAGACGAACCGGAGTTCCTGTTCGTCAAGTGGATCGGCCCCCAGGCCCACACCCAGCGCATAGAGCATGGTGTCGCGTTCGGCGTAGGTCTGGGTCTTGGCGAGTTCCCAGGCTTTCAAGGCGTCGTAGTCGAGCATGGCGGCGCTTTCCGGCAGGTCAGGCCTTGCTGGCCTGGGTCTCGTAGGCGGTGGCGTCGATCACCCACAGACCGTCGGGGCGGACGAACACCGGGTTCAGTTCGATCTCGCCATAGGTCCCGTCGCGCAGGAGCGGCTCAGCGGCGAGCGCGATCTGCCGGACACCGGCGAGGATGAGATCGGCGGAGACCTTAGGCGCGCCGCGATAGCCCTGCAGCATGCTCCAGCCCCGGAGCCGTCCAAGGGCGTCGGCCAGCCGCACATCGTCGCTGGGCATGACAACGACAGCGGCGTCGCGCAGGATTTCGGTGAAGACGCCGCCCAGGCCGACGACCAGGGTGACGCCATAGACCGGGTCGCGCTTCACCGAGACGATCAGCTCCGGGCCGGGCGCGACCTGCTGCTCCACCAGGATCTTGACCTCATTGTGCCCGAGTTTTCGCCCGGCGGCGGCCAGGTCATCTGCCGCCTTCGCCGCCTCGGCGACCGTTCGGATATTGAGAACCACGCCGCCCACGTCCGACTTGTGCTTCAAGCTCCCCGCCGAGAGCTTCATGGCGACGGGAAAGCCGAGGGCCTCGGCCGCCGCCACGGCTTCGGCGGGTCCGGACACCCTGCGTCCGGCCGGGACCTTCAGACCGCCCGCCTCGAAATGGCGCTTGAGGGCGAACTCGTCGGCGTCCGTCATGGTGACGGCCTTGGGTCCCAGCGGCCATGCCGGGGCAGGCTTCAGGGTCTGGCTCGCCTCCGCCAGCGCCGCCACGGTCCTGACGAGGCGCACCGGGTCGCTGTACAGCGGAATCCGCAAGGCGCGCATGGCGTCGCGGAACGGCGGTTCGGCCATACCGGACATCAGGAAGGGGATGTCGGACCGCTGACGCAGCATGGCCATGCAGGTCAGCCAGCGGCCGGCCAAAGTCGCATCCAAAGGCCCGGCGCCGACGTTCAGCATGACCGCGTCGAAGGCCTCGGACTCCAAGAGCGCACCCAGGGTTTCTTCGGCGATGCGCGCGTCGTTGATCACCTGGGCGGTCATGTCGAGCGGATTGCCGGGCGTGCAGAACTCCACCCGGTCGCGAAGCACCTGCGCCGCGCGCTCAGGAATGTCCGGCAGGTCGAGACCAAGCTCGATGGCCTCGTCCGCCATCAGCACGGCAGAACCGCCCGACACGCCGGCGATGGCCACCCGCCGTCCGGCCGGCAGGGCGCGGACGGACGCCGCTGACATCATGTCGACCATCTCGTCGGCCGACTGGCGGCGCACCACCCGATGGCCGCGCAGGATGGCGTCGAAGGCCGCGTCGTCACCGACCAGTGAACCCGTATGAGACGCCGCCGCTCGGGCGCCGACGCTTGTGCGCCCGGCCTTGCAGACGATCAGCAACTTGCCGTTGGCGTCGATGCGCTCCAGGGCCCTTTGCAGGGCCTCCGCCTGAACCCCTTCGAACTGGACGGCGATCACGTCGATGTCCGGACGCTCGGCGTAGTATTCGATGAGGTCGACCACCGTGACATCGGCCTCGTTGCCGGTGGAGGCATATTCCTGGACCACCAGCCCGCGGCTCATGGCCAGTGAATAGAGGTAGGAGCCGAACGCCCCACTCTGGCTCAGGATGACGATGTTGGACGCCGGTCCCAAGGGCAGGGTCTCGAAGGTCGGGGTAAAGCTGGCCACCAGGCCCGTCGAGCGGTTGATCAGGCCCAGGCAGTTGGGGCCCAGCATCCTTGCGCCCTGGGCCCGGATCGCCTCGGCAAGCGCGGCCTGCTCGGCCTTGCCCGCCGCGCCCATCTCGCCGTAGCCGGCCGAGAAGGTGACGTAGTTTCGCGCCTTGGCGCCCCGGATCGCCTCGACCACATGTTCCCGCGGCACGGCGATGATCGCCAGGTCCGCGACCTCGGGCAGGTCGGCCAGGCTGGGGTAGGCCCGGATACCCTGGACCGTCTCGCGCTTGGGATTGACCGGGTAGATCGCGCCCTTGAACCCGTTGCGCAGCGAATAGTCGATCGGTCGTCCGCCGATGCGGGTGACATCGTCGGACGCGCCGACCACCGCGAGGGAACGGGCTTCAATGAGGGTTTTCATACGGCGGCGTTGGGCTCGGCAAGAAGGCGTCGTTGATGATGGCGAAGATCGCCGCCCACCTGGTTCAGCAGGTGGGCGCGCTTGACGAAAAGGTGCGGATCGGCGTCGGCCGTGAAGCCGATCCCGCCGTGCACCTGAATGTTGGTCTCGCCGTTTCGGATAGCCGCGTCGGCGGCGAGAATCCGTGCGGCGGTAATGTCGAACCCTGCGTCCTGCCCCTCTGTCTCGCGCACCGCAGAATAGGCGGTCTGGGCCCAAGCGGCTTCCGACAAGACCGCCATGTTGGCGCAATGGTGCTTAACGGCCTGGAAGGCTCCGATGGGCTGTCCGAACTGCTCGCGGACCTTGGCGTAGGCGACGCCCATGTCGCGGGCGCCCTCACTGACGCCGACCAGCATGGCGGTGACAAGCAGGTTCGCCTGCCGGGCCAGGAGCGCGGCCTGGTCTCCGGCCCAGATCGTTGCGGCGCCCTTGTTCAGCTCGCCCTTCTGGAGGGCGAGGGTCCAGTCGAGCCCCGCTTCGGGCGCCGCGAGGGTGAAGGCCGCCTTTTGCAGCAGAGCGACGCCGCGATCATCCCAAAGGACGATCCAGTCGGCCACCGCCGCATCGATAAGCCAGAAACCGCCATCGCTCTCCTTGCCGATCACCGCGCCCCCGCGCGCCTGGGCAATGGCGGCGCGGGACTTGCCGGCCAGCAAGGCGGTCAGGAGGTCAGGCCGGCCAGCCTGGGCCGCGAGCCGGGCGGCGATGGCGGTCGCCAGAACCGATGGCGAAAGCAGGTGGCGTCCGAAGGCCCGGAAGATCAGGGCGGATTCGGCCAGTCCGAGGCCCGAACCGCCCAGGTCCTCGTCGATGTTCAGCCCGAACCAGCCGAGATCGGCCATGGCCTGCCAGGCCCGGGCCTCCCCCGCGGCCGGGTCGGCGGCATGGAGACGGGCCAGCGGCAGTTCGGCAGCCAGGAAGCCCGTGACCGACTCGACCAGCTGGAGCTGGTCTGGATTGGGAAGAAGGCTGACCATGGCTATTTCCGCGGCAGGCCGAGCAGGCGCTCGCCGATGATGTTGCGCTGAATTTCCGAGGTCCCCGCGGCGATGGTGTGACGGAAACCATTGAGGTACCGCTCGGGCCAGCCTTCGTGGCCACCTTCGCCGATCGCCAGACTGTCGGAGCCCAGGATGTCCAGGGAAAGGCGGCGCATCCGCCGCTGGACCTCCGAGAAAAACAAGCGGGTGATCGAGGCCTCGGGACCTGGCACCCCGGTGGCGGCGGCCCTCGAGACGGTCATGTAAGCCATGGACCGAAGAGCGGCTACTTCGGCGCGAAGCTGCGCCAGCCGCAAGGCGACGTCCTCGTCGTCGATCATCCGCGCCGGCCCGTCGCGGCCGGGCGTTCGGCGGGCCAGCTCGATCAGTTCCTCGAGGGTATTGGCCAGTTCGACCTGGTCGGCGATGAAGGCCGTGCCCCGCTCGAAGCCCAGGGTCGCCATGGCGACGTTCCAGCCGTCATTGATCTCGCCCACCACATTGGCCAGCGGGATGCGGACGTCGTCGTAGAAGATCTGAGCGAAGTGCCAGTCTCCGGCCATGGTGCGGATCGGATCGATGCGGACACCGGGGGATTTCAAGTCGCAGATCAGCCAGGAGAGGCCCTTGTGCTTGGCCGCCTCGCGGTCGGTGCGGACCAGCAGCTTCTGGAGCTCGGCGACCGGCGCGTGGCTGGTCCAGATCTTCGTGCCATTGACCACCAGGTCATCACCATCGATCTCGGCGTGAGTACGCAGGGAGGCGAGGTCCGAGCCGGAGCCGGGCTCTGAAAAGCCCTGGCACCAGACCACCTCGCCCTTGAGGATCGGCGGCAGGAAGTCACGCTTCTGCGCGTCATTGCCCTTGGCGATAATCGTCGGCGCGGCCTGGTTCACGCCCGGGAACATGCAGCCGACGTAGGGCGCGCCGGCCTGAGCGTATTCCTCGTGCCAGATCAGCTGCTGCATCAAACTGGCGCCGCGGCCGCCGTATTCGCGCGGCAGGTTGATGCCCGCGTAGCCGCCTTCGTACTGGGTCCGCTGCCAGGCACAGTCGAAGTCGCGCATGGCCATGCCGGAATGCGGGCGCGGTTCCTTGGGCTTGTAATCGTGCAGCCAGTCGCGGACTTCGGCCCGGAACGCCCGGTCCTCGGGCGAGAAGCTGAGATCCATACGGAAGTCCTCCTTGGCGCGCCGTCGGCGCCAGGGCCGGACGAGAAGGCGCTCCCCATCCTCACGGATGAAGAGCGCCGGACAGCTGAAGCCCGATGCCCTCTTAGGGGTAGACGATCGGGAAGTTGGGGTGGTCGAACACTTCGCGGGGCTTCAGACCCAGGCCGTCGGTATTGAAGTTCGCTTGGCCTGTGTAGCGGCTGCGCGCCGAGACCCGGTAGCTGGACATCGCCCAGCGGACCTTGTCGGTCTTGTTGATGCCGCTCATGTGCCAGGTGAGACCGTGGTGGAACACCGCCTCGCCCTGGCCGACGAACTCGAGCTTGGTCGGCTTGAACTGCTCGAAGACCTCCGGATAGAGCTCGCGGGCGTCCTCTTCGACCTCAGACAGGATGCCGCCCGGCATGGAGCGGTGCGAGCCCTTGAGGTGGATCATCGGACCCATCTCCGGCGTGATATCCACCAGCGCGCACCAGAACTGCACGGCCTCGGCGCGGTCCACGGGAATGCTCGGATAGTCCTGGTGCCAGCGTAGCGGACGGCTGTAGCCGGTCTTCAGCGGCTGTTTCACGTGAAGGGTCTCGGAGAGGATCCGCACGGACGGGACCTTCAGGAGCTTGGCGGCCGCCTCGCCGAACTTGCGCTGGCTGACGTAGTTGAACATCCACGGATCATCCTGGCGGATGGCGAAGTTGCGCTTGCCGCGGCCCAGACGCGCCTCGATGGCGGCGACATAGGCCTTCTGCTCCTCGGGATCGGACGGCCAGTCATCCCAGCGCAGGCCGCTCCAGGCCTTGAAGTGGGCGATCACCTGTTCGCACAGCTCCGGCTTCACAAAGCCCGGGATGTGGACGACGCCGTCGCGCCAGAAGGTCTCGACGTGCTCGGGCAGGACGTCGCCGATCATGGGCGACAAGTCTTCGTAAGCTTCCTCAAGCTTGACCGGTGCGTTCATCGGGCGCTCCCTGATTTTGTTCGGTTATACCGAACCAATTGTTCCAATATAGAGTAGGCTTAGCCCGCTTCGCTGTCAAAGGCGTCGCGCAGGCCGCGCCGACTACCTTCAGGCGTATTCCGGCTCGTCCGCCGCCGCCGCCCGGCCGTCGTCGGCCAGACGGCCCAGGCGGTAGTCGCCGGCGATGGTGGTGCGCTGCATCCGCCGTGAAGCGCTGGGCGGAATGCCCTCCACGCAGTGCAGCATCCGCCAGTTGTCCCAGGCCACCATGTCGCCGAGCCGCCATTGGTGGAAATAGGCGAAGCGTTCATCGAGGCAGTGGTCGAAGACCGCCTGCAGCAGGGCGTCGCCCGCCGGATCAAGCCGGCCGTGGATGCCAAGCGCGTTGTAGGGACAGACATTGAGCACCTTGCGGCCCGTTTCGGCCTGCGCGTAGACCATGGGGTGGACGACCACCGGGAAGTCGTCGCCCTGGGCCCGCAGCATGATGGCGTCGCGCTCGGGCGTGCTGCGCGTCACGTGGACATTGTACTTGCGCAGGAACTTGTTGGTCGCCGGGTCGAAGTTCAGCTTGTAGGCGATCGACAGGCCCTCGATCTGCGTCTTCAGGTCATCCGGCAGGCGGTCATGGGCGGCGATCTGGTCGATGAAGCCCGTCCGGCCGCCGACCTCGCTGATCTCCAGGGCGCGCAGCACGCCGCCGTGGTTGATCTTGTCCACGTACATAAGGTCGGAATGCCAGGGCAGCCAGGCGCCGACCACCGTGCCGTCGACGTTGTAGAGTGAGCCCTTGTCCGGGTTGTAGCGCACGTCGATCAGCTCGGGATGGCCGTCCACCCAGGCCTCGCGCACCGGGTGGCGGGTCAGGGTCCCGAAGGCCTCGCTGAGCCGCACCTGCGCCTCGCCGCCATCCAGGCCCCGGCAGACCAGCAGGCCCTCGCGGATCCAGAGGTCATGCAGGTCGCGCCGCACCTGCGGGTCGGCGAGGCTCTCCAGGTCGAGGCCGGTGACGATGGCGCCGGGGCCAGGCCCGGCGACGGGCTGGACGTCGAACGGCATGACGCCTCCTAGCGGTCGAACCGGCTCATTGGCGTGGAGGTGCCCAGACGGTAGTCGGCGGGCTTCATGGCGCCGCTCTCCAAGTCGGCGATCATCTTGTCGACCTCGTCCTCGGTCATGGTCCCGGTGTTGAGCGCCTGCATCATGCGCATGATCCAGTTCAGCCACAGAATGAAGCCGGTGTATTCGACGATGCCGCGCTCGCCGCCGACGGCTTGCTCGACCTTGGCGTAGGTCTCGTCGTCCACCGTCCCGGAGACGACCTGGCGGATGTACTTCACCAGCAGGGTTTCCTCGGGGCTGAGGTCCTCCTCATGGCCGTAGCGCAGCGCCTTGATGGTCTTCATCGGCACGCCGGTGGAGATGGCGTCGGGGATGTGGCGGCGAGCGACGACGTTGGTCTTCCAGTCGGCGGCGAAGACCTGGTCGATCAGCTCGCGCTGGGCGTGGGTGTAGGTGTGCGGGCGGTTGCCGCCGTTGCGGAAGAAGATGCCGAGCTCGCTGGCCAGGGCGACTAGGGGCGGGCTCACCAGAAGGGCGCCGAAATAGGTTCCCAGGTCGGCGACCTCGGGCACCGGGTCGCCGGTGTGGCGGCGCACGGCCCGGTCCCAGTAGACGCGGTCTTCCGGCTCGACGTCGGCGCGTTGCGGCTGTTTCGGCGGCCTCATGGTCTTCCTCCCCTGGCGTGTTGGACGAAGGTTAGACCAACTCGCGGGGCGAGCGGTAGAGGCGATGCGGTCAGGCGGACAGGCGCTGGGGCTGCTGGGCCGCGTCGGCCGGGGCGATGCCGGCGTTGACCACGGTCCGCAGCAGCAGCCGCGCGTCGATGGGCTTGGCGATGTGGCCGTTCATGCCGGCATCGCGGCAGGCGCGCTGATGGCTTTCCATGACATTGGCGGTCAGGGCGAAGATCGGAACCCGGGCGTTGGGGCCGGTTGAGGCGCGGATCTGGCGGGTCGCCTCCAGCCCGTCCATGACCGGCATCTGCATGTCCATCAGGACAAGGTCGAAGACGTTGACGGCGGCCGCCTCGACCGCCTCTCGACCGTTGCCGGCGAAGCATAGCTCCGCCTCCACGGGCGCCAGGAAGAGGCCGATGATGCGCTGATTGGCGGGATTGTCCTCGGCCACCAGGATGCGGATGGGCCGACCCGCGACGGGCGACGGCGCGGCGGCCTCGGCCGCGGCATCGACATTACGCGCCGGCACGCCCGTGGCGCGCTCGGCCGGCAGGCGCAGGGTGAAGGCCGAGCCCTTTCCCTCTGTGGAGGTGGCGGAAACCTCGCCGCCCATCATCACGGCCAGGCGCTGGCTGATCGACAGACCAAGGCCGGTGCCGCCAAAGCGGCGCGTGGTCGAGCCGTCGGCCTGTTCGAAGGCAGTGAACAGGCGGGCCAGCGCCTCGGGCGCGATGCCGATGCCGGTGTCCTCCACGCGCAGGAAGAGGTCGACCTCGCCGTCCTCGCGGTCCTGCGTCCAAGTCTTCAGGGTCACCGAGCCCTCGGCGGTGAACTTGGCCGCGTTGCTGATCAGGTTGAAGAGGATCTGGCCGGTGCGGACGGCGTCGACCATGAGGAAGCGTGGTGCGTCCGGCGCCACCTCGGTGTCCAGCACAAGACCGGCGTCGGCGATGCGCGGCCGCCAGAGGTTGGCGCAGCGTTCGATGAGCTGGTGCAGGTCGATGGCGCGGCGCTCGATCACCAGCTTGCCCGCCTCGATCTTGGAGAGGTCGAGGACGTCGTTGAGGACCTGCATCAGGGCCGCGCCGGCGTCCTGCAGCATGTCCACCTGCTCACGCTGGTCGGGCGAAAGGTCGGTGCGGCCCAGGAGGTCGGCGGTCCCCAGAACGGCATTCATCGGCGTGCGGATCTCGTGGCTCATGGTGGCCAGGAACTCGGTCTTGGCCCGGCTGTTGGCCTCGGCGGCGCGACGGCTGCGGACCACCTCGTCCAGGACCCGCTGCTGGCCGCGCCAGAGGATTGTCAGATAGGTGAGGAAGACCGCCGCGCAGGCGACCAGGGCCAGGGCCTCCTCGCGGCGCGCGGCGCCGAAGTAGAGCACGGGCGCGGCGATCAGGTAGGTCACCAGGGGCGCCATGGAGACGACGAACAGCGGCCGCGCGGCCAGCGACGAGGCCACCAGCTGGGCCATCATCCCGCACAGGAACATGGTGGCCGCCGCCACGCCCAGCACGCCCACGTGGCTCCAGAGGTAGAAGGTCGGCGCGCCGGCGATGGCGAAGCTCACGAAGGAGGCGGCATAGAGCGGCGCGGGTCCCCAGTGCCGGGCGTTGCGATCGACGGTGACGATGGCCGCCTGGGCCACGAGATAGGCGCACCACCAGAGCGCCGCGTAGGGCCAGTGTCCGACCGCGCCCAGCAACAGGGCGATCACCGCCATCAGGGCTACGCGCAGCACCGACGAACGGCGGCGCAGGGCCAGGGCGGCGTCGGCGCCGATACCGTCCGGGGCGGAAATCATCTGCAATACCTACGCGTCACCAAGCCAACCTAGACGCTCGCCGATTAAATCCCCGTTACGGCCGACGGGTGATGCGCGCCTTATCGACCTGGGGTTGCGGGATAGGGGCGACGAGCACGCGCTGGCGGCGGGGACGAAGGACTTGCAGCCGAACAAGCGTTTCGATAACCCCACCTCGCAGACCGACTTGACCATCAGCGGAAGGAGAAGGCGCGAGATCGCCCGTTCGCACCACCGGCGCACCACCGGCGCACCAACGGGCCGCGGAACCTCCTTTTCGAATATTCACCACGGCCGCGAGCCCGCGCCTTTCTGGGGCGGCGCCGCGGTCAGACACCTGTCCGACACACCTATTCAGTCTTGAAGGAACATCGCCTTGGATCCTCTCGCCAAGATCTTGCAACGGTATTGCTTCGCCTACACGGCGGTGCACGATTTCAGCGTCGCCGATAAGGTGATGGCGGACGACTACACGTTCTACATGGGCGAGGCGGTCTTCAAGGGCCGCGAAGAGGCCTACAAGCCCGCCGCCGACCGCCAGTTCAAGGCCTATCCGGGCCTGGAATTCACGGTCCACGACTTTTTCACCAACGGCGACCGCTGCGCGATGTTCTTCAGCGAGCACGGCTATTCGCTGCAGGCCCAGGCCAAGACCGCCTGGCACGGGGTCAGCCTCTACCGCTGGAACGGCGTCGACAAGCTGACCGAATGCCGGATCGAGCAGGACTACTATGCGCGCCGCCGCCAGCTGGACGCCAAGAAGGCCGACGTGATCGCGCCGCCCGGCTGCGGCATCTGGGCGGCCCCCGCCGTGCCGGCCAGCCCGGCCAACGAAGCCGCAGTCACCAAGTGGCTGCAGGGCGGCGGACTGCTGCGCGCGGCCATCGGCAGCCTGGATGACGAGCGCGTCGCGCCCTCCATCGACCGGGTGATCTTCGACGACCAGAAGGTCACGGTGGTCGACATCCTGTCGGCCGGCCCGAAGGTGGCCTTCCAGGTGCGCACCGACGGCGTCTACGCCGGCGGCCTGCCGACGCTGGCCGGGCACGAGGGGACCAAGGCCACGGTCTACGCCACCGGCATCTGCGAAGTGAGCGATGGTGTCGTCGGCAACGTCCACGCCGTCACCGACCGCTACACGCTGGAGCGCCGCATCCTGTCGGCGGCGAAGGCCAAGGCGAACGCCTAAGGTTCAGGCGGAGCTTCGCCAGTCGGGCGCAGCCCGGTCGCCGCCGCGAGGCGGCGGCCCGCCGCCCGGCCAGGGCGGGGCCCCAGGCCGATCTAAGTCACTGAATTCGACGGACGCCGCGCCCTCAGCGTCGGACGGTAGGCCGAGATCGGCGCGCAGGCGCTCGATATGGGCCTCGACGGGGTCGCGGCCGAAGTCGGGCGCGTAACGCTCCAGATCCAGCCGGGCCTCGAGGTCCTCGACCAGCTCGTCGGCCTCGTCCTCTTCGTATTCCAGACGGATGGCGCGCTCGACGGCGGCCCGGACATGGGCCCGGCGCGCATCGCGCGCGCCACGGACCTGCCGCTCGGTCTCGTCGCGCAGCTCCCGCTCGAAGCGGGCGTGGTCGCGCTCCAGCCGCGCGTCCAGCATCAGGCTCTGGCGCACGGCCCGCGACACCCGGTGGAACGCCATGGCGAGGTCGGCCTTCTCGGCATTGTCTTCGGCGGCCAGCGCACTGGCCTGGATATCCAGCGCCAGCTCCAGCGCAGCCTCCGCCAGGGCGCCCAGCATCCGCGCGTTTCGTTCGGCCTTGGTCTCCGGCGTCGGCATGAACAAAACAAGAACACATGGGAAGGGTAGTGTCAAGGATTTTGAGGAGCCAGGGTTGTCGAACCATTGAACGGGAGGCTCAGACCCTCAGGTTGCGAGGACTGAATCCCCTCATTCGCTTGCGTGCCGGTTCAATCACCGCTCAGAGTAGTCGGGGGGCTACGATGGAACAATCTGACGAGTGGTTTTATCTTGAAGGCGCCACACAGCGGGGCCGATCTCTGAGGATGGGCTTGCGAACCTTCAACGCGAGCAAGTGATATCTGGACAGACGCTAGTTTGGCAGAAGGGGCTCGGCGCATGGAGGCAGATGGCAGAGGCTCTGCCCGCGCTCAGCGAAACGCCCCCCGCGCCACCTACGGCCTTTCAACCAAGAACGAGCCCAAAAGCCAAAAAGACACGAAGGTTGAAGATGGAGCCGTGGGGGGATTTCTCTCCTCACCCCTGGCGTCGCTACCTAGCGCGAACATTCGACATCTATGTGAACGGCATCGCCTTACTATTCCTTGGCTCCTTCTCTTGGGCCGCTCTTGATCCGGTTTCATATACGGGGTGGGCAGATTTCACTGCAGACGCAAAGAATACCGCCGCTTTAGGATATATGATTACGGTTCTGGGGTTCTTCGCCAACATTTTCCTACTTGGGATAACGGGTACTACCCTAGGAAAATGGATTTATGGAATCCGAGTCGCCAAGCAAGATGGAAGTTCGCTAGGCATCGGCCTAGCCTTCAAACGAGAGTTGGCAGTTTTTGTGAGAGGGTACGGCTTCGGCATTCCGTTGGTCTCCCTGTTCACGTTGGTAACTGGCTATCGCACGCTCACAAGCGAGAAGATGGCCTCCTGGGATCGTGATTATGCGCTGCAAGTGTCGCAGCGCGCCAATAGCGTCGGGCAGTTGATCGCTGGCGCCGCCGCCATCCTTGCCCTTGTCGTAGGCCTGATCGCGCTCAACGCGATCAAGTGACCGAATACTGGCACATACTTGATGAGGAAGGCCAACGCGGCCCTTTCTCGCGGGACGCTATGGAATCGCTTCTTGCGCAACGCGCAATTCAAGCGGGTGCTCTCGTCTGGAAAAATGGCTTAGCCGATTGGGAACCGCTTTCGATTCATTTTCAAGCGTCGGGCAGCTCAAATCTAGCAGTGGATTGCGCACCCCCGCCTACGGCCTTCGAACCAGCTCGCCGAAGAATTGGTCTGTTGTGGGTGGTGTCATTGGTGCTTAGCGTTGCGTTCTTTTTTGCAGCTTGGTCGAACTATCACTCAATCGCGACCGTCTTTGATCTCGAAGATCCGAACGCTGTCATCCACACTTACCTAATTCATTGTATTTCTGCCGGCGCTTTCGCAGCAACCGGAGTTTTAATTTGGATTCCACTAGTTCTAAAATTCAGAAACCCGCTACGCCAAAATTACAAACTAGCTCTCATATTTATTTTTATCGCGTGTTTATTCTCAATAGTACTTCCAATTTCCGCCATAAGATACACCGGATTGATCCATGACATCGCCGTCAAAGACGCCGCGGATCCGCCGCCTCGCGTCTATCAGGCAAAGAGCGGCTATATAATTTACTCGGGGAAAATCGGAGGTGGCGGCTACCGGCGCCTGCTCAATGCGTTGGACACGCACCCTGAGGTTCGCAAGATAGAAATTGAGAGCAACGGCGGATCTATTCCCGAAGCTCTCAGAATGGCCAAGTTGATCAGCCAGCGGGGTGTGGATACGCATGTGCAAACGCATTGCTATAGCGCCTGCGTCGCCTTGCTACTCTCTGGAAAAAACCGCACCGCCGACGTTTCGGCTGATATCGCCCTGCACGCCACAAGCGCAAGCGTAACGATGGACCCGCGCCTTGAGAAATTGATTCTAAAATCCGCCGACGATGAAATGAGAAGCTACCTCGCGGATCACGGTGTTTCGAAACAACTTCTCGACGAAACCCATGATCTCGGTCCTAAGAAACTTAATCGCAAGACGAGTGTCTATTTGCTTGAAAACAATCTACTGACCAACGTGACCCTGGGCGACAGGCTCCTGTCGCTCGATGAGGCACGATGGCAGTACGTGGAGCTCCTAGTTCGAGATAATCCGGAAACGATCACGCTATCGAATCTGCTCGGAGCGGTGCGTGAATCCGACCCCGCGGCGGCGGGCCAAAACGCTTCGGCCCTCTATTTGGCCTTCACCGAAGGTAACGCTGAATCGGTGAAAGCTGCCGTGGCGTCAGCAGTTAAGCCGGTGTTGGAGCGATCCATGCGATCAACAAGTGCGAACGCGCTCAAAAACTATCTTCAAGTCTCGGCTTCGCAGCTAGACTACCTCATTGGGCGGCGTGATTGGCTAAGTTGCCTAGCCTACAATACAGGCCACGCAAAACTTTCAGTGCTGTCGAAATATCTTTTATACCAAGAACTTAATGCCGAGGCTGCTGTAATTAGGGACGCTTCGTCAAGAGCATGGACATCGGAAACGGTGGGTTCGCGTGAAGACGCCGCTAGTGCGTACAATGTAGCTGCAGACTTTGCACGTCCGTTCGGCGTCGATTTGGCGTCCACACAGCAGGACAAAAAGGCGCAGTGTATTTCGACTTGGGCGCTGGAAAAGGGCCTTTTGTCAGTCGGCACTGAGCGCGGCCGGGCGGCATATACTTGGCTAGTTGAACAAAATGCCTCGACGGCACAGCCCGGGGAATGAGTAGGGCTGAACTACGGGATCTTCGTCTGAATTTGAATGTGGCCCTAACTGCATGGCGGCTGCACCTCCCCAAGTTTCGGTGACAGGTTGACCTGTCACCGCACCCAGAGATCCATTCGCTGAGCTTGAGGCCTGCCCCCTCCACCAGGCGCTCTTCCCCCGGCTTGCGCCCGGGGGTCGGCGAGTGGTCCCCCTCCCCCGCTTCGCGAGGGAGGAAGGGCCGGTGTCCGGTCTCTACTGCGCCGCGATGGCTTCGGCCTGGTGGAGGTCGACGCTGACCAACTGGCTGACGCCGCGCTCGGCCATGGTGACGCCGAACAGGCGGTCCATGCGGGCCATGGTCACCGGGTTGTGGGTGATGGCGATGAAGCGGGTCTCGGTGCGGCGGCGCATCTCGTCCAGCAGGTTGCAGAAGCGGTCGACGTTGGCGTCGTCGAGCGGCGCGTCGACCTCGTCGAGGACGCAGATGGGGGCCGGCTGGGCCAGGAAGACGGCGAAGATCAGGGCGGTGGCGGTGAGCGCCTGCTCGCCGCCGCTCATCAGGCTCATGGTCGCCATGCGCTTGCCGGGCGGGCAGGCGTAGATCTCCAG
>CANJLK010000020.1 GCA_947475465.1 Caulobacteraceae bacterium | reverse complement strand
CCTGTCGGGCTCGTCGGAAATCGACACCAAGGTGAAGACCTTCTCCGGCGGCGCCGACGACTACATGACCAAGCCGTTCCACAAGGACGAGCTGGTCGCCCGCATCCACGCCGTGGTCCGCCGCTCCAAGGGCCACGCCCAGTCGGTGATCCGCACCGGCGACATCCTGGTCAATCTGGACGCCAAGACGGTCGAAGTGAACGGCCTGCGGGTCCACCTGACCGGCAAGGAATACCAGATGCTGGAGCTGCTCTCCCTGCGCAAGGGCACGACGCTCACCAAGGAAATGTTCCTGAACCACCTCTACGGCGGCATGGACGAGCCCGAGCTGAAGATCATCGACGTCTTCATCTGCAAGCTGCGCAAGAAGCTGGCCGCCGCCGCCGAGGGCAAGCACCACATCGAGACCGTCTGGGGCCGCGGCTATGTGCTGCGCGACCCGCAAGAGGCCCAGGTCGCCGCCTGATCCCCCACGGATTTCGGAGAGCGTAGGCGCCCGCCCTCACCGGCGGGCGTTTTCGTGTCCGGACCGGCGCCGCGCCTAGATCCCTGCGTGGAGCGCCATGCGCACCAGCTCCGAGAGGCTGCGCGCACCGGTCTTCATCATCATGTTGGCCCGGTGTACCTCGATGGTCCTGGGGCTGATCCCGAACTCATAGGCGATGACCTTGTTGGTCTTGCCCTCGACCACCGCCTTCAGCACCTCGCGCTCGCGCGGCGAAAGGTTGGCGAACACGTCCTGGTAGCGCTGGACCGTGGCGGCGGTTTCCGAGGCCTGGGCGTCGAGCGCCAGGGCGGCGCGGACGGCGTTCAGCAGGACCTCATCCTTGAACGGCTTTTCGATGAAATCGACGGCGCCGGCCTTCATGGCTTCCACGGCCAAGGGGATATCGCCGTGCCCGGTCATGACGATGGCGGGATGGCGGATCTTGACGTCGCGCAGCCGGCGGACCAGCTCAAGGCCGTCCATTCCCGGCATGCGCACATCGGTGACGATGCATCCCGGCGCGAGGTGGTCGGCGTCCGCCAGGAATGCCAGGGCGCCGTCATAGGCCCGCGCGGCGATGCCCGCGGTGTGCAGCAGGAAGGTCAGCGACCGCCGGATCCCCTCGTCGTCGTCGATAACATAGACCTCAGACAAGCTCGTCACTGGCCACCTCCCCTTTTCGGACGGTCCGCAGCGTGAACTTGAACGCTGTGCCGCCCCGCGGATTCGCCTCGGCCCAGATCCGGCCGCCATGGGCTTCGACGATGGTCCTGGAGATCGACAGACCCACGCCCATGCCGTTCTGTTTTGTGGTGACAAAGGGCTGGAAGAGCTGGGCGACCATCTCCTTGCTGAGGCCCGATCCGGTGTCGCGGACCGACACCTCGACCGTGTCGTCGCCCACATTGCGCGCGGCCACGGTCAACTCGCGCTTGGGCGCGCCGGCCATGGATTCCACCGCGTTACGCATCAGGTTGAGCACCACCTGCTGGATCTGCACCTTGTCGGCGATGACGAGACTGAGCGTCGCCTCGATGTCGAAGCGCAGCCGCACGCCAAGGTCCCGGGCCCCGACCATCGCGAGCGCGGCCGCTTCCTCCAGAAGGTCCGGCAGGCTCTCGATCTGGCGGTCGGTCTCGCCCTTTGACACGAAATCGCGCAGCCGCCGGATGATGTCGCCGGCGCGGAACATCTGCTGACCGGCGAGCGAAAGGGCCTCGGTCAACAGAGCCTTGTCCATCGGCTCCTGCTCGAGAAGCCGCAGCGAGCCCTGGAGATAGTTGGCAGTGGCCGACAGCGGCTGGTTGAGTTCGTGGGCCAAGGCCGAGGCCATCTCGCCCATGGCGCTGAGCCGTGAGACGTGGGCCAGCTCCGACTGCACCCCCTGGAACCGCCGCTCCACCGCCTGACGCTCGGAAAGATCGCGCGCGAAGCCGGTGAAGAATCTGCGGTCGCCCGACTTGGTCTCGCCGACCGAAAGCTCCATCGGAAAGGTGGTGCCGTCCCGCCGCTCGCCCACCACGACCCGGCCGATGCCAATGATCTTGCGCTCTCCCGTCATCAGGTACCGCGCGAGGTAGCCGTTGTGCGCGTCGCGATAGGGATCGGGCATCAGCATGCTGATGTTTCGCCCGATCACCTCCGCTGACGGCCAGCCGAACTGCACCTCGGCGGCGGCGCTGAAGGATTGGATGATCCCGGTTTCGTCGATGACGATCATCGCGTCGGGCACGGAATCCAGGATCGACTGTAGGTGCGCCTCGCGCGCCTGCAGGTCGGCGATGGCGGCCTCCTTTCCGCGCCGGCTCTCCACCAGCTCCTGGATGTCGGTGATGGTGCCCTGCCAGCGGGTGATCCGCCCGTCGGCGTCCTGCAGCGGCAAGGCGCGCTCCAGGCACCAGCGGGCGCCCATCTTGCCCTCCAGCCGATACTGGATCTCGTAGGCGCGCCCGGCCGCCACCCCGCTGCGCTCCAGGCGCACCACGCGTGGCCGATCCTCTGCGTGCACATGCCGCGTCCATTCGGCGCCGTCGGTCGCGCCGGGCTCCGCGCCCGTGAATTCGTACCAGCGGTCATTATAGAAATCCCGCAGGCCGTTGGCGTCGGCGGTCCACACCATGGTGGGCATGGCGTTGGCGATGGTCCGGTACTTGGCCTCGGAATCCGCCAGCGCCTGACGGATCGCGTTGGACTGGGTGACGTCCATGGTCAGCCCAGCCACGCCGGCCACCGACCCGTCCGCCGCGCGCAGCGGAAAGAGCCTTGACCGCAGCACCCGGGTCGATCCATCCGGCAGGGTGAAAGCCCCTTCCACCGATTGCGGCTCACCGGTCTCCAGGACCCGCCGGTCGGCGTCGTCCTGCGCGCGCAGAGCCGAGCTGTCCTCGACGAAGTCTTCGTTCAGCCGCCCGATGATCCCGCCTGGCGGCGCCGCCAGGGCGCTGATCACCGCCGCGTTCGCGTAGACGAAGCGTCGCTCCAGGTCCTTGGCGTAGATCAGGTCGGGCGTGGCGTCGCCGATCCCCTCGAGGAAGGCCGCGGCGCGGCGGGCTTCGACCTCGGCCGCTGTGAGGTCCTGGGCGGTGCGGGCCAGCGCCGCCTGGAAGCGCCCGCTCCGCAGCGCCAGCCCGGCGATGGCGACAGCCGCGGCGATCAGGGCCACGGACTTCAAAGCCGAAGGCGATATCGACAGTCCATCAGCGAAGAGAGCCTTCAGGTCGATCGCCGAGGCGGCGAGCAGCGCGCCCGCGGCGACAAGCAGAAGCACGGTGTCCCGACGGCCAAGAGGAGGCGCGCGGTTCAAGGCGACCGTCCCGCCGCCGCCGCGGGACGCCGAACCGGCCCTCGATCACGCCCACAAAGAGCCCAGAATCCCCGGGCCTGACGCACGCTTTGGACCGAACACGTCTTCAAGGTGTTCTGACTCGTTCTACTCTCACTGGTTGAGTTTAACCACATTGGTGCGGCCGGGAAAGATGTCAATTCCGAATATTTAGGAACGAAGCTTATCCCGCGATGGTTCCAGAATTCATTGTGTCAACAATTTGGAAACCATAAAATTAGGGTTAGCCAAAGTCCAATTTCAGCCAAATATGCAAGTAAAAAGGTTCGGCGGCCCGTACATATACGTAAGAGAAATGCCGGAATGTCCTGACCTTTCGGGGCCTGATAGTCTTCCGCCATGAATTGTCCGCTAGGCCCACACGGGAGCGAATGGCGCCGCGCCGCCGGGTTTCGCGCGCGCGCGCGTTGGCGGCGGGGGTCGGTACGGCGCCCGCCTACGCCGTGACCAGGTCAGCCATCCCCAGGGAGCCGGCGCCATGGGTTCTGCTCGTCGAAGATGACGAAGCTGTCGCCAGCGCCCTGCAGTTCGCGCTGACGATCGAGGGCTGGCGGGTCGACGTACGTACAAGCGGCGAAGCTCTCCTGGCCGCGCCCGTCCCCGCCGGCTCCGTCTGCCTGGTGATCGACGTGCAGCTTCCCGGCATCTCGGGTCTCGCAGCCCTGGCCGAGCTCCGTCGCCGCGGAAGCCGCACCCCGGCCATCCTGATCACCAGCGACCCGCCGCCGGCCACGGTCAGGCAGGCCGCCAGGCTGGGCGCGAGGATCGTCGAGAAGCCGCTTATCGGCGGCGAGTTGCTGGACGCCATACGGGCCCATCTCGCCTGAATGAGCGGCCGCGAAGTCGCCAAGGCCCCGCGGCGCACAACTGTCACGAGCCACCTACGCAGTTACCACTAGAGATTGACACGTAGGTATTCACCCCAACGTGATTCGTTTTTCCCGTTCTGGTTTATGGCAGAAGTCAAGCGAAGGGCTGTCGCGGACGCCTTATTCCGAAATCAACCGTTAACCATAAATATAGGAACATCCTGTGATCGTCCCGTGTCTAGATACAGACACCGCTCTTTCCGGCCATTACAGGTCCAGGCAAGATGATGGACTCACGCTCGACTTAAGCGCGACTCGACCCGGCAACCCCACGACTCCCCTTTCGGAGCTCCAGGACCTCACGGGCGGCGTCGCCCACGACCTCAACAACCTTCTGACCGTGATCATCGGCGCGAGCGAGGCGCTGGCGGAAGACCTGGAGGCCGGCTCGCCGTCCCAGGACCTGGCGCTGGTCAGCCTGCGCGCCGCCGAGCATGGCGCGGGTCTGCTGCGCCGGCTCATCGCCTTCGCGAGGGGCGAAACGCCGCAGGCCGAAACCGTCGACTGCGCCGCCGCCCTGGACTCGGTGGCCGCGCTGACCGCGACGATCCTGCCCGAGGCGATCACGATCACGGCCAAGCCTTCCGCCTACCCCTTGTTCTGCCAGGCCGATCAGTCCGAGCTGGAATCGGCGCTCCTAAACCTGTGCATCAACGCCCGCGACGCCACCGTGGGCCGCGGCGCGCTCAGCCTCGGCTGCGAAGCCGTCTGGATGGAAGGCGAGGCCGCCAGGGCCGAAGGCCTGACGACGGGCTCCTACGTCGCGTTCAGCGTCACCGACACGGGCCTCGGCATGTCGCCTGAAACCCTTTCCCGGGCGCTGGAACCCTATTTCACCACCAAGGCCGACCGCGGCGGCACGGGTCTGGGGCTGAGCTCCGCCCAGGGCTTCGCCCGCCGGCTGGGCGGCGGCCTGACCATCGCCACCCGCCTCGGCCACGGCACGACGGTGCGCCTCTACCTGCCCCGCATCGACCTTCGGCCCGCCGCCCGGCGCGCCGCGCCCAGCCTCCCGCCCCACGCCCAACGTCCGCAGTTAGTCAGAACGGAACGGCCATGACGAAATCCATCCTCGTGATTGATGACGATCCTCGGATTTGCCAGCTCATCTGCGCCGGCTTCGAGCGCAAGGGCTACCTGGCCTTCTCAGCTCCTAACGGCCGCGCCGGCCTCAAGATCTTCGCCGCCGAGCGGCCCGATGTGGTGGTCACCGACATCCTGATGCCAGAGATGGAGGGGATCGAAACCATCATGCGCCTGAAGCGAGCCCCCCATGCGCCCAAGGTCATCGCCATCTCCGGCGGCGGGCGGCTGGTGGGCCGGGAGTTCCTGCGCTGGGCCGAGCACCTGGGCGCCGACGCGGTGATGGCCAAGCCGTTCCGCATCTCGGCCCTGGTGAACACTGCCCGCGAACTGACCTCGCCGCCCTCCCAGCACACGCCGCCGCCCCAGCCCGCTCCCCTGCAAAAAGCGCTGCGCCGCACCACGGAAGTCCTGACCGAGGGATGGGAGACGCTGATCGACCGCCACGGCGGCCCGGCCCTGTACGCCGCCTGACATGACCCACGCTGCACCCATCACCTCCCCCATGGCCGAGACGCCTGGCGCGACACGCGTCCTGCTGATCGAAGGGGAGGCGCAGATCGCCGCCGGACTGGCGATGATCCTGGGCGCCACGGGCTTCGCGGTGGAGGTCGCCAACAGCGGCGAGACGGGCCTCGACCTGGCGAGAATGTGCGACTTCGACCTGGTCCTGCTGGGCCCCAATCCGCCCGCGCTGGCCGATGGCGGCGACATGGCCGCCCGCCTGCGCCTGGCGCGGATCGACAGGCCCATGCGGCTGCTCGCCGCGACCCGTGACCCCGGCGGCGACCCCGCCGCCCTCCAGATCAACCCCTTGCCATGACCCCCGCCGCCAGAACGGCGATCGCGGCCGAAACCCCAGGAGATCCAAGATGCGGGTATTGATGATCGAAGACGACAGCTCCACGGCCCAGAGCGTCGAACTGATGCTCAAGGCCGAAGGCTTCAGCGTCTACAGCACCGACCTGGGCGAGGAAGGCGTCGATCTGGCCAAGGTCTACGACTACGACCTCATCCTGCTCGACCTGAACCTTCCGGACATGAGCGGGCTTCAGGTGCTGCGGAACCTGCGCGCCGGCAAGATCGAGACGCCGGTGATGATCCTGTCGGGTTCGTCGGAAATCGACACCAAGGTGAAGACATTCGCCGGCGGCGCCGACGGCTACATGACCAAGCCCTTCCACAAGGACGAACTGGTCGCGCGCATCCACGCCGTGGTCCGCCGCTCCAAGGGCCATGCCCAGTCGGTGATCAAGACCGGCGACATCACCGTCAATCTCGACACCAAGACCGTCGAGGTGAAGGGCGCCCGGGTCCACCTGACCGCCAAGGAGTACCAGCTCCTTGAGCTGCTTTCCCTGCGCAAGGGCACGACGCTGACCAAGGACATGTTCCTGAACCACCTCTACGGCGGCCTGGACGAGCCCGAACTGAAGATCATCGACGTGTTCATCTGCAAGCTGCGCAAGAAACTCGCCGCCGCCACCGACGGCGCCCACCACATCGAGACCGTCTGGGGCCGTGGCTATGTCCTCCACGACGGCCCTGAAGCGCAGGCCGCCGCCTGATCCCCGCAGACGCCGGCGCCCGCGAGACGCCCGCCCCTTTCCCCGGGGGCGGGCGCCTTCGCACCCGATCCTAACGGCCGAAGACGCCACAACCGACGGGCGTTTTCGTTTGCGCGCGTTACCGGCTAGGTTCCGCCCACGATCGTTCGGGAGGACGGCCTTGGGACGACTGATTGCGCTGGCCGCGGCCCTGATCGCGGCGGGCCTGATGGCCTTTGGCGGCGCCAGGACACCTGCGCCTGCGCCGGTCAGTGCTCCGGCCGCCGCCTTCTCGGCGACGCGAGCCATGCTCGATGTCCAGGCGATCGGCGCGGCGCCCCACCCGATCGGCTCGCCCGCCAACCAGGCGGCGCGCGACTATCTGTTCGCCCGCATGAAGGCCCTGGGCCTCAACCCGCAGGTCCACCCGGGCGTGGCCTTCGAACGCTCAGACGTGGCGGGCGCTCCCAATCTGGAGGGCGGCGCGGTCGAGAACCTGGTGGGCGTCCTGCCGGGCCGCGACCGCACGGCCCCCGCCGTCGCCCTGATGGCCCACTACGACAGCGTGCCCGGATCGCCCGGCGCGGCCGACGACGCGGCCGGCGTCGCCTCCGCGCTGGAGGCGGTGCGCGCGCTCAAGGCCTCGGGCGTTCCGGCCCGCGACGTGGTCGTGCTGATCACCGACGGCGAGGAGGCTGGCCTCCTGGGAGCGCGGGCGTTCTTCGCCCGCGACCCGCTTGCCGCGCGCCTGGGCTTCATCCTCAACATGGAGACCCGCGGCGCCGGCGGCCGGGTGCAGATGTTCCAGACCGGCCCGCGAAGCGGCGGGGCGATCTCGGTGCTGCGCCAGACGGCCGCTGACCCGCACGCCTCGTCCCTGTCGAGCTTCATCTATGAGCAGATGCCGAACGACACCGACTTCACAATCTCCCGCAAGGCCGGGATCGACGGGCTGAACTTCGCCTTCATCGGCCGCCAGTTCGACTACCATTCGCCCACCGCCGTCCCGGCCAACCTCGACCGCGGATCGTTGCAGGACATGGGCCAGCAGGTGCTGGGCGCCGCCCGCGCCATAGCCTTTGCGCCCAGCCTGCCGGCCAGGACCGCCAACCCGGTGTATAGCCAGACGCTCGGCGGCCTCATGGCCGCCTACCCCGCACCGCTCGGCTGGCTGGTGCTGGCCTTCGCCGCCGGGCTCCTCCTGTGGGCGATCGTCCAGGCCAGGCGGATCGACGCCTTCGCCTGGTCCGACGTGGCGCGAGGCGCCGGCGCGGCCGTCTTCGCCGTGCTGGGCGCAGCGACTGTGCTGCACTTCGCCAGACGCGCCAGCGGCGCGGCCTTCGGCTTCCTGCCGCAGCGGTTCCTCCTGGCCCAGGTCGTCCACTGGGAAACGGCCGTAATTCTCCTGGGTCTCGGCTTCCTGATCCTGGCGGCGGCGGAACTGGCGCGCGGCCGGCGCGCAGTGGCCCTGGTTCCGCTCCTGGCGGGAGCGGGAGCCTGCGCCTTCGGCGGCTTCGACAAGCTTGGCCTGGGATTGGGGGTGGCTGCGGCCGTCCTGGCCCTGGCGGCCTACGGCCGGCCGGTCGGCCGGGCCGGCGCCTGGGCGGGCGTCCTGCTGCTGGGCCTGGTGGCGGCGGTCGCGGTCCAGATCCTGGCGCCGCCCATCGACTACCTTTTGGCCTGGCCCCTGCTGACAGGTTGCCTCGCCGCGGCGATCAGCGCGCTCAGCATCAAGCGGCGGCCGCCGATCCTGGCCACCCTGGCCTTGCTCACCGCGCTCAGCCTCGCCTGGGTCGGCGGCCTGGCCCATGACGCCTTCCTGGGCCTGGACCTTGTGGAGCTACTGGCCCTGCCCGTCCTGCTGGCCAGCTTCGTGCTCTGGCCCCTGGCCCAGCCGGACGAGGGCGCGCCACCCGCCCGGCTGGTGGGTCCCCTGATCCTGCTCACAGGGCTGGGGGTGCTGATCTTCGTTCGGTTCAACCATCCCTATGACGCGCGCCACCCGCAGGTGGGTTATGTGGCCTACGAGGTCGATCAGGACGCCGGCAGCGGCTGGCGCGCGGCGATCGAGCCGACTCCGATCTGGGCGGACATCGTCCTCAAGGCCGACGGCGGCGCGCCCGCCAAGGTCAGCCGATGGTGGCTGCGCCCGCCCCTTACGGTGGCGCCCGCCCCGTTCCTCGAGCGGCCCGCGCCGCAGGTCGCCATGACCCTGCTTCCCAGCGGCGCCCTTCGGCTGCGCGTCGAGCCGATAGCGGGCGTCCGGGTGCTGACGCTGAAAATCACCCCGATGTCGGCCGCCGTCCTGGAATCGTTGGGCGGCGCGCCGGCAAATGTCGCCCTGACGCCCGGCGGGGCCAACATCGTGCGCTGGCGCACCGCGCAGGGTGGCCTCGACCTTGTCCTGCGCGCCCGGGCGCCGGGCGGCCTGGACCTGGCCTATGCCGCGACCCTCGAGGGCTGGCCGGCCGAGGCCCGGGCCTTGCCGCCACGTCCCGCCGGGGTCATGGGGTTCGACGACAGCGACAACACCGTGCTGACCGGAACACGCCGCTTCGCTTGGTGATCGGCCCGGATATGGCTAAATCAGCGCCATGAGCGACACCGTCATCTACCACAACCCCGCCTGCTCCACGTCCCGCAACACCCTTGCCTTGCTGCGGGAAAAGGGGGTCGAGCCCAAGGTCGTGGAGTACCTCAAGACCGGCTGGACCAAGGACCAGCTGCAGGGTCTCCTCAAGGCCATGGGCAAGCGGGCCCGCGACATCCTGCGCACCCGTGGCCCCGCCGATGAGATGGGCCTGACCGATCCCGCCGTCTCCGACGAGGCGCTGATCGCCGCCATGGTCGAGCACCCGGTCCTGGTGGAGCGCCCGATCGTGGTGACGCCGAAGGGAACCGTGCTCTGCCGGCCGGTGGATCAGGTCCTGACCGTCCTCTGACCCGGCATGGCCGGCCAACTCACCACCCACTACGCCAAGGTGGTTCGCCAGCGGATTGCCGACTGGCCGGCCGAGCCGGAGATGGCCGACCTCAATGAGCTCTTGCGAACCGTTGGCCGTTGGCGCTCGCGGGTCCTCGTGCGGACTTTCCTGGCGCGCAGCGGACAGCGCATCGCGGGCGGCCTGTTCGCGGGCATGGACTATGTCGCCGACGCCGCCGAGGGCGCGCTGATGCCCAGGCTGCTGGGAACCTACGAATCCGAACTCCACCCGCACATTGCCGCCATCGCCGGCCAGGGCCTGGACTGCGTGATCGATGTCGGCTGCGCCGAGGGCTATTACGCCGTGGGCCTTGCGCGGATGATGCCCGGGGTCGTCGTCCACGCCCACGATATCGACCCGAAAGCCCGCGCGGCCTGCGCGGACCTGGCGGCGCGCAACGGGGTGGCGGACCGGGTGATGATCGGCGGGGAATTCAGACCGGATGGCTTTCAGGCCTTCGCCGGCCGCCGCGTCCTGGTCGTGGTCGACGCCGAAGGGGCCGAGGTCGATATCCTGCAGCCGGCGCTCAGCCCGGCGCTGGCCGGCATGACCGTGATCGTCGAGACCCACGACCTCTACCGGCCTGGCGCCCTGGCCGCGATGACGGAGCGCTTCTCCCCGACCCACGACATCCTGCGGGTCGATCAGCAGCCGAAGACCTTCGACATGCCCGACTGGCTGCGGGACCTGCCGCATCTGGACCAGCTTCTGGCGGTCTGGGAATGGCGGGAAAATCCGACCCCCTGGCTGATCATGACCCCCAGGACAGACCCGCGTTGACGCAGGTCAAGGCGGCCAGGCCCACCGCCGCGCCTTGTGGCGTCATGTTCCGGTCCCTGCTCAGCCTATCGATTGCCTGTCTGATCGCCGGAGCCGGCTCATCCGCCGCGGCCGCTGCGGTGAGCCCGGATCGCGGCTACCTGCTGGTGCAGCGCTACTGCGCCGGGTGCCATTCCGTGCGGCGCACGGGGGCCAGCCCCAACCCGGCCTCGCCGCCGTTCCGCGACCTCAGCACGCGCTACAAGATCGACGACCTGGGCGAGGCCCTGGCCGAGGGGATCCTTACGGGCCACCCCGCCATGCCGGAGTTCCGGTTTCCGCCGGCCGACATCGCCGCCATCCTGGCCTATATCCGCAGCATCCAGACCTTGCAGTCGACCTCCGCGGAACGCCCCGTAGAGGGGCCCCCGCCCATCCGTTAGGCGTCGAACATGATCACCGAGCGGGCCAGCTCGCCGCGCTTCATGTCGGCGAAACCCTCGTTGACCTGCTCCAGCTTGATCCGCTGGGAGATCATCTGGTCCAGCTTCAGCTTGCCGGACATGTAGAAGTCGACGAACCGCGGCATGTCGATCGGGAACCGGTTGGAGCCCATCATCGAGCCCTGGAGCTTCTTCTCGCCCAGGAATGCGGCGCCCATGATCGAGACCATCTGGCCGACCGGGATCATGCCGATGATGTTGGCCGTGCCGCCACGGCGCAGCATGTTGAAGGCCTGCTCGGCGGTCTTTCCCAGGCCGATGGCTTCGAAGGCGTGATGCACGCCGCCCTTGGTCATCTCGATGACCTCCTTCACCGCGTCGGTCTGGGAGGCGTCGATGAAGTCGGTGGCCCCGAACTCGCGGGCCAGGTTCCCCTTGGACCCCACCATGTCGATGGCGATGATCCGCCCGGCGCCGGCGATGGCCGCGCCGTTGATGGCCGACAGCCCGACCCCGCCACAGCCGATGACCGCCACGGTCTCGCCAGGCCTGACATTCGAGGTGTGGATCGCGGCCCCGATGCCCGTGGTCACCGAACATCCGATCAGCGCCGCGCGGTCGAGCGGCATGTCCTTGCGGATCGCCACGCAGGCATGTTCGTGGATCAGCATCTGCTCGGCGAAGGACGACAGGTTCAGGAACTGCATCATCGGCCCGTTGGGCGCGGAAAGCCGGGGTTCCTCTTCCTTGCCCCGCCGGGTCTCCGGCGAGACGCACAGGCTCATGTGGCCGGTCAGGCAGAACTCGCAATGGCCGCAGAAGGCCGACAGGCAGGTGATCACGTGGTCGCCGGGTTTCACCGACCGGACCTCGGAGCCGACCTGCTCGACGACGCCGGCGCTCTCATGGCCCAGCACCGCCGGCAGCGGGTGGGGATAGGAGCCTTCCATGAAGTGCAGGTCGGAGTGGCACAGGCCCGCCGCGACCGTGCGGATCAGGACCTCATGCGGGCCGGGCTTGTTGATCTGTACGTCTTCGATCTGAAGCGGCTTGCCCACTTCGCGCAGCACGGCGGCCTTCATGACGTCCTCCAAATGCCCGATCGCCGGGCGGCCAGGAGCCTTGCCTCGGCCCCGGCCATCCTTTGGACTTATCGCCGATCATGAGGGGCGGCAAAGTCCTTTCGCCGCGCCTTCCCCAAAAGGAAGTCGACAGCCCTTCGTCTTGACCGCAAGACAGGAACCGATGTCGGAGAGCCACAAGCCGTCGCCGAAGCTGGCCTGGGAAGTCTTCCTGGCGTTCCTGGTCCAGGGCCTGACGGCTTTCGGCGGACCAGTGGCCCATGTGGCCTATTTCCGCCGCGCCTTCGTGGAGCGCCGAGCCTGGCTTTCCGAGGCCGCCTTCGCCGATCTCCTGGCGCTGGCCCACTTCCTGCCAGGTCCGGCGTCCAGCGAACTGGGCATGGCGATCGGCCTGCGGCGCGCGGGCTACCCTGGACTTGTCGCCGCGTGGCTGGGCTTCACCTTGCCCGCTGGAGCGGCGATGATCGCGCTCGCCGGGATCGTCCAGACCTTGCCGGCCCACATCGGCGACGGCGTCTTCCACGGCCTGCAGATCGCCGCGGCGGCGGTGGTCATCCAGGCCCTGGTGGCCATGGCCCGGACTCTGGCCGCCGGGCCCATCCGGGCCGGCATGGCCATCGGCGCGGCGGCGGGCCTCATCGTGGCCCAGGGCCCCGTGGCCCAGGTCGTCACCCTGGCGGCCGGGGCAGTGTTCGGCCTGGCGCTGCTGCGCGATCCGGAAACCGACGCGCCCGACGACGCCCAGATCGACGCCCTGCCGGCCGGACCCGCCATTGTCGCCCTTTGCCTCTTCGCCCTGCTGCTGGGCGCCCTGCCCTTCCTCGCCGCCTGGACGCAAAATCCCTCGCTAGGCCTGGCCAGCGTCCTTTACCGCACCGGCGCCCTGGTGTTCGGCGGCGGCCACGCGGTCCTGCCGCTCCTGCAGAACGAGGTCGTCGACCGCGGCTGGATCGGCCAGATCCCCTTCCTGGCGGGCTATGGCGCGGCCCAGGCCCTGCCCGGGCCGCTGTTCGCCTTCGCGGGCTTCGTCGGCGCGACCGCTGGCGGTTGGCCGGGCGGCCTGGTGGCCTTGGCCGCCATCTTCCTGCCGGGCTTGTTGCTGGTGATGGGGGTCCTGCCGTTCTGGGACCGGCTGAAACGCCAGGCCGTGGCCCGCGCGGCGGTCGCCGGGGTCAACGCCGTAATTGTCGGGGTCCTGGCCGCAGCTTTATGGAATCCGGTCCTGACCCAGACCGTGCGGCGCCCCGCCGACTGGGCCCTGGTGGCGGCGGCCTATGTGTTCCTGGCGGTGGCGAGATTGCCGCCATGGCTTGTCGTCATCGGGTTCGGCGTCGCCACCGGCGTCTACCTGCGCTGAACCCCGGGCCGTCAGGCCTGGGCGACCGGGCCCGGGAAGAGGCCCAGCCCACGCGGCAACCGCAGCTTCGGCAGTTGCGGCCAGCGGAACGTCCAGGGGCGGCGGACGGGAATGCACGCCTCAAGCGCGGCCAGCAACTGGTCGGCGGGGCCGTCGTTGAGGAAATGGTTGGCGCCTGGGGTGCGCACGAAGCGAATCGGGCGGCGCGTCAGGGTTTCCGACGCCAGCCGCTCGGCCACCTCGATCGGGGCGAAGTCATCCTTGTCGCCATGGATCATGTGGATCGGCGCGGTCAGGCGGCTCAGCGCGCGCTTCGCCGCCGTCAGTTGCGGCCGCTGGCCGGAGGCTTCCAGCACCGCATGGCGCAGGTCGCGGGGGATGACCTTCTGCGTCCGCGAGCCCATGTCGATCAGCCAGCGGGCGGTGGGGCCCGGCTCGCCGAAGAAGCCGGAGAGCAGGACGAGGCTCGCCACCCTGTCGGGATTGGCCTCGGCCATCAGCGACGCGATGGCCGCCCCATAGCTCTGGCCCACCAGCAGCACCTTCTGGCCGCGCGGCCCGTCCAGCAGCGGCCGCAGCGCCTGGGCCTGAACGTGGATATCGGACACCGGGTGGGCCGGCTCGGACGCCCCGTATCCTGGCCGGTCGACGACGACCATCTGGCGGTCCTGCGGCAGGGCGGCCATGGTCTCGGCCCAGTACTCCGCCCAGGACGGCGCGCCGGTGATCACCACGATCTTCCAGGCCGGCGGCGACTCGCGCGGGGTCTCCAGGGCTGAGATCCGCCAGCCGTGGCCGCCGCCGGCTGTGAAGCTCGTGCGCCGAACGACGCTGTCGGGATAGTCGGCCGAGGTCGACGCATGTTCGGTCCGCCCGAGCGCCGCGCTTTCGATGCAGGCCCAGCCCATCGCCAGCAGCCCTTTTGGCCTCTTCCGCGCCACCGTCACGTCTCCGTGGTCAATTCGTAACACCTGTGATCGCAAACGCCCGTTTCAAGAGATGGTTCGCGAGGTGCGGGACCGGCAGGGCGCTTGCCTGCGGGGTGTGCCACGCGGGCAACGAGTCAGGCGGCCATGCGCGCCTTGAACACTCCGTCCGGAAGTTCGGCCCTTCGGCGCGGATGGATGAAGAAATAGTCCTTCCAGGGCGCATCGTCGCAGACGGCCCAGGCCTCCTCCAGCCGGTGGCCGTTCACGGCGAACATGCGGTAGCCGCGGCGGGTGAAGAGATCGACCACAGCCTCGGCCGAGCCGCCAAAACGGGCCGCCAGCATGGCCGGATGGATTTCCAGCAGCACGTGGGGCCGGTCGCGGTCGAGAACGCCCGCCGCGCCCTCGAGCGCCTTCTGCTCGGCGCCTTCGATGTCCATGCGGATGAAGTCCACCCGCTCGATACCGCGCTCGCGGCAGAAGGCGTCGAGGGTCACCACCGCCGTCGGCTCCAGTTCCCGTCCGGAGTCCTCCAGGTCGGGCCGCACGGCGCCATCCGGCGGCGCCTCAGACACGTAGGCGTAGGCGCGCCCCATCCGGCCCGACAGCTTCTTGGGCGTCACCAGGATCTGCTGGCCCGGCCGGTCGGCCACGGCGGTGTGGATCGCGGTCACCTGCCGGCCGATACGGTGCATCGCCAAGGTCGCCCGCAGCACCTGGAATGAAAAGGCGGAGGGCTCCAGCGCATAGACCCGCGCGGCCGGCGCGACCTGGGTCATCACATAGGAATGTCGACCGTCGCTGGCGCCCACATGCAGGCAAAGCGGTGCGCCTGACAGAAGATCGGCGAGATAGGGGGTCTCGGGTTCATGCTTCAGCCACCGCAGATTGCGCCGCCAGGCCCGGAAGGCGTGGCTGAGGACACGCAGCGATGGCATCGGTCGTCCCCCTTGCGGCTCGTGCTGAAGCTAGACGTCAGGGGACGGCAGGAACCCTAGGCGCGTGACCATTTTCCGGCGGAATTACGCCGCGTCGCGGGCCACGGTCATCATGTAGTTCACCTGGGTGTCGTGGGATTGCGACCACCGCCCGGTGAGCGGGTCGTAGGCGACGCCGTACGGCCCATCGACGGTCACCGCCTCGCCCTCCAGGAAGCCGCGCAGTTCCTCAGGCTTCAGGAACTGCGACCAGTCGTGGGTCCCGGCCGGCAGCCACCGCAGCACATACTCCGCGCCCACCTTGGCCAGCGCGAAGGCCTTGAGGGTGCGGTTGAGGGTGGCCACGATCATCAGGCCACCGGGATTGAGCAGGCCCGCGCAGTCGCGCAGGAACTGGCCGGGATTGGCCACGTGCTCGATGACCTCCATGTTGAGGATCAGGTCGAAGCCGGGCTCGCCCGCCGCCAGCAGGGCCTCGGCGGTAGAGGCCCGGTAGTCGATGGCAAGCCCCTGTTCGGCGGCGTGAGCCTGGGCGGTGCCGATGTTGCGTTCCGAGGCGTCGACGCCGGTCACCGCAAATCCCAGCCGGGTCATGGGCTCACAAAGCAATCCGCCGCCGCAGCCGATGTCCAGCAGGCGCAGGCCCTCGAACGGCCGGCGCGCCGCAGGGTCGCGGCCGAAGCGGTAGAGGGCCTGGTCCCTGATGAAACCCAACCTGACTGGGTTAAACCTGTGCAGGGGCGCGAACTTGCCCTTGGGGTCCCACCATTCGGCCGCGATGCGCGAGAACCGCTCGACATCGGCCGGGTCGATACTGGAACGCGCCGCCGTCGGCGCTTCGGTTTGCGGGCTCATGGGGTGCTCATAACCCCTCCGGCCTGCGAAACGAAGTCGCGAGGCCGTTGCGGCGGCGGGACAGCGCCGCTAGAAGGCTGCGCCCTGCGGCAGAGCAGCAACGAGAACGATACCTTCGCGACATGTCCCGACTGGTAATGAAATTCGGCGGTACTTCGGTGGCCGACCTGGAGCGGATTCGCCGCGTGGCGCGGCTGGTCAACGCTGAAGTGGCCGCCGGCCACCAGGTCGCGGTGGTCGTTTCCGCCATGGCGGGCAAAACCAATGAGCTGGTCGCCTGGACCGACGGATCGGGCCCCGCCGCGCAGGGCCTGACGCCCTCCGACGACGAATACGACGTGGTGGTCGCGTCCGGCGAGCAGGTGACGGCCGGCCTGCTGGCCATGGCCCTACGCAACACCGGCACGCCGGCGCGTTCGTGGATGGGCTGGCAGATCCCGATCATCGCCGACGACGCCCACGGCCGCTCGCGCATCGACGACATCGAGCCCGAGAAGCTGATCGCCGCCATGGATTCGGGCGAGGTGGCGGTGATCGCCGGCTTCCAGGGCGTCACCCGCGGCGGGCGGATCGCCACCCTGGGCCGCGGCGGATCGGACACCAGCGCGGTGGCCATCGCGGCGGCCGTGAAGGCCATCCGCTGCGACATCTACACCGATGTGGACGGGGTCTACACCACCGACCCGCGGATCGAATCGAAGGCCCGCAGGCTGTCGAAGATCTCCTACGAGGAGATGCTCGAGATGGCCTCGCTGGGCGCCAAGGTGTTGCAGACCCGCAGTGTCGAACTGGCCATGGCCCAGGGCGTGCCGGTACGGGTTCTGTCGAGTTTCGTGGAGCCCGGCGAAGCGCCCGGCCAGGGCACCATCGTGTGCGACGAGGAAGAGATCATGGAAAAGCGGATCGTGAGCGGGGTGGCCTACAGCCGCGACGAGGCGAAGATCAGCCTGTTCGGCCTGCCCGACCACCCGGGGGTCTCCTCAGCCATCTTCGGGGCGCTGGCCGATGCGAACGTCAACGTGGACATGATCGTCCAGAGCCACGCGCGCACGGCCGATACCGCCAATATGGAATTCACCGTCGGCAAGCGTGACGCCGTCCGCGCCGTGGAGATCGTCCGCGCCGCCCAGCCGCAGATCGGCTTCGACGACGTTCAGGTGAACGACGACGTCTCCAAGGTTTCGGTGATCGGGGTCGGCATGCGCAGCCACACGGGCGTCGCCAAGACCATGTTCGGGGCCCTGGCCGAAAAGGGCGTCAACATCCAGGTGATCTCCACCTCGGAGATCAAGATCAGCGTGCTGATCGATGCGGCCTACACCGAACTCGCCGTGCGCGCCCTGCACGCCGCCTACGGCCTGGACCAGCTCTAGGCCTTCCGCGCCGATCCGGTCAGCCGGAACGCCGCCCAGGTCCCGACCACCGCCAGAGGGATGGCGGTGGCGAACACCCAGACGGCCGCCGACTGGGCGCTGGCCACCGTCAGGCCGGTTCCAAAGCCTACGACATTGGCCGTGGCGCCGGCGATCGCCGCCCCGGCCGCAGCTCCCGTCTGGCGCACCGCCGTGATCGCCGAGGCGCCGATCGCCCGATCCTCATCGGCGAGGGCGGCCATCACCCGGCGGCTCATGAAGCTCCAGAAAAAACCGAAGCCCGCCCCCAAGAGGGCCGAGCCGGCGATCACCCAGGCCAGCGCCTGGCCCTTCATCGCCCAGGTCAGGATCACCAGGCTGGCGATCACGCAGACCGAGCCGAACCGCACCCAGCGCCCGTCCCAAAGCTCCGAGGTGTCGGCCACCAGCAGGGCGCATACCGTCCAGCCCAGGGCCTCCGCGGCGATGACGTAGCCGGCCCAAAGCGGCGTCAGCCCGCGCAGTTCCTGCAGAATGGCGGGGCCGTAGACCGACAGGCCCATGGAAGCCGCGGTGAGCGCGAACATCGCCGCATAGCCCGAGCCCACCACCGTGCGCAGGTCACCCGCGCGATGCGGCATCAGACGGACCCTGGCGCGGGCGTCGACCCAGAGCACCAGGGCCAGCAGCAGGAGCCCCGCCGTCACCAGCCCCGTCGCCGCCAGCCAGCCCTGGGTGACGTCGGCCACCGCGATGGCGCCGACGCCCAGCGTCAGGACGCCAAGCTGACGCCACGGCACGCCCAGGCCTTCCTGCGCCTGGTTGTCGGTCCGCAGCATCCAGACCGCCGCGGCGCTGAAAGCCACCGCCTGGCCCGCGAACAGCCAGAAAACCATCCGCCAGTCGCCGGAGCCGGCGAAGATCCCGCCGAACAGCGGCCCCAGCACCGTGGCGATCCCCCAGACCCCCGACACCGCCGCGAACACCTTCGCCAGGTGCCGCTCAGGGAACAGGAGCGCGATGGCGACCATCGAAAAGCCGCTGATCCAGCCGCCGCCCGCGCCTTGCAGCAACCGGCCGATCAGGAACACCTGGATGTCGGGCGCCGCGGCGCTCATCAGGCAGCCCAGGCCATAGATCAGGCCGGCCACCGCCGTGGCGTTGCGCAGGCCGAAGATCTCCGAAAGCCGCCCGGCGCTCGCGCCGGCGAGGATCGCACCCACCAGGAAGCCCGCGGTCGCCCAGCTGAAATAGCCATAGCCGCCCAGCTCCGCGCCGACGCTGGGCATGATCGTGGCGGTCACCAGGGCGTCGGCGGCGTTCAGCCACACGCCCAGGCAGATCAGGGCGAATCGCGGCAGGCGGCCTTGCGACAGAAGATCGATCCAGCCTTTGGACGCCGCCGCAGTTTCCGACATCAGGCGAGTTTAGCCCGAGTCCGCTCCAGAACTCGACTGCGCGGCGCCCGATCGGTGTGCATGACGGCCATTCATGGCATCGTCGTCTTTCCGTCTCCGTTCAGACGGCTAAACCTGCTAGGGAGCGGCTTAAGAGCGAGGGAGGCAACCGCCAGTCCATGGCGATACCAGGCGTAGCCATACGCGGTCAGCGCAGTCTGCTGCGGCAGATTCGGGAGGCCCTGGCGGGCGGCGGCCCGGCGCAGGCGCGCCTGGACATGGTCGTGCGCATCATCGCCCGCTCCATGGTCGCCGAGGTCTGCTCGCTCTACATGCGCCGCGCGGCGGGCGAGATGGAGCTGTTCGCCACCGAGGGCCTGGACCCCGCCGCCGTCCACGTCACCCGCATGAAGCAGGGCGAGGGCCTGGTCGGCGAGATCATGAAGTTGGGCCGGCCGCTCAACCTGGCCGACGCGCCGGAACACCCGGCCTTCTCCTACCGCCCGGAAACCGGCGAAGACCCGTACCACGCCTTCCTGGGCGTGCCCCTGCTGCGCGGCGGCCGGGCCATCGGGGTGCTGGTGGTCCAGAACCGCACCGCGCGGGTCTATACCGACGACGAGGTCGAGGACCTGCAGATCGTCGCCATGGTGCTGGCCGAGATGGTGGCCGGCGGCGAACTTCTGGTCGGCGGCGACCTCAAGGGCGTCGAGATCGCGCCTCACCGGCCCGAGCGGCTGAAGGGCGCCAAGTTCGGCGACGGCCTGGCCTACGGCGTCGCGGTCTTGCACGAGCGTCCCGTGGCGCCCTCGCAGCTGCTTTCCGACGACGTGCCGGCCGAAGAGACACGCCTGTCGACCGCCATCGCCACTCTGCAGGCCCAGATCGACCAGATGCTGGAGGGTAACGCCGGCCTGGTGGACACCTCCTTCGAGGTACTCGACACCTACCGGATGTTCGCCCACGACCGGGGCTGGAACCGCAGCCTGGTGGACGCCGTGCGCAACGGCCTGACCGCCGAGGCGGCCGTCGAGCGGGTGCGCTCCGAGCACCGGGCCCGCCTGGGCCAGGCCCGCGACCCCTACCTGCGCGAGCGGCTGCACGATCTGGAAGACCTCAACGACCGTCTCCTGCGCCACCTGTCCGGCGAGGGCCACACCGCCCGCGAACTGCCCGAGAACGCCATCCTGATCGCCCGCAACCTCGGGCCGGCGGACCTGCTGGAATACGACCGCACCAAGCTGCGCGGGCTGTTGCTGGAGGAGGGCTCGGCGGCCAGCCACGCCGCCATCGTCGCCCGCGCCCTCGACATCCCCTGCGTCGGACGCCTGCTGGGCCTGCGCGACCGCGTGTCCGAAGGCGACGCGGTGATCGTCGACGCCGAGAGCGGCGAGGCCTACCTCCGCCCGCGGCCGGACGTGGTGAAATCCATCCAGGCGAGGATCGAGGTCCGCGCCCAGCGGCAGGCCGAGTTCGCCAAGCTGCGCGACACCCCGGCCTTCACCCGTGACGGGGCCAAGATCACCCTGCTGATGAACGCCGGTCTGGACGTCGACCTGGACATCATGGGGGAAACCGGCGCTGAGGGCATCGGCCTGTTCCGCACCGAGTTCCAGTTCATGGTCGCCGAGGAGATGCCGCGCTTCAACGCCCAGACGGCCCTCTACGGGCGGGTGATGGACGCCGCCGGCGGCCTGCCGGTGACCTTCCGCACCCTGGATCTGGGGGGCGACAAGGTGCTGCCCTACATGGAGGCCGAGCGGGAAGACAATCCGGCGCTGGGCTGGCGGGCCATCCGCATGGGGCTCGATCGCCCGGCCCTGCTGCGGCTGCAGCTTCGCGCCCTGGTGGCCGCCGCCAACGGCCGGGAATTGCGGATCATGTTCCCCCTGGTGGCCACGGTGGACGAGTTCCGCGCCGCCCGCGCCCTGGTGGATATCGAGGTCGCCTGGGCTGAGCGCCGGGGCCGCAAGGCCCCGTCCCGGCTGGCCGTGGGGGCGATGATCGAGGCGCCGTCGCTAATCTGGCACCTGGACGCGCTCCTGCCGCTCACCGACTTCGTCAGCATCGGCACCAACGACCTGATGCAGTACATGTTCGCCGCCGACCGGGGAAACCCGAGGATGGCGGATCGCTACGATCCGCTGTGCCCGCCGGCGCTCCGGGCGCTGGAGGCCATCCAGCGGGCCTGCGCCGAGACCGGCACTCCGGTCAGCGTATGCGGCGAAATGGCCGGCCGGCCGCTGGAAGCCTTTGCCCTGGTGGCCCTCGGGTTCGACAGGCTGTCCATGCCCCCCGCCGGCATCGGCCCGGTCAAGCAGATGGTGCTGTCCTGCGATCGCGAAGCCGCGCGGCGCGGTGTTTCAGCATTGCTGAAAGGCGGCGCAGGTTCCGTCCGCCACGAAATCGAAACCCTGGCGCGCAAGATCTCTCTTGCCGTCTAGCTCACCAGACCTGGCAAGCATGGCCGCGCATTGTATTGAAGGTCACCGTCCTTGAGGCGCTTTGGTCGTAAAGCCCGGTCCGATGTGAAGATCGCCGCGCCGCCCGATCCAGGCGCGATCACCGACCTGCATCCGCCCACGGACGCGGGCCGCAGCCCTGGCGAGATCGAAACCTATACCCCGACCCTTCAATCGGGCGCCGATATCGGCCAGGCCCTGCGCGCCATCCGCGAATTCAAGGGCCTGTCCCTGGAAGCCGTCGCCGACACCACCCGGGTGCGCCGCGCTTACCTGGCCGACATCGAGGCCATGCGGCTGGACAAGCTGCCCTCGCGGCCCTTCACCATCGGCTATATCCGCGCCTACGCCATCGCCCTTGGCCTCGACGGGGAGGCCGCGGTCGACCGGTTCAAGACCGAGGAGCCGATCCTCGACGATTCCCTGCATGAGCCGCTGGGCGTCGGCGACGATCGCGACCCCCGCCTGATGGCGATCGTCATCGTGGTGATCCTGATCCTCGTCGCCATCGTGGTCTGGAACGTCGCCCAGCGGGCGATGAACGCCCAGCAGCCGCCCTCGTCGACCGCGCCCGCCAAGGCCGCCGCCGAGGCGCTTGCGGCCGGCAAGCCCGGGCCCGTGACCCTGGGCGCGCCCCTGCCCGCCCCAGTGGAATCGACCACTCCGCCGCCCTACGAAACGCCGGGCCTGGCGGAAGCCGGCGAAACCGGCGTCAACCACTCCAAGCCCATGCCCTTCGGGGTAAAGGCCGACGGCGAGGCGGTGGTCGATCCCGCCAGCCTGCCGCAGGTCTTCGTGGCCGAGGGCGCGATCTATGGCGCCGCCGCGCAGCAACCCTCGGCGGTGACCCTGAAGGCCCGAAAGTCGGTCTCGCTGATCGTGCGCGGCGCCGACGGCTCGGCCTATTTCGCCCGCCAGCTCGCGCCCGGAGAATCCTACCGCGCGCCGGAACTGCCCGGCCTCACCGCTGAGGTCTCCGAGCCTGACAACATGCAGGTCTTCGTGGCCGGCCGCTCCAAGGGTGTCCTGCCGGCCAACCACGTAGCCCTGGGCGCGCTGGCCAGCGAATAGCCGACCGCAAAGCCCCGGCCCGGGTACGGCTGCATGACAATCCGATGAAATGACCCGGCCGCGCTTGGGCTTTCATCGCAAAGGGCATATTTTCCAGCCCATGAGCGTTTCCCCGTCCCACGCCGCCGACCACGCCCACAAGGACCACACCTCGGTCCGGCCCTGGCGCGCGATCCAGCGCCGGCCCTGCCGCAAGATCCGCGTCGGCAATGTGGAGGTCGGCGGCGACGCCCCGATCACCGTCCAGTCGATGACCAACACGCTCACCGCCGACGCCCAGGCGACCATCGACCAGGTCCGCCAGCTGGAGGAGGCCGGCGCTGACATCGTCCGCGTCTCCTGCCCGGACGAGGAGTCGACCGCCGCGTTCCGCGACATCGTCAAGGCCTCCAAGGTCCCGCTGGTCGCCGACATCCATTTCCACTACCGCCGCGGCATCGAGGCCGCCGAGGCCGGCGCGGCCTGCCTGCGGATCAATCCCGGCAACATCGGCTCGCCCGACCGGGTGCGCGAGGTGATCCAGGCCGCCCGCGACAACGGCTGCTCGATGCGGATCGGCGTCAACGCCGGGTCGCTGGAACGCGACCTCCTGGAAAAATATGGCGAGCCCTGCCCCCAGGCCATGCTGGACAGCGCGCTGCGCCACGCCCGCATCCTGCAGGACCACGACTTCCACGAGTTCAAGATCAGCGTGAAGGCCTCGGACGTCTTCATGACCGTGGCCGCCTACAACCTGCTGGCCGACGCCATCGACTGCCCGCTGCACCTGGGGATCACCGAGGCTGGGGCCCTGCGCACCGGGACCGTGAAGTCCTCCATCGGCATGGGCGCCCTGCTCTGGGCCGGGATCGGCGACACCATCCGCGTCAGCCTGGCGGCCGATCCGGTCGAGGAGATCAAGGTCGGCTTCGACCTCCTCAAGTCGCTGGGCCTGCGCCACCGGGGCGTCAACATCGTCGCCTGCCCGTCCTGTGCGCGCCAGGGCTTCAACGTCATCAAGACCGTAGAGGCGCTGGAAGAGCGGCTGGCCCACATCGCCACCCCCATGAGCCTCTCGATCATCGGCTGCGTGGTGAACGGCCCCGGCGAGGCCCTGATGACCGACCTCGGCTTCACCGGCGGCGGCAGGGGTTCAGGCATGGTCTATGTGGCCGGCAAGCAGGACCACAAGATCGACAACGACAGCATGGTCGACCATATCGTCGGCCTCGTCGAAGCCCGCGCGGCCCAGGTCGAGGCGGAAGCCGCGAAGGTCGCCGTGGCGGCCGAATAGCCAGATTGAAGAAAATGACGCCCGCGTCACTCTTGCGCCTCGCCGGCTTCCGGGCTTAGCTGCGCGCCAACAATCAGGGAGGACTTCATGTCCGCGGACGGCAGCTGGAAGATCACCATCAACACGCCCATGGGCGCTCAGGAGGTGACGGCCACGATCACCACCAGCGGCGACACCTTCACCGGCAAGACCGAGGGCAAGATGGGCTCGCAGGAAGTCAGCGGTAAGGTTGCCGGCGACACTCTGACTTGGAGCGCCAACATCACCAGCCCGATGCCCATGACGCTCGAGTTCACGGCCACCGTCGCCGGCGACGCCATGACCGGGACCGTCAAACTCGGCGCCTTCGGCAACGCCCCTCTGAGCGGCGTCCGCGTCTAGGCGTCGTCAGCGCCGCCTGGGCGGCACCACATCCTTGAAAACATCGAAGGCCTTCCAGACCGGCTCCACCGGCGCGACGCCGTCGTGCGGCAGATACTGCGACGCCTGCAGCATTTCGGTCCTGGGGATGTAGCGCGGACAGTTGGGGAAGATGTCGACCGGCGTCACCTCGATCAGCAGCTGGGCGCCCGGTATCGACGCCATGGCCGGATCTTCGCTGAGGATCCGCGCCGTTCCGTTGACCCGCAGGCGCCGGGGCGCCTCGCCCATGGCGATGAACAGCAGCCCGACCCAGGGGTTCGCGGCGATGTTGCCGAGGCTCTTGAACATGCCGTTGCCGTCGTAGTCGGGGAACAGCAGCCGGTCCGGGGCTGCAACCTGTGCAAAGCTCGGCGGGCCGCCCTTGAACGAGCAGTCCGGATGGCCTTGGGCGTCGGCGGTCGCCAGGAAGAAGAACCCCTGGCTTGCAATGAAGGCCGCATCGTCGTCGGTGAACTGGCTGCGTCGCAGTTCCGCCAGCCGGTCGGCGAGGGCGCGGCTGCCGAAAGCATCCTGAAGCTGGCGATTGCCGTCGTGGTACATGGAGCCCCTCCATATCCACCGCCGGAACGCGGCCCCGTTTGGCAAGCGGCCGGCAGGAGGCTAGAGGAAGCTCCCCTTCTCATCAGGCGTAAAGACCCTTGCGACTTCCCCAGGCCAGGCTCGACCAGGTTCTCGACCGCTTCCGCCAGATCGAGGCGCGCATGGGCGCGGCCACGGATGGCCAGGAGATCGTGCGCCTGGGCAAGGAGCACGCCGAGCTCAAGCCGGTGGTCGATGCGGTGCAGTCCCTGGAACGGGTCCGCGCCGAGGCTCCGGAACTTGAAGAGATGGCCGCCGGAAGCGATTCCGACATGGCCGCCATGGCCCGGGACGAACTCGAGATCCTGAAGGACAAGCTGCCCGCCCTTGAACGCGAGGTCGCCCTTCTCCTGGCCCCCAAGGACAAGGACGAGAACGCCTCGGCGATTCTTGAAGTGCGCGCCGGCACCGGCGGCGACGAGGCGGCGCTGTTCGCCGGCGATCTCTTCCGCATGTACCAGCGCTACGCGGCCCTGCACGGCTGGACGGTGGAGATCGACAGCGTCTCCGAGGGCGAGATGGGCGGCTACAAGGAGATCATCGCCGCGGTCACCGGCGACGGGGTGTTCGGCCGGCTGAAATTCGAAAGCGGCGTCCACCGGGTGCAGCGGGTGCCGGCCACGGAGGCGCAGGGCCGCATCCACACCTCCGCCGCCACGGTCGCCGTCCTGCCCGAGCCCGAGGACGTCGAGATCGACATCAAGACCGAGGACATCCGGATCGACACCTACCGCTCCTCAGGCGCGGGCGGCCAGCACGTCAACAAGACCGACTCAGCGGTGCGCATCACCCACCTGCCCTCCGGCATCGTGGTCACCAGCTCCGAGAAATCGCAGCACCAGAACCGGGCCCGCGCGATGAAGGCGCTGAAGGTCAAGCTCTATGACCAGCAGCGCGAGGCCCTCGACACCGCTCGCTCCGACGCCCGCAAGTCCCAGGTGGGCTCCGGCGACCGCTCCGAGCGCATCCGCACCTACAATTTTCCACAGGGCCGCGTCACCGACCACCGGATCAACCTGACGCTCTACAACCTGCCCAAGGTCATGGAGGGCGAGGCGCTGGATGACGTGATCAACCCACTGATCGCCGAGGACCAGGCGGCCAGGCTCTCGGCCCTGGAAGACGAGTTCAACTAAGGCCTCGCCAGACCGGCGCGCACATCGGCGAACACGGAAGCCCAGTCGCCGGGTCGCGGCTGGGTGAACAGCCGCGCGCTCGGATACCAGAGCGACGCCCCGACCCTCGGCCACTGCCAGTCCAGCGCCCGGGCGGCCAGCATCATCCAGACGGGCGCGCCCATGGCGCCGGCCAGGTGGGCCACGGCGGTGTCGACGGTGATCACCAGGTCCAGGCCCGCGATCAGGTCGGCGGTGGCCTGGAAGTCTTCAGCGCCCGTATCGGCGGGATCGAGGCTTACCGCGCCCGGCAGAGCCAGAAGGTCCCTGGCAATGCTCTCCGGCAGGGACCGGAAGCTGTTGTTGGCATTGGTCGGCTCGCCCCGCCAGACCACCCCAACGCCGCCCCGCGGCCCGTTCCCGCGTCCTGAGAGGTAGGGCGGCGGCGGAATCTCCCCGTCGCACCAGCGCGGCAGCGACAGGGGCAAGGTCCAATAGTCGTGCGGCGGAACCTCGAACCCCTCGGCTGAGACGGTCAGGTAGGTGACCGGCAACGGTGCGAACAGCCGCGCCAGGGCCTGGGGTCCCGCGTAAGTCACGGCCGCGGCGTCCAGTTCCGTGAGGTAGCGGGCCATCATGATCTGGTCGCCGAACCCCTGCTCGCGGATCACCAGCAGCCGCTTGCCGGCCAGGGGTTCGCCCCGCCATTCCGGGAAGCTCAGCCCGCCGGCCAGCAGCTTGCGCCGCGCCCGCCGCTGATCGAAGGCGGCCCAGCCCTCCTCGCGCCGACCCTGGGCCAGCAGAACGCAGGCCAGGCTCGTGGCCGCGGTGACGGCCTCGGGACCCAAGGCCAGCGCCTGGCGGTAGGCCACCTCGGCGGCCTCGAACTCGCGGCCCTCCCGCAGGTGGTTAGCCAGCGCCTCCCACCGCCTGGGATCGTCCGGCGCGGCCTGGGCCGCCTGGCGATAGAGCAACTCCGCCTCGGCGAAGCCCCCTTTGGCCTCCAGCAGCAGGGCGAGGTTGTGCAGCACCGGCGGATGGGCGGCCTGGGCACAAGCGCGCGGTAACCCGCCTCGGCCCGCGCCAGGTCGCCGGCCTGGTGGTCGGCCAGGGCGGCTTTGAAGGCGTCGGCGAAATCCATCGGCGCGACCCTAACAAACCGCGGGCGCGGTGGCAGCCGATTTGCCGGTCCCGGCCCACGGCGCTTGGCGCCGGCGCGCCCATGCGGCAAGCAGCGCGGATGCACGGTCGCGCCACCGCCCTCTATCGCCATCCGGTGAAAGGCTTCACGCCAGAGGCCTTGCCGGGCATGACGCTGACGCCTGGCGAGGGCGTGGCCTTCGACCGCCTCTACGCGGTGGAGAACGGCCCCTCGGGTTTCGACCCTGAACACCCCGCCTTTGTGCCGAAGCAGAAGTTCACCGTCCTGGCGAGCGTGCCCCGGGTCGCTGCCGCCCGCACGCGCTTCGACGAGGCGACCATGTCCCTTGAGGTCCAGGCCCCGGGCCTGCCGCCTCTGCGGGCGAACCTGGAGACCGAGGTCGGGCGCGCCACGTTCGAAGCCTGGCTGGCCGACCTCCTGGGCGACGGGGTGCGTGGCCCGCTCAAGGTGATCCGCTCGCCAGATGCGTGGCGCTTTTTCGATCACCCCCAGGGGCACGTCTCGATCGTCAACCTGGCCAGCGTCCGCGACCTGGGCGCGCGGATGGGCGCCGCCCTCGACCCCCTCCGGTTCCGCGCCAACGTCTATGTCGAGGGCTGGCCAGCCTGGGCGGAGAACCAATGGACCGGCCGGACATTGAGCCTGGGCGGCGCCAACGCCGAGGTGTTCAAACCCATCGTCCGCTGCGCGGCGACCCACGTCGATCCCACGAGCGCGGACCGCGACCTCGACGTGACCAAGGCGCTTTTTGACAACTACGGCCACATGTTCTGCGGGATCTACGTGAAGGTCACCGCCGCGGGGGGTCTCCAGATGGGCGACGCTGTCCCAGAGCCCTTGGCCGAACCGCCCGCAAAGGACGCCGGATGACCTTGACCCTGCTGCAAGCCTGGCAGACCGCCAAGAAGCGCCTGGAGGCCGTGGGCCTGACCGGACCGGTGATCGACGCGCGCCTGCTGGTCGAGGCCGCGGCTGACGCCACCCGCACCGACATCGTCACCGATCCCCACCGCCCGCTGACGCCGGAGCAGGCCGCCACGCTTGACGACTATGTCCGCCGCCGCGAACACCGCGAGCCGGTCAGCCACATCCTGGGCCGCAAGGGCTTCTGGAAGATCATGCTGCAGGTGACGCCGGACGTCCTGACGCCCCGGCCGGACACCGAGTCGATCCTTGACGTCGTGCTGCCGGCCTTTCCCGAGGGCCAGGCCTTCTCGATCCTCGACCTGGGCGTCGGGTCCGGCGCGATCCTGCTGGCCATCCTGGCCGAGAGGCCGGCGGCCCGGGGACTGGGCGTCGACGTCTCGGAAGAGGCCCTGGCGGTGGCCCGTGACAACGCTGCCCACCTGGGCCTGGCGTCGCGGGTGGCCCTGCTGCGGGGCGACTGGACGCAAGGGCTGGGCGACGACACCTTCGACCTTGTGGTCTCCAACCCGCCCTACATTGCCAGCGCGGTGATCGAGACCCTGGAGCCGGAGGTCCGCGACCACGAACCGCGCATCGCCCTCGACGGCGGCGCCGACGGCCTGGACCACTACCGGGTGCTCGCGCCCCAGATCCTGCGGGTCCTGAAGCCGGGCGGCCGGTTTGCGGTCGAGATCGGCTACGACCAGAAGGATGCGGTCGAGGCCCTGTTCCGCGAGGCCGGCGCAACGCAAGTCGCCACCACCCGGGACCTGGGCGACCGAGACCGCGTCGTCGCCGGCGCGAAAAAGCCCTTGGAAACACCGGCTTGAGGGGTTACGTAAGACTCGTCTCCACCCAAATCGTCGGCTTTCGGTTGACGCGTCCGGACAAGGACGCACACCGGTCCCGGCAGGGCGCGAGCCTCCCAAGGCTTATCGCTTCATGTTTTCGGCGGACGACGGGGAACATTTAGCGCCTTCAACATTAGAATCCGGGCAGTCGCCCGAACCCGCTGAACGCTAGCGCACAGGCCGAACCCGCGAAGGGTTCCGCCTCAGGAAGAACCAGACGGTCACCGAATAATGAGAGATTTCAAGGGTATGAAGCGCCAACGCGGCCGTAATCGCGGCGGCGGAAGCAGCGGCGGCGGCGGCAAGCCCCAGGCGCAGAACGCCAATCGCGCGTTCGATTCCAACGGGCCTGAAGGCTCGAAGGTCCGCGGCAACGCCCAGCACGTCTTCGAAAAGTACCAGCAGTTGGCCCGCGACGCCTCGGCCGCTGGCGACCGCGTTCTGGGCGAGAACTACCTCCAGCACGCCGAACATTATTTCCGCCTGTTGCGCGCCATGCAGCCGACCCGCCCGGCCAGCGAGATTCTCGGGCGCGACCACTTCTCCTCCGGCTTCGATATCGACTTCGAAGACGAGACCGCCCAGGCCCAGTCCGAAGCCGCCGACCAGGCCTCCGCCGACGCCGGCGAGACCGCCGAGACCTGGCAGGCGCGCGACGCCGCCCAGGCGCCGCAGCAACAGCAGCGCGACGACCGGCCGCGCAACAACGAGCAGGGCCGCGATGATCGGCCCCGCTACGAGAACCGCGACCGCGACTTCAACCGCGACGGCCAGAACGGCCAGAACCGCGACGGCCAGGGCCAGCGCCGCGACCGCTGGCGCGACGACCGGCCCCGCGACGACCGCCCCCAAGGCGACAACCCGCAACAGCAGGCGCCTCGCCAGGATCGCGACGAGCGTCCGCGTGATGATCGGCCGCGTGACGATCGCCCGCGTGATGACCGGCCCCGCAACGATCAGCCACGCGAAGACCGCCCCCGCGGCGACCGTCCGCGCGACGACCGCCCTCGCTACAACCGTGAAGACCGGCCCCAGCGCGACCCTCTGGCCGCCTCCGAGCCCCAGGCCGCGCCGGCGACCATCCAGGAAGATCGGCCCGCGCGGGTCCTGCGCGACGCCGACGGCGGTGAGAGCCACGCCCCAGCCTTCCTGCAGACCTCGACCGCGCCGCGCACTGATCCGGCCGCCGACGCCCCGCCCAAGCCGCGCCGCCGCCGCGCCCCCAAGGCCGAGTCCAGCGAGAGCGAAGAGGCCTAGGCCCAGGCTCCTCCCCCAATGGGGAGGAACTGAACTCACAGCGTCTTGGTCAGGCCCACGAAGACGCCGCGCCGGGGCCCGAACTGCGGCGCGCCCACGCCGATGCCCGACCCGTCGCGGATGGCGTATTTGCGATCGAACGCGTTGATGACGTCCACCCGCACGCCGATCGGGCCACCGGGCGCGTCGCGGAACTCGTGGGCGACGCCGAGGTTCACCTGGGCATAGGCCGGCAGCTTGTCGCCATTGGGAACCGCCCCGTCCCGCCGCAGACCCGAACCGTAGATCAGATCCGCCGACAAACGGTTATCCCCGAAGTGGAAGGCTGCGCCAGCTGAGCCCGTGTAGGTCTGATCGTGGTCGAGATAGACGTCGTGGCCCGCGATATAGGCCAGCTCAGCAGGGTCGAAATTGAACTGGCTCGAGATGATGTCGCGACCCTTGGCCTCGGAGATCGCCAGGTTGCCGTACGCGCTTAGCGGTCCGCGTTCGTAGGTGGCCGAGACCTCGACCCCTTTCGCGTAGCCGTCGCGGAAGTTGAAGGGCGTCAGGATGATCGGGGCGCCGAACTGGCCCTCGTCCAGCAGGTTCCGCGCCTTCTTGTAGTAGGCGTCGACACCCAGGCTGAACGGCCCGAATTTCTGTTCGACCCCTGCGTCGTAGTAGCTCGAGCGCTCCGAAAGCGGCCTGTCGTTGCGGACCCCGGGCGCCTGGGCGCTGGTGCCCACGAACGTCGCCACCGTCCGGTCGGCCACCAGTTCGAAAGCCGGCGGGGTGAAATAGCGCGCGTAGCCCAGGTGCAGCGTTGTCCCCTCCGTGGGACTCCAGACCAACCCGGCGCGCGGGCTGAGCTGGTTCTCGGAGCGGTAGGCGTCGAGCTGGTCGAACCTTAGGCCGTAGTTGAGCGTCAGGGTGTCGGCGAGCTTCCACTCGTCCTGCGCAAACACTGACACCGTCGAGCCGTTCTGCCGGCCGCTTTCGGCGATGGTCAGCGGCTGGCGACTGGTCTGGGCGCCCACGGCGTCCACCGCCAGAACCTGCGAGACGGTGCGCGATGTGGTGTGGTCGCGCGAGGCCACGAAGCCGGCGCGAAGGGTGTGAGCGTCGCTGACGGTCAGCACGCCCTCCAGCTGGACGCCGGTCGAAAGATCGGTCTTGCGGGCGGCCTGGGCGATGCCGTCGAACAGCAGTTCGCCCACGAGGTCAGGGCTGTAGGTCAGGGTGGAATAGCGGGTGAAGACCGAGGCCTGGCCTGTGAAGGTGTCCGTCGAGCGCTGATAGGTAGCGATGCCGTAGGTCGTCCCTTCGCGCTGACGCTCGTCCAGGCGCCCGCTTGCGAAGTCGGCCCGGCCGTTGACGTTGAAGCCCAGGGTGGGCTGCAGGCCGTCAACATTCGGGATCTCGAAGGTCTGCTGCGACGTGCCAGCAATCAGCGAAACGCGGCTCACCGCGTTCAGGATGTGATCGAAATAGCCGAAGACCTGGCCCTGGTCGGAATGGTCGTGCAAGGGCCGAGCGCGCCCGTCGGGGCTTTCGATGCCGACGTCCGTCCCCGTGTAGCTGACCGAGCCGAAGGCGCTCGAGCGTCCGAAGGAGCCGCCGTATTCCAAGCTGGGCGTGATGACCCCGTGGCCGCCGCCGTAGAGGGAGGCCTCGCCCTCGGTCCTGAACCCGCTCTTGGTGGTGATGTTGATGATGCCGGCGGTGCGCAGGCCGTACTGGGCCGGCAGGGCGCCGGTGACCAGCTGGATATTCGCCGCAAGCCGCGGCGACAGCGTCTGGCCAAACACCGCCAGGCCCTCCGGCAGGATCACATTGTTCAGGCGGTACTGGATGTTGCCATGGTCGCCGCGCACATGCAGCTGACCGAAACTGTCCTGGGCGACCCCCGGGGCCTGCAACACGACCTGGTTCAACTGGGTGTTGGCGCCGCCGGGCAGGTTGGCGATGAACGCCTGCGGCAGGGAATAGCTGGTGGCGCCCAGCGCCGGCTCAATGGCCGAGCGCGCCGCGTCCAGCCGCTGGGCCGTGATCACCACCTCCGACACCTGGGCCGGATGGCTCTCCTGGGCTGATGATGCGCCCGCGTCGAGCACGCCCAGGCCGGCGACGATCAACGTAAGAAGCCTTGCCGCCATCACCGCAAACTCCCGCGGCCTTGCCGGCGCGCTTGATGTTACTATATAACATGCGTGTTATGAAATAACATAACGGCAAGTCAAGGGCATTGCGATGCAGGCCCGGGCGGAGTTAGCTGGCGCCCATGAATGCGGCATGCCACCACGAGGACGGCGCCCACCACGGGCTGCACGGTCAGGCCCTGCGCCTGGCCCTGACCGCCGCGGAAACCCGCTGCGCGGCCAGCCAGGAGCGCCTGACCTTGCCGCGCCGCCGGGTTCTGGAGTTGCTGCTCGAAGCTCATGGTCCCTTGAAGGCCTATGACCTGATCGCCGCCTTCGGGTCCGGCGGCGAGCCGGCCAAGCCGCCCACCGTCTACCGCGCCCTGGATTTCCTGGAACGCCAGGGCTTCGCCCATCGGATCGAGAGCCTCAACGCCTACGTGCCCTGCCGGCTCGACGGCCGGGGCCATTCGGCGGCGTTCCTGATCTGTGACTGCTGTGGCGCGGCGGAAGAATTCGAACCGGACCTGGGGGCCGGCATAGCCGCCGCCGCCGCCAGGGGCTATGCGGTGAGCGCCGTCACCCTGGAGGCCCGGGGCCTCTGCCCGGTCTGCCAGGTCGGCTGAGGCGGACAGGCGCGGTGAGACGGCAAATCTATCTGGACTGTGACGGCGTGCTGGCCGACTTCGAGAAGGGCGCCCAGGCGATCTTCGGCGTGCCCTCGGAGGAGTTCGAGCGCCTGCGTAGCGCCGGCGAATTCTGGAAGCAGCTCTACAACGCCGACCGCTTCTTCGAGAACCTCGATCCCCTGCCCGACGCCTTCGAACTCTTCGAGGCGGTCCGTCACAAGGGGCCCATAATCCTCACCGGCGTGCCCGGCGGCAAATGGGCCCAGCCGCAGAAGCGGCGCTGGGCGGCGAAGCATTTCCCGGGCGTGCCGATGATCACCACCCTGGCGGCCCTGAAACGCGAGCACTGCCATCCCGGCGACGTGCTGGTGGACGACCGCGACCAGCATCGCCACCTGTGGCTCGAGGCCGGCGGCGTCTTCGTGCATCACGCCAGCGCCCGGGATTCCATCGCTCAGCTGAAGTCGCTGGGATTCATCTGAGGATGATCCCTCCCCATGACGGGGAGGGAAAACCGTAGGCCTAGTAGAAGATGTACCGGACAACCTGGACGATGCGGCCGGTGTAACGGTCGATCATCAGGGCGTCAGGACCAACCCGCACCCAATCGTAGCCGGGAGGCGGATAAGGCAGTCCGTAGTCGTAGAAGTCGCCCAGCAGGTAATCGGAGCCGAACCAGCCTCGCGGCAGGATATCACCGAAGACCCAGGCGCGATTGTAGAAACCCCTCGGATAGCGATAGGGGCTGATCCGGAAGCGCCGGTCGCTCTGGTAGACGGGCGGATAGCGGCCGCGTTCCCAATGACGTTCGCCGCCATCGCCGCGGCGCGGGTCGAAGCCGGGACCGCCGGGCCGCGGGCCGCCCCGATCGCCCCAATCGCGCCGGTCGCCACGGTCACCGCGATGATCGTCGTTACGGTCCGGACCACGGTTGCGGTCCCAGTTCTGGTCGCGGCGATCCCCCTCGGCGCGCGGATCGCGGGCGGCGGGCGGCGCACCCCGGTCAGGGCGCGGCTGGGGCGCAACGTTCTGCTGTTCGCGTTGCTCGCGCTGTTCGCGGAAGCCCGCGGCCAGCGAGGCCCGCGACGCCGGCGCGCCGGAAGGCTGGCGCGCATCGGGCCCACGAGGCTGGACCTCGGCGCGCGGCGCCTGTTGCGGGGCCTGTTGCGGAGCCTGGGCGGTCGCATGGTCGCCGCGCGGCCCGCGTCCGCGGTGATCGTCGTCCTGCGCCAAGGCGGCATGGCTTACGCCGGCTGCGAACAACAGGGCGAGGGCGGCTGTGGCGGTCCTGGTTTTCATCTCTTCACCTCTGCGCCGGGAGAGCCCCGGCCTGCATTGCTTAGCGCCGGTATGACGGTCCGGACCTGAACCCGGCTTGAACGCGCTCGCTAGCTAGGCGACACCTGCGCGTTCAAGAGGCCACGAAGGATCCGCCCGCCGTGACGGCCCATCCCAACGACATCATCGGCTTTTGGAGCAACGCCGGGCCCGGGCGCTGGTTCAAGAAGTCCCACGCCTTCGACGACGCCATCCGCCTCAAGTTCGAGCCTACCCACCACCGCGCCGCACGTGGCGAATACGACGCCTGGGCCGCAACGCCCGAAGGCGCCCTGGCCCTGCTCATCCTGCTCGACCAGTTCCCGCGCAACCTCTACCGCGACTCCGCCCACGCCTTCGCCACCGACCCCAAGGCCCGGTCCATCGCCGTGAAAGCCATTGAGGCCGGCTTCGACCGCGAAGCGGCCCCCGCCCTGCGCAACTTCTTCTACCTGCCTTTCGTCCACTCGGAGAACATCACCGACCAGGACTTCGGCCTGGCCCTGGCGGCCGAGGCCGACGACCCGGAAAACCTCAAGTGGGCCGCCCTGCACCGCGACATCATCGCCCGCTTCGGCCGCTTCCCGCACCGCAACGCCGTCCTGGGCCGCCAGACCACGCCCGAGGAACAGGAGTTCCTCGACGAGGGCGGGTTTTCGGGGTGAGGAGCGAGCGATTGCGCTCGCGCAATCGGTATCCGATCTGTCCGGGGGACTGATCGGCGCGACGAACGCCCGCGTCCGCGACGCGGGCCGGGCAGACCGTCCACAACTATGTAAAGACGTCTAGATATTGTGGTCGTGATTTCGGCTCGCACAGCGTGCACGCTTGCAATGAGCGAATCACTGGACCGCCTAACTTGAACGCCCACGCCGCCATCGCGCCGATCTACCAGGCCGCCCCGGACCATCCGGAGCGCCAGTACCTCGACCTGCTGCGCGACATCCTCGACAACGGCGTGCAGCGCGGCGATCGCACCGGCACCGGCACCTTGGGGGTCTTTGGCCGCCAGATGCGCTTCGACCTGGCCAAGGGCTTCCCGCTCCTCACCACCAAGAAGCTGCACCGGAAGTCGATCATCCTGGAGCTCCTCTGGTTCCTGCGCGGCGACACCAATGTCCGCTGGCTGCAGGAGCGCGGCGTCTCCATCTGGAACGAGTGGGCCGACGAGGCCGGGGAGCTGGGTCCGGTCTACGGCAAGCAGTGGCGCTCCTGGACCGCCCCGGACGGCCGGGTGATCGACCAGATCGCCGCCGTTGTCGAAGGCCTGAAGACCAATCCCGAAAGCCGCCGCCATATCGTCTCGGCCTGGAACCCGGCAGAGATCGAGGACATGGCGCTGCCGCCCTGCCACTGCCTCTTCCAGTTCTTCGTGGCCCCAAGTGAAGGCGGCGGCGGAAAGCTCTCCTGCCAGCTCTACCAGCGCTCGGCTGACGTCTTCCTGGGCGTGCCCTTCAACATCGCCAGCTATGCCCTGCTGACGATGATGGTGGCCAAGGTGACGGGCCTGGAGCCCGGCGAGTTCGTCCACACCCTGGGTGACGCCCACCTCTACCTGAACCACCTCGACCAGGCCCGCGAACAGCTCAGCCGCGAGCCCCTGCCGTTCGGCCGCATGATCCTGGCCGAGCGGAGCGATCTCCTCGCCTTCGAATACGAGGACTTCGTGCTGGAGGGCTACCGCCCCCACCCCAGCATCGCGGCGCCCATCGCGGTCTGACCCTGCTAGAGAGGGTCTATGCCCGCCCCGCTCCTCACCGCCGGACCCATTGCGCGCGCCAGGAATGGCGTCATCGGCAAGGGCGGGACCCTGCCCTGGCGGCTCAAGACCGACCTGGCCAACTTCCGCGCTGTGACCATGGGCAAGCCGGTGATCATGGGTCGCAAGACCTGGGAGAGCCTGCCGAAGAAGCCGCTGGTAGGCCGCACCAACATCGTGCTCTCCCGCGACGGGTCTTTCGAGCCGCGCGGCGCGGTGGTCTGTGAAGAATTCTCTGAAGCCGTCTCCATAGGCCGCGAGCAGGCCGAGGAGGATGGGGCGGCCGAGGTTTGCGTCATCGGCGGGGCCTCGCTCTTCACGCTCGCCCTGATGAAGGCCCAGCGGCTCTACCTCACCGACATCGACGCCGAGGTCGACGGCGACGTCGTCCTGCCGCCCATCGACGAGAGCCGCTGGCGCGAGGTGCGCCGCCAGGACTACCCCGCCGGCGAAGACGACCAATATCCCTTCACCTTCCGGGTGCTTGAACGGCGCTGATCCCCTGCGTCAGCCCGTCACGAACGGTGTTCTGCAACTTTCCGTAAACCATGACCGTACCTTGACCGTAAGCCCGGAGCGTCCGGGGCGGGGGACAAGGTTATGCAAGGATTTCAGCGGCTCGCCGCGACGCTTTCGGCCGCCGTCACCCTGGCGCTGGCCGCCGGCCAGGCCCAGGCGGCGAGCTGGCTCGTCGACTATTGGGCGACCAACGGCGCGGCGCCGCTAGGCGCCAGCCTGACCGTCACCACCAGCGACATCGCCAACGGCGACGGCAGCTTCAACGTCACGGCGATCAGCGGCCTCGTCGACAACGGCGGCGCCACCGACACGGTGACCGGCCTCATCGACAACCCCAACTCCCCCGGCTGGGCCTATTCGCCCGATGGCCGTTTCATGTTCGACAACCTGCTGTTCCCGACCGGCGCGCCGACCGTTTCCTGGTACGGGCTGATGTTCACCGGCGCCTCCGGCGACGAATACAACCTGTTCTCGGACAACGCCTCCACCTACGAATTCTACCGCGCCAACGCCGGCGGCTATCAGGCCAATTCCGTGGGCACAGTCTCCATTTCCGCCAGCGACATCCAGGCATTTGGCCGCAACACCTCGATCGACGCCGTGCCGGAACCCACCGCCTGGATCCTGATGATCATCGGCTTCGGCGGCGTGGGCGCCATGCTGCGCCGTCAGCGCCGGATCGCTTCGGAAGCCTAGGAACGCTCCGCCCAGGGCGCGGGAACTCTGTGGCGAATTCGGCGCTTAAGCTTTCCAACGGGGGTCTGGCGCGTTGCGCCGCTGTTGCGAGAGCGAGACATGACGAACAAGGCGCCTGCTGAGAGCGGCGACGCCTCTACGGGCATCGCCGGGCTCGACGACATCCTGTCGGGCGGACTGGCCCGCGACCGGGTCTACCTGCTTGAAGGCAGTCCGGGCACAGGCAAGACGACGACGGCCATGAGCTTCCTGCAGGCCGGCGCCGAGGCCGGTGAAAAGACCCTCTACATCACCCTTTCCGAGACCGAGGCGGAGCTGCGGGACACCGCGCAGTCCCATGGCTGGGACCTGGGAGGCGTGGAGGTCTTCGAACTGGTCCCGCCGGAGAGCCTGCTGGACGAACAGCAGCAGCAGAGCCTGCTCTACTCCTCTGACCTGGAGCTGGGCGAGACGACCCGGATGATCTTCGAGGCCGTCGAGCGGCTGACGCCCGACCGCGTGGTCATCGACAGCCTGTCCGAGATTCGCCTGCTGGCGCAAAGCTCGCTGCGCTACCGCCGCCAGGTCCTGGCCTTGAAGCACTATTTCGCCAAGCACGGCGCCACGGTCCTGCTGCTGGACGACCTGACCACCGAAAACCTCGACAAGACGGTCCACAGCGTCGCGCACGGCGTCATCCGCCTTGAGGAACTGGCCCCCGAATACGGCGCTGAGCGGCGGCGCGTGCGGGTGATCAAATACCGCGGGCGCAAGTGCCGGGGCGGTTTCCACGACTTCACCATCCGCACCGGCGGTCTGGAGGTCTATCCGCGGCTGGTCTCCTCCGAGCACAAGAGCGATTTCTCGCGCGAGCCGCAGTCGAGCGGCCTGCCCGGCCTGGACGCCATCATGGGCGGCGGGGTGGAACGCGGGTCCAGCTGCCTGATCCTTGGCCCGGCCGGCACCGGCAAGTCGCTCATGGCCCTCTACTTCGTCCTGGCGGCGGCGCAGCGCGGCGAGCGGGCCGCGTTCTTCGCCTTCGACGAGGAACTTGGCCTGCTGATCGCCCGCACCAAGGCCTTCGGGATCGACATCGAAGCCATGGTCGCCGCGGGCCAGCTCCTGCTGCAGCAGGTCGACGCCGCCGAACTGTCACCTGGCGAATTCACCGCCCGCGTCCGCCACTGTGTCGACGCCATGGGCATCAAGACCGTCGTCATCGACAGCCTCAATGGGTATCAGGCGGCCATGCCGGAGGAGAACTTCCTGATCCTCCACATCCACGAGCTGCTCCAGTACCTGAACCGCCAGGGCGCCACGACCTTCCTGACCGTCGCCCAGCATGGCCTGGTGGGCGAGATGAAGGCGCCGGTGGACGTGACCTATCTCGCCGACACCGTTCTGCTGCTCCGCTACTTCGAGGCCACCGGCCAGGTGCGCCGCGCCATGTCGGTGATCAAGAAGCGGTCCGGCAAGCACGAGAAGACCATCCGTGAATTCGAGATCGCCGACACCGGCCTGAGCGTCGGCCCGCCTCTGCACAATTTTCAGGGCGTCCTGCGGGGCGTGCCGAATTTCGTGGGCCAGGGGTCCGGGCTGATGGGGGACGCCTCTGCATGACGCAGCGCAGCTCGGGAGAGTCCGAGCGGGTCCTGGTCGTCGCGCCGCTGGGCCGCGACGCCGCGATCGCCGCCGCCATCCTGCGGGAAGCCCGGCTGCCTGTGATGGTGTGCGAGAACCTCACTGGCCTGCGCAGCGAATTCCAGCACGGCGTCGGCGTGGTGTTGGTCGCCGAAGAGGCCCTTCAGACAGCCGAATATCCTGACCTCGTACGCTGGATCGAGGCCCAGCCGCCGTGGTCGGACCTGCCCATCGTGCTGCTCGCCCATCGCGGCGGCGGCATGGAGCGCAATGCCGGCGCGCGGCGAATGACGGAGGCCCTGGGCAACGTCACCTTCCTGGAACGGCCCTTCCACCCGACCACCCTGATCAGCGTCATCAAGACCGCGCTGCGCGGCCGCCGGCGCCAGTATGAGGCCCGCGACCGCATCGAGACCATCCGCGCGGGCGAGGCCCTGTTGGAGCGCCGCGTCGAGGAACGCACCGTCGAGCTGGAAACCGCCAACCGCGAGCTCGCCGGCCAGATCGCGGAGCGCGAACGGGTGGAATCTGCCCTGCGCCAGGCGCAGCGCCTGGAGGCGGTGGGGCAGCTGACCTCAGGGGTGGCCCACGACTTCAACAACCTGCTGATGGTGGTGCTGGGCAATATCCGCCAGATGCAGAAGACCGAGGCCGATCCCGCCGTGGCGCGCCGGTTGCGGATGATGGCCCAGGCCGCCGAACGCGGCGCTCAGCTGACCGCCCAGATGCTGGCCTTCTCCCGCCGCCAGCGGCTGGAACCCCGCCCGGTGGACCTCAACGAAACCGTGTCCAGCATGCGCGATCTGCTCCAGTCGACCATGGGCGGCAGCGTGCGGATCAGCACGGTCCTGGAACCTGGCCTGTGGCCGGCGATGATCGACCCCACCCAGATCGAGCTGGTGCTTCTCAACCTGGCGATCAATGCGCGCGACGCCATGGAGGTGGGCGGCAGCCTGACGGTCGGGACCGCCAACGTCGCCCTGCCCGCGCCGCTGCGGCCCGAAGAGCCGGCCGCCGGCGACTATGTGATGGTCTCGGTCACCGACACCGGCTCGGGCATGACCCCGGAAATCCTCGCCAAGGTGTTCGAGCCGTTCTTCACCACCAAGGAGGTGGGCAAGGGTTCGGGCCTGGGCCTGAGCCAGGTGTTCGGCCTGGCCAAGCAATCCGGCGGCGGGGTGCGGATCGACTCAAAGCCCGGCCAGGGCACTTCGGTCAACGTCTACCTGCCCCGCGCCGCCACTCAGGCCGAGGCGCCGGCGGCCAGGGCGCAGGGCGCGACCGACGGGACCCCGAAGAACCGCCGCGTGCTGCTTGTCGATGACGACAGCGCCGTGCGCGAGGTTACGGCGGGGATCCTTCACGACCTGGGCTACGGGGTCGTGGAGGCCGGAAGCGGCGGCGCGGCGCTCGAGGCCCTCGACCGCCAGGCCGAGATCGACCTCCTGCTTCTGGACTTCGCCATGCCCGGCATGAACGGCGCCGAGGTCGCCCGCGAGGTCAGGGCGCGGCGGCCGGACCTGCCCATCCTGTTCCTGACCGGCTATGCCGACACCGAAGCCCTGGACGAGGCCGGCGACGACGCCATCCTGCGCAAGCCGTTCGTGGAAGAGGATCTCGCCGCCAAGCTTCGCCTGGCGCTGCGGCGGGCCTAGGGCGCCTAGAGGGCGACCTTGGCGATCTCCGGCGCCGCCGGTTCCTCGCGGATGATTTTCGGAGCGAAGGCGTTGGCGAGCTTGTCTTCTTCCTCGCCCAGTCCCTGGTGGAAATCCTGCAGGATGTCGAACAGCTCGTCGAGCTCGACGCTCAGCGCCCGGCCCTTGGGGAAGCGGTAGCGCCAGAAGCTGGCAATGTGGCTCACCATCCCCGTGCGCTCGCCCAGGGTGATGAACATCTCCGGCGACTTCAGCAGGAAGTTGCGGAAGGCCATGGGATTGCCGGCCTGGGTCAGCTCGCCGAAGGCGTCGTCATAGACCTGCAGCGTGGCGCGGACCTTCTTGACCTGGCCGAGGATCGCCTCATTCACCCGCTTGCCCACATCCTTCACCTGACCCATCAGCTCATAGTCGCGCGGGCCGACGATCTTGATCTCGGTAAGCTCGGAAATGACGCTGCGAAGTTCAGGCCACAGGCTGGTCAAAACCCATTTGTAATAGAGGAAGCCCTTCCAGCTGAAGATCCCCTCGCGGAAGTTCTCGCCCTCCAGGCCCAGCGTCAGGCGCAGCGGCTCCAGCCGCGTATCGTCCTGGCCGGAGAGCAGCAGGCTGACCAGTTTGGAGCTGTTGCTGTTGGCGCCGGACTGGCCGCCGTAGGCCAGGTCCACCAGCTTGGAGATCTCGCTGGAGACAAACCGCTGCATGCGGTCGAGATCAGCGTTCGAGATGGCGAAATAGCAGTTGGCGATCTTGAACTCGCGCCGATTCAGGTGCTCGCGCAACAAGAAGGGGTCGAGCGAGGGCAACTCGTCCAGGGCCTCCAGCAGGGCCACGTCGCGGGCCTCGTCGTCGGCGTTGCCGCGCAGCTGGGCCAGCATGTCCTGCCACCCGCGCTGACCGACGAACAGCGAACGGCCGCCGAGGCTGAGGTCCGTGCGCTCGAAGGGGATGATCACCTTGGTGGCGATCTTCTTGGATGTGTCGAAGATGAACTGCTCGTCGGCGCGCAGTCGGTGCTTGATGATCACCGCTCCGTTCAGCGACGCGGCCTTGAAGAAGGGGGCGGCCTCATATTCCGGATCGCCGGCGTTCTGGCTGGCCACCGCCGCCAGGTTGAGGACGCGGCTCGTCGAGGCGGTGCGCTCCAGCCCGCTCAGGCTCCGAAACGATCGGTCCTGGTTACGCGTCGCCACCTTCAACCTCCAACGCCGAGCCCATTCTGGACCGGCCTTCACCCACGCCCCAGCTGAAGGCGCGACGGGTCCCTGACCCTGGCGGGTGGCGGGCTCGGCGCTGGCCGGGAGCCTGCCTTCTATCGGTGAAGCTCTACAATTGCGTTAATCCGCAGCTTTTGGGCGAACTTGTTCTGCGGAACTCGGGGGCTCCGAGGGAGCCAGAATCAGGCTCGCGAGAGCCGCCAGGGTCAGCCCGGCGACCAGGGCCCAGGCTTCGTTGGCCGCGCGCGCGAAGGCCAGCCTGCCGATCATGGGCTCAAGGGCGGCGCGGGCCGCCGGCGCCAAAGCCCCGGGCTCGCCCATGGCCAGTAGCTGGAGGGGAATTCCGGCCGCAAGCGCTGTCGCCGTATCACCGTCCCGCAGCTTCCCCGCGATGATTTCGGCATGGTGCGGGCCGCGGCTGTAGAGCACCGTGTCGATCAGCGCCAGGCCGATGGCGCCGCCCAGGTTGCGCATCAGGTTGAACAGGCCGCTGGCGTCGGCGACCTGGGCGTCGGGCAGATGTCCAAGCGCCATGCGGGTGGGCGGCAGCAGACAGAACATGATCGCCACGCCGCGCACCGCCTGCGGCCAGAACATCTGGGAATAGCCGGTTTCCACAGTCTCGAACGCACTCATCCCGAGGCCCAGGGCGAAGAGGGCGAACCCGAAGGCGGTGAGCGTCCTTGCGCCCACCCGCCGCTCCAGCGCCACGGCGAGCGGCGCGGTGGCCAGCTGCGCCACGCCCGTCACCAGCATCACCTCGCCGATGTGCAGCGCGCCATAGCCACGGACAGCGCCCAGGAAGACCGGCATCAGATAGACCGAACCGAACAGCCCCACGCCCAGGACGAAGCTGAGGAAGCAGCCCACCGCGAAGCGCCGATCTCGAAAGGCCGCCAGCCGCACGAGGGGCGAAGCAGCCCCCAGGGTGCGGCCGATGAACAGGCCCCCGGCTCCGGCGAACATGGCGGCCAGGGCCAGGATCGGGGGGGACAGCCAGCCCCGGTCCGGCGCCTCCTTGAGACCGATTTCGAGCGCCGCCAGCGCCAGGGCCATGAAGACCAGTGCGGTCCAGTCGACCTCGCGGATCTCGCCGGGGCGCGGGGCCTCCCTCGGCAGGAGCCAGATCGCGCCCAGCGAGGCCAGGACGCCCGGCCCCACATTGATCAGGAACAGCCAATGCCAGCTGTAGGTCTGGGTGATCCAGCCGCCGACCACCGGTCCCACCGTGGGCGCCAGGACCGCCAGGACGCCGGCCACGGTCGTCGCCAAGGCCTGGCGCCGTTCGGGGAACAGCAGGAAGACAGCGGAGAAGACCGAGGGGATCAAGGTTCCGCCCGAAAATCCCTGCGCCACGCGCCAGGCGATCAGGGCGCCGAACGAGCCGCTTGCCGCGCAGCCCGCGGAACTGAGGGTGAAGAGCGCCAGGGCTATGACGAACAGCCAGCGCATGGACAAAATGCGGGTCAGGACCCCGGTCAGGGGAATCGCGATCACCTCGGCGATGAGATAGGCCGTCTGGACCCAGGACACCTTGTCGGGCGCCACATTCAGCGCCTGCTGCAGGGTGGGGATCGAGGTGGCGACCACCTGGACGTCGAGGATCGCCATGAACATGCCCAGGCACATCAGGGCGAAGCCGGCGGTCCGGGCGGACGAGGTCTTGGCGCTCATCGCCGGACACTAACCCCAAAACCGAAAACCCCGGCCTCTCGGCCGGGGTTCTCTAACTTGGTCTCCCAGGCGGCCTTCGGCCGCCGGACCATCAGGCCGCGGCGAACTGCCGGCGGCGGTTGGATCGAAGCGCCGCGCCGACGCCGCCGAAGCCGGCGATCATCAGGGCCCATGCGGCCGGCTCGGGAACCGCCCCCGCCGTCCCTTGCAGGTCGTCCACGCGCAGCGCCGTGGGCGGGCCGTAGTCGAAGACCACGAACTGCAGGTGGTTCACGCCGGCCTGAAAGCCGCTGCTGATCGTGAACGGGTCATCTGTTGGAAGCTCGCCCAGTCGCCCATGTCGTAGCCGCCGACCACCGTACCGGTCAGCGCGATGCCGGTGTAGAGGCCATTGAGATAGATATGGGCCTCGTTGTCGGCGCCCCAGGTCCCCGAGATCGACGCCGTGGCGGCGTCAAGGCCAGCCAGGCTGAAGGTCAGTTCGTAAGTGGTCGAATCGTTACCCGGATAGCCGTCGCGGGCCACCGAGATCCAGCGCGAGTTCGCGTCGTCGGCGATGTAGCCGGGGTTGTAGTAGGTGACCGACTGACCAAGCGTCACGCTGGGATCGCTCGAGCCGGTGATCAGGTAATGAGAGTCCGGCGATCCGCTTTCCAGCGGCAGGGCGGTGTTGGTCGCGTCCGTTCCGGTGTTGAACAGGCCATTGATTGCGGCGGCATTGGCCGCGCCGGAAAACGCCAGGCCGGCTGCCACGGCCGCGACCGCAAAAATCTTCATGTGCTTACGTCCAACTCGTCACAGGCTCTGACGCCCTTACTGCACACCCTATGACGTCACGAATCCCAGACCCGCAAGTTAAAAACCACCCAATCTGGGTATCCTGTGTTTATTTATCTCAGTATTCACCTGGCAGGGGAACTTATAGAAAGTTTATATTGATCCCCGCCGGACATTTTATCGCAATCCTATAGGCCGAAGCAGAGTAAATTCGATACCGTTACGGTAGAGCTTCAGATGTCTGGCCGCCCGCTAGCCCACGACATCCATGTGCTCGATCTGCGGCGCACCGGCCAGCACCGCGGCGAACTTCGGCCCCGCCGCCTTGAAATAGGGCGTGGTCCCATGAAGGGTCAGGGCGTCCTGATCGGTGTAGAGCTCGATGAATGTATAGGTGTTGGGCTCGGTGCGGCTCTTGGCCAGCTGATAGGCGACGCAGCCCTTTTCGTTGGCCCGCACCTGACGGGCGAGTTCACTCGCGAAGGCTTCGAATTCCTCCGATTTGCCGTCCTGAATCTGCAGCTTCGCGATCAACCCGATCATGGTCGTTCCCCCATTGTTATGGGGCGACGGTAGGGCCCGCGACCGGCAGCCGCAAGCGTCTCAGGTCACCAAATGGAGAAGATCAGGCTCGCTCGTTCCAGCCGTAGGCCACCCAGTGGTGGCCGCCCATGTGGCGGGCTTCGATGACGCCGTCGTTGCGGGCCAAGGCGGTGCGGCGCGCGCGAAGCGCCAGGCCGGCGAACCCCAGGAGCGCACTGGCCATGATGGCGATGACGGCGATGGTCGCGGCGAAGACCACGGCAAGGACCGCGCCGACGATGACCGCCGCGCCGGTAGCGAGAAGACCTACCAGGACAGCCAGGCTGCGCAGGGCGGATCCGTGACGGGCGGCGAACTCTTTCACCATGGCGTCCTCTTGGCCCACATCGTGGGCTGAAACGGATTATGTCTGCCCTGAGGTTCCAATCGTCAACCTCGGAACAGTCGCAAACTGTAAACCACGACCTTATGCCGCGCCTTCGAGCGCCATTGCGCGGCGTTCGCGCATCACCGTGTCAAAGGCCGCATTGATGGCCGCGGCCTTGGCCTCGGCCACCTCGATGAATTCCGCCGGCAGGCCACGGGCCCGGGCCCGGTCCGGGTGCGACTGGGAGAGCGCCGCCTTCCAGGCGCCGCGCACCTCGGCTTCGCTGGCGTCGGGCGCCACGCCCAGGACCACATAGGGATCGCCCGCCTCGGCGCCCAGGTGCGTGGCCTTGATCCGCCGGAACACCAGCGGGCTTTGGCCGAACAGCTCGGAGACCCGGGCCAGGTAGGCCAGTTCGTCGGCGGTCATCACCCCGTCCGAGGTGGCCACGTAGAACAGACCGTCCAGCACATCTTCCAGAAGCTGCGGACAGGTGCGGTAGCGCTTCTGCAGCCGGCGGGCATAGCCCTCGAAGCCACGCGTGGTCTGGCGCGCCAGCTGGTAGAGCCGGCGAACATTGCCTTCGCTGGCCGGCGTCGGCTGGAACACCTCGGAGAAGGCGGCGTATTCGCTGGACTGGGCCTGGCCGTCCGCCTTGGCCAGCTTCGCCCCAAGCGCCGTCACCGCCGTGGAGAACGCCGGATCCTCGCCCGGCAGACCCGGGGGGCACACGTCGCATTCGGCCTCGTCGAGGCGGTTTGCAGCGAGGCCGGCTATTTTGCGCCAGAAGCTCATGGGAGTATCGAAGCCTAAGGGTGTGGCGGCCCTATGACAATCACGGGACGGGTTAAGTTTTGGACAGGCGCTGGCGCTTCTGGATCGACCGCGGCGGCACCTTCACTGACGTCATCGGCCAGCGCGACGACGGGCGGGAAGCCTCGCTGAAGCTGCTCTCGGCCTCGTCGGCCTACCCGGACGCCGCCGTCGAGGCCATGCGCCGCATCCTGGGCGCCGCGCCCGGCGACGCCTTTCCCGCCGCGCGGGTGGAGTCCATTAAGATGGGCACCACGGTGGCCACCAACGCCCTTCTGGAGCGGGCCGGAGCCAAGACTCTATTCGTCACAACCGAGGGGTTCGAGGACGCGCTCCTTATCGGCGACCAGTCGCGTCCCGATCTCTTCGCCCTGCGGGTTGTACGACCGGCGCCGCTCTACGCCGGCGTTGTCGGCGTACGCGGGCGGCTGGACGCGGCTGGAGCCGAAGCGTGGCCGCTGGACGCCGACGCGCTCGCCGAAGTGTTTCAAAAGGCTCTCGCGCAAGACTTCACCTCGGTCGCCATCGCCTTCCTGCATGCCGACCTGAACCCAGGCCACGAGCGCCAGGCCGGCGATATCGCCCGGCGGCTCGGATTCAGATTCGTATCGCTGAGCCATGAAGCTTCACCGCTGCCGAAATTTATTCCTCGCGCCGAGACGGCGGTGGCTGACGCCTACCTGACGCCGGTCCTGCAGGCCTATGTCCGCCGGGTGGCCGAAGCCGTGTCCGGCGCGCCACTCTACTTCATGACCTCGGCCGGCGGCCTGGTCCGTGCGGAGGCCTTCCGGGGCAAGGACGCCGTGGTCTCGGGTCCGGCGGGCGGAGTGGTCGGCGTCGCGCGGACCGCCGACCAGGCCGGGGCCTCGGCGGTCCTGGGCTTCGACATGGGCGGCACCTCGACCGATGTCTGTCGCTACGCCGGCGCCCTGGAGCGGCGCGACACCGCCCATGTCGCCGGCGCGAAGATCCGCAGCCCGATGCTGGACGTCGAGACGGTGGCGGCCGGCGGCGGCTCGATCCTCACCTTCGACGGCATGCGCGCCCGCGCCGGTCCGGCCAGCGCCGGCGCCGATCCGGGCCCAGCCGCCTATGGGCGCGGCGGTCCGGCCACGGTGACCGACGCCAATTTGGTGCTGGGCAGGCTCGACCCGCGCTTCTTTCCCCCGGTCTTCGGGCCCGGGGGCGATCGTCCCCTGGACCCCGAGGCGGCTCGCGCGCGGCTTCAGGACCTGGCCACCGCCATGGGCGCGCCCGGCCTCGAAGCGGCGGCCGAGGGCTTTGTCGCGGTGGCTGTGGAACAGATGGCCCAGGCGGTTCGCCGCATCTCGACCGAGCGCGGCTTCGATCCCCGCGACCACGCGCTCACCGCCTTCGGCGGCGCCGCCGGCCAGGTCGCCTGCCAGACCGCTGAAGCCCTGGGGGTCCGCGACATCCTCTGCCCACGCTACGGCAGCGTCCTCTCCGCCTGGGGCATCGGCCAGGCCCAGGTCTCGGCCCTGCGCCTCGCGGGACTGGGCGCGGCCCTGGACGACGCCGGCCTCGCCCGCGCGGAGGCGCTAGTGGCCGAGGTGGAGGCCGCCGCGCGCGCCGCCATGGCCGGCCAGGGCGCCGAAACCGGCAAGGTCCGCCGCACCCTGCGCCTGCGATACGACGGCGCGGACGCTGAACTGCCGGTTACGATGACGGACGCGGCTACGGCCCAGGCGGCTTTCGAGACCGCCCACAACCGCCTCTTCGGCTTCATCGAACCCGACCGCACCATCCTGATCGCGGCGGTGGAGGCAGAGGCCTATTCAAATTCTACTCATCCCCGCGAAAGCGGGGACCCAGGCGTTCTTGGTGTTGCTGAGCCGTCCACATCAGCCCCCGAACCAAATTTCCAAGACGCAAAGAGCCTGGGTCCCCGCTTTCGCGGGGATGAGCGGGCAAAGATCTATGCGGTGGGGCAATGGCATGACGCCCCCGTCATCGCCGCCGAGGCGCTGAGCGTCGCCGACGGCCCGGCCCTGGTCGTCCGCCCGGACACCCAGATCGCCGTCCTGCCCGGCTGGCGCGCGACCGCCGACGCGGACGGCATGATCCGCCTCACACGCACCGCGGCCGACTTCGCCCAGGCCATCGCCACCGACCGGCCAGATCCCGTCACCCTGGAGCTTTTCAACCGCCGCTTCATGGGGGTGGCCGAGGCCATGGGGGCGGCCCTGGAGCGCACGGCCCATTCGGTGAACATCAAGGAGCGGTTGGATTTCTCCTGCGCCCTGTTCGACGCCGACGGCGGGCTGGTGGCCAACGCGCCGCACATGCCGGTCCACCTGGGCTCCATGGGGGCCAGCGTCCGGGCGGTGTGCGAACGCCATCCCACGCTTCGTCCCGGCGACGCCTTTGCGCTCAACAATCCCTACGCCGGCGGCACCCACCTGCCCGACATCACCGTGGTCATGCCGATCTTTATTCCACCCCCGCCGGGGGTGGCGAGCGAAGCTCGGGGGGCCAGGTCGCCCGGCGACCTGGGGACTGACGCCGCCAAACCGACCTTCTACGTCGCCGCCCGCGGCCACCATGCCGATGTGGGCGGGGTCCAGCCGGGCTCGATGCCGCCCTTCTCCACCACCATCGGCGAGGAGGGCGTCATGCTCGACGCCTTGCCGATCATGCGCGGCGGCCGGTTCCTGGAAGCCGACACCCGCGCCGCCCTGGCCGCCGGTCCATGGCCCGCCCGCGCGCCGGACCGCAACCTGGCCGACCTCAAGGCCCAGATCGCCGCCTGCCAGGCGGGCGCGGCGGCGGTGTCGCAGATGATCGCGGCCTACGGCGGCGACGCGGTCGCCCGTTACATGCTCTTCGTTCAGCGCAACGCTGCGGCCGCCGTTCGCCGCGCCCTGGGCCGGCTTGCCGACGGCCAGGCCCGGGTTCCCCTGGACGGCGCCGGCGAGATCGTGGTCCGCACGACCGTCGATCCGGCTGCTGGCGAGGCGACACTCGACTTCACCGCCAGCGCCGACCAGCTGGCCAGCAACTTCAACGCGCCATCGGCCATCGTCGACGCCGCGGCCCTCTATGTGTTCCGCACCCTGGTGGACGATGACATCCCGCTGAACGCCGGCTGCCTGGAGCCGCTCAGGATCCTGACCCGGCCGGGCTCCATGCTCAGCCCCCGCCCGCCCGCCGCCGTCGTCGCGGGCAATGTTGAGACCAGCCAGCATGTGGTCGACGCCCTCTATGCGGCGCTCGGCGTCATGGCCAACAGCGCCGGGACGATGAACAACTTCACCTTCGGCGACGCGGCCCGCCAGTATTACGAGACGATCTGCGGCGGCATGGGCGCGACCGCGGACGCGCCTGGCGCCAGCGCCGTGCAGAGCCACATGACCAATTCACGCCTCACCGACCCGGAGATCCTCGAGCGGCGGTTCCCGGTGCGGGTCGAACGCTTCGCCGTGCGCCGGGGTTCGGGTGGCGCGGGCCTCCACCCGGGCGGCGATGGCGCCGTACGCCGCATCCGCTTCCTGGCCCCGATGGAGGCGGCCCTGCTCTCCTCGCGCCGCCGCAGCGCCCCCCAGGGCCTGGCCGGCGGCGGACCCGGCCTGCCCGGCGCCCAGCGTTTGATCGGCACGGACGGGACAGCAAGTGAACTCCCGGGCTGCTTTTCCGTTACAGTCCAGCTTGGCGAGGCAATCGAGATCGAAACGCCCGGCGGCGGCGGCTTTGGCCGCCCGCCCCACAAAAGCTGAATTCATCGAGGTATCTCACGTCCATGCTGCCGTTCGCCTTCGCGCTTTCCCTGTTCATGGCCGGTCAACCGGCCACGGCCGACGTCGCCGCGCCCACGCCCACGCCCGAGGCGCCGCCGGAAGCGCCTTTCCCCGCCGGCGCGCCTCACGACGACTACCAGTTCGTCGGCTGGTGCTACGGGACCCTGCGCGGCTACCTCGATCTGCACGACCAGGTGATGCCGGAAGTGACCCGCATCGAGGCCGAGTTCCGAAAGCCCGGGACCAGGCTCTCCGACGACCTGAAGGTCTATGCCGACATGCAGAAGGACGGGCAGCGCCAGCTGAAGCTGTTCCGGGCCGCCCTTACCGCCGCTGAAAAGGCCAGCCTGCGTCCGCTGAACACCGTGGGCGCGGCCGCCGTGCGCAAGGGCCGCTCGACCTGGAACGCCGGTCCGGACGTGACCAAGGCCAGGATGGCCCAGGCCTGGATGAGCTGGACCCCGCCCGCCCGGTGCGAGACCACCGCCAGATCGCTAGAGGCCCGCGCCAGCCTGATGGGCCCGGCCTTCAAGGCCAATGCCGAGCCGGAGTCGACTCCGGACGTCGCGCCCTCCGCCGACACGGCCCCGTCTGCGCCCAACTGACTACGTAGCTTTCCCAATGAGGCGGCCTGACGCGCGTCACGCCGCCGCCTGTTGAGGGCCTCCCAAGCTTGGCAATCAAGGGCGCCCGGCGCCACGCCACACCGCTGGGGTCGGAAGGAGCCGCCCCGGGAACACATCCCGCGGCGGCTCCGACCGTATTCAGCCGGCCGCCGGCCGTGGCGCGCTGTGGCTCCTGCGCTGCGCCAGGGCGCAGCAGGACGCGGCCCCGATCGGCCCCGTCTCGTCATAGAGCCGGCATTCCCCCACGGCGATCCCCTCGCTGGCCTGGTGGTTCAGCGCTTCGAGGCCGATCCATTCGCCGGCTGGCAGCCTGTCCAGGTAGAGGGTCACATCGGAATTGATGTAGCGCAGACCCGTGTCGCTGTAGTGGGCGAAGGGGCTCGTGAAGTCGGCGCAGGCGGCCACCCGCACGAACGGCGTCAAGGGCCGGCCGCCCACCATTTCCCTTACCTCGCTGATCCAGGCGCGCCGCTGGCCGAAGCTGTCGAAGTCGCCGTCGACCCAGCGCATGGCCCAGGGCCCGCGGCCCTCCCGGCTGGGCGCGGTCTCGAATTGCGAGGGCGGCGCCACGTCCCAGGTCGGGGCCTTCCAGATGCGGCCCTCCGGCGACTCGGTGCGCCGCAGCAGCTGGCAGGTCGCCCGCGCCGCGCTGACGCCGTCCGCCAGAAACTCCGCGTCGATCACCTTGACCCGCCCGCCCAGCCTGACCGGGCGGACCACCACCTCGACCGGGACCAGTTCGGGAAGCCGGTACATGTCCACGGTCAACCGGGCGGGAATGAAGTCGGGCTCGCCGTACAGCTGCTCGATCTCCGAGCCCAGCAGGCCGACGATGGCGCGCCCCACCAGGGAATTGGTCCCCCAGCGCCCGCGCGCCTGTTCAGTGGGGAGGAAGCGGTCGCCGCCCTCGGCGATGAAGAAGGGCTCGGCGCTCATGCGGGCAACCTCGGGCTGGCCGCGTCTCGCACCCCGACTCTCAGTGATCGCAACATTTCGCCCCGGTTCCCGCACTCATGCCGGAACCTAGGCCGGGCCGCTTCCCAGGCGCAAGGAAGCTCCCTAGGCTCGCACCTCGATTTGGAGGATCACCGGATGGCCGGCCTGAAGGACAAGCGCGGCTTCATCGACAAGGAACGGCTCGACCTCAGCGAACGCAAGGCGGTCGAATACTGGATGAAGCGCTGGGGCGTCACCAAGGACCAGATCACAGCCGCCCACCGCAAGGTGGGCCGCCTGACCAAGGACATCGCCGCCGAGCTCGGAAAGAAGCGCTAGCTAGGCGGTGAAGCCTGTCCGGCGCAGGCGCCGCAGGGTCGCGCCGATGCCGCCCATCCCCAGGATCATCAGCGCCCAGCTGGCGGGCTCAGGCACCGTGCTGTCGCGCAGGTCCGCTTCGGTGGCGACGCCCGAGAAGATTTTCAGGGTGTCGATCTGGCCGTCGAAGTTCTCGCTAAAGGGGCTGAACTGCCGGCCGAGGCGGGTGTAGTCGCCGGTGGAGCCGATGGTGATCTGGTTTCCGGTGAAGACGTGGAGACCGTCAATCGAGACATTGGTCGCGCCGCCGCCGCTGGTCAGCAGGATGTCGTGGAAAGCTTCGCCGCCGGGAAAAAGCACCGAGGTCGACAGGTTCGCGTCTCCGAAACGGAAAGTCCCTCCGGGCGCGGTCCCGATGTAGAAGCCCTGGCCAGTGGCGTTCTGCGAGATGATCTCAGTGTGCCCTCCCAGGTTCGGCGTGCCCTGCACCCGAAGATAGACCGAGAAGGAATTGCTGCTCAGCGGCAGCAGGTAGGTTCCGAAATCGACGCTGTCATTGGCGCCGTTCAGCTGCAGCTTCCCGCCGCTCACCGTGGCGCCGTTCGCCAGGGTCCCGTTGGCGCCGCCGACGCTGTCGAGCACCTGTCCGGAGACCGAGGTCGAGAAATCGTAGGCGTGGGTCAGCGTCGCCGCCGCCGCCTGCCCCGCCAGGAACACCGCCGCCACGGCGGCCAGTCCAAGAGCTTTCCTCACAACAAACCTCCACTCGGTCACTGCCAGACCGTCCGCCGGTCCGCACTCAGTCCATTTCCGCAGCATCGATAGCGCCGACGCAGCCGGGGCGGTCCGCCACTTGGGGGGTAGACTTTGTGGCGAGGGTCCTGGCGGGCGTTCGGGGACTGAATCATGCGAAAGGCGCCCGCGGCGGGAGCCGCGGGCGCCTTTGCAATGGTCGGGACGGTACGTTGCGCGCCCGGCGCGCGCCACGTGGCCGCTAGCTGTCGAGGAAGCTCCGCAGCTTGCGCGACCGGCTCGGGTGCTTGAGCTTTCGCAGCGCCTTGGCCTCGATCTGGCGGATCCGTTCGCGGGTGACGCTGAACTGCTGGCCCACCTCTTCCAGGGTGTGATCGGTGTTCATGCCGATGCCGAAGCGCATCCGAAGCACGCGTTCCTCGCGCGGCGTCAGCGAGGCGAGCACGCGGGTGGTGGTCTCGCGCAGGTTCGACTGGATCGCCGCGTCGATCGGCAGGATGGCGTTCTTGTCCTCGATGAAGTCGCCCAGGTGGCTGTCTTCCTCGTCGCCGATCGGCGTCTCCAGGCTGATCGGCTCCTTGGCGATCTTCAGGACCTTGCGGACCTTTTCCAGCGGCATGGCCAGCT
>CANJLK010000019.1 GCA_947475465.1 Caulobacteraceae bacterium | reverse complement strand
GGCCAGAAGGACCTGAAGATCAACGGCTGGTCCATCGAGAGCCGCATCTACGCCGAGGACCCCTATCGCGGCTTCCTGCCCTCCATCGGCCGTCTGGTGCGCTACGATCCGCCGGCCGAGGGCGATCTGACCGGCCCGCAGGGCGGCTTCACCATTCGTAACGACGCCGGCGTCCGCGAGGGCGACGAGATCTCGATGTTCTACGACCCGATGATCTCCAAGCTGTCGACCTGGGCGCCCACCAGGCTGGGCGCCATCGACGCCATGGGCCGGGCGCTGGAGGACTTCCACATCGAGGGCCTGGGCCAGAACATCCCGTTCCTCGCCGCGGTGATGGACCAGGAGCGGTTCCGCTCGGGCAAGCTCTCGACCAACTACATCAAGGACGAGTTCCCCGATGGCTTCGGCGGCACCGTCGCCACACCCTTCCAGCGCGACGTGATGGCCGCGGTGGCCTGCGCCATGCACCGCACCATCACCCGCCGCGCCGCGCCGGAACTGGTGCGTGACGACTGGGTGGTGATCGAAGGCGCCGAGCAGCGCTCAGTCCGGGTGACCAACGGCGAGGCCCTGACCATCGAGTTCCTCGACGAAGGCCGCAGTCTCAAGCTGGACGGCGTCCAGTGGCGTCCGGGTTTGGCGACCTTCAAGGGCCTGCTCGATGGCACGCCCTTCACGGTCCAGGTGGAGCCCGCGGCCGAAGGCTTCGTGATCCGCCACCGGGCCGCCAAGTCCAGGGTCTTCGTCCTGACGCCGCGCCTGGCCGAACTGCATCACAAGCTGCCGCCCAAGAAGGCGGCGGACACGTCCAAGATGGTGCTCTCGCCCATGCCGGGCCTGGTGGTGACGCTCGATCTGACGGTGGGACAGCAGGTCCGCAGCGGCGAGGCGGTGGCCGTGGTCGAGGCCATGAAGATGCAGAACATCATCCGCGCCGAGCGCGACGGGGTGGTCAAGGCCGTCAACGCCAAGGCCGGCGACAGCGTCGCCGCCGACGAGGTGCTGGTCGAGTTCGCCTGAGGCGGGCGGGAGGGGCGATGAACGGTCAGATCGACTGGAGCGAGCTCTTCTTCTCAGCCGGCGGTCGGGCGACGAGGGGGCCATCCCTGGTGGCCGCCCTGCTGCTCCTGGCGGCGGCGGCGATCTATGAGGCCAGCGTTGGGGCGACCCTGCACTGGCTGACCGGCTGGTTCATCTATCCGGCATTGATCTATTGCGGCGCCTGCGTGCTCTCCAAGCGCCTCCACGACCGCGGCCGGTCGGGGTGGTGGGCGGCCCTGGTGCTGTTCGCCATCGGCGCGATCTGGCCGCAGCCCAACAGCTTCTTCGACTTTCCCTTCACCCTGGTGGTGATCTGGGCGGTCACCGACCTGGCCATCATGCCTGGCGAGACCGGGACCAACCGCTTCGGCGGCAATCCGCTGCGGCCGGCCGTCGTCGCCGTCTGAGGCCTATTTCCGCACGAAACAGGCCTGGCCGCCGCCCTTGAGGGTCTCGCACAGGCCATTGGCCTCCGCAGCCGTGTGGAAGCCTGAGATCAGCGCCCGATAGATCACCTTCTGATCCACCGTCACCGCCACAGCGTCGGTCCTGAGGCCCTTCAGGTCGGCTGGGAACTTCTTCTTTGCCTTGGCCAGGATGGACTTGATCTCGGCTTCGCTGGGCGAGGCGCCGATCTGCACGCTGGCGGTCACGCCGCCGCTCGACGGCGCCGTGCGGCGAGGTTCCGATGCGGCCGGCGCTGCGGGGCGAGGCGCCGGCTGCGCCGCCGCCACGGCAGGCTTGCGGCTTTCCGCTGCGGGCGCGGGGAGCGGTTTCGCGGGGGCGACGGCCGGCGCCTTGGGTGGATCGGCGGCCTGCGCCGCCACTTTCGGCAGGTCGCTCAACGGCCGATGGAAGCGGGGGTCGCAAAGGGCTTTCAGCACGCTGTCGAGCGGCGCCCTGGGCGAGGGGCTGACCCAGTCGGTGTCGGCGTCGCGGATCGGCCGGGGCGACTCACGAAGGTCGCGGCCGGGAAACCCGGTCATCGCCCCGAGCCGCACCTTGCGGCGGGTGCAGTCGATCTCCACCGGGATGGACCAGGAGACGATGCCTTCCTGGGCCTGGATGGCGGGGTCCAGGGCCTCGGCGTGGAGCACGGCGATGAAGCCCTTCGGCTCGCGGGTCGGCTGCGAGGACATGATGGCGGTCACAGCCGAGGCCGCGAGGTCGACGACCTGACCTGCCTGAAGGGGCGTGTCGCGCTTCAGCCAGGCCGCCACGTCGGCTGCGGAGTTGGACTGTGGGTAGGTAATCAGCCCCTGGCCCAACGCGGTGGCGGCCGGCGAAGCGATCACGGCGGCGGCGAGGCCCAGGGTGGCGAGGCGGCGCAAGAATCAGACTCCGGACGTGATCATCGTAGCTGCAGCCTAGCTGGAAGCGGGCGTCAGGCCCATGCGTCCTGATCGCGGGCCACCGCGGGTGTCAAATTGGCGCGGGTGCGGCGTCAACCGGACCGAACACCTGCGTGAAGTTGGCCCTCAGAGCCTCGTCCGCCTCGTCCAGGGTGACCGGAAGGCCAAGGTCCACCAGGCTGGTGACCCCGTGCTCGGCGATGCCGCACGGCACGATCCCGGAAAAATGGCCGAGGTCCGGCTCGACGTTCAGCGACACCCCGTGAAACGACACCCAGCGGCGCAGCTTGACGCCGATGGCGGCGATCTTGTCTTCACGAACCGGCGCGCCGGGCGTGCGCCGCTCGACCCAGACCCCCACCCGCCCGGGGCGGACGGCGCCCGTGACGTTGAAGGTCGCCAGCGCCCCGATGACCCAGGTCTCCAGCGCCCCGACGAAGGCCCGCACGTCGCGTTGGCGCTTCGATAGGTCCAGCATCACATAGACCACCCGCTGCCCTGGCCCGTGATAGGTGAACTGGCCGCCGCGCCCGCTCTGGAACACGGGGAAGCGACCCGGCTCAAGGAGGTCGGCGGGTTTCGAGGAGACCCCGGCGGTATAGATGGGCGGATGCTCCAGCAGCCAGATCAGTTCGCCAGCGCGCCCCTCGGCGATGGCTGCGGCGCGGGCCTCCATGGCGTCCACGGCCTGCGCATAGCCGACCGGCGCCGTGGAAACCGCCCAGCCGGTGGCTACACCGTCTTGGCGTGCGAAGATCGGTCCGGAAGCGCTGGGATTTAACACCCGGTCAAGCATGTCAGGGCCAATGTGGTCTCTGGGCTCGCCTAGCGCAAAGCCCGTCGACGTCCAGAGGCGGAATTCAGTGAGCCAGGTCAACGCAGTCAATGTCGAAATTCAGGTGGTGCTGGGGCGCTCGACGCTCCCCATGCAGCAGCTGCTGCGCATGGGCCGCGGCGCGGTGATTCCGCTGGACGCCTCGGTCAATGACGAGGTCTGGATCCTGGCCAACAACCACCCGATCGCGCGTGGGGAAATCCAGATCACCGACGAAAAGATCTCCATCGCCGTGACCCGCGCGGCCGATGTTTACGACTTCATGGCCGGCGGCCAGGTCTAGGCTGAGCAGGGAAGGGCGCCGTCGCCCTTCACAAAGCGTTCGGCGTTTGCTACCCCCCGCCGCCTACCACGTGCGGTCGTGGCGGAATTGGTAGACGCGCAGCGTTGAGGTCGCTGTGGGGCAACCCGTGGAAGTTCGAGTCTTCTCGACCGCACCATCTTTCTTCGCCTCAGGGGTTCGCGCGCGGATCGGGCTTCGTGCTCGCCGCTCACGCGCAATCGCTTGCGCTTGTTCGACGCGACCCGCTAAGAGGCGACTAGCCCAGTGCAGACCGCGCCCGTCGAAGGCGCGGATGAATCTGAGTCTTAAATCTCTTCAGGAAAAGTCCGTCTGACATCAGCCCCAAGGGAGGTCCGCATGAGCCGCGAAACGGACGACCTTGGGCTGGCTGAGCGCCCTGAAGCCGAAGAAGACCTGGAAGATCTCGCCCTTGGCGAGGACTACGCCCTAAATCCCGAATATGTGCCGATGGTGGTCGATGCGCTCGACCGCGGCGATTCCGAGCGGCTGCGCGACCTGCTGGGGGCCCTGCACCCGGCGGATATCGCCGACCTGATGGGATTCCTCTCGGCGGGCGACCGCGAGGAGCTGGTCCCCCACCTCGACCCCGAGGCCCTGGCTGAGATCCTCTCCGAACTCGACACCGAGATCCGCGAGGAAGTGCTCGAACACGTGCCCTCGGCGACGCTCGCCAAGGCCCTGGGCGAGATGGAATCCGATGACGCCGCCGACGTCGTCGACGACCTGGAAGACGACAAGCGCGCCCAGGTGCTGGCGGCCATGCCGGAGGTCGAGCGCGCGGCGATCGAGACCACCCTGGCCTACGAGGACGAGACCGCCGGGCGGCTGATGCAGCGCGAGGTGGTGGCGGCGCCGCAGTTCTGGACCGTCGGCCAGACCATCGACCACCTGCGCCGCGAGAGCGACGACCTGCCGGAACTGTTCTTCGACGTCTACGTGGTCGATCCGGCCTACAAGCCCGTCGGCGCGGCGCCGGTCAGCCACCTGCTGCGCGCCCAGCGCGACACGCCACTCGCCCAGATCATGGAGCAGGTCACCGAAATCCCGGTCGATATGGACCAGGAAGAGGTCGCCTATATCTTCGACAAGTACCACCTGATCTCCGCGCCTGTCGTCGAGGCGGGCGGACGGCTGGTAGGCCAGATCACGGTCGACGACATTGTCGGCGTCATCCAGGAAGAGACCGAGGAAGACATCCTGGCCCTGGCCGGGGTTTCCGACGCCGGCCGCGACGCCGGCTTCCTGGGAATTGTGCGCTCACGCCTCCCTTGGCTGCTGATCAACCTGGTCACCGAGGCCATCGCGGTCATTGTCATCGGCCCGTTCCAGCCGATGATCGCCAAGATCGTGGTGCTGGTGATGCTGCTGCCGATCGTCTCGTCCCTCGGCGGCAACGCCGGGACCCAGGCGCTGACCGTGGCCGTTCGCGCAATCGCCAGCAAGGAACTGAACGCCCACAACGCCATGCGGGTGATCTTCCGCGAACTGTCCGTCGGCCTGCTCAACGGGGCGGCGGTGGGTTTCATGCTGGGCGCGGGGCTGTTCATCTGGCAGCACGACTGGAAGCTGTCGCTGGTGGTCTTCCTGGCGATCATCGCCAACCTGTTCGTGGCCGCCCTGGGCGGAATCCTGGCGCCCATCGTCCTGGAGCGCTTCGGCCGCGACCCGGCGGTGTCGTCCTCGGTGGTGGTCACCTTCATGACCGACTTCTTCGGATTCCTCGCCCTTCTGGGAATTGCCGCCCTCATCCTCTTGTAAACACTTGCCCCATAAGCCTAACGGTCCGGGTCTTGCGCGTCGGAGCGAACGTGTCCGCGCGTGTGTGTCAATCTGGGACAGAGGGTAATGCAGCCTCGCTACCGCGTGTCCCGAGCCGCGATCGATCTGATCAAGCGGTTCGAGGGCTACCGCCCCAAGGCCGCGGTGCTCCCCGATGGGCGCTGGACGATCGGCCATGGCCATACGCTGACCGCGCGCGAGGGCGCGCAGGTGTCGCCGGACGACGCCGAGGCCCTGCTGCTCTACGACCTGATCGGCGTGGCCCACGGTCTGAACGAAAGCGTCTATAGCCCGCTCACCCAGAATCAGTTCGACGCGCTGGCTTCCTTCGTCTTCAGCATCGGCCTCGACAGGTTCCAGCGTTCGGACGTGCTGAGGCGTCTCAACGAGGGCAACCTGATCCAGGCAGCCTGCGCCCTGGAGCTTTGGCGCAAGGCCGAGGTGGGCGGCGGTGTGATCGTCGTGGACGCCCTGGTGCGCCGCCGGGCCGTTGAAAAGACCCTGTTTCTGACCCCGCTCGATGGGGCCTGGGTCGCGGCGCCCTCCCAGGTGCTCAAGGCCCTGCTGGACAATGACGCGCAGGAGCTCGTGCCGCGGGAGCCGCCGGCGGTCGTGACGGCGTCGCTGGACGGCGACCAGATCGTCGTGACCCGCGAGGATGCGCCCGCCGAGATCTTTGCCCCGCCAGAAGACGAGGCGGCCAGCCCAGCGCTCGCCGCCGCCGAAGCGATCACGGCGCGTCTGCAGACCATCTTCCCGGAAACCGACGACACCCCGGCCGTCGCGCCGGCCGTCCATCCCGAGCATATCCCGGCCGAACCGCACCCCCAGGCCGATTTCGCGCCGCCGATCGACCTCAACCCGTCGCTCGGCGCCCAACCGGAGGCTGCGGCGGATGAGCCGGCGCCGTTCCGGCTCGAGGCTCCCGCCGAGCGTGAAGATGGCGACGACGACGTCCTGGTCGGCGTGGACGAATTCATCACGTCCAGCGACGACGAGCTGGCGGGCCCGGACCTGTTCGATGCGCAGCCCTCGGCCAACGATCCGGAAGATGATCTTGCCTTCCTCAGCCGGTTGCCCGAGGCGGACGCCGGTTTCGGCGAGACTGAAGCCGATCCAGACCCTGAGTTTGTCGCACCCGCGGTCCAGCCGCTGCCCCAGGCGCCGAGGCGCGGGCTGCTGACGCTATTGGTCTCGGCCGTTCTGGGGCTGGCCTTCTTCGGCGGCGGCGTCTTCTGGGCCACCAACGCGCGCCCGGTGACCCCCGCCATGTGGCTGGACCCCCGGGTCGTCGGCTGGCTGGCGGGCATCGCGGGCGTGGGCTTCTTCGTCGTCGCCGCCTTCCTGCTGCTGGAGCGGCTGGGTTCGGCATCCGAGCATGCCGCTCGCCATCGTCCCTGAGGCTAGGCTGAGCGCCACGGCAGGGGTTCGCGACGCCCGCCCACCCGTGCTAGATCGCGCCGCATGAGCCTTCAGCAACTGCCCAGCATGGAATTCGGCCTCGGCGAAACCGCCGACGCTATCCGCGAAACAACCCAGCGCTTCGCCGCCGACAAGATCGCGCCGATCGCCGCCCAGATCGACGAGACGAACAGCTTCCCGCGCGAGCTCTGGCCGCAAATGGGCGCGCTCGGCCTGCACGGAATCACCGTCGAGGAGAGCCACGGAGGTCTGGGTCTCGGCTATCTGGAGCATGTGGTGGCCATGGAGGAGGTGAGCCGCGCCTCGGCTTCGATCGGGCTGTCCTACGGCGCCCACTCCAACCTGTGCGTCAATCAGATCCGCCGCTGGGGCAGCGAGGAGCAGAAGCGCCGCTACCTGCCGGGCCTGATCTCCGGCGAGCACGTCGGATCCCTGGCGATGAGCGAGGCGGGGTCCGGCTCGGACGTGGTCTCCATGCGTCTGACAGCCCGAAAAAAGGGCGACCGCTACGTGCTCAACGGGACCAAGTTCTGGATCACCAACGCACCGCACGCAGACACCCTGGTGGTCTACGCCAAGACCGACCCGGACGCCGCGGGGAAGGGCATCACCGCCTTCCTCATCGAGAAGGACTTCAAGGGCTTCTCGGTCTCCAAGAAACTCGAGAAGATGGGAATGCGAGGCTCCGATACCGCCGAACTGGTGTTCGAGGACTGCGAGGTCCCGGAGGAAAACGTCATGGGCCCGTTCAACGGCGGGGTCGGCGTGCTGATGAGCGGGCTCGACTATGAGCGGGCAGTCCTGTCGGCCGGTCCTCTGGGGATCATGCAGGCCTGCCTCGACGTCGTTCTGCCCTACGTCCGCGAGCGCAAGCAATTCGGCAAGGCCATCGGCTCCTTCCAGCTCATGCAGGGCAAGATCGCGGATATGTATGTGGCGCTGAATTCGGCGCGGGCTTACGTCTATGCGGTGGCCAAGGCTTGCGACGCGGGCAAGACCACAAGGTTCGATGCGGCGGGGGCGATCCTGATGGCCAGCGAGAACGCGGTGAAGGTGTCGTTGGAGGCCGTCCAGGCCCTGGGCGGCGCGGGCTACACCAAGGAATATCCCGTGGAGCGCCTGGTGCGCGACGCCAAGCTCTATGACATCGGCGCGGGCACCAATGAAATCCGCCGGTTCCTGATCGGCCGCGAGCTGATCGGCTGATGAGGGCGCTGGCCGCCATGGCGATGGTGGTGGCGCTGGGCGGCTGCGCCACGGTCCAGACGGCAAGCTGTCCGGCCGGCCAATCGCGCCTGCGCACGGCCGAACTCTACTTCAGCCGCGACCTCGCCGGCCGCCCGGCCGTCACCGACGCGGCCTTCCGCAAGTTCATCGCCGACGAGATCGCGCCCAGGTTCCCGCAGGGCCTCACCGTGCTCGACGGCGGTCCGCAGTGGCATGGCAAGGAAAATCGCCGGCTGCATGACGCCGCGAAGGTCGTACTGATCGCCATGCCAGGCGACCGCGATCCGGCCAGCCAGATCGAGGCGGTCCGCGGCGCCTACAGGACCCGCTTCCAGCTCGATTCGACCGCCAGGATCGGCGATCCCGCCTGCGCGGCGCTTTAGCGCGGTTCTGGGGCGGATGGCGTTGGCCGCCGAACTGGAGGACATTGCGCCATGACCTCTGACGAACGGCTCCTGGCCTATCTCGACAATGAACTTCCGCCGGAAGACCGCGCCCATTTCGAAGCCGAGATGGCCAAGGACGAACGGCTGGCCGAAGAGGTCGCCAAGCATCGGGGCCTGGCCGCCAAGATCGCCGAGGCCCGCGCTCAGCCGGTGAAGGACAAGCCCGGACAGCGGCGAAAGGCCGCCGCGGCGGCGTCCGATCGCACCGAAGGCGGTTTCGAAATCGCCCCCTTGCTGGCCATGGCCGCCTGCCTGGTCGCCGGGGCGCTGGGTGCGCACGTCCTGTGGCCGCAGCCTGGGCCGCTCGGAATCGAAGGCGGCGCGGTGACGGCCCAGGGACGATTGGAGAAGACCCTGACCTCAGGTCTCGGCGGCCAGCCGGGACCGGTCAAAGTTGGTCTCACGTTCAAGACCAGGGCCGGCCACTTTTGCCGGACCTTCGAAAGCACGCCCGACCGTATCGCCGGCGTCGCCTGCCGGGCGGGAGGAAGCTGGCTGGCCCGCACGGTCACCGGGGTCACCCCGACAGGGGCCGCAGCGGCGGGGCAACCCTCGCTCCCGCTTGCGCCGGCCGTCCAGGCTACGGTCGACGCGACCATCGACGGCGCCCCGCTGGACGCCGCCGCCGAACGCGCCGCCCGCGCGAAGAACTGGAACTAGGGCATCGCGACGCTGGGAGGCCCGGCCGCCGGCGGGACCACGTCCGGCAATGTCTTGAAACTCTTCATCGCGCTCAGGGCCTTCTGCCCTGACGCGAAGGCTGCGCATCTAGCGTCCTAGATGCGCCAAGTGCCGATCATCGACATCGCCGGCTTCGAGACCGGCAGGGCCGCGGTCCGGCGGGCCATCGCCCAACAGGTGGATCGGGCGGCGCGCGGCGTGGGTTTCATGCAGGTCACCGGTCATGACGTCCCTTATTCGGCGATCGAAGGGCTGACCCGGGCCATGGATGGCTTTTTCGGGCTGTCACTGGAGGAGAAGCTCGCCTGCCGCCCGCCATCGGCCGTCGTCAATCGGGGCTACAGTTCTCCGGGCAGCGAACGCCTGAGCTACAGCCTGGGCGTCGCGACGCCCGCGGACCTGTTCGAGGCGTTCAACATCGGCGCCGCGGCGTCGGATTTCCCCGGCTTCGACCTGCCTCTCGAGAGCTATCCGGAAAACATCTGGCCGGTCCGGCCCCCGGATTTCCAGGACGGGGTGCTCGGCTGGTTCGGCCATGCCGGAGCCCTGGCGCGGCGCCTGACCCGCATCTTCGCCGTCGCCCTCGACCTGCCGGAAGACTACTTCGCTGCCTTTCAGGAGCGCTCGATCGACGTGCTTCGGCTCAACAACTATCAGGCTCCGCGCGGGGGAGTAGCGCTCGAGCCCGGCCAGATGGGCATGGGCGGACATACCGATTTCGGCATCGTCACGGTGCTGTGGGCCGACCCGGTGACCCCTGGCCTGCAGATCCAGGACGGGCAGGGCGCCTGGCATGACGTTGTCCCGGCGCCCGGCGCCTTGCTGGTCAACCTGGGCGACATGCTGGCGAGGTGGACCAATGACCGGTGGGTCTCGACCATGCACCGGGTGGCGCCCTCCATCGACGCCCAGGGCCGCGCGATCCGCCGCCGTTCCGCCGCCTATTTCCACGACGGCGCGGCCGACGCGGTCGTGAGCTGCCTTCCGACCTGCGCCGACGCGGATCGCCCGCCGCTGTATGGCCCCGTCACCGTCGCCCAGCACATCGCGGCCAAGCTCGCGGGCTCGCGGGGCCTGACGCTAAACCCTACGGCGTCGCGAGAGGCCGAGCGCCTTCGCCGATAGGCCTTGTCAATCGCCCCCGGCGTCCGCCCGGTCGTCCAGGGCGAACACCCACAGCGTCTTGTTGCCGGTCGAGCCGGCGATTTCCGGGGTGAAGTTGCGAAAAGTCGTGTCGTGGGGCGTGCCGCCGCCCGTGATCACCGCCACATACTGCGTGCCTCCGGCCATGAAGGTGATTGGAAAGGCGTTGGGGGTCTCGTCCAGCCGCGTGGCCCAGAGCGTCTTGCCGGTGCCCGCGTCGAGGGCTCGGAAACTGCGGTCGCGGGCGCCTTCGAACACAAGACCCCCGCCGGTGGCGAGGATGGCGCTGGACTGGGGCGCGCGGCGGCGGTTGGTCCAAAGGATGGCCCGGCTGTTCAGATCGACCGCTGTCACCCGCCCGAACTTGCCGTCGTTGTCGGGCGGAGTCCGATGGGTCATGCGGAAGGCGCCGGTGGGCTGCAGGCCGATCTCCATGCAGGCCTCGACGAGGGGCATGAAGAGAACCCCATGAACTGGATCGACGGCGCTGGCCGGCCAGTTGCGGCCCCCAAGCGCCCCCGGGCAGACCAGCTTCATCTCGCCGACGGCGGGCACCAGGCCGGGATCGAAAGTCTTGGCGCCGGTCTTTGGATCTATGGCTGTGACAAGGTTCTGCACCCCCAGGTCCCGTGACCAGAGATACCGGCCGGTCTTCGCGTCGACGGCGTCGAGGATGCCGAGCTTGCCGGAGGTCACGATCGCCTTCTGCGGACCTGAAGGCGTGCGCAGGGTGACCAGGGACTGTTCGAAGGACCAGTCCAGGTCCCAGACGTCGCCCGGGAAGTGCTGGTAGTGCCAGACCAGCTGTCCGGTGTCGGGGTTCAGGGCGATGGTGGTGTCGGTGTAGAGCGCATCCGACGCCGCGCCCGGCCGCCGCGTCGGGGCCAGAAGCGTGGTCGGATGATAGGTCTGGCCGGTGCCGAAGTAGACCAGGTTCAGGTCGGGGTCATAGCTGCCGGCTGTCCACACCGAGCCGCCGAACCGCTGCTCGACAGGCGCGCCGTTCCAGCTGTCGCCGCCGGCCTGGCCGGGGCGGGCGATGGTGTGGAAGCGCCAGGCCTCCTGGCCGGTCGCCGCGTCCATCGCCACGATAAGGCAGCCGCCAGGGAAGTCGGCGGCCTGACAGCCTGAAATCCCCTGAATCACCTTGCCGTGGGCCACCAGGGGCGCGGCGGTGGTTTCCAGCCGGTCGCTGATGGGAACCATCTCGTGGTCCCAGATCAGGTCGCCTGAACGGGCGTCCAGGGCCAGGACGTGGTCGTCGATGGTCGGCACATAGACCGCTTGCCCGTAGAGCGCGATGCTGCGGGGTTGGCTGAGCGGCACCCGGATGGTGGGCGATATCCGGGCATGGCGCCAGATGACGTCGCCGCTGGCCGCGTCGAGCGCCATGGCCACGCCGTTGTTGTTGAGGAACATGACGCCGTCATGGACCAGCGGCTCGATGGCGTTGGTGCCGGTTCCGAGCGCCAGACTCCAGGCCACGGTCAGGCGCTTCACATTGGTCTTGTCGATCTGCTGCAGTGGGCTGAAGCCCAGCGCGGCGCGGGTGCGCCGCCAGGTCAGCCAGTCCCCGTCCCGCGGGGCCTGGAGCAGGGCGTCGGTGACCGGCGCCATGCGTCCGGCAAGCGCCGTGAGTCGCGCTTCGTGCGCCCGGTAGTAGGCGTCTGTGTTCGGCTCGCCGTGGCCGGCGCCAAGGCCGGCGGAGGGCACATTGGCAGCGACCGGGCGTGGCGGGGCGCCCGTGCCCGAGGCGGTCGGCGACAGGAAGCCCGCGATGGCCGCAACCGTCCCGGCGTCCAGGCTGTTGGGCTTTGCGGGCGGCATGGTCATCCGGATGCGGTCCTGCAGCGCCGCCGGCGCCGCGGCCCACTTGGCCTGGAAGGCGGGGCCTGCGAGGGGCGGCCCAAAACCGCCGCCCAGCGTCGCGCCATGACAGGCCGCGCAGGCTGTCGCATAGGCGCTGGCGCCAGGGTCCTCGGCGGCGTGCGCCAGGGCTGGGACGGCCAGTAGGGCGAGCGCGAGGTTCAGGCCCATGCGCGGCCACAACGCCATCTGCGCCGCAGCGGTGTTTCGACTGAGCATGTTCCCCCCGAATATTGTCGCTTTGCCCTATCTGGACCCGGTTCGCCGAAATGCGAAAGGCCGCCCTGTCGCCAGGACGGCCTTTCCATAGTCGGACCGCAGAGCGGTACGCGACCTAAAGCCAAACCAGAGGCTTAGGCGCAGACCCCACTAGCGGAGGTCCAGGTCGCGGCTACCGCGCTAAGGCCGTTGCTATGAGACACTGGGTCACCTCCTTTCAGCTGTTGAACAGGATCTTGAATATGGGGTGGATTCTTGGGGCGCGCAAACCTCAGCTTGCGGCGCGCTCCGCGATGCTCGTGCGGCGCCGCAGCGCCTGGACGGGCCGGTCCAGCTTGAGCAGCGCGGCCATGGTGGCGCGATAGCCCTCGGCGACGGCGGGGTCGAAGGCGCTGAAGTCGCGGATTTCCACCTTGGCCACGTCCGGCAGCACCAGGACGTCCGTGGCCTCGCGCGCCGCCGCCACATCGCGGGACGTGGAGACCGTGGCGGCCCGCATCAACAGGGAGACGATCGGCGGGCCCTTCTTCCACTGGCCGGACCAGATCCAGCGCCAGATCGAAACGGGCCGGGCCACATCGTCGGCGGTGATGCTGCGTCCTGTGGTGACGTCGATGCCGACGATGGGGCCAAGCTGCGATGCGCGCATCACGTCGGCCGGGAAATTCTTCATCACCGCCCCGTCCACCAGCACGTTGTTGTCATCGGTGGCGGGCGGCAGGACGCCCGGGAGCGAGATGCTGGCCCTGAGCGCCCGACGCAGCAGGCCGCGCCGGTGCATGTGATAGGCGCCGGTGGTGAGGTTCGACGAGAGGCAGAAGAACGGCAGCCACAGGTCGGCGATCTGCGTCTGGCCGAAGTGGTGGGCCAATCGGGAATCGACCACCAAGCCCTGGGTCATGGCCAGGATCGGAAGCGCGATGTCGGAGAGCGGGCTGGTGTCCACGAAGGCTTCGCGGATGCGCTTGTCCATCTCCGGGTCGTTCCAGCCCATGGCGACGCCGGCGGCGACCACGGCCCCCATCGAGACCCCGCCCAGGAAATCGATCGGCACCCCGCGCTCCCTGAGCGCCCGGATTGCGCCGACGTGGGCATAAGCCCGGGCGCCGCCTCCGGAGAGCACCAGGCCCACTGACTGGCCCGTAAGCACCCGGGCGATCCGTTCATAGTCCGGCGCGTGGTCGCGGCGCATGTGGAAGATCCGCGCCGGGTTGATCGCGTCGAGCCACGCCTCGGATCCGGAGGGCGCGGCGGTATCGGCGGGATGCATGAGGATCAGATCGACCAGTTGCTGGCCGTCAAGCGGCGAGGGCAGGGCCTGGGCGGGATCGGGCTTCGGCGGCTTGCGGTCGCCGCGCCCCACCCGGAACAGCCGGTCCACCTGGCGGGCTACCACATTGCGCCAGCCGCCGTCGCCGGCCTCGGCCAGATAGAGCACGAAGTCGTGGGTCCGCTCGACGTCCGAGAACCACTCGGTTGGCGCGCTCTGGGCCTCGGCGCCGATGCAGGTGACGGAATAGCCGAGCTTGTCGATCTCCCGCGCCAGCCGCTCCACGAGCGGCCGGACAACGCCCGCCGCGCCGGTCGGCACGAAGCCGTAGACCGAGGGTTCGCCCACCGCGCCCTTGGCGGCGGCCTGGCGGGTCCTCAGGATCATCAGCTTGGCGAGTTCGGCCATGACCGAACCGTCGGTTTCGCACGCCTCGAAGAAAGCCTCGCGGGGCAGGGCGAAGATTTCCGAATCCCGCAGGGCCACCACATCGGCCGAGTGGGGCGAACCGGCCACCAGGGCCATCTCGCCGGCCGGTTCACCGGGCCGGATCACGCCCAGGAACTGTGGCTCGTTGCCCTGCTCGCGGCGGAACACGCCAAGCCGTCCGGCGCGCAGGAAGTAGAGCTGATCGGAAGGGTCGCCGGCCGCGTAGAGCGTCTGGCCGCCAGGCAGCGAAAACCACACAGCGTCGCCCTGCACCCGTTCCTTCCCGAACAGCCGGGCGAGCGCCGAATCGTCAGGGATATCTGGCAAGGCGGCCACGGTGTGAGCCTAGCGCCTGACGAAGGCCGGGGCTATGGCTTGGCCTCGGCGCCATCTGGCGGCTTCAGGCGTTCTGCCGCTGCGTCGAAATCGAGGATCATTCCATGTCGAACCCCATCGCCGATCCCCTGGTCGAGCTACCCGACACCAGTCCGACCTCGGACTACGTGCGCCTGGACGCCACCGGCGCCGGCGCGGTGACCGTCACCATGAACCGGCCGGCCGCCAAGAACGCCTTCGACGCGGACCTGATCTCGGCCCTGGCGGAAGCCTTCGAGACCCTGCGCGGCGCCGAGGGTGTGCGGGTGATCTTCCTGCGCGGCGAGGGCGGGACCTTCAGCGCGGGCGCGGACCTGGAGTGGATGCGGGCCGCCTCGGAGCGGACTGAGGCCGACAACCGTGAAGACGCCTTCGCCATGGCCCAGATGTTCAAGCACCTGTCCGACCTTCCGGCCTTAACGGTGGCGCTGGTGGAGGGCGGGGCCTTCGGCGGCGGCGTCGGCCTGGCGGCGGCCTGCGACCTGGCTGTCGCCACCCATGCCGCCAAGTTCAGCTTCTCAGAAGTCCGGCTCGGGCTCATCCCGTCGGCGATCAGCCCCTACGTGGTCCGCGCCATCGGCCCCCGGCATGCACGCGCGCTGTTCGCCACCGGCCAAGTGTTCGATGCCGAATATGCGCATCGGATTGGCCTGGTCACCGAACTGGTGACCGACAGCGCGGCCATGGACGCGGCACGCGACCGGATCGCCGCCGCAATCCTCGCCTGCGCGCCGGGCGCCGTCGCTGACGCCAAGCAGCTGGTCACCGACGTCCAGGGCCGGGATATCGACCACGGCCTGATGGTGGAGACCGCCAAGCGCATAGCGGCCGCCAGGGTGGGCGAGGAGGGCCAGGAAGGCGTGCGCGCCTTCCTCGAGCGCCGCAAGCCGTCCTGGGCGGCGCTCTAACCGGCCCGTGCAGGTTCGGCCGGCGTCAGGGAGTGGAGGTTGGCCTGGCGGATGAGTTCCCCCGCCTCGTCGAAGAGGAACGGCAGGAAGGCGTAGCGGGCGCCTCGCGTCACCGGCGTCGCCTCGTGCAGCAGGGAACATGAGAATACCACCGCCCCGCCGGTCGGGGGCCGGTAGGTGGCCGTGCCGAATTCCGGGAATTGCAGGTCGCCGCCTTCGAAGTCCTCGGCGTTGAGGTTGATCGAGACGGCGAAGCGCCGGTGCGCGGTGCCAGTGGTGGTGTTGTCGCGATGGTCGCGGAAATAGCCGCCCTCCTGGGCGTCATAGCAGGCCACGATGTAGCGCTCGATCCGGGTCGGCTTGTACTGAAAGGCCTTCTCGATCTCCGGCAGCAGCCGCTGCGAGATGCTGCGTCTCGTCGCCTGCAGCAGGGCCTCGTCGGTGATCGTGGCGTCGCGGCGCTTCTTGAAGTCGTCCAAAACCCCGATGGTCTTGCCGCCCTGCTGCTTCATGACCCCCGAGGGTTGCCCCCCAAGCTCGCGGTAGGCGTCGATCAGCCGATTGCACAGATCCCGATCGAAGATCCGGGGCGCGATCAGCACCGGAGCGTGCAGCCGCACGCCGGCATGGTCTTCCGGATGGCCGAGGGCGGCCAGCATGTCGAGCAGGGGGCGGCCCTGGTCGATGGGGGCGTGGGTCAGGATCCGCAGGCTGGGATCCAGCACGATCCACTGCGGCTCCAGGTCACCCTGCGCGTCGACCGCGCCGTAGACCCGGCGCAGATCGCCATCGGCGTCGCCGAACCAGCGCAGCGGCAGGTTGTCGCGCGCCTGAGCGAAGGATTGGGCGTCGGGCAGCACGCCGTAGAACAGGCGAGACTGGTCGGCGAACTGGGCCGCGTGCTCGCGCACCAGGGCGATGGCGGCGTCCCGCTGCGGTCCCGGGCCCGGCAGGAAGCCCAGCACCACGTAACGCCCGCCAAGACTCGAGAGTGCGAATTCGGGATTCACCAGCGCCTTGACCTTGACCAGGGGCGCGGGGGTTCCGGGCTGCAGGCTCATCTTGCTCGTCTCGTCCTCAAAACGGGACCTTAGTGGCCCAACCGCCTCTGTCGCGCAATTCGCCGCGGCGCGACCTGTCGCCGCCGCTTTCGTGGCCAGGAGGGCGCTGCTAGACCACAGACGAACCCGCCGCGCACGCTCCTCAAGATCCGGTCCGAATGCCTGTCCATATGATCAAGCTCTGTGTCGGCTGCGACACCGTCGAGGAGTTGCTGGACTGGCGGCGCGATCACGACGATCCGGCCAGGCCCTGGGTCATGCGCACCCGCCAGACCCCCAAGCGTGCGGCGGAGATGGCGGACGGCGGCTCGCTCTACCGCGTGTTCAAGGGGGTCATTCTCTGCCGCCAGCGCATCCTGGCTGTGGAGACGGTGGGCGAGGGCGTGACGGCGCGCTGCGAGGTGACGCTGGATCCGGACCCGGTGCGGGTCGCGCCGACGCCCCGGCGCGCCTTTCAAGGTTGGCGCTACCTGGAGCCCAAGGATGCGCCGGAGGATCTGAGCGCCGAGGCGTTTGGCGATATCCCCAGCGAACTTGCCCGGCAGTTGCGCGAAGCCGGCGCCTGGTAGCTCAGGACCAGACCGCCAGGTTGTCGATCAGCCTGGTCTTGCCTAGACGGGCGGCCGCCAGGATGCGGGCCTCGCCCAGCACCGAACCGGGACCCAGGCGCGTCAGGTCGCCGGCGTCTCGCACTTCCACATAGTCGACGGGGCCGAACCCGGCGGCCGCGAGCGTCTCGGCCGCCTGCGCTTCCACGTGGCTGACCGACCCGCCCTGGCGCAGGCGGGCCGTGGCTTGAACAAGCGCCTGATGCAGCACCGGGGCCACGGCGCGTTCAGTCTCGGTCAGGTAGGCGTTGCGGGAGGAAAGCGCGAGACCGTCGGGGGCGCGTACCGTCGGCCCACCGATCACTTCCACCGGGATGTCCAGGTCGGCCACCAGGCGGCGGATCACCTGAAGCTGCTGGTAATCCTTCTCGCCGAAGACCGCGACGTGGGGCGCGCACTGCAGGAGGAGCTTCGTCACCACGGTCGCGACCCCGGCGAAATGGGTGGGCCGCGCCAGCCCGTCCAGCGGCTCTGAAACGCCCGCAACGTTGACGGTGGTCGAGAAGCCCGGGGCGTACATTTCCGAAACGGTCGGGGCGTAGAGCAGGTCGCAGCCGGCGCCGGCCAGCAGGGCCGCATCGCCCGCCTCGTCCCGGGGATAGGCCTCGAAATCCTCGCCGGGCGCGAACTGGGTCGGGTTGACGAAGACGCTGGCCACAACCCGGTCGGCCCGGGTCCGCGCCAGCCTGACCAGCGACAGGTGACCCTCGTGCAGCGCGCCCATGGTCGGCGTGAACCCGACGCGCAGGCCGGCGGCCTTCCAGGCGCCGACCTGGTTCCTCAGGGCCTCGACGGTGCGGGCGGCGGGAAGGGGCGGGGCGGTCATGGCGGGCTTATGACGGAGCCGCACAAGGCCGTCTATCCACAGCAACCGCGATCGGCCTGGGCGCTTGCCTTGCGCCTCGATTGACGCGAACCCCGGTCAGGCGCTCACCTGTGCACAACCATTGAGTCGGAGTTCCAGATCATGCCGCAGGCCAGTGTCATCGTGGTCGGCAACGAGAAGGGCGGGGCGGGGAAGTCCACCATCGCCATCCACACCGCCACCGCCCTGTTGCACGCCGACGCCAAGGTGGCGGTGCTCGACCTCGACCTGCGCCAGCAGTCGACCTCGCACTTCTTCGCCAACCGCGGAAAGTGGCTGGCCGCCAACGGCGCCTCCGCGCCGATGCCCATCGAACACCCGCTCAGCACTGATGACGCGGCCCTGTCCAAGGCCTCTGACGAGGAGGCCCTGGCCCGTTTCCAGGACGCCTTTGGCGAGGTCAGCCAGCAGGCCGACTTCGTGCTGATCGACACCCCTGGCAGCGATACCGCCATCAGCCGCATGGCCCATGGCCTGGCCGACCTCATCGTCACTCCGATGAACGACAGCTTCGTCGATTTCGACATGCTGGGGGTGGTCGACCCGGTGACGCTGGAGCTCACCCGCCACAGCCTATATTCCGAAACCGTGTGGAACAGCCGCAAGGCCCGCGCCATGAAGGACCGCAAGACCATCGACTGGGTGGTGCTGCGCAACCGGCTCGCGCCCACCGAGGCGCGTAACCGCAAGCGCCTGGACGAGCGGGTCGAGGCCCTGTCCCGCAAGGTCGGCTTCCGCATCGGCCCCGGCCTGCGCGACCGGGTGATCTATCGTGAGCTGTTTCCCTTCGGTCTGACGGTGGCGGACCTGTCGCCGACGATCCGGCCCGTCGCCATGTCGCTGCAACATGTGGCGGCGCGGCAGGAATTGCGGGGCCTGATGACGGCGCTTGGCCTCTCGGGCTTCTCCGACGGCGAGCAGATCGCCGCGGAATAGGCGATGATCTACGTCGCGCTGGGATGCCTGCTGCTGTTCCTGGTGCTGCGGGCCGGAGCGATGCCGGTCTTCAACAGGCGAGGCTGGAAATTCGTCACGGCGGCGGGCGCCATCCTGGCTTTTGCCGGTGCGGCCTTCGCGGGCCTGCGCGAAGCCTGGGTTCCCGCCACGGTGCTGGTGGTAATGGGCCTGTGGCTGGCGGCCTCGGCCCGCCGTTCGGGCGCGACCGAGGCGCGGGCGCCTTCGGAGCCGATGAGCCTGACGGAGGCCCGGTCGATCCTCGGGGTCGACGAGGGCGCGACGCCAGCCGAGATCAAGGCTGCTTACACCCGTCTCATGCGCCTTGCGCACCCGGACAAGGGCGGCACGGCCGGCCTCGCCAGCCAGCTCAACGCCGCCCGGGACCGGCTGCTTAAGGGCTAGCGGGTCTGGTCCACGTCGCGCACGGCGCCGCGGGCAGCGCTGGTCGTGAACGCGGCGTAGGCGCGAAGCGCCGACGACACCTTGCGGGTGCGGCCCTGGGCCTTCCACGCCTGGTCGCCCAGCGCCAGCCGCGCCGCGCGCCGCTCGGCCAGCACTGCCTCGGAGACCATCAGCTCAATGGTCCGGCCCGGGATGTCGATCTCGATCCGGTCGCCGTCTTCCACCAGGGCGATCAGTCCGCCTTCGGCAGCCTCCGGGGAGACGTGGCCGATGGACAGCCCCGAGGTGCCCCCGGAGAACCGCCCGTCGGTGATCAGGGCGCAGGCTTTGCCCAGCCCCTTCGATTTCAGGTAGCTGGTCGGGTAGAGCATTTCCTGCATCCCGGGCCCGCCGCGCGGACCTTCGTAGCGGATCACCACCACGTCGCCCGCCTTGACCTTGCCGGTCAGGATACCGCTCACCGCCGCGTCCTGGCTCTCGTAGACCCGCGCCGGTCCGGCGAAGACCAGGGACCCTTCGTCCACGCCCGCGGTCTTCACGATACAGCCGTCGAGGGCGAGATTGCCGCTCAGCACGGCCAGGCCGCCGTCCTGCGTGAAGGCGTGCTCCACCGAGCGGATGACCCCGCCCTTGCGGTCGAGGTCGAGGTCGTCCCAGCGGCGGTCCTGGCTGAACGCCACCTGGGTCGGAACGCCTCCTGGCGCGGCGCGGAAGAAGCTCTGCACGGTCTCGCTGTTGGTGCGCCCGATATCCCAGCGGTCCAGGGCCTCGCCCAGCGTCGCGCAATGGACCGTCGGCTCGTCACGGTGGATCAGGCCGCCGCGCTCCAGCTCGCCCAGGATGGCCATGACGCCGCCGGCGCGGTGGACGTCTTCCATGTGGACGTCGGACTTGGCCGGCGCGACCTTGCTCAGGCATGGGGTCTGGCGCGACAGGCGGTCGATGTCGGCCATGGTGAAGTCGACCTCCGCCTCGTGGGCCGCGGCCAGCAGGTGCAGGACGGTGTTGGTCGAGCCGCCCATGGCGATGTCCAGGCGCATGGCGTTCTCGAAGGCGTTGAAGCTGGCCACCGAGCGCGGCAGGACGCTGGCGTCGTCCTGCTCGTAGTGGCGGCGCGCGATGTCGACGATCAAGTGGCCGGCTTCCAGGAACAGCCGCTCGCGGTCGGCGTGGGTGGCCAGGACCGACCCGTTGCCGGGCAGCGAAAGGCCGAGCGCTTCGGTCAGGCAGTTCATGGAATTGGCGGTGAACATCCCCGAGCACGAGCCGCAGGTGGGGCAGGCGGCCCGTTCGATGGCCTTCACGTCGGCGTCGCTGATCTTGTCGTCGGCGGCGGCCACCATGGCGTCCACCAGGTCCAGCGCAACAGTCTTGCCGGCCAGCACGACCTTGCCGGCCTCCATCGGGCCGCCTGAGACAAACACCGCCGGGATGTTGAGCCGCAGGGCCGCCATCAGCATGCCGGGCGTGATCTTGTCGCAGTTGGAGATGCAGACCATGGCGTCGGCGCAGTGCGCATTGACCATGTACTCGACGCTGTCAGCGATCAGTTCGCGGGACGGCAGGCTGTAGAGCATGCCGTCGTGGCCCATAGCGATGCCGTCATCCACGGCGATGGTGTTGAATTCCTTGGCGACGCCGCCGGCCCGCTCGATTTCTCGGGCGACCAACTGGCCCAGGTCCTTCAGGTGGACGTGGCCGGGCACGAACTGGGTGAAGGAGTTCACCACCGCGATGATCGGCTTTCCGAAGTCACTGTCGGTCATGCCGGTGGCGCGCCACAGGCCGCGGGCGCCGGCCATGTTGCGGCCGTGCGTGGAGGTGCGTGAACGATAGGGCGGCATGGAAATGTCCTTCAGCGCGGGCAACCGAAGCGGTGCTCAAACCGCCCGCAGCGCCCCGCGTCAAGGATAGCCGTGAATTTCCGGCCCTCGGCTCTTAGGCGGGGATGACCTGGCAGGCGAGCCGCTTGGCCTTCAGCGCCTTGCAGGCGCCTTTCGCGTCGGTTTCGGAGAGGCCCACGAACACCGCCTTGTACTTGCGGCCGGCCTTGTCGGCGGCGCCCTGGGCGCCGTCCAGCTGGCTGCCGAAGCGGTTCTTCACCAGTGTGATCTGCTTGTGGGCCTCGGCCTTGGATTTGAATTCGCCGACCTGCACGGCCCACTTGGCCTTGGACAGCTTGGTCTTCGAAGGCGGGACAATCTGGACCTTGGCATTGCGCGCTGCGGGCGCAGAGGTCAGTTCGATCTTCAGGCCGTCCTGATCGGCGTCGCCCTGTTCGACACCGCCACGGACGACGGGGCCGGTGGGCTCAGGCTCGAACAGGTTCTGGGCGATGGTGATCTTCTCACCCATCGCGCGGCGGCGCATGACGTCAAAGCCGGTGAGCAGCAGGTCCTCGGCGTTCTGGTCGCGCTGAGCCGTCGTCGGCCCACCCATCACCACGGCGATCAGCCGGCGGTTGTCGCGCACCGCCGAGACGGCGAGGTTGAAGCCCGAGGCGTTGGTGAAGCCTGTCTTCAGGCCGTCCACGCCCTGCATGCGGCCCAGAAGGTGGTTGTGGTTGGGCAGGACCTGGCCGCGGAAGGTGAACTGCTGCAGGCTGAACAGCTTGTAGTACTGCGGGTAGTCCCGCATCACCGCGCGCGACAGGATGGCGATGTCGCGGGCGCTGGTCAGCTGACGGCTGTCGGGCAGGCCGGACGCGTTCACGAAATGGGTGTTCTGCATGCCCAGTTCCTGGGCGCGCAGGGTCATCAGGGCGGCGAAGCGACTTTCCGTGCCGCCGATCTTCTCGGCCATGGCCACGGCCATGTCGTTGGCCGACTTGGTGGCCATCCCCTCCATGGCTTCCTGGACGCTCACGCTGTCGCCCGCCCGGACGCCCAGCTTGGTCGGCGCCTGGGCCGCGGCGTGCGGCGAGACCAGGACCCGCTCATCGGGGTGAAGCTTGCCCGAGGCCAAGCCTTCGAAGGTCAGATACAGCGTCATGATCTTGGTGATCGACGCGGGATAGCGGGGGCTGTCGGCGTGCTTGGCGTAGAGGATCTCGCCGGTCTTGGCGTCGACCACGATCGCCGCATACTTGGTTTGCGACGCGGCAAGCAGGTTCTGGAAGTAGGGGATCTGCGCGTTCGCCGGGGTGGCGATCGTCCCGAAGGCGGTGGTGGCGGCCAGACCTAACGCTAGGAACAGGCGGCGGGCGTGCGTGGCGATCATGCTTCGTCCGTCGAATCAAAAGGTTGGAACGGCCCCCCGCCGTCCTTGAATCCTGGGTACCATGACAGCCAGAAGCTTGCCTGAAGGTAAACAGGAGTTGAACGGGCGGAATTGTCGCGGCGCGTTTTCTCTCCACACGCGAATGTGAAAATGGTGCACTGCACAAAAATTATTGACTGCTGCACTGCAACATGAGACTTTGACGGTGAGGTTGCAGAGGTCTCACCCTTGCTTCCGCCTAATTTTGCCGCGGCTAAGCCGCCAACCGACACCTTAGGAGCGAAACCAATGGCTGCTGCTACCGATGCCGTGAAGTCCGGCGTTGAACAATTCACCGCCGCCTCCAGCGTGGCGTTCAAGGACGGCGTGGAAAAGACCCTGGCCGCCCTCAACGACGCCAACGGCGTTTCCAAGAAGAACCTCGAAGCCGTCGTGGCCTCGGTGACCGCCGCCACCAAGGGCGCCGAATCCCTGGGCGCCCAGGCGATGGCGTTCTCGAAGAAGACCTTCGAGGACCAGGTCGTCGCCGCCAAGTCGCTGGCCTCGGCCAAGAGCGTGCAGGAAGTCGTCGAACTCCAGACCTCCTTCGCCAAGACCGCCCTGGAAGCCTACATGGCCGAAGTTGGCAAGATGTCGGAAACCGTTTCCGCCTCGGTCAAGGACAGCATGAAGCCCCTCAACGAGCGCATGACCGCCATGGTCGAAAAGATGCAAGCCGCTCGCTAGACGGAAGTCTCCCGCGTACGGCCCCGTGGCCGATGGGATGTGAAGGGCCGAGGCGGTGACGCCTCGGCCCTTTTCTCGTTCTGCCCCGTTCTTGCGCCGGGCGCCCTTTTCTCGATGAGGACGGGGGTCTAGACCTTTGCCCATGTCCATCGTCGAAGACCGCCTGGCCGCGGCCGGCATCATCCTGCCGCACCCCAACGCCCCGATCGCCAACTACGTCCCCTTCGTAAGGGTCGGCGACATGCTGCACATCTCCGGACAGGTGTCCCTCGACGCCTCCGGCGGCATCTGCGGCGTCGTCGGAGAAGATGTGGACCTCGAGCGGGCCAAACAGGCCGCCAGGCTATGCGGCCTCAGCCTGCTCGCCCAGATGAAGGCCGCCTGCGACGACGACCTGGACCGGGTCGTGCATGTGGTGAAGCTGGGCGGGTTCGTGCAGGCCGGCCCGAACTTCTTCGACATCCCCACCGTCATCAACGGCGCCTCCGACTTGATGGTGGAGGCGTTCGGCGACGCCGGGAAGCACGCGCGCTCCGCCGTCGGCGTCTATCGCCTGCCGCGGAATTTCGCCGTCGAAATCGACGCGGTGGTGCGGGTCTCATGAAGGACAGATTCGGCGAGGCGTGGGAGCGGCTGTTTAGCCCGGCGGTGGCGCACCGCGGGCTGTGGGCGCCGGACGGGCCGCCGGAGAACTCCCTGGGCGCTTTCCAGGCCGCCTGCGCCGCTGGATATGGCGTTGAGCTGGATGTCCAGCTCTCGGCGGACGGGGAGGCCATGGTCTTCCATGACGACGACCTGAAGCGGATGACTGGCGTTGAGGGGCGCGTAGGCGACCATACCGCCGCCGATCTGGGCCAGATGCGCCTGGCCGGCACGGAGGAGCGCATCCCGACCCTCGTCGAGGCCATGGTGGAGATCGGCCATCGGGCCATGGTGCATGTCGAACTGAAGACGCCCTACGGACGCGTCGGGCCGCTGGAGCAGCGGGTCCACGAGGTGATCATCGACCACAGTGGTCCGGTCGCCCTGATCGGATTCAACCCCTATTCCCATGCCTGGTTCGCCGAGCGATTCCCTGGCGTGCTGCGCGGCCTCAACAGCTATTCCTATCGCGGCGCGGCGCACATGGAACCCGATCAGCGCCACGCCTTCGCCAATCTGGAGCAGGTCTCCATCGCCCGGCCGCACTTCCTGGCGCTGGGCCTCGACATGCTGCCGAACGAGAAGGCCAGGAAGCTCCGCGCCAAGGGCATGCCCGTGGTTGCCTGGACAGTGCGCGATCCGGGTCAGTGGGACACGCTGCGTGTGGATTGCGACAACATGATCTTCGAGGGCTTCGCCGCTTGAATGGAAAAGAGGCGGTGAGCTTGAAGCCGGCGGTCAGGGTCCACCGCCGTATCGCCGAGATTGGCCGCGAAGCTTGGGACGCCTGCGCCGGCAATCCCGACTACGTCGACAATCCTTTCATTTGCTTCGATTTCCTGGACGCGCTGGAGGAGTCGAACTGTGCGGTCGAGCGCACCGGCTGGGCTCCCCAGCACCTCAGCGTCGAAGACCACAATGGCCGGGTAGCCGCCGTCCTGCCGCTCTATCTGAAGTCCCACAGCCAGGGCGAATACATCTTCGACCACGCCTGGGCCGACGCCTATGAGCGGGCAGGGGGCCGTTACTATCCGAAGCTGTTGAGCGCCGCGCCCTTTACCCCGGCCACCGGCGCGCGGCTGCTGGTCCGACCCGATGTCGACGTGGCCGCGGCCCGGGGTTTCCTGCTGGGTGGGGCGCTGACGCTTTGCGAGCGCATGAAGGCCTCCTCCTTCCACGTCAATTTCCCGACCGCCGATGAATGGGCCTGGATGGGCGAGCAGGGCCTCGCGCTGCGGGAAGGTCAGCAATATCACTGGAACAACCGCGACTATGGGTCCTTCGACGATTTCCTGGCCGCCCTGTCTTCGGGCCGCCGCAAGACCATCCGCCGCGAGCGCCGCGACGCCGCCGAGGGGCTGGAAATCCTGTGCCTGACCGGCGCGGACCTTAGGGAAGAGCACTGGGACGCGTTCTTCGCCTTCTACATGGACACCGGCAACCGCAAGTGGGGGCGGCCCTATCTCAGCCGGCCGTTCTTCTCGATGCTGGGCGAGCGGATGGCCGATCGGGTGCTGCTGATCATGGCAAGGCGAAATGGCCGTTGGATCGCCGGCGCGCTCAATCTGATCGGCGGGGACTGCCTCTATGGTCGCAACTGGGGCTGCGTCGAAGACGTGCCGTTCCTGCATTTCGAGCTCTGCTACTATCAGGCCATCGAGTGGGCGATCGGCCGCGGCCTTGCCCGGGTCGAGGCCGGCGCGCAGGGCCAGCACAAGATCGCTCGGGGATACCTGCCGGCCCCGGTCTATTCCGCGCACTACATCGCCGACCCCGCGCTTCGCGCGCCGGTGGAGCGATACCTGGCCCAGGAGCGACAGCAGGTGGAGCAGGAGATGGAGTGGCTCTCCGACGAGCTTTCGCCGTTCCGGAAGGAAGACTAAGACCGCTCCGACGCGCGCTTCAGCAGCGCCTTCACCGATGCGTCTACGTCCGCCGGGCCGTCCAGCGTCAGCTTGGCCTTCAGCCGCTCCGACCAGCTCTCGTTCTTCGGCGGCTCCAGACGTGGATCGGCGCCAGGTTCGACGGCGAGGCCCAGCACCGCCTTGCCGCCCTTAAGCGGCTTCACGGAGGCGAACTGGAAAGCGCGCGAGAATGCCGTGAAGCTCTTGCGCTGCGCGACCACCAGGCCGGGATAGCCTGCGACGGCCGCCTCGACCGCCTCCAGAATCGCCCTCGATCCGGCCTCGGCCCACAGGGTCCCGCGCAGGTCGTCCGGCTTCGCCCACATCGCGCCTTCCGGAAATGCGCGGCTGATGACGATGCTGGCGCGATTGGTCCCAAGCCCGTGGTGTTCCTTGAACCACGTCTTTCTGGCCATCGGCTTGGTTTCGGGGCAGGTCCTGGCGATCGCCACCCACTCCTCCAGCGTCTTTCCCGTTTCCCGCTCCATGCTTTCCACGATCGAGGCGAACCACTTCTCCTGGCGCTCGGTCATGTTGGCCGGCTTGTCGGCTTGCGACATGGCAAACTCCGTTCGATAGACGTGCGCACACCTGAAGGGAGCGCGGCCCATGAGCTTGGACGGGACCTACGACGACGGCAATATCTTCGCCCGGATCCTGCGCGGCGAGATTCCGTCCGCCCGGGTGTTCGAGGACGATCACGTCCTGGCCTTCATGGACGCCTTCCCGCAGACGCGGGGGCACACGCTGGTGATCCCCAAGTATTCATCGGCCCGCAACCTGCTGGACGAAGAGCCTCAGGTCGTCGGGCCGTTGTTCCTTGGCGTTCAGCGGGTGGCCCGGGCGGTGCGCGCGGCCCTGATGCCCGACGGGATTATCGTCACACAGTTCAACGGCGCGCCGGCCGGCCAGACCGTCTTTCACCTGCACGTCCACATCATCCCGCGATGGGACGGTGACGCGCCAGGCCGGCACGCGGCGGGCGCCATGGCGGACATGGCCGAGCTTCAGGCTCTGGCGAAGGTGATCGCGGCCCAGATCAGCTGAAGACTTTGCCAAACTTCGTCATCCCCGGACTTGTGCCGGGGATCCAGAAACGCAGGCGTTGGAGAATTAGTCCGGGGATCGGCGCTTCTGGATGGCCGGGACAAGCCCGGCCATGACGAGTCGGGAGGCAACGAAAAAGCCCCGGGCCTTGCGGTCCGGGGCTTTCGTCGTTCGGCCGTGGCCTCTCGTCTAGTCGACGAGGGTCGTCTCGGTATCGCGGGCGATTTCGCTTGGCGTCTCGATGACCGGCGCGCCGCTTTCGCGGGCATCGCCTTCGATCTCGAAGGCCAGCTTGGAGTCCTTCAGCACGACCTTGACGTGGCCGCCCTTTACCAGCCGTCCGAACAGGATCTCGTCGGCCAGCGGCTTCTTGATGTTCTCCTGGATCACGCGGCCGAGGGGACGCGCGCCATAGAGTTCGTCGAAGCCGTTCTTGGCCAGCCAGTCGGAGGCCTCGTCGGTGGTCTCGATGGTGACGTGGCGATCGGCCAGCTGGGCTTCCAGCTGCATGATGAACTTCTGCACCACCTGGCGGATGATCTCGGGCGTCAGCGCCTTGAACGCCACCACCGCGTCGAGGCGGTTGCGGAATTCCGGCGTGAACACCCGCTTGATCGCCTCGTCGGCCTCGTCGTCCTGCTTACCCCGGCCAAAGCCGATGGAGTTGCGCTGGGCGTCGGCGGCGCCGGCGTTGGTGGTCATGATCAGGACCACGTTGCGGAAGTCGATCTTCTTGCCGTTGGAGTCGGTCAGGGCCCCGTGATCCATGACCTGCAACAGGATGTTGTAGACGTCCGGGTGGGCCTTCTCGATTTCATCCAGCAGGACCACCGCGTGCGGGTGCTGGTCGACAGCGTCGGTCAGCAGGCCGCCCTGGTCGAAGCCCACATAGCCCGGAGGCGCGCCGATCAGCCGGCTCACGGTGTGGCGTTCCATGTATTCGCTCATGTCGAACCGCAGAAGTTCGATGCCGAGCGTGGAAGCCAGTTGGCGGGCCGTTTCGGTCTTGCCCGTGCCGGTCGGGCCCGAGAACAGGTAGCAACCGATCGGCTTGTTGCCGTCGCGCAGGCCCGCCCGCGCCATCTTCATGGCCGAGGACAGCTGGTCGATGGCGTCGTCCTGGCCGTAGACCGCCCGCTTCAGGTCAGTCTCCAGCTGCTTCAGCGCCTCGGTGTCGGTCTTGGAGACCGACTTCGGCGGAATGCGGGCGATCTTGGCCACGACGGCCTCGACCTCCTTCAGGCCGATGATCTTCTTTCGCTTGCCCTCGGGCAGCAGCATCTGCGACGCGCCGGCCTCATCGATGATGTCGATGGCCTTGTCGGGCAGTTTGCGGTCGTTGATGTACTTGGCCGACAGCTCCACCGCCGCCTTGATGGCGTCGTTGGTGTAGCGGAGCTTGTGGAACTCCTCGTAGTAGACCTTCAGCCCCTTGAGGATCTTGATCGTGTCTTCGATCGTGGGTTCGTTGACGTCGATCTTCTGGAACCGCCGGACCAGCGCGCGGTCCTTCTCGAAGTGCTGGCGGAACTCCTTGTAGGTCGTCGACCCCATGCACCGCAGGGTGCCCGAGGCCAGGGCCGGCTTCAGCAGGTTCGAGGCGTCCATGGCCCCGCCGCTGGTCGCGCCGGCGCCGATCACGGTGTGGATCTCGTCGATGAACAGGATCGCGTCGGGGTGGTTCTCCAACTCCTTGACGACCTGCTTGATCCGCTCCTCGAAGTCGCCGCGGTAGCGGGTGCCGGCCAAGAGCGCGCCCATGTCGAGCGAGAAGATGGTCGCACCCGACAGCACGTCGGGAACCTGGTTGTTGATGATCTTGCGGGCCAGGCCCTCGGCGATGGCGGTCTTGCCGACGCCCGGGTCGCCCACTAGCAGCGGGTTGTTCTTGGTCCGCCGGCAGAGGATCTGGATGCAGCGCTCCACCTCGCTCGAGCGCCCGATCAGCGGGTCGACCTTGCCCTGCTTGGCCTTCTCGTTGAGGTTCACGCAGTAGGCGTCGAGCGCCTCGCCGCCGGTTTTGACGGTGGGCTTGTCCTCGTCGTCGGTCGCGCCCTTGACCGGCTTGGTCTCGGTGGCGCCGGCCTTCTTGGCGATGCCATGGGCGATGTAGTTGACCGCGTCGTAGCGGGTCATGTCCTGCTCCTGCAGGAAGTAGGCGGCATGGCTCTCGCGCTCGGAGAAGATGGCCACCAGCACGTTGGCGCCGGTCACCTCCTCGCGGCCCGAGGACTGCACGTGGATCACCGCGCGCTGGATCACGCGCTGGAAGCCCGCGGTGGGCTTGGCGTCCTCGCCGTCGTCGACCACCAGCGAGCGCAGCTCGTTGTCGACATAGTTGGTCAGGGTGATGCGAAGCGCGGACAGGTCCACGTCGCAGGCACGCATCACACCGGCCGCATCTTCATCGTCGATAAGCGACAAGAGCAGGTGTTCGAGTGTTGCGTACTCATGTTTGCGCTGGTTGGCATAGGCCACCGCACGGTGAAGGGACTCTTCGAGTTGGCGCGAAAATGAAGGCAAAGGCCTTTAATCCTTTTCCATGGTGCACTGCAGCGGGTGCTGATGCCGCCGCGCCGTATCAACGACCTGGGCTACTTTTGTTTCCGCCACCTCGTAGGTGAACACCCCGCAGACCCCCACGCCGTGTTGATGGACATGGAGCATTATGCGAGTCGCGTCTTCGCGCGACTTATTGAAGAACTGCTCAAGCACATAAACGACAAACTCCATTGGCGTGTAGTCGTCATTCAAGATCAGCACCCGGTACATCGAGGGCTTTTGTGTCTTCGGCTTGGTCTGGGTGACCACGGACGACCGGATACCGGTATCCTGATCACCCTGTTTGCGTTCGGCCATCGAACGTATCTCCTGGCGACGGAGGACTGCCGCCTACGTTCGATTAGATATGGAATTCACCACCATTTGGAAGGGTCGAATCGTCACGCCGACAAGCTATTCGCCCGCCACCTTGAAAATAAATCGCAACAGGGCCTCTTGAATGCCCTCATTCGTCCCGTTTTGAGGCCTTTGCCCGAAAAATGCGCCCCGAAGTGACCGCGTTCGCGCCAAACCGCGCGCGGATGGCGTCGAGGGTTTTTTCACCGGCCAAGGCGCGGCGCTCCTCGCCGCCGAAGAAATCGCTCTCCACCGCCTCGGCCTCGACCAGGTCGGCGAGGCCGATTCCGATCAGCCGGTAGGGCTTGCCGGTCGCCTCCTTGGCCAGAAGCTCGCGGCCCACCGCGAACAGGGTCCTGGCGGTCTGGGTCGGCAGGGGGATGGTTCGCCGGCGGGTGATGATCCTGAAGTCGGTCGTGCGAAGCTTCAGCGTCACCACGCGGCCCGCCAGGCCGCTGGTTCGCGCCTGGCGGCCGACTTTCTCGCTAAGTTCGGCCAGGACGTCCTCCAGGTCGGAAAGGGCGGAAAGGTCCTCGAAGAATGTGGTCTCGGCGCTGATCCCCTTGCGTTCTTCGTTGGGATTCACCCCGCGGCTGTCGCGGCCGTGCGCCAGGTCGTGGAGCCGCAGGCCATAGGCGCCGAAGCGCTCGGCCAGGTCCTTGATGTCGGCGCGGGCCAGGTCGCCAACGGTGTTGAGTCCGGCCTTCTCCAGGTTGGTCACCATGGCGGGGCCGACCCCGGGCAGGATCCGCACCGGCTTTGGCGCCAGGAAGGCCTGCGCTTCCGAACCGATCACCGAAAAGCCGCGCGGCTTGTCCAGGTCGGACGCCACCTTGGCCAGGAACTTGTTGGCGGCCAGGCCGATGGAGACGGTCAGGCCGGTCTGCGCCTCGATCCGCGCCTGCAGCCTGGCAAGTGTAATGGCCGGCGGCGTCCCATGCAGACGCTGGGTGCCGGACAGGTCCATCCAGGCCTCATCCAGAGACAGGTTCTGGATCAGCGGCGTGAGTTCGCCGGCCAGGCCCAGGATGATGCGGCTGGCCTCCCGGTACTTGGTGAAGTCCGGCTTGATCACCACCGCTTCGGGGCACAGCTTCAGCGCCTTGAACATCGGCATGGCCGAGCGCACGCCCTTGATCCGGGCGATGTAGCAGCAGGTAGTGACCACGCCTCGCTTGCCGCCGCCGACGATGACGGCCACATCGCGCAACTCCGGCCGGTCGCGCTTCTCCACGGAGGCGTAGAAGGCGTCGCAATCCATGTGGGCGATGGACAGACCGGCCAGTTCCGGATGGGCCACGATCCGTGGCGAGCCGCAGGCCGGGCAACGGCCGACGGCCTCTTCGCCCTGCCAGAAACAGTCGCGGCAGAAGGCCTTCATGGCTCAGCGGGCCACAGCCACGCCGCGCCCCGCACGCCCGAAGAGTCGCCGTGGACGGCGCGCCGCACCGGGGTTTCGAAGGCGTCGCTGAAGACGTGCGGGGCGATGGCGGCCGGCAGTCGGTCGTAGAGCGCTTGGAGGTTCGAAACGCCGCCGCCCAATACGATCACGTCCGGATCGATGACGTCGCAGACCATCGCCAGTCCACGGGCCAGCCGGCTGATGTAGCGGCTCACGGCCGGGTCCTCCGCCGTCACGGCCTCGGCGTCGCGTCCGGCGTCGCGGGCAAGCGCCGGGCCGGAAACCCATTGTTCGATGCACCCCCGCCGGCCGCACCAGCACTCCGGCCCCGGATATTCGTCCGGAACCGGCCAGGGGAGGGGCGTGTGGCCCCATTCGCCGGCGACGCCGTTCCGGCCGCTCAGGATCTGCCCGCCGACCGTGATTCCCGCACCCACCCCGGTGCCCAGGATCGCGGCGAACACCACGCCGGCGCCGGTCCCAGCGCCGTCCGTGGCCTCCGACAGCGCCAGGCAGTTGGCGTCGTTGGCGTAGCGTACGGGGCGGCCGAGCACACGGGCGAGATCCGCGGGGAAGGGGCGCCCGTTCAGCTCCGTGGAATTCGCATTCCGCATCAGCCCGCTGGAACCTGGGGAGCCCGGACCGCCGACGCCGATCCTCGCGCCGCGGGCGCCGGCCTGACGTTCGGCCTCCGCGACGGCCTCGGCGACAGCGTGCAGGTCGCCGTCATAGTCGCGGGGCGAGGCGACGCGGACCCGCGCCTGGAACCGCCCCTCGGCGTCCAGCGCCGCAGCCTCGATCTTGGTGCCGCCGAAGTCCACGCCGATGCGGATCATCCATTCCCTATACACGATTTGTTCCAGCCGCGCGAAACAAGCTAAGCCATTGCCAAGATGGAGAAACGGTAATCCTGGGCGCGTGGACACCAGCGGCAGAGGCGCTAGTTTGCTGGCCATGAACCTGACCTTCAGACAGCTGGCGCTCAGCGCCGCATTCGTCCTGGGCGGCCTCGCCTTGAGCGGCTCCGCCCTTGCCCAGACCTTCAACCCCCCGCCGGGCATCGACCTCGCGGGACTCGATCCCAAGCTGAAGCCGGGCGACGATTTCTTCGCCTACGCCAACGGCGGCTGGATGGCGAAGACCGAGATCCCGCCGGACCGCTCGACCTGGGGGACGAGCGGCGAGCTGGTCGAACTGACCAACGTCCGCGTCGCTGACCTTATCAAGTCGACCGCAAGCGCCGCGCCGGGCAGCGAGGCCCGCAAGATCGGCGACTACTACGCAAGTTACCTGGACGAGGGGAGGATCGAGGCGCTCGGCCTTGCGCCGCTGCAACCCGCGCTGGCGCGCATCGCGGCGATCAAGGACAAGTCGGCGCTCGCCGCCGAGTTCGGCCGCCAGCTGCGCGCCGACGTCGATCCACTCAATAACACCAACTTCCAGACGGACCACCTGTTCGGCTTGTGGGTGGAGCAGGACCTCAACCATCCGGGCCACTACGCGCCCTATCTGCTGCAGGGCGGCCTGGGCATGCCCGACCGCGACTACTACCTCTCCGACAACCCCCACATGGCGGCCGACCGGGACGCCTACCGCGCCCACATCGCCAAGGTCCTCGCCCTGGCCGGCGTGAAGGAATCGCAGGCCGAGGCCGCCAGGATTTTCGACCTCGAGACCAAGATCGCGAAAGCCCACGCTCCGCGCGCCGAGTCTGAGGACGTGCTCAAGGCCAACAATCCCTGGACCCGCGCCAGCTTCGTCACGCGTGCGCCGGGCCTCGACTGGGGGGCCTTTTTCAACGCCGCCGGGTTGAGCGGCCAGGCGAAGTTCATCGTCTGGCATCCTAAGGCCACGGCGGGGGAGGCGGCCCTGGTGGCCAGCGAGCCCCTGTCCACCTGGAAGGCCTACCTGCGCTTCCGCCAGCTCGACCACTATTCAGGCCTGTTGCCCAAGGCCTTCGCCGACGAGCGGTTCGCCTTCTACAGCCGGACCCTCTCGGGCGTTCCGCAGCAGCAGGTGCGCTGGAAGCGGGCCGTCGCGGCCGCCAACGAGGATCTCGGCTGGGCGGTCGGCAAGCTCTACGTCGCCAAGTATTTCCCCCCGCAGTCCAAGGCCGCTATCGACAAGCTGGTCGTCGAGATGATCGCCGCCTTCGACGCGCGGATCGACAAGCTGGACTGGATGGCGCCGGCCACCAAGGTCGAGGCCAAGCGCAAGCTCAAGACGCTGAAGGTCGGCGTCGGCTATCCGGACCGGTGGGTCGACTATTCCACCCTGGTGGTGAAGCCCGGCGAGGCGCTGGCCAACCGCCAGCGGGCGGAACTGTTCGAGTACCGCCGCAGCCTCGCCAAGCTGGGCCGCCCGGTCGACCGCGGCGAGTGGTGCATGACGCCCCAGACAGTCAATGCGGTGAACCTGCCGGTCCGCAACGCGCTCAATTTCCCTGCCGCCGAACTGCAGGCGCCCGATTTCAACCCTGCCAATCCGGCCGCGATGAACCTGGGCGCCACCGGCGCCACCATCGGCCACGAGATCAGTCACAGCTTCGACGATCAGGGCGCCATGTTCGACGCCGACGGGCGGCTGCGGAACTGGTGGACGCCCGGCGACCTCGCTCACTTCCGCGCGTCCGGCCATGCTCTGGCCGAGCAGTTCAGCGCCTACCGGCCGTTCCCCGACATCGCGCTGAACGGCGAGCAGATGCTGGGCGAGAACATCGCCGACATCGCCGGCCTCAACGCCGCCTACGACGCCTATCGCCTGGCCAACGGCGGCAAGGAGGGGCCGGCCCAGCAGGGCCTCACGGGCGACCAGCAGTTCTTCCTGGCGTATTCGCAGAGCTGGCGAACCAAGGTCCGCGAGGCGACAGCCCGTCAGCGCGCGGTCACCGACGGCCATGCGCCCGCCGAGTTCCGCGCCGACACCGTGCGCAACATGGACGCCTGGTACGCCGCCTTCGGCGTCAAGCCCGGCGACCAGCTCTACCTGGCGCCCCAGGACCGCGTGCGGATCTGGTAGGGGCGTAAACGCAAGTTTCACCGGCGGGCGGGCAAGGTCCGCCGGTGACGACGCTCGCCCCTTCGGCTGCTCCCGTGCGCACTCCGCTGCGGCTGAGCCCGGCCGCCCTGGCGCCGCTGGGCATGGCCCTGCTGGCCCTGGCGGCGGTGATGTTCACGCCGCAGGCGTTGAACGACGGTGACACCTACTGGCATCTGGCGGCCGGGCAATGGATGCTCGACCACGGACGCGTGCCGCGGGTCGATGTCTTTTCCTTCCCGCATCTTGGCAAGCCCTGGGTCGCCCAGGAGTGGCTGTCGGAGGTTCTGATGGCGCTGGCCTACCGCGCCGGCGGCTGGAGCGGCCTTGTCGCGCTCTATGGCGCGGCGACCGCCCTGGCGATGGGCCTGTTGACGGGGCGCCTGGGTCGCGCGCTCCGAGGGCTGACACTGGCCGTCGCGTTGGCGCTGATCGTCGGCTGCGCCGCCCCCAGCCTGTTGATCCGGCCGCATCTACTGATCCTGCCGGTCATTATCGCCTGGACCACGGAACTGCTGGCCGCCCGTGCCGAGGGCCGCGCGCCGCGCCTTTTCCTGGCGGGCCTCATGCTGCTGTGGGCCAACCTTCACGGCAGCTATCTGCTGGGCTTTGTCCTGGCCGGCCCCTTTGGCCTGGAAGCCCTGGCCGAAGCGAAAGCCCCCGAAAGGCTGCGGGTGCTCCGGGAATGGGTTCTGGTCGGGGGGCTTTGTGTGGCCGCGAGCCTCCTGACGCCCCACGGCCTGGCCGGCGTCACCTATCCGTTCGAGATCCTGTCGATGACGACGCTAGGCGCCATCACCGAGTGGCGGGCGGCGGACTTCAGCAAGCTCGCGCCCTTCGAGCTCGCACTTCTGGTGACCCTGTTTGTGGGGTTCTCGCGCGGTCTGCGCGTGCCGCCTCTGCGCCTGGCTCTCTTGCTGATCCTCCTGCACATGGCCCTGCAGCATGAGCGGCAACTGATCATCCTTGCGGTTGTCGCGCCGCTGCTGCTGGTCGAGCCCCTGGCCGAAGCCCTGGATCAGAGGGCCACGGCCATGCGGCCCGGCCACGCCGCCTGGGCGGCTTTCGCGCTGGGCGCCGCCGTGCTGCTCGGCCTGCGCTTCGCCTTCCCTCTGGCGCGTCAGGACGGCGCCACCACCCCCGCGTCGGCGCTGGAACATGTGCCCGCCGCGCTCGCCGCGCGGCCGGTGATCAATACCTACGGCTTTGGCGGCTACCTGATCTTCAAGGGCGTGCGGCCCTTCATCGACGGGCGCTCGGATATGTACGGCGACGCCCACTTCAAGCGCGACCTGGCGATCATGGCCGGCGATCGCAAGGCCTTTGATGCCGCCGTCGCGCAATACGGCGTCGCCTGGACCCTGCTGGCGCCGGACGAGGCCCTGGTCGGCGTGCTCGACGCGACGCCCGGGTGGCGCCGGCTCTATGCCGACCGCTATGCCGTGGTCCACATCCGGGACTAGACGCCAGCCTTGGCTAGGTTGGTGCGCGGTATCGGCGACTTGAAATCGCCGGTCGACTTGGCCTTGTCGCGGCCCAGTTCGGCCCAGGCGGCTGAGAAGGCGGTCGGGGTCTTCGGCTCGCTGCGGGTGACCGCGAAGCTCACCTTACGGGCCTTCAGGACCGTCCCGATCTGAGCCCACAGTTCAACGTCCAGGGCCGGCGGTTCCTTGGCGAAACCGGCGATGCGGCGCGGGACGCCCACCACCAGCGGATCGGCGCTGGCGACGGCGATCGCGCCGGTCGCAGGCGCGTCCGCCAGGCCGCGGGCCAGGCCCAGCAGGGCGGTGCGCTCTGGGCTGGCGCCCCGCTCCCCGCCGGCCGCGCCGGAGAGGCCCTTGCCGTCGTGCAGCACGAAGGCCCAGCCGCCCACCCGGAAGGCGGCGTGGTGCGAGGTTTCGATCCAGAGTCTTACGGTGTCAGCCATGCGGCGCGAGTAGCGCCTGTTCGAGCGCCACGCCGAGCTCTGTCCAGTCGTCGATCCGCCGGTGGGCGTCGGAACTCGGGGCCAGCGGCCGCAGACGCTGATCGGCCACATGCTGGAACCTGGCCGTGTCCGGCGCGTGCTGCGCCACCGAATCCAGGTTCGATAGCAGGTCGTCCACAAAGGCGGTCGGCCCGTCCGCCTGACCGGTCAGGGCCGCGGTGATGGGTCCCTTGGGTCCGCTGGACAGCACCAGCGCCTGCGGCAGGCCATGTCGTCTCAGCCAGTCGCCGCGCAGGGCGCGGGCCTGGGCCGGCGCATTGGACAGGATCAGGATTTCGGCGCGCTGTGAGAGGCGGGTCAGGGCCTGGACAGCGCCGGGCGCGGGTTCGATCTCGCCGCAATGGGTGGCGAAGAAGTCGTCGAACAGCCTGCGCCCCTCCGCGATGGCGGCGTGCTCGGCAGCGCCCGGCTTGTAGATGTTCTGGAAGATGGCGAATCGATCGACCCGGAACTCATAGCCGCGCGCCTCAACGAAGGCGCCGAAGCCCTGCATGAACAGGCCCAGCACCTCGTCTACGTCGATGATCGCCAACGGCCGCCCGCGCGCCAGGCCCAGGCTTTCCAGTGTGGGGGCGATTACAACGCTGGTGGGGCGGCTTTCAACCAAGGGAACGCCTTCGGCTAACGAAGTTTAAGGATATCCGTGTGATGAATAGCGCTGTGGTGGGGAATCCCGCGTCCGCGCGTCATCCTCGAAGGCAGAACCGGGTCCTGAATGACCAAGACGGTCCTCATCGTCGAGGATAACGAGCTGAACATGAAGCTCTTTCATGATCTGCTCGATGCCCAGGGTTATGAGACCCTCCAGACCCGCGAGGGTCTGCAGGCGCTCGCCCTGGCGCGGGAGCATCGTCCCAACCTGATCCTGATGGACATCCAGTTGCCGGAGATCTCCGGCCTGGAGGTCACCAAGTGGCTGAAGGAAGATCCCGACCTGGCCTCGATCCCGGTGGTGGCCGTCACGGCCTTCGCCATGAAGGGCGACGAGGAGCGGATCCGCGAGGGGGGCTGCGAGGCATACATCTCCAAGCCGATTTCCGTGTCCCACTTTCTGGACACCATCAAGCGGCTGATGGGCTGACCCGATGTCCGCGCGCATCCTCGTCGTTGACGACATCGAGGCCAATGTCCGCCTGCTCGAAGCCAAGCTCTCTGCGGAATACTACGAGGTTCTGACCGCCAGCGACGGTCCCACGGCCCTGGCCATGGCCGCCACCGAAAAGCCGGACATCGTCCTGCTGGACGTGATGATGCCGGGGATGGATGGGTTCCAGGTCTGCCGCCGGCTGAAGGACGACCCTGAAACGCGCCACATCCCTGTGGTTCTGGTCACGGCCCTGGACGGCCGTTCGGACCGGGTCGCGGGCCTTGAGGCCGGGGCCGACGAATTCCTGACCAAGCCCATCGACGACGTCCTGCTGTTCGCGCGCGTGCGCAGCCTGACGCGGCTGAAGACCGTCATCGATGAACTGCGCGCCCGGGAGGCTTCGGGCCGGCGCATGGGTGTCATCGCCGGCGCCAATTCGCGCCTGGGCGGGGCTGGCGGGCGGATCCTGATCGTCGACGACAATGCGCGTCAGGCCGATCGTATCTTTTCCGAACTGGCCGTGGAACATCGGCCGCTGGTGGAGTCCGGACCCGAAAAGGCGATGATGAGCGCCCGCGGTCCCGTCGATCTGGTGATCGTCAATGCCGCGGCCCGCGGCTTCGACGGCCTGCGCTTCGCCGCGCAGCTGCGCACCGACGAGGCTACCCGAAACCTGCCGATCCTGGCTGTGGTCGACTATGACGACCGGCCAAGGCTGGTGAAAGCGCTGGAGATCGGGGTGAACGACATCCTGGCCCGGCCTATCGACCCTCAGGAACTGGCCGCCCGCGCCCGGACCCAGATCCGCCGCAAGCGCTACACCGACTATCTGCGCGACAATCTCGACCATTCCCTGGAACTGGCCGTCACCGACCAACTCACCGGGCTGCACAATCGCCGCTACATGACCGGCCAGCTGGACGCCCTGGTGCGCCGCGCCGCCGTGGGCGGGGAAGCGGTGGCCCTGTTGGTCATCGACATCGACCACTTCAAGAAGATCAACGACAGCTTCGGCCATGGCGTGGGCGACGAGGTGCTGCGTGAGTTCGCCGTGCGTCTGGCTTCCAATGTGCGGGCCATCGACCTGCCGGTGCGGTTCGGCGGCGAGGAATTCGTGGTCGTGATGCCCGAGACCGAGCTGGAGCATGCCCACCGTATCGCCGAGCGCATCCGCCTGCATGTGGCCGGCTCGCCGTTCCGACTGATGGGCGGCGGCGAACTGCTGACCGTCACCATCTCAATCGGCGTCGCCGCCAGCCTGGGCGCCGACGATGTGCCCGACGCACTGGTCAAACGCGCCGACGAGGCGATGTACGAAGCCAAGTCGCGGGGACGGAACCGCGTCGTGGCGAAGGCCGCCTAGAACGAAAAACGCCCGGGCTGAGCCGGGCGTTTTCCTTAAAACTTCAGATGTTTCGGAAGGCTATTTGATCTTGCCTTCGACGAACTCCACGTGCTTGCGCACGACGGGGTCGTACTTGTTCATCTTCAGCTTGTCGGTCTTGGTGCGGGCGTTCTTCTTGGTGACGTAGAAGAAGCCGGTGTCCGCCGTCGAGTTCAGGCGGATCTTGATTGAGGCGGGCTTCGCCATGGCGTGGTCCTTAGCGGGGCCGGACGCATACGCGACGGCGGGTGTTTCGAAGAGCCGCGGAAAATACGAATCCGCGGCGCAAAGTCAATGGCGGTGGCGCCTTGGGCCTAAAGCACGGTGGGGCGGGGGCCGCCGTGGAGGTCGCGCATGAAGAGCCGCGGGCGCTCCGGGTCGTCCAGCCGAGCGACGGCTTCGGCCAGCATCTTGCGGGTGACCCCGGACAGCGGCAGGGCCAGGGCTTCGTCCAGGTCCACCCAGGCGATCTCGTCGAGTTCGCCGCAGTCGGCCTGCCGCTCCAGGCTCACCAGGCGCTCCGCCGAGGTCATCAGGAACCAGGTGTCGAACCGGCGCGCGATGAAGGGCGGGGTGATGGCGCGGCCGACGATCTCAAGAGCTGCTAGATCGGCGGCGGCGCCCTGGGCGGCGAAGTCCCGCCAGGGTCCGGCCAGCGGCCTGGGTTCGGCGGGGCGCGCCAGCAGCAGGCCGGCTTCCTCGAACGTCTCGCGAACGGCCGCCAGGGCGAGCGCGCGGCCCCGACCCGGCGGGATGTGGGCCGCGAAGACGGACGCGGCGGCTGGCTGCAGGTCGGTCGCGAAGGGCGCGTGATAGTCTGCCCGGTCCACCCGTCCGCCGGGGAACACCCACAGGTTCGGCATGAACTTGTGGCCGGCATGGCGTTTGCCCATCAGGACGCGGGGCTTGGCCGCATCGTCGCGCAAGACGATCAGGGTCGCGGCGCTCCTCGGTCGGGCCAGCGGGGCGCCGGGCGGACGTGGTGGCCCGCGTAGTTTCCAGTCGATCGCCGGGGATTCGGTCATCAGGGAGCTTTATCGCTCCCTTGGCCCCTGAGGAAAGCGCGACCTTGCGGAAGGCGGGGGGCTCGGCAGTATGGCCTGGAACCACGGGAGGGCGCGATGCAGCGGTCGGAGTCGGAGGACCTGGACGGACGGCTCCTCCATCGCATGTTGTTCTTCACCGACGCCGTCTTCGCCATCGTCATGACCTTGCTGGTGCTGGAGTTGCGACCCCCAGAACCCGGCGCGGTGTTGCAGGGCGCGGACGCCCTGTCCGAAATGGCGGGCCACCTGTTCGCCTTCGCCATGAGCTTTGGTCTGTGCGGCGTCTTCTGGCTGGCGCACATGAATTCCACCCGGCGCATGGTGCGGTTTGACTGGCCGACGACGGCGGCGAACCTGGTTTTCCTGTTTCCGGTCTGTCTGCTCCCCTTCGTCTCGGCCTGGCTGGGACGCGGGTCCAGCGGAGACTACGTCTGGGGGCTCTATTGCTGGCTGTTGGTCGCGACCTCGGCCGCCAATGTGCTTCTGGTGGCCGTGATGTCGCGGGGCAGGGGGCGCTTGCTCGGAGGCGGCATGTCCAGGCGCGAGCTGGCCTATCGGATCGCCCGGGCGGCCAGCCCAGGCCTGGCCTTCGCCGTTGGCCTGGTCCTGCTGGCCCTGGGGCAGGCCGGCTTGGCCCAGATGTGCTGGACGCTGATCGCCCTCAACTTCTGGCTCGCCAGGCTGTTGCTGAAGCCAAAGGCAGTTCCCAGGGACCAGGAGCCGGAACCGCGCCTCTAGCGCTTCGGCCCGCCCTTCTTGCCGGTGCGGATGTTCTTCGGGCGGCCCTGGGGACCGCGTTTCGGGCCCCGGAAACCCGCGCCGGGCGCGCCGCCCGCGCCGCCAGGACGGCGGTCGTTGCGGGCGCGCATGCCGAGCCGGGGCCGAGGCGCATTGGGGTCGGGCGCCGCCGGTTCGCTGAGCATCTCGAACAGCAGGCCGCCGGTGATCGGTGTCGCCTCCACCAGCTTGACCTCGACGGTCATGCCCAGCGGCCAGCGCGCGCCGGTGCGCTCGCCCACAAGGGCGTGGGACCGGTCGTCGTGGACGAAATATTCGTTGCCAAGCTTGGACACCGGGACCAACCCGTCGGCGCCGGTTTCCAGCAGCCGCACGAACAGGCCAAACCGGGTCACGCCGGTGATCCGCCCCTCGAAGCTCGCCCCGACCCGGTCGGAGAGGAAGGCGGCGATGTAGCGGTCGGTGGCGTCGCGCTCGGCGGCCATGGCGCGGCGCTCGGCGAAGGTGATCCGGTCGGCCGAGTCCTTCATCTGGGCCACGTCGCGATCGGTCAGGCCGTCGCTGCCCAGGCCCAGCGCCCGGATCAGGCCCCGGTGGACGATCAGGTCCGCGTAGCGGCGGATCGGCGAGGTGAAGTGGGCGTATTTTCCGAGATTCAGTCCGAAGTGGCCGATGTTCTCGGTGGAGTAGACCGCCTGCATCTGGCTGCGCAGCACCACCTCGTTGACGATCTCGGCGTTGGGCGTCTCGCGGGTTTCGGCCAGCAGCTTGTTGAACCGGTCGGTGCGCGGCGCTTCGCCCTTGTTCCAGGCGATCTCCAGGGTGTTCAGGAAGTCCGCCAGCGCCTGGATCTTCTCGGCGCTTGGCGTGTCGTGAATGCGGTAGATCAGCGGGCTCTTCTTCTGCTCCAGGGTCTCGGCGGCCGAGACATTGGCCTGGATCATCATCTCCTCGATCAGCTTGTGGGCTTCGAGGCTGGCGCGCGGTGTGATCGAGGCGACCTCGCCCTCGGCGTTGATGATGATCCGGCGCTCGGAACTCTCGATGGCCAGGGGCGAACGGGTAGCCCGGCCCTTGTTGAGGCAGCGGTAGGCCTCCCAGAGCGGACCGATGATCGTCGCCGTCAGGGGACCGGTCTTGTCGTCCGGCTCGCCGTCGGCGGCGGCCTGGGCCTGTTCGTAGGAGAGCTTGGCGGCCGAGCGCATCAGGCCGCGCACGAACCTGTGGCTGCGCTTGCGCCCGTCGGCGCCGAACACCATCCGCACGGCCAGGCAGGCGCGGTTCTCGCCTTCGCGCAGGCTGCAGAGGCCGTTGGACAGGCGCTCCGGCAGCATCGGCTCCACCCGGTCGGGGAAATAGACGCTGTTGCCCTTGTCGCGGGCCACGTCGTCCAGGGCCGAGCCTGGCTTCACGTAGGCGGCGACATCGGCGATGGCGACCCAGACGATCCAGCCGCCGGGGTTGGAATTGTCCTCGTCGCGCTCGGCATAGACCGCGTCGTCGTGGTCGCGGGCGTCGGCCGGGTCGATGGTGATGAACGGGACCTCACGCAGGTCCTCGCGGCCGGCCAGGGTAGGCGGCTCGGCGGCCTCGGCCTCGGCTTCCGCGGCGGCGGTGAAGCCCATGGGGATGCCGTGGGTGTGGATCGCCACCAGCGAGGCGGCGCGGGGGTCGTCCTCGCGGCCGATCACCTCCAGCAGCTTCCCACGCTTGGGTCCGAACCGCGTCTCCGAGGCGCTGACCTGGGCCAGCACGAGATCACCGTCCCTCAGGGCCTGGGCGTCATGGTCGGTCAGCACCAGCCGCTCCTTGGAGCGCCGGTCGACGGGATCGACGCGGACCTCGCGGCGCTCCTTGCGGATCACGCCCAGCACCTTCTGGGCGCTGGCGCCCAGCTGTTTGATGACGCGGGCTTCGTGCTCGCCGTTCTCCAGCTTGATGAACCGCACCAGCAGGCGGTCGCCCATGCCGGGGGCGGCGCCGGCGTGGTCGCTGCGGGCGGCGGCCAGGACCACCAGGGGGGCGTCCTCGCCCTTGGTCAGCTTGACGAAGAGGTCGCCGTCCACGTCGCGCTCGACGACATCGACGACGCCGACCTCGGGCAGGGCGCCGGCTTCGGCGAAGCCGCGGCGGCCGCGCCGGCCCAGCGCGCCCTCAGTCTCGAGGGTCTGGAGCATGTGGCGAAGCGCCCGGCGTTCCTCGCCTTTCAGCGCGAAGGCCTTGGCGATGGCGGCCTTGTCGGTCTCGCCGGAGTCTCGGATGTATTTGAGAAGGGTGTCTTTATCGGGCACGCCCCGGGCGGGGCGGGGGCCGGCTTTCGGAGCCGGCTTTTCGCCAGCAGGCTTGCCGGCGGGGTTGTTCTGGAATCGGGTCCCCTTGGGGGCACGGGTCTTGGGCATATGGGTGCTTAGCACCTTTCGTCGGTGTTCTTTGAGTTGGAATGGAAAGCGCTCGAAACCCTGCGCCGGAGGCCGGCGGCAATGCTTGGGGAGCGTTCAGCGCTTCAAGCGCACGCCTCATATAGGCGTTCTGCCCTGCAATAGCGAATCTGCGCCTACGGGGCCGTCAGGAAGGCGGCCATGGCCGGGGCCGCCGCGCGGTCCTGCTGGATGAACAGGTGGCCGCCTTCGAACCATTGCAGGATCGCGCCGGGAATACGGGCCGCGAGCCTTTCCTGGGTGGCGGGCAGGGCCACGCCGTCATAGCGCCCAGCGGCGATCATCACCGGACAGGCGATCTGCGGCAGCCGGTCCCAGGTGTCGTGGGCGGCCCGCGCTTCGAGCTGGCGATGCGCGCCGGCTGCGTGTCCAGGCTCGCCGCCAAAGGGATCGGCCGCCGCCATGGCGACCAGCAGCCGGAATTCGTCGGGATGGGCCGCGATCCAGGCGCCGTCGCGCCGGGTGTCGGCGATCGGCAGCACGAAGCGCGCCCGGTCCTCGCCCTTGAGATGCCCGATCTCGTGGAACGGGAAGGACGCCCCGCCGTCGCCGCCTGGCGAGGCGCAGGCCAGCACCAGCCGCTTCACCCGCTCTGGATGCCGCAGGACCAGCTCCTGGGCCACCATGCCGCCAAACGACACACCCACCACCAGCGCCTGCTCCCAGCCCTGGTCGGCCATCAGCGCCGCCGCGTCGTCGGCATAGTCGGCCATTGAATAGGGGACATCGGGCTTGTCGGAGCGCCCTAGCCCGCGCTGGTCGTAGGCCAGCACGTCGAAGGACTTGCCGAGCGGCCCATCGAAGACGTTGGGCTTGTATCTCAGGTCCCCGCCGGTCCCGGAGATGTACAGCAGGAGAGGGCCTGACCCTGCGCGCTCATAGTAGAGGTTGATCCCGTTGGCCTGGACGAAAGGCATTGGTGGTTCCCTCATGCTTCAGGTTTTCGGCCCACTATCCGAGCGAAGCCGAAGGTGCGGCCAGCGTCAACGCGGAGCATCCGCGCCTCGCGTCCGGGATCGAGGACACGTGGCGCGACGCCGAGCAGGTCGTCGCACAGTTCGCACCACTCAGCCCAATAGAGCCATCCGTTCGCCAGGGCGTTGGCGCATTCGACTTCCACCAGACCCATCATGGTTCGAACCGCCGCTTGGCGAATTCCCGAAATCTCAGGCCGAAGCTACCCAGGAACATAGTTCACGACCGAGGCGGACATCCGAGCCATTTCCGCACGCTCTCCGCCACAGCAAGCGCCGACGCCGGTGCGGTTTTTGGGGGTGTGGCTAGCGCGGCGCAGGCCTCCTCCACCTCGCCCATTCGATATAGCGTCAAGGCAAGATTGATGCGGCTCCCTGTCCCGCCGGATGTCCATCTCGGCTCGGCCCGCCCGAATAGCCTGGCCTGATCCTCAAGGCTCCGTCGGCCTTCGAAGAAGGGCTGAGCATGCAGCCTGATCGCTTCTGCAAGCTCAGCGGGACCATTTGGATCGTTCTTCCACCAGCGATCGTAGCCGTTCATCACGGTCCCAATCCGCCACGACGTGAGCGCCATGGACACCTGGGGATTCCAAGCTACGGCCTTTTTCAGGAGATCGTCGGTTTCCGCGTCATAGGACCAGAGGTTGGCGGTCGTGCCCGCGATCGAACTCACTTGCAGCCCGACTTGCTCAACGACCGTCCCTATCCGGCGGGACCATTCCTTGCCGTGGCGCGTGAAACCCATTGGCTTCAAGACTTCATCCAACGCGGCCAAATAGGATTTCCGGGTCATATGAAGTCCTTCGGATCGTAGTAGATGGGGCGGGCCTTTTGACCCGTGGCGCTCTCGTAGCGCTTGACCGCCCGCGCAGCCGCCGCGCGTCCCGTAGGGGTGTTGGGTTTCAGTTCAAGACAGTACCGCCTGTCGAGATCCGCGGCATCGCGCTGTGGCGTCCCGACATCGGGCTTTAGAGGCCTTGCGCCGCGCCGAGGCACGTTCGGCTCATAACGCCAGCCAGGCTTGCTATCGACTAACTCTTCAAGCGCTGCGTGAGCCCGGCGGCCCGCGCGCGTCGCCCAATTGTCACCAACTCGGAGATAAGGGTCGCGCTCGACGAACTGCAGCGTCGCCTGTTCCAGTCTCGGCAGGGCCGTGCGAGCGGCCCAGGCGGCGGCGCCTTCCAGGCCCATCGCTGCAAGTGGCGCGGCCAGCACGGGCGCGGCAAGCCAGCTGTTTTGGAGATCAATCTTGCGCGTCGTGTTTCCGAATGCGGCCTGTTGTCTCCGAAGCTCTGCTAGATCCTGGTCCGTCGGGGCAGGTGCTCGCAGAGCCCCATAGGTGATGCTCTGATCGGTCGGCGGCGCCGACGCAATCGTCCCAGCCGGGTTACGCGTGAGCGTCACCTGCTCGGACCCATGATCTGGATCGGAGCCGGAAGACCCGTGGAAAAACTCATGGTGGCGTCGGGCAGCGGCCGCTCGGCGCTCCTGTTCAATTTCTTCCGGTGACCTCAAATACCAGCGAGAAAGGTCGCTGCCGCTCAGGCTGCCGGCTATCGAACTGTCGGGCATTCACGCTCTCCTCGTATTGAAAGGGTGCGCCTGCCGCGCAGGCGGGCGTTCACAGCGGCCAGGCGCCGCGGTCAATCATCGGGGTTGCGTGGCCTTGCTGCTGTACCTTGTCGCTTAAGTGCGGTGGCGCGTTGCAGTGACCGACGCGCGGCTACGGTCTCACAATCCGAGAAGAAGCGCAAGAACAAAACGCGAACATATGTTCGCGAGGTTTCACGGAACGCGAGAATGCCGCGGCGTCGCAACGTGAAGGACCCAAGACGGAATCCGGGGGTGGTTAGGCGGTGGCCTTCTTCTTCGCCGCAGGCTTCTTCTTCGCCACAGCCTTCTTGGCCGGCGCCTTGGCCGCGGCCGCCTTGGGAGCCGCCTTCGCCTTGGCCGCCCGCGCGGGCTTTTTCTTGCCGGAGCCGCCCTTCGCCGCCCGTTCCGCCAGCAACAACACGGCCTGCTCCAGGGTCACGTCCTGGGGTTCGGTCCCGCGCGGCACGTTGGCATTGGTCGCGCCGTGCTTGATGTAGGGGCCGTAGCGGCCGGACAGGATCTTCACCGGCGCCCCGTCGGTCGGGTGCGCGCCCAGGTCCTTCAGCGCCGTGGCCTCGCCGCGCCGCGCGCCGCCGGCCCGCTTCTCGGCCAGCAGGGTCACGGCCCGGTTGAGGCCGACGTCGAACACCTCATCCGCGCCTGAAAGATTGGCGTAGGTGCCGGCATGCAGCACGAAGGGGCCGAACCGGCCGATGCCGGCCAGGATCGGCTGGCTGTCTTCGGGGTGCAGCCCGACCTCGCGGGGCAGCCGCAGCAGGCGCAGGCCCTTTTCAAGGTCCATGTCCGGGGCCGACCAGCCCTTGGGCAGGCTGGAGCGCTTGGGTTTCTCGCCGTCGCCCAGCTGCACATAGGCGCCGAACCGGCCGGACTTCAGGAAGACGGTCATGCCGGTCACGTCATCGACGCCCAGCTCGCGGTCGCCCGCCGGCGCATCGCCGTTTTCCTTGTCGCCGATCGGACGGGTGTATCTGCATTCCGGATAGTTGGAGCAGCCGACGAAGGGCCCGAACCGGCTGGTCTTCATGCTCAGCCGGCCCTCGCCGCAGGTCGGACAGACCCGGGGGTCGGAGCCGTCGGCCTTGCGGGGATAGAGGAAGGGCGCGAGCGCGGTGTCGAGGTCGTCCAGCACGGCGCGAGTGGTCAGCGCCAGGATCTCCTCGGTCTTCGGATGGAAGTCCTTCCAGAACTCCCGCAGCAGGACCTTCCAGTCGAGTTCGCCCGCCGAGACCTTGTCGAGCTTTTCCTCGAGGTCGGCGGTGAAGTCGTATTCCACGTACTTGAGGAAGAATTCCTCCAGGAACACCGTCACCAGGCGGCCCTTGTCCTCGGGAATGAACCGGTTCTTGTCCATCCGCACATATTCGCGGTCGCGCAGCACGCTGAGCACCGAGGCGTAGGTCGAGGGACGGCCGATGCCGAGTTCTTCCATCTTCTTCACGAGGCTGGCTTCCGAATAGCGCGGCGGCGGCTCGGTGAAGTGCTGGTCGGCGCGGGCGACGGCGACCTTGGCGCCAGCGCCTTGGCTCACCTGCGGCAGGCGGCCGCCTTCCTCATCATCCGCATCGTCGCGGCCTTCCTGGTAGACCTTCAGGTAGCCGTCGAAGAGCACGACTTCGCCGGAGGCGCGCAGGCCGGTCTTCCCGTCGGCGCTCTCGAGGTCGATGCTGGTGCGCTCGACACGGGCCGACTCCATCTGGGAGGCGATCATCCGCTTCCAGACCAGTTCGTAGAGCCGGCCGAGGTCGCCCTCGAGTTTCAGCGATCCTGGATTGCGCGCCAGGCTGGTCGGTCGGATCGCCTCGTGCGCTTCCTGGGCGTTCTTGGCCTTGGTGGCGTAGATTCGCGCCTTCTCGGGCACATAGTCGCGGCCATAGACATTGCCGATCACCTGGCGCGCCTCATCCAGGGCTTCCGGCGCGGTCTGCACCCCGTCGGTCCTCATGTAGGTGATCAGGCCCACCGTCTCGCCGCCGATGTCGATGCCCTCATAGAGGCGCTGGGCGGCCTGCATGGTGCGCTTGGCGTCGAAGCCGAGCTTGCGGGAGGCCTCCTGCTGCAGGGTCGAGGTGGTGAAGGGCGGGGCGGGAGAGCGCTTGCCGGGCTTCTTCTCCACCGCGGCGATGGTGAACGTCGCGGCCTTGACCGCATCGCGGGCGGCGAAGGCGGCGGCTTCATTAGCCAGGTCGAACTTGGTGAGGCGCTTGCCCTCGTGCTTGGCCAGCCTGGCCAGGAACGGGTCGCTGCCGCCCGAGGTCACGTCGGCCTCGACGGTCCAGTATTCCTGGGTGTTGAACTGCTCGATCTCGATTTCGCGGTCGACCACGAGCCGCAGCGCCACCGACTGCACGCGGCCGGCCGAGCGTGAGCCCGGCAGCTTGCGCCACAGCACCGGGGAGAGCGTGAACCCCACCAGGTAGTCCAGGGCGCGGCGGGCCAGGTAGGCGTCCACCAGCTCCATGTCGATGGCGCGGGGGTTCTTCATCGCCTCGGTGACGGCGGCCTTGGTGATGGCGTTGAACACCACCCGCTCGACGGCCATGCCCTTGATGGCCTTCTTCTTCTCCAGCACCTCGAGCACGTGCCAGGAGATGGCCTCGCCTTCGCGGTCGGGGTCGGTGGCCAGGATCAGGCGGTCGGCGCCCTTCATGGCGGCCGCGATATCGGAGAGGCGCTTGGCGGACTTCACGTCCACGTCCCACGACATGGCGAAGTCCTCGTCCGGGCGCACCGAGCCGTCCTTGGCCGGCAGATCGCGGACGTGTCCGTACGAAGCCAGGACCGTATAGCCCGGGCCCAGGTACTTGTTGATGGTCTTGGCCTTGGCCGGGCTCTCGACGACGACGACGTTCATGCGGGGGAAGTCTGGCTCCGCGGGCAAAGCGCCCGGTCTCTCCTCGAGGGGCGGGCCCCGCGAAGAGCGCGGAAAGTGGGGGCGGGCCCCGGCCTCTGTCAACGCCTCTTGGCGGGGCTTTTCCGAGAGCCCCTAAGGGGCTCATTCTTGCGGCGCCGCCGTGGCGGCCCTGGATAAGGCGGTGGGCAGGGGGAATTTGCCGCCGATCGTCACCCCGCCGCAACCATGCCGCCGGACAGGAGTTCGCAGCGCCCGGCCAGGGCCAGTTCCACCAGGGCGGCGAACACCGCCGGCGCCGGCCCACCGGTGGCGCGCACGATCTCATCGCGGGAGACCGGCGTGGGTGACAGCAGGGCCGCCACCTGCCGGCGAAGCGCGTCGTCCGGTTCCGCCGCCGCTGCGCGGCGGTAGGGCGCGGCCCCAGGCTCGCGGAAGCCGCGCAGGCCCTCAAGGGCCCGCAGCACGTCCTCAGCGCCCTCGCACAGCGCCGCGCCCTGCCGGATCAGGTCATTGGTTCCCCTGGCGCGCGGGTCGAGGGGCGAGCCCGGCACCGCCAGAACCTCGCGGCCCTGTTCGGCAGCCAGCCTCGCGGTGATCAGCGAGCCGGAGCGCAGTTCCGCCTCGACCACCACCACGGCGCGGCTCAGCCCGGAAATGATGCGGTTGCGCCTGGGGAAATCGCGGGCGACCGCTGTGCGGCCCGGCTCGCTTTCGGAGACCACGCAGCCGGCTTCGGCGATCCGCGCGTAGAGGTCCCGGTGTTCCGGCGGATAGATGTCATCCACCCCGCCGCCCATGACGGCGACGGTGCCTGTGGGCATCGCCCCTTCGTGCGCGGCGGCGTCGATGCCGCGCGCCAGGCCGGAGACGATCACATGGCCGGACTGGCCAAGGTCGGCGGCCAGTCCCCGGGCGAAGCGCTGGCCGCCGGCCGAGGCGACGCGCGCGCCAACGACCGCCACGGTCGGGCGGTCCAGCAGTTCGATCCGGCCGCGCACCCAGATCACCGGTGGCGGTGGGTCGAGGGCCGCGAGGGCTTGCGGAAACAGGGTCTCGCAGGACGCCACCAGCCGCGCGCCCAGCGCCGCGCCATCGGCCAGCTCCTTGTCGATCTGCGTGTCGTCGGCGACCTTCAGTCCGCCGGAGCGGCCGCCGCGCGCCGCCAGGCCGGGCAGGGCGGCCAAAGCGTCCTTCGCCGTCGCGAACCGCTGGATCAGCTGGTCGAAGGTGACCGGTCCCACATTCTCCGTGCGGGCCAGCCGCAGCCAGTCGCGCCGCTCGGCGTCACTCAGGACGATCGGCACCCCTCTAGGCGTCCTTCGCCGTCTTGGAGCCGCCGATCCTGGGCTCTTCGCCGGCCAGCAGGCGACGGATGTTGGGCAGATGGCGGACGTAGATCAGCACGGCCATCACAGCGGCCAGGACGGCGACGGCCGGCCGGTGCAGCAGGAGAGCCGCGACAGGCGCCACGACCGCCGCTGTCAGCGCCGCGAGGGAGGACAGGCGGAACACCGCCGCCATCAGCAGCCAGGTCGCCCCGGCGATCAGCCCGACCGGCCAGGCGGCCGCCAGCAGGGTGCCGAAGAACGTCGCCACGCCCTTTCCGCCCTTGAACCCCAGCCAGACCGGGAACAGATGCCCCAGGAAGGCCGCCCCACCCGCCAGGCAGGTCAGGACGCCTTGTGCCTCAAGGCTTGCCGACCGCGTCGCCAGCCACGCGATCAGCACCGCGACCGCGCCCTTGCCGCCGTCGCCGATCAAGGTGAAAAGGGCCAGCCCCTTCTTGCCGCTGCGCAGGACATTAGTCGCCCCGATGTTGCCCGACCCGATGGCCCGGGGATCTCCCGCGCCCGCCGCGCGCATCACGATCACGCCGAACGGGATCGATCCCAGCAGGTAGCCGCCGGCAAGGGCCGCCGCGGTCTGGAGAGGGCTCAGGTTTGCGATCATGGGGATTCCTAGCGCCGCTTGTCCGGGCTTGCCAAGCAAAACCGGAACGAACGTGGAACGGTCAGGCGCTGAACACGGTCCGCCCGTCCACCACCGTCCGCAATATCTTGCCTTGAAGCCGGCGGCCGTCGAAGGGCGAGTTCTTGGACTTGGAGATCAGCTTGTCGGCGTCGATGAGGATCGGGGCGTTGAGGTCGCAAAGCACCAGGTCGGCCGGCGCGCCCTTGGCCAGGCGCCCGGCAGGCAGGCCCAACAGGTCGGCGGGCGCCGAGGTCACCGCCCGGATCAGGTCGATCAACGGGATGCGCCCCTCGTGGTGGAAGGTCAGGAGCGCGGGCAGTAGGGTCTGCAGGCCGACCGCGCCCGGGGCGGCCTCGTCGTAGGGCAGGCGCTTGTCCTCGGCCGGCGCGGGCGCATGGGCCGAGACGATCACCGAGATCAGGCCGGACGCCACCGCCTCGATCACGGCCTGGCGGTCGTCCTCGCTGCGCAGCGGCGGCTCGACCTTGCAGAAGGTGCGGTAGTCGCCGATGTCGATCTCATTGAAGGTCAAGTGGTTGATCGAGGTGGTGGCCACGATGGGCAGGCCCTTGGCGAGGCCGCGGCGGAAACTCTCGATGGCCCCTGCGGTGGTCAGCTGGTCGACCAGAAGCCGCGCCCCCGTCAGCTCCACGAGCGCCAGGTCGCGCTCCAGCATGATCTTCTCGGCGATGGCCGGCGAGGCGGGCAGGCCCATCCGTGAGGCGAACTCGCCCGAGGTGGCCGCGGCGCCGGCTGACAGCCAAGGGTCCGTCGGGCGGTGGGCCACCAGCACGTCGAAGGCCCGGGCATACATCAGGACGCGCTGCAGGACCTTGGAATCGACGATCGGCCGGTCGGCGTCGGTGACATAGAGGCAGCCGGCTTCCGCCATCAGCCCGATCTCGGCCATTCTCTGCCCCTTGCCGCCCTTGGTGGCGGCCCCGGCCGGATAGACATGGACCAGCTCGATGTCGCGGGCCCGGCGCAGGATGAAGTCCACCACCGACGGCTCGTCGATCACCGGGTCGGTGTCGGGCTGCACGACGATCGAGGTCACGCCGCCGGCCGCCGCGGCCAGCGCCGCCGACTTCAGCGTCTCCTTGGTTTCGGTCCCGGGCTCGCCAGTCTTCACCCGCAGGTCGATCAGCCCGGGGGCCAGCATGGCGCCGCGGCCGTCCACGATTTCGATGTCGGGCGACAACGGGCCCGCGTCGCCGCCATGACTCACATCGGCGATCACACCTTCGGCGATGACAAGCGCGCCGGGCCCATCATAGCCGCTGGCGGGATCGACCAGGCGGACATTCACGAAGGCGGTGGGCCGGCTGCTCATCGGTCGTTCTCGAGGCGGGCGGCCAGGGAGGTCAGCACCGCCATGCGCGCCGCGACGCCCATCTCCACCTGGTCCTGGATCAGGCTGACGGACAAGTCGTCGGCCACGTCCGAGTCGATCTCGACGCCACGGTTCATCGGCCCCGGGTGCATGACCCGCACGTGCGGGGCGGCGCAGGCCAGCTTCTCGCGGTCCAGGCCGAAGAACCGGAAATATTCCCGCTGTGAGGGCGCCATCACGCCATCCATCCGCTCCAGCTGGAGGCGCAGCATCATCACCACGTCGCAACCGGCGATGCCCTCGCGCATGTCGTGGAAGATGGCGACGTTCCAGCGTTCGGCGGCGGACGGCATCAGGGTGGGTGGCCCCACCAGGCGGACCTCGGCGCCCAGCATCTGCAGAAGCGCGATGTTGGAGCGGGCCACGCGGCTGTGCAGGACGTCGCCGCAGATCGCCACCCTCAGACCGGCGATGCGCCCGAAGGCGCGGCGCATGGACAAGGCATCCAGCAGCGCCTGGGTCGGATGCTCGTGCTGGCCGTCGCCGGCGTTGATCACCGAGCAGGTCACCTTCTGGGCGAGCAGGCTGGCCGCGCCCGACGACGAATGACGCACGACCAGCAGGTCCGGCTGCATAGCGTTCAGGGTCACCGCCGTGTCGATCAGGGTCTCGCCCTTGGAGATCGACGATGAGCGCGGGCTCATGTTGACGACGTCGGCGCCCAGCCGCTTGCCGGCCAGCTCGAAGGAGCTCTGGGTGCGGGTCGAGTTCTCGAAGAACAGGTTCATCAGCGTCCTGCCCTTGAGCAGGTCGAGCTTCTTCGAGGTCTGTCGGTTCAGCGCGACGAATCCGTCCGCAAGGTCGAGAAGATTGGCCACCTCGACCTCGTTGAGGTCGGTCGACGACAGGAAATGGCGCTTGGGAAAGGAGAAGGTCCTTTGCAGGACCTCGTTCAGACCAGGTGGGGTCGTAGTCATTAAAGCGTCGTCTTAGGCGACGCCGCGGGCCTTGGGAAGCGGGCCTTTCGCAAGCCCCGCTTTGCCGTCATACCCACAGCCAACAAGTGGGAGGGAACGGACGATGAAGGTTGATCTCTATTGGGTCTTCAAGGGCTTCGACAACGGCCTGGTGGGCTTGCAGCATGTTCTCGCCAAGGGCGGTGACTACGCCCGGGCGCAAGGGGTGTCCGAGGCCGAAATGCTCGAGTGGCGTCTGGCGCCTGACATGAATCCCCTGCGCTACCAGATCTCCACCGCGATCAATGTCTACTGGCGCTGGACGTCGCGCATTCTTCAGATCGACCAACCGGCCGGGCCCGGTGACGAGGCGACCGTGGCCGACCTCAACGCGGCGATCATCGCGGCCCGGGCCCACTTCGCGACCTTGACGCCCGAACAGTTCATCGGTCTCGACGAACAGCCTCGCACCCTGCAGATTCGCGGCCAGGACAGGACCGAGACGGCGGAGCGGCTGGTCCAGGGATCGGCGATCACCAACTTCTATTTCCACCTGACCATGGTCTACGCCCTGTTCCGCCAGCACGGCGCGCCGCTCGGAAAGGCGGACTTCCTGGTCGGCAGTTTCACCTTCTAAGCCCATCTCCGGCGGAAGCCGCCTGCCGGTCATCGTACGATTGGCGGGACTGAGCCGGTCGGCGGGCCGCTAGGCGAGGACCAGGACCGCACGACCTGGAGCCCAAGATGTCCGTCGATCTCTTCACCTTTGTCGGCATGTTTTCCCGACAGATGGACGTGGCTCAGCATCTGCTGACCAAGGGCGCCGCCCATGCCGAAACGCTCGGCGAAACGGGCGAGGACATGCTGACGTGGCGGCTTGTCGAGGACATGCTGCCGGTCAGTTTCCAGGTGATGCTCGTCTGCAATACCGCCCGCTGGTGGCCGGCCCGAGCCGCGGGCCTGGCGGAACTGGAAAGCGCGCCCATGAGCCTGACGTTGGATGGCTTCCACGCCGCCCTGGCCGAGACCAAGGCCTGGCTCGGCACCCTCACGCCCGGACAGTTCGCCGGCCGTGACGACGTGGTGATGACCTACGATATCAGCCCGACCGACAAGGCGACCCTGACCGCGGCCCAGTGGATCACCGGCTTCGCGACCACCAATCTCTATTTCCACCAGTCCACGCTCTACGGAATCCTCAGGGCCCGCGGGGCCAAGGTCGGCAAGTTCGACCTCTTCCCCGGCGGCCTCTAGCCGTTCCGCAGGCGGTCCAGCGCGCCTTGCAGGATCCAGCCGGCGGCGGCCTTGTCGACCACTTCTGAACGGCGCGCGCGGTTCATGTCCGCCTCGTCGATCAGCATGCGGTTGATGGCCATCGAACTCATCCGCTCGTCCCAGAAGGCGATGGGTATGTCCCTGAGCCGAAGAAGGTTGCGCGCGAAGGCCCGGCTGGACTGGCAGCGGGGGCCCTCGGTCCCGTCCATGTTCACCGGCAGGCCGATCACGATCCCGCCGGCGCCGCGGCTTTCCATAAGCTTGAACAGAACCTTGGCGTCGTCGGTGAACTTCACCTTGCGGATCAGCTCCAGGGGGGTGGCCACCGTCCGCGTGCCGTCCGACACCGCCACCCCGATCGTCTTCTCGCCCAGGTCCAGCCCCACGATCGGCGTGTAGGCGGGCAGGGCGGCGGGGAGTTCGAGGAGATCAAGGACGGCCATTCGTCCTCCATAGCTTGCAAAGGCGCCCCTCGCACGGCTAACCCACGCCCCTGAGTTACAGGAGGGGTGGTCATGGCCATCGACGCGGCGACCGTTCGCAAGGTCGCCAGGCTGGCGCGGATCGCCCAGCCGGAAGAGACGGTCGAACAGCTCGCCCGCGAGCTGAACGGCATCATGGCCTGGATCGAGCAGCTGTCAGAGGTCGACACCGACGGTGTCGAACCCATGACCTCGGCTGTCCACACCCCGCTGCCCATGCGAGACGACGTCGTCACCGAAGGCGGCGACCCCGAGAAGGTGCTCTCCAATTCTCCCAAGCGCGCGGGCGACTTCTTCGTCGTGCCGAAGGTCGTCGAGTAATGTCCGAACTCACCTCGCTCACCCTGAAGACCGCGCTCGAGGGCCTGAAGGCCAAGACCTTCTCCGCCGTCGAGCTGACCCAGGCGCACGTGGATGCGGTCGAGGCCGCGCGTCCGCTTAACGCCTTCGTGCTGGAAACTCCGGACCGGGCGCTGGAGATGGCCAAGGCCTCCGACGCCCGCCGCGCGTCGGGCGCCGCCGGGCCGCTGGAAGGCGCGCCGCTGGGCATCAAGGACCTGTTCTGCACCGAGGGCGTCCGTTCCACGGCGGGCTCCAGGATCATCGGCGACTTCGTCCCCACCTATGAGTCGACCGTCACCGCCAATCTGTGGCGCGACGGGGCGGTGATGCTGGGCAAGCTGAACATGGACGAGTTCGCCATGGGCTCGTCCAACGAAAGCTCGGCCTGGGGACCGGTGGTCAATCCCTGGCGCAAGTCAGGCGGCAACGCCCAGCTGACGCCCGGCGGCTCCTCCGGCGGCTCGGCCGCGGCGGTGGCGGCGGAGCTCTGCCTGGGCGCCACGGCCACCGACACCGGCGGTTCGATCCGCCAGCCCGCCGCCTTCACCGGCACGGTGGGCATCAAGCCCACCTACGGCCGCTGCTCGCGCTGGGGCATCGTGGCCTTCGCCTCGTCCCTGGACCAGGCCGGCCCCATGGCCAGGACCGTGGAGGACACCGCCATCCTGCTGACCTCCATGGCCGGCCACGACCCCAAGGATTCCACCAGCCTGCCGGTGGAGACGCCGGATTTCGCCTCCTTCGTCGGCAGGTCGGTGAAGGGCCTGCGGATCGGCGTGCCCAAGGAGTACCGGGTCGACGGCATGCCCGCCGAGATCGACGCGCTCTGGGAGCAGGGGATCGCCTGGCTCAAGGACGCCGGCTGCGAGATCGTCGAGGTCAGCCTGCCGCACACCCGCTACGCCCTTCCGGCCTACTACATCGTGGCGCCGGCCGAGGCCTCCTCGAACCTCGCCCGCTATGACGGCATGCGCTACGGCCTGCGTGTCGAGGGCGGCAGCCTGACCGACACCTACGAGAAATCCCGCGCCGCCGGCTTCGGCGCCGAGGTCCGCCGGCGGATCATGATCGGCACCTATGTGCTCTCGGCCGGCTACTACGACGCCTACTATCTGAAGGCGCTGAAGGTCCGCCGCCGCATCGCCGACGACTTCGACCGGGCCTGGGAAACCTGCGACGTGCTCCTGACCCCGACGGCCCCGTCGGCGGCATTTGCCCTGGGCGAGCGCAACGCCGACCCGATCGCCATGTATCTCAACGACGTCTTCACGGTGACGACGAATCTGGCCGGCCTGCCATCGATCAGCGTGCCGGCCGGCCTC
>CANJLK010000018.1 GCA_947475465.1 Caulobacteraceae bacterium | reverse complement strand
GATCTCGTAGGGCACCATGCCCTTGTCCTTCTCGACCATCGGGTCGTTCATCGCGCGCCCGATCAGGCGCTTGATGGCGAACAGGGTGTTGGTGGGGTTGGTGACGCCCTGGCGCTTGGCGGGCTGGCCCACCAGACGCTCGCCGTCTTCCAGGAAAGCCACGACCGAGGGGGTGGTCCGCAGGCCTTCAGCGTTCTCGATCACCTTGGGCGTCTTGCCATCCATGATGGCGACGCACGAGTTGGTGGTGCCGAGGTCGATACCGATAATCTTGCTCATTGAGAGTCTTGCTCGCTCCTAGTTGGCGGACGCCATGGATTGGCCTTCAGGTGAAGCGCCGATGTTTTCAAACGTCCCCGGTTCGATCAGGTCCCGGCCGGTTTCACCTTGCGCTTGCGCAAGCCGACACCGGCGTCGCAGCCGATATGGGGAAATTTGAGGGGGCCGCAAGGGCGAAAGTCCTCAATCGTGACAGGGAGATGACTCAGACGCTTCGCCAGGCTGGCGCGATCCGGGCGTAAGCCTCGGGTGGAAAAGGCGTCGCGGCCCCGCGCGAGGCTTCGAAGGCGTGCTGCACGACCATAGCCTGCTGCTCGATATTCAGGGCGGCGAAGTCGGGCTGGGCGGCCAGGTCGTAGGCGTAGGCGGCCGCGGAATCGCCGGCGCGAAGCTTGGCGGCCGGCAGGAACACCCCGGCCTGCGCCTGCCAGATGTGGGTCAGCTCGTGGACGAACACCGCCTGGAGGGGCGGCGGAGCCGCCGCGAAATCTGCGGGAAGGTCGCGGGCCGGCCATACGACAAGCGCCGGTCCGGCCACGAAGGCGCGAGGCCACAGGGGAATGGCAAGGATGCGGACCCGGGCGGCGTCGAGCGCCCCACCGAACACCTCGGCGCCCAGGGCGCGCTCTCCAGGCGTAAGGCGGCGTCGGGCGAACGGCCTCAGTTGAGCCGCCAGATCTCGAAGTTCAGCAGGGACGCGAAGCTCACCCACGCCAGGTAGGGGATCATCATCGCCCCCGCCGGGCGATCTATGCGCCAGAAGGCGAGCGTGGTGGCGGCCACCGCCGCCAGCAGCACGACCACCTCAACCAGGGCGAAACCGGGCTGGCGCAGGCCGAAGAAAATCAGCGACCAGGCCAGGTTAAGGATCAGCTGCGCGCCGTAGAGTGTCAGGGTGGCGCGCCCGGCGGAGAAGCCCACGCGGCGCCACACCCTCCAGGCCGCCAGCGCCATGAGGATGTAGAGCAGGGTCCAGACCGGGGCGAACACGCCGTTGGGGGGATTGAACGCCGGCTTTTCGAGGCCCGTGTACCAGGTTGCGACGCTTGAGGCCGTGGCGAACCCGCCGATGCCGCCTGCGGCCAGGGCCAGGGCGATCGAGATGGCCGCGGCCAGCAGGCCGTTGGATCGGCGGGCGTGCAGAGGTTGGGTGGTCATCCGGAACTGTCCTGCAGAGCTTGGCGGGCGTCAGACCCTAGAAAGCACGGAAGCCCAATTCGATGCCCGCAAGATCGTTGTTCCGTCTCCAGCGAAGCCCGGCAGAACCCTCAGTGCGGCGGCTCTTCCGGCGGCGGCGTGGCGTTCTGGAGGATTTCCCCCACCTTGTCCGGCGCAGGCGGCGCCGGAGGCGGAGGCGCCGTGGTCTGACCGACGGGAACCGCCTTGGCGGCGGCGTCGGCTTCGGCCTTGGCTTCCTTGTCGGCCTCGAGCTTGGCCTTCTGTTCGTCGGTGAGCGGCGTGGGCGGCGGCGGGCCCTCGATCCTCTCCTGGCTGAGGGGGGTGGCCTCGGTGGCGACGATAGGGGCCGCGTCGTCGCCCTTCACCGCCCGCTCGCCCGGCAGCCTTCCGCGGCCCGGCGCATTGACGATGCCCATGACGAACGAGGTGAGCGCGATGAGCACGATCAGGCCGGCGACGGCCTGCAGGACGCGATGAGGCATGGACCACTGCATGGCGCGGACCCTAATGCGCCCACGAGCCCTAAGGAAGCCGGCGGGCGGCCTAAATCGGCGTGCGAAGGGGCCGCCGAGGTGCATTTGGTAAACGTCGATTAACCCTCTTGGGCCAAACAGAGGGCAGTATCTGGCAGGGGTTTTCGGGATGGCGCGAGCGGCGCGAAAGACGGGCATGGCGCTGGTCGCCCACATCGCCGGGCTCGCCTGGGATCACCCCGGCACGGCCCGCCTGCGGGGCGGTATGGTGGCGGCCGTGGGCGCGGGCCTGGCCGCGGCCTTCGTCACCTACAATCCCGCCGACCCCAGCCTCAACGCCGCCTCGAGCCTAGCGGCCGCCAACCTCCTGGGCGCGCCCGGCGCGCTGATCGCCGACCTGGGCGTGCAATCCCTGGGCCTCGCCTGCGCCTTCGTCGCCCTGACGGTGGTGGTGCTCGGCCTGTGCCGCGCCGCCGCGCCCGATCCCCACGCCAGCCGCCGCCATCTGCGCCTGCGCGCTGTCGTGGGCGTCGCGGGCGTCCTGGCGCTGGCCGCCGCCCTGGCCCTGCCCGCACCGCCGGCCGCCTGGCCCTTGGCCAAGGGTCTGGGCGGATTCTGGGGCGACGCCCTGCTGAGCGGCCTGGGTAGCCTGCTACATTACGCGCACCTTCCGGCCGCCCGGCCAATCGCGGCCGGGCTGTTCGCCGCTGGCGCCGTGGCGGCGCTTGGCTACGCCGTGGGGCTGCGCCGCGCGGAACTGGCAGCCATCGGGGACTGGCTGGCGACGGCGCTCGCCCCGCGCCCGAAGACCCTGGCCGACACCCTCAAGCCGCAGAAGGCCGCCAAGGTAGCCCGGCGCAACCGCGACTCGGCGATTGTCGAGGAGGCGCCAGAGCCCGCGCCGATCGCCATGGTCTACGATCCCGACAACGCGCCGCTGAAGGTCAAGGCGCCCAAGCTGCCGCCCAAGGAGAGCCCGCGCGAACAGCGCGAGGCCCAGTCGACCTTCGAGTTCGTCCGCCCCGACGGCTTTGCCCTGCCTGAGCTTTCCATGCTGGCCAAGCCCAAGCCCCGCTCGGCCCAGTTCGACGAGGCGGCGCTGCGCCAGAACGCCCAACTTCTGGAGAGCGTGCTGGCCGAGTTCGGGGTCAAGGGCGCTGTCGACCAGATCCGCCCGGGCCCGGTAGTCACCCTCTACGAGTTGGTGCCCGCGGCCGGGGTGAAGTCGGCCCGCGTCGTGGCCCTCTCCGACGATATCGCCCGGTCCATGAGCGTCGCCGCCTGCCGCGTCTCGGTGGTGCCAGGCCGCAACGCCATCGGCATCGAACTGCCCAACCAGCACCGCGAAACGGTCTATCTGCGCGACCTGCTGGCCTCCAGTGAATATGAGCGCGGCGGCCAGACCCTGCCCATGGCGCTCGGCGAGACGATCGGCGGCGAGCCCTATATCGCCGACCTGGCCCGCATGCCCCACCTGCTGATCGCTGGCACCACCGGTTCGGGCAAGTCGGTCGGGGTTAACGCCATGATCCTGTCGATTCTCTACCGCCTGCCGCCGGACCAGTGCCGGATGATCATGATCGACCCCAAGATGCTGGAACTCAGCGTCTACGACGGCATCCCGCACCTGCTGGCGCCCGTGGTCACCGATCCCAAGAAGGCCATCGTCGCGCTGAAGTGGACCGTGCGCGAGATGGAGGACCGCTACCGTCGCATGTCGAAGATCGGCGTGCGAAACGTCGCCTCCTACAACGAGCGCGCCCGCGAGGCCGCCGCCAAGGGCGAGCACTTCGAGCGGACCGTGCAGACCGGCTTCGACGATCGGGGCCAGGCGATCTACGAGAGCGAGAAGATCACACCTGAGCCCATGCCCATGTTGGTGGTGATCATCGATGAGGTCGCCGACCTGATGATGGTGGCCGGCAAGGACATCGAGGGCCTGGTCCAGCGGCTGGCGCAGATGGCGCGGGCCGCCGGCATCCACCTGATCATGGCGACGCAGCGCCCGTCGGTGGACGTCATCACGGGCACCATCAAGGCCAACTTCCCGACCCGGATCAGCTTCCAGGTGACCTCCAAGATCGACAGCCGCACCATCCTGGGCGAGCAGGGCGCCGAGCAGCTCCTGGGCCAGGGCGACCAGCTCTACATGGCCGGCGGCGGTCGGATCACCCGCCTGCACGGGCCCTTCGTCTCCGATGGCGAGGTCGAGGCGGTGGCCAAGTTCCTGCGCGACCAGGGCCAGCCGCAATATCTCGAGGAAGTCACCGCCGCCCCGGACGAGGACGGCGAGGGCGGCGACGCGAGCTTCGGCGGCGGCTCCGGCGACGGGGACGGCAACGACCTCTACGACCGCGCCGTGGCCGTGGTCACCCGCGACGGCAAGGCGTCCACCAGCTACGTCCAGCGGCGTTTGCAGATCGGCTACAACCGCGCTGCATCACTTATCGAGCGCATGGAGCAGGAGGGCGTCGTCAGCCCCGCCAACCACGCCGGCAAGCGCGAGATCCTGGTCAGCGCGGCCCCTTAAGCCAACGCGTCCGATCCTCCCCCTCAGGGAGAGGTGGCAGTCGGAGCCCGGACTTGGTCCGGGGGATCGACAGGCGGAGGAGGGCTTTGGGCGGCCCTCCGATTCCCCTCCGTCACGTCTCGCAAGAGCTCGCCGCGCCACCTCCCCCAAATCGCGCTACGCGCTGGAGGAGGATCTGGATTTCTCCCTACGGATAGACGGTCGGATAGTTCGGGTGGTCGAAGTGCTTCCAGGGGGTGAGGCCGAGACCGTCGGTGTTGTAGTTCTGGCCGCCCGTGTACTGGCAGCGGCCTGACATCCGGTAGCTGGACATGGCCCAGCGCACCCGGTCGGTCTGGTTGACGCCTGAGGCGTGCCAGGTGAGGGCGTGGTGGAAGATTGCGTCGCCCTGGCCGAGCGGCGTCGGGACCGATTGCTCGTACTTCTCCCAGAGCTCGGGGTAGATTTCCTGCGGGTCCTCGAAGGTGGAGAGCCGGCCGCCCGGCATTTCCCGGTGCGAGCCGGTCAGGTGGGTCATCGGCCCCATGTCGGGCGTCACCGGCACCAGGGCCACCCAGGTCTGCATCGCCTCGGCCCGGTCGATGGGCAGCGCGGCGAAGTCCTGGTGCCAGCCGAGCTTTCGGCCGAACCCCGAGCTGATCGGGTATTTCACATGCAGGGTTTCCGACAGCGGCTTGATCGACGGCACCTTCAGGAAGCGCGCGGCGGCCTCGCCGAACTTGCGCTGGGTTACATAGTTGAACATCCACGGGTCGGCGCGGCGGATGCCGAAGGTGGCGGCCGGATTACCGATGATTCCTTCGATCTTGGACTTGAACTCGGCCTGGTCGGCGGGGTCGGTGGGCCATTCCTTCCAGCGCAGGCCGATCCAGGACATGTAGTGGGCGATGACCTGTTCGCACAGCTCGGGGCTCACGAACCCCGGCGCCTTGACCCAGCCGTTCTGCCAGAAGGTCGCGATTTCCTCTTCGGTGATATCGCGGATGTATCGCGAGAGGTCCTCGTAATGAGCCTGGAGGTCCTGCGGCCCGGCGCGATCCAGGACAAGGTCGGTCATAGGTCTTCCCCGCTTTGCGCCGCTTGGGCGCACGCTTTCATTGGCCGCTGAGCAGCGCCTGAAATCTAGCGCGGGAGGGGCGGCTGCGGCTAGACCCGAACGCTAGCCCGCCGGTTGGCGAGCAGGGGCGCGGCCGCGTTCCATGGACAAGGACGCCGCGGCGAGGCTGGATGGCCGCCCAAGGAGATTGAGATCATGCACCCCCGCCGCATCCTGCCGGTTCTGGCCATCGCGCTTGCGACCGGTTACGCGGGCCTGGCCCAGGCGGCTGCCCCGGCCTGCGCCCCGCCGGCCGACCTGAAGGCCTTTCCCTTCGCGCCCCCGCCGCCGGAGGAGATCACCTCCGGGGTGCGGATCGCCACCTATCTCCTGTCGCTGAACTGGACGCCGGAGTGGTGCCGCACCAACGGCGAGGGGATCACCGCCCAGCACATGGAATGCGGCCACCCCTTCGGCTTCACCCTGCATGGCCTTTGGCCCAACGGAATCGGCAAGCCCTATCCGCGCTACTGCACCCCCGTCGGTCAGCTGAAGCTCGCGACGGTGCGACGGATGTACTGCCGCACGCCCTCGCCGGAACTGCTGCAGCATGAGTGGCAGGCTCACGGCGGCTGCGGCTGGTCCGATCCGGACCGGTTCTTCGCCGTGGGGGCCCGGCTCTACGACCGCATCGTCATGCCGAAGATCGAGAGGATCGCGCCCGACATGCTCACCGCCGGCGCGGTGAGGGCGGCCTTCGTGGCCCGGAACCCGTGGCTGAGCGCGTCCATGGTCTATGTCCAGACCGATCGGTCCCAGCGGCTCACCGAGGTGCGCATCTGCTACGACCTCAGGTTCAGGCCAATGGCCTGTCTCGGCGGCAATGGAACGCCGGACCCCGTGAAGCTGACCCTGACCCCAAGCCTTACCCGCGCGTTCTAGCCATCACCACGCCACGATAGGACGCCAGAATTCGCCCATGAACAGTTCGATCTCCCGCCGCGCGGTCTTGGCCGCGGCCTTGGCGGCGCCCTTCTCCGCCCGCGCCGCCGCGCTGGCGCCCGACGATCGCGCGCTCGTCGACCGCGCCGTCGCCTATCTGCAAGGCCTTGGCGAGGCCGCCGCCCGCTTCACTCAGACCGACGCGCGGGGGGCGACGGCCACCGGGACCCTCTATCTGAAGCGGCCGGGCAAGGCGCGGTTCGCCTACGATCCGCCGTCCGGCCTGCTGGTGGTGTCGAACGGCGCCACGGTGGCGGTCGCCGACAGCCGGCTGAAGACCTTCTCCGCTTACCCCCTGGCCACCACCCCGCTCTCGCTGTTCCTGGCCCGAACCGTGCGCCTGGACCAGGGCGTCGAGGTGACCCGCGTGGGCCGTGAATCCGACGGCTTCTCGATCACCGCCCGCGACGCACGCAAGCAGACGGCCGGCGAGATCACGCTGATGTTCCGCGACGCCCCGTTGGTCCTCGCCGGCTGGACGGTCACCGACGCCCAGAGTCGTGTGGTGCGCGTCAGCCTGCAGGGCCTGAAGGCCGCCAGCGGGCTGGATCCCACACTCTTCGTCCTTAAGGACCCCCGGCCCGTCGCCGCTGGGCGGAGCCGAATGTGACAGTTCCGACACAGGCAAGGGTTAATTGAAGTCCGCTTGACTTTGTTTTTCGTTGTGGCGCTAATGCCACCATGCCATTGGCGCTCGTCGCGCCGACGGATTCCGCGCCGGACTCTATCCCCTCCCGGCCGCGGCTTTGACACCACTAAACGCCCGGGCTTCTCCAGTGCCCGGGCGTTTTTTTGTGCGCGGCGAACCGGCCCGCCATATGGAAGCCCATGCGCCTTCGAATCTGCACCTGGAACGTCAATTCCGTCCGGCTTCGCGCCGAGCAGGCCGCCCGGTTCGTGGCCGAGCAGGCGCCGGACGTCCTGTGCATGCAGGAGATCAAGTGCCGCGAGGGCGAGTTCCCCCGCGAAGCCTTCATCGAGATGGGGCTGCCCTACCTGAAGATCGCCGGCCAGAAGGGCTGGCACGGCGTGGCCATCGCATCGCGCCTGCCCATCGAGGACCCGCAGCCGCTAGACGTCTGCCGCGAGGGCCACGCCCGCTGCGTCGGCGTCAAGGTGGCCGGCGTGGAGATCCAGAATTTCTACATCCCGGCCGGCGGCGACATCCCCGACCGCGAGGCCAACCCCAAGTTCGACCACAAGCTGGATTTCTACGAGAAGCTGACTGCCGAGATGGCCCGCCGCGACCCCAAGGCGCCCCTGGCCATCGTCGGCGACCTCAACGTGGCCCCGGGCGAGGCCGACGTCTGGAACCACAAGTACATGTCCAAGATCGTCAGCCACACGCCCATTGAGATCGAGGCGATGGCGGCGCTCCACGCCTCGCTGGGCTTCATCGACCTCACCCGCGAAGCCTTCCCTGAGCCGCAGAAGCTGGCCTCCTGGTGGAGCTACCGCGCCAAGAACTTCCGCGAGTCCAACCGCGGCCTAAGGCTCGACCACATCCTGGTGACCCCCGGCCTGCGCGAGGCGGCCTTCAGGCTGGGCTCGGCGGCGGCCCGCATCCACGACGACGTGCGCGAATGGGAACGCCCCAGCGACCACGCGCCGGTCAGCGCGGATTTGGCGCTCTAGTCTCTTCCTCTCCCGTTGCATGGGAGAAGAAAGCTACGGCGAAAGCCGGTACCCGCCCGCCTCGGTGAGCAGCAGCTTGGCGTTGGCCGGGTCGCTCTCGATCTTCTGGCGCAGGCGGTAGACGTGGGTTTCCAGGGTGTGGGTGGTGACGCCGGCGTTGTAGCCCCAGACCTCGGCCAGCAGCTCCTCGCGCGACACCGGCTTCTCGCCGGCCCGGTAGAGGTACTTGAGGATCGAGGTTTCCTTCTCGGTCAGCCGGATCTTGCGCGCCTGGGGGTCCAGCAGCAGCTTTGCCGAAGGGCGGAATTCATAGGCCCCCAGGCGATAGACGGCGGTCTCCGACTGTTCGGCGCTGCGCAACTGGGCGCGGATGCGGGCCAGCAGGACGGCGAACTTGTAGGGCTTGGTCACATAGTCGTTGGCCCCGGAGTCGAGGCCCCTGACAGTGTCCTCGTCGGCCGCGGCGGCGGTCAGCATGATCACCGGCGCGGTGACTCCGCCCGCCCGCATCCGCCGGCAGGCCTCGCGGCCGTCGAAATCGGGTAGGTCCACGTCGAGCAGGATCAGGTCCGGGCGCTGGGCCAGGGCCAGGTCGACACCCTCGCCCGCGGCGCCGGCTTCCAGGGTCGTGAAATCCTCGGCCTGGAGCTGCTCGGCGACCGCGCCGCGCAGGTCCGCGTCGTCATCGACGATGAGGAGGGTCTTGCGTTGCGCCATGGGGGCGAACATGCACCGTATCCGGCGCTCGCGGCAAAGGGATTTGAGGCTTCACGTGAACTTCATCGCCACTTCCGACGGTTTCATCGATATCGGCGGAACAAAGGTCCGCTGCGCCCTGGGCCGGGGCGGGGTGATCGAAGCGGCCGACAAGCGCGAAGGTGACGGGGCGACGCCGGCCGGCGCCTGGCCGATCCGCCGCGTCCTCTACCGGGCCGATCGGGGGCCTGCGCCCGCGACCGCCTTCGAGGTCCAGTCGATCTCACGCCAGGGCGGCTGGTGCGACGACCCGCAAGACCCGGCCTACAACCAGCCCGTCTCGCTGCCCTATCCGGCCAGCGCCGAGCAGATGTGGCTGGAGGAGAGCGTCTACGACCTGGTGGTGGTCCTGGGCTACAACGACGCCCCGATTGTCCCGGGCGCCGGCTCGGCGATCTTCATGCACTTGGCCAGGCCGGACTACGCGCCCACCGCCGGGTGCGTGGCGCTCGCCCGTCCAGACCTGGAAGCCTTGCTGACCCGCATCAGGCCGGGCGACGCGGTCGAGGTTCGCCCCTAGCCCCGCGCCCCGAACACCGCCGAGCCGACCCGCACGCTGGTGGCCCCGAAGCGGATCGCCGTCTCGAAGTCGCCGCTCATGCCCATGGAGAGCTTGGCCAGCCCATTGCGCGCCGCGACCTTGGCCAGAAGGGCGAAATGCGGCCCGGGCGGTTCCTCGGCGGGCGGGATACACATCAGGCCCACGGGATTGAGGCCATAGGTCGAGCGCGCCGCCGCGATGAAGGCGTCAGCGTCGGCGGGACTCACCCCGGCCTTCTGCGGCTCCTCCCCGGTATTGACCTGGACATAGAGGGCCGGCGCCTTGCCGGCCTTCTGGATTTCCTCGGCAAGCACGCGGGCGATCTTCTCGCGGTCGAGGGTCTCGATGACGTCGAAGAAGGCCACCGCCTCCTTCGCCTTGTTGCTCTGCAGAGGGCCGATCAGGTGCAGGGTCAGGCCCTCGCGGCGCTCGGCCCAGCGCTCCATCGCCTCCTGCACCCGGTTCTCGCCGAACACCTTCTGTCCGGCCGCCAGCACAGGGGCGATGGCGTCCCAGGGCTGGGTCTTGGACACCGCCACCAACTCGACATCGCGCGGATCGCGCCCGGCGGCTTGCGCGGCGCGGGCGATCCGGGCCACGACATCGGCGTAGGCGGCAGGTGGATCGATGGGCGGCACGGCGACTTCCGGCGGTTTCTGGAGCTTGGCGAGGACGGCTGCGTGCTTACGCCGCCGGGCCGGCGCACGGAAGGCCTTGCCCGCTCTGCTGTTCTTCACCGACCCCGAGCGCACCCCAGACGCAGAGGCCACAGCCGACCGCCTGCCACCCGGATCGGGTGTGGTGTTCCGCGCCTTCGGCGCCTCGGACGCCGTGGCCCGGGGCCGGCGGCTGGCGGCGGTGGCCGGCGCGCGGCGGCTGATCCTGCTGGCCGGCGCTGACGAGATCCTGGCGGCGGCCATCGGCGCCACAGGCGTCCACCTGCCGGAGCGGCTCGCCGGCCAGGCGCGGCGGCTCAAGGCCCGGCGGCGCGGCTGGATGGTCACCGCCGCCGCCCATTCGGTCAGAGCCGGCCGAATCGCCCTGGCGGCCGGGGCGGACGCGGTGGTCGTCTCGCCGGCCTTCACCAGCAACAGTCCCTCGGCCGGGCGCCCGCTCGGGCCCGTGAGGCTGGCCCTGATGGTCAAGGCGATCGGCGGTCCGGCCTATGCGCTAGGAGGGCTGAACAACAAAACGGCCCGTCGTCTGCTCGACGCGGGCCTGATCGGTCTGGCGGCGGTGGAAGGCCTTAGAACTTGAAGGCGGTCTCGAGGCGGACGCGCGGGGCGCCGTCACCGGGAAGAGGCTGGCGCGGAGTGGCCACGAACTGCTGGTCGCCGATGGCCACGGCCCCTCCGACGCGCAGCGAGGGCGTGATGCGGTAGTAGGCGCCGGCCTGAACGTCGTTCCAGTTGGACTGGCGGGTCTCGGGCTGTTCAAGGTTCAGGGTCAGGCCCCAATGTCCCTTGCGGGCGTCCCACTTCAGGGTCTTGCCGCCCGCGGGCGACACCGAGGAAGGTTCGGCCCGGACAGTGAAATCGATGGACTTGCCGGCTGGCGCATCCGCAGCATGGGCCGCGCCGGCCAGCCCCATGAGGGTGGCCGCAGCGATCGACAGTGCGAACCCACGAACCGACATAACCGAACTCTTAACCCCAACGCTCCGTCCGCAAAGCCCGGGAAATTCCCAATGGCCGCACAACGGTCAGGTCCGATTAAAGAAGCCGTTGGCGCAAGGTCAACCGACTCCACGCGTGATTTCGTGGATTCGCCTGATTCCCGGGCGCCTGTGGCTGAGCGGCCACGCGCGATTCCTGTTTGGCGACAGACACGGCGTTGTTATAGAGACGCCGGCGCGGGGCGGCGCCGTAGGGCCCGACGCTCTGCGGAAATCATTGGAGACGGATACATATGCCGTTTGTGCGCGGAATTCTGGTGCGTAGCGCCTCGACGGCGGCTGTGGCCGTAGCCCTGGTGGGCCTGGCGGGTTGCTCACACATCATGCACCCCCTGGGCGGCGGTTCCGGGCCCAAGGCCGTGGCGGCGGACGGCTCCTCGCCGGCCATCGGCGTCAACGGCTATCTGTGGCGCGCCACCCTCGACACCCTGTCCTTCATGCCGCTGGCCTCCGCCGACCCCTACGGCGGTGTGGTGATCACCGATTGGTACATCAATCCGGAAAAGCCGGACGAACGCTTCAAGGCGACCGTCTACATCCTGGATTCGCGCCTGCGCGCCGACGGCCTGAACGTGGCCATCTTCAAGCAGAACAAGGACGGCGGCGGCAACTGGGTGGACGCGCCCTCGGCCGGCCAGACCGAGACCGACATCGAAAACGCCATCCTGACCCGCGCGCGCCAGCTTCGACTTTCGAACATCAAGGGCTGACCCAGCCCTTCGTTCGTCTGTCGGCGCGCCTGACATGCTGTAGGCGTTGACCGGAACTCCCACTCCAGTCCAAAGCCTGCATCATCATGGCCCGCTACAATCCCAAAGAGACCGAGCCCAAGTGGCGCCAGGCCTGGGCGAGCGCCGACTCGTTCCGCGCCGTCATGGATCCGGCCCGGCCCAAGTACTACGTGCTGGAGATGTTCCCCTATCCGTCGGGGCGCCTGCACATGGGCCACGTGCGGAATTACTCCCTGGGCGACGTCATCGCGCGCTTCAAGCGGGCGCGGGGCTTTTCGGTCCTGCACCCCATGGGCTGGGACGCCTTCGGCCTACCGGCCGAGAACGCCGCCATGGAGCGCGGGGTCGATCCCAAGGCCTGGACCTACGACAATATCGCCCGGATGCGCGACGAGCTGAAGGAGCTGGGCCTCTCCATCGACTGGAGCCGCGAGTTCGCCACCTGCGACGTCGCCTACTATGGCCAGCAGCAGAGCTGGTTCCTCGACCTCTTCGCCCGCGGCCTCGTCTATCGCCGCGAAGGCATCGTCAACTGGGACCCGGTGGACATGACCGTGCTCGCCAACGAGCAGGTGGTGGACGGCCGCGGTTGGCGTTCGGGCGCCGAGGTCGAGAAACGCAAGCTGAACCAGTGGTTCCTGCGGATCACCGACTATGCCGACCAGCTCACTGACGACCTGGCGACCCTGGACCGCTGGCCCGAGAAGGTCCGGGTCATGCAGGAGAACTGGATCGGCCGCTCCAAGGGGCTGAAGTTCGCCTTTGAGTTCGCCGGATCCGCGCCGGCTGGGTTCGGGGCTGGCCTGGAGGTCTACACCACCCGCCCCGACACCCTGTTCGGGGCGAGCTTCGTGGCCATCGCCGCCGACCATCCTCTGGCCGAGCAGGTCGCCGCCAAGGATTCAGCGGCGGTCAAGTTCATCGCCGACTGCAAGCGCGGCGGGGCCTCCCAGGCCGAGATCGACACCGCCGAGAAGATGGGTTTCGACACCGGCTTTAGGGTGCAGCATCCTTTCGATGCAGATCGAACCCTGCCCGTCTGGATCGCCAACTTCGTGCTCATGGACTATGGCACGGGGGCGATCTTCGGCTGCCCGGCCCATGACCAGCGAGACCTTGATTTCGCACGCAAATACGCCCTGCCCGTGACACCGGTCGTGCTGCCCCCGGGCGCCGATCCGGCAAGCTTCACCGTTGGGACAGAGGCCTACACCGGCCCCGGGACCATCTTTCATTCCGACTTCCTGGACGGCCTGGAGATCGAGCCCGCCAAGGCCGCCGCCATCGCCAGGATCGAGGCCCAGGGTCAGGGCGATGGGGCAACGGTTTTCCGCCTGCGCGACTGGGGCGTGGCCCGCCAGCGCGGCTGGGGCTGTCCGATCCCGGTGGTCCACTGCGACAAGGACGGCGTGGTCCCGCTGCCGAAGTCAGCTCTGCCCGTCGCCCTGCCGGACGACCTGGAGTTCGGCAAGCCCGGCAACGCGCTCGACCGCCACCCCACCTGGAAACACACGACCTGCCCGGCCTGCGGCGGCCCGGCGACGCGCGAGACCGACACCCTGGACACCTTCGTGGACAGTTCCTGGTACTTCGCCCGCTTCGCCAATCCGGATGCGCCCGACCCCATCGACAAGCAGGCCGCCGACTACTGGCTGCCGGTCGACCAGTATATCGGCGGCATCGAGCACGCGGTCCTGCACCTGCTTTATGCGCGATTCATCACCAAGGCCTTGGCCGACGACGGCCAGTTGTCGGTGCGCGAGCCCTTCGCGGGCCTCTTCACCCAAGGGATGGTCACCCACGAGACCTATCGCCGGCAGAACGGTGAGTGGGTGGAGCCCGGCGCGGTGGAGATCACCACCGAGGGCGAAACCCGCCGCGCGGTGCTGATCGAGGGCGGCGAGCCGGTGGTGATCGGCGATTCCGAAAAAATGGCCAAGTCCAAGAAGAACACCGTCGCGCCCGGCGAGATCTTCGAGGTCTATGGCGTCGACGCCGCGCGCCTCTTCGTGCTGTCCGACAGCCCGCCCGAGCGCGACACCCAATGGTCGACCGCCGGCGTCCACGGCGCCTGGCGGTTCGTCAATCGTGTCTGGGAGGAATTCGAAAGCCAGCCCACGGGCGCCGCCCCGGCTGGAGACGACGAGGCCTCCACCGCGCTTCGCCGCGCCACCCACCGGCTGGTCAAACAGGTGACCGAGGCGATCGAGAGCTTCCGCTTCAACTCCGGCATCGCCCGGCTTTATGAGTTCCTGAACCTCCTGAAGGCCAACCCGGCCGCCGGGGCCACTCCGTCCCTGCTGGCCGCGCGCCAGGACGCCCTTTCGGCCTTCGCCCGCCTGATCGGACCCTTCACGCCCCACCTGGCCGAGGAGTGCTGGGGCAGGATCGGTGGGGCCGGCATGATGGTCGAAGCCGAGTGGCCGGCCTTCGATGCGGCTTTGACGCAAGACGCGGTCAAGGTCCTGCCTGTACAGGTCAACGGCAAGCGGCGGGGCGAGATTAGCGCGCCGGCGGGCGCAGAACCGGCCGAGGTCGAGAAGTTGGTGCTTGACGACCCCGAGATCGCCAGGCGCCTAGAGGGCCTGACCATTCGCAAGGTGATCGTGGTGAAGGATCGCATCGTCAACATCGTGGCGGCCTGAAGCATGAAGCGTCTGCTTGCCCTCGCCATCATCGTCGCCAGCCTCGGCCTCGCGGGCTGCGGCTTCACGCCGCTCTACGCCCAGCCGGGCGTGGTCTCAAACCTTGCGTCCATCGACGTGGTGGCGCCCCAGGGCCGCGCCGGGTTCCTGTTGCGCGAGGAGCTGGACGACGCCTTCGCCAAGAACCGCGCAGGCCCCGCCGCCTACCGGATGAACCTGCAGATCGGCGAGAGGCGCTATCCGCGCGGGATTCGCACCGACAACGTCGCGACCCGCTACGAATATGTGCTCACCGCCGACTATGTGCTGGCGCGCATGCCGTCGGGCGTCGTCGCCAAGCGCGGCAAGGTCCGGGTCGAGCTGACCTACGACAGCGCCGACCAGCCCTACGCCTCGATCACCGCCCAGCAGGACGCCCAGCAGCGCGCCGCCCAGGAGGCCGCCCGTCGCATCCAGCTTGAGCTCGCCGCCTGGCTCGCCACCGGGAGCCCGTCGAAGGGTTAGGCGGATGATCCTCGCCAAACGCCCGGACATCGACCGCTTCCTCACACGTCCCGACCCACTGGTTCGCGCAGCCCTGATATGGGGCCGCGACATGGGCGTGGTGCACGACCGCGGCCGGCAGCTGGCCGCCAAGCTGGTTCCCAATCCCGATGATCCCTTCGACGTCGCCCAGCTTACCGACGGCGACCTCGACAGCGATGCCGGACGCCTGGAGGGGGAACTTGCCGCCCAGTCGCTGATGGGCGGCCGCCGGCTGGTGCGGCTGCGCTTCGCCACGGAAAAGAACGGTCCGGACAAGACCGCAGCCGAGGCCCTGACCCGTCACGCGGCGGGGGAACTCAATCCCGACGCCTTCCTGCTGATCGAAGCCGGCGCGCTTGGCCGCGACTCAGCGCTGCGCAAGGCCGCCGAGAAGGCCGCCGGCGCGGTGGCCATTCCTTGCTACGAGGATGAACCGGGAGACGTGGCGCGCCTGGTCCGCGAGACCCTGGCGAAGGACAATGTGGCGCTGAACAGCGACGCGCTGGCGCTGTTCGTGGCCCGCATGCCCAAGGAACGGGGCGTGGCGCGCCAGGAGATCGAGCGTCTTGTCCTCTATCTCGGCCCCGGCAGCGGCGCCCAGGCGACACCCGCCGACCTCGAGCCCTTCCTGGGGGTAGAACCGGAAGCCTCGCTGGCCGACGCCGCCGCCGACGCCTTCGGCGGCCGACTGGCCGAGGCCCAGGCCGGACTTCGCCGCGCCGCGCAGGAAGGCGAGGCGGGCCCCGCCGCGGTGCGCGCCATCGGCATGCACCTGGGGCGACTTCGCCGCACGCTCACCCTGCACAAGAGCGGCGCCGGCCTGCAGGAAGCCGCCAAGGCGGCCGGGGTTTTCTGGAAACAGGAGCGGGAATTCCTGCGCCAGGCGCGCAATTGGAACCTGCCGGAGCTCGATCGCCTGCAGCCCGAAGTCCTCGCCGCCGACCGGCTGTGCAAGACCGCTGGCTCCCCCGATCACCTGATCGCCGAGCGCCTGGCGCTGGCCGTCGCCAGCCGGGCCAAGCGGCTGGGCCTTTAGTCTGGCCTACCGCCGACCCAGCCGGCGGATGATCTCGTCGAGCTGGTCGAGATTAGCGTACTTGATCCGGACTTCGCCCGCGCCATTGTGGTCGAAAAGTTCGACGGCCATGCCCAGCACATCCTCCAGGTCGGCCTCCAGGGCGGCGGTGTTAGGGTCCTTGGCGGCCTTTTTCGGCCCCGACCCTTTGCGGGTCGCCCCGCCTGACTTGGCCAGCTTCTCGGCTTCGCGCACCGACAGCCCCTTGGCGACCACCCGCTCGGCCAAGCCCATGGGATCGGCTGCCGTCAGGATCGCGCGGGCGTGGCCGGCGCTGAGCACGCCCTCCAGCACCATGTCCTGCACCGGCCCCGGCAGCTGCATCAGCCGCAGGGCGTTGGCCACGTGGCTTCGGCTCTTGCCGACCGCACTGGCCACCGCGTCCTGGGTGTAACGCATCCGGCCCATCAGGGCGGAATAGGCGCGCGCCTCTTCCAGAGCGTTCAGGTCCGAGCGCTGGACGTTTTCGACAACCGCGATCTCATAGGCCTGGTCGTCGCCCAGCTCTCGCACCAGGACCGGCAAAACCTTCAGCCCAGCCCTCTGGGCGGCACGCCAGCGCCGTTCGCCCGCGACGATCTCATATTCGCCGGGCGGCCCGGACGGGCGCACCAGGATCGGCTGTAGAACCCCTGAATTCCGTATGGAATCAGCGAGTTCCTCCAGTTCCGCAGGGGGAAAGACCACCCGGGGCTGGTGGGGATTCGGGCGGATCATCTCCACCGGCACATCGCGCAGGCCCTCGCCCGCCGCTGGCGTGGAGCCCCCGTTGTCGGCATCCCCAAGCAGGGCCGAAAGCCCGCGTCCCAAGCCTCTGCGGTTTTCCGCCATCCTCAGTCCCGATCTGCTCTGGCCGCCGCGGCGTGCAGGACATGCTCATCGAGCAGGGTCTGCGCATAGCGGCGCGTATGGTTGGGGGCATAGCCCGGCAGGTTGTGGCCGACGCCCGCGATCACCTCGGCGCGGACCATGGAGTGGGCCCGCAGGTATTCGCGGTCTTCCTGGTTGACCAGGCTTGGCAGCGGACCGCCCGGCCCCGGCTCGGCGGCGCCTCCGAAGGCCGCGATGGTCGGCAGGTCAAGGGCGTCCACCAGGGGCCGGTAGTCGCGGTTCTCGTGCGCGGCCTCCGAGATCCCGAAGACGTTCCACAGGAAGTCCCGTACCCCCGGCTCCGGAGGATCGAGGCGGAGTTTGTCGCGGAACGCGGCCACCAGCGGCGTGGCCGCGCGGCTCTGCAGCAGCGGTTCCAGCAACACCCGGCCGCGCAGCAGGGGCGAGCGGATCGCCAGCGCGGCCAGCGCGCCCACCGACGCGCCCATGACGATGGCCGGCCGGCCGATCTGATCGATGGCCGAGGCATAGGCCTGGCCATAGGCCTCGACGGTGTGGGCGAGCGGCTGCGGACTGTGGTTGCCCGGCAGGTGGGCGTTGAACACCGCGGCGTCCGGCACGGCCGCCTGCAGCTCGAAGGATCGGGGGCGCTCGATGGAAAAGGCGCCGTTGAGAAACAGAACCACGGGCCGCTGGCTTTCCAGCGCGCCGTCTTCACTCCAGAGCCAGACCTCGCCCTGGGGCGTCTGGAAGGCGTGCTTGCGCATGGCCGCCTCTACAGCGCTGCGACGCGGGTCTCGCCGCGCCGGCGCTCACGCTCGCGCAGCACCACCTCGCGGGCGAGCTTCAGATAGGCCTGGCTGCCGGCGCACTTCAGGTCATAGACCAACGCCGGCTTGCCGAACGACGGCGCCTCGGAGACCCGCACGTTCCTGGGGATCACCGTCTGGTAGACCGTGGCGCCGAAATGGTTGCGCACATCGTTGGCCACCTGGGCCGACAGGCCGTTCCGGCGGTCGAACATGGTCAGCACGATGCCTTGGATCTCCAGGGCCGGATTGAGGCTGGCGTGGACCAGGTCGATGGTCCGCATCAGTTGTGTCAGGCCCTCCAGCGCGAAGAACTCGCACTGGAGCGGCACCAGGACCGCGTCGGCGGCCGCCATGGCGTTGACGGTGAGCAGGTTGAGTGACGGCGGGCAGTCGATCAGGACGTAGGTGTAGTGGCCGGCCTGGCGCAGGGGATCGATGGCGTCGCGCAGCTTGAAGGACCGGCGATCCTGCTGGGCGAGTTCCATCTCGATACCGGAAAGGTCCGGATCGGACGGGGCGATGTCGAGACCCGGCACGGAAGTCTTCACCACCGCCTCGGTGAGGGTCTTTTCGCCCATCAGGACGTCATAGAGCGTGTGTTTGCGCAGCGCCCGGCCGATGCCGAGGCCGGTGGATGCGTTGCCCTGGGGGTCGGAATCGATCAGCAGCACCCGCTCGCCGACGGCGGCGAGCGCCGTGCCGAGGTTAATGGCCGTGGTCGTCTTGCCGACGCCGCCCTTCTGATTGGCGACCACCAGCACGCGTAAGGCCCGGTCTTTCTTTAGGTAGGGCTCAGACTTTACGGGCACGGCCGAGCCTCCTCACGCGCACGATCCGGCCTCTGGAGTCGCTCTTGGACGGCACGACGTCGGCCTCATATTCCCAATATCTTGCGGCTTCGCTCATCTCAGACACTACATCTTGCCCCTTCAGGAACAAGCCTGTGGCCCCGGATTCGAGGTATGGCCGGGCATACCCGAGCAGGCGGTGCAGCGGGGCGCAAGCCCTGGCGGTGACAATCTCCACCGTCAGGTCGAGGCTCTCAGCGCGTGCGTTGTGGACTGTGGCCGGAAGCTGAAGGGCTTCAACAACCTCGTTCAGAAACTTGCAGCGCTTGGCCATGCTTTCCACGAGGTCCACGTGGAAGCCAACCACGCCCTTGCCGAAGATCGCCAGGACGATTCCCGGTAGACCCGCACCGGCGCCCAGGTCTGCCCAGGCCCGGGCCTGCGGCGCCAATTTCAGCAGCTGGGCTGAATCCCAGGCGTGGCGGGACCAGAAATCGGCCTCCGTCGCCGGGCCGATCAGGTTCATCACCGCGTTTCGCTCGACCAGCAGAGCGCGGAACCGCTCAAGGTCAGCCATCTGATCAGGCGTGGCGCCGCTCAGCTTCGCAAAGCGCGCGCCATCCATGGGCTCGGCCTGAGCCGGGGCGTCAGGCGGCGCGGCGTCGGACATGGGCCAGGAGAGCGGTCAGGGCGCCGGGGGTGACCCCTTCGATGCGGGCGGCCTGGCCAAGGGTCAGCGGCCGGACGGCGGCGAGCTTCTGGCGCACCTCGTTGGAGAGCCCGCCGACGGCGGCGTAGTCGAGAGCGGCCGGCAATTGCAGGTCCTCGTCACGGCGGAATGCCGCGACATCCGCCGCCTGGCGGTCGAGATAGCCCGCGTAGGACGCATCGATCTCGATCTGCTCGCGTACAGCCGCAGGCCAGGCGCCGATCTGCGGCCACAGCGCGGCCAGGTCATCGAACCCGATGGTCGGATAGGCCAGGAGTTCCATCAGATTGCGCTTCTGGCCATCGGCCTTCACCGGCAGTCCGGCCTTGGCGGCGTCTGTGGGGGTCAGGATGAGGGCGCGGGCCTCGGCCCGGGCGGCGGCCAGGGCAGCGGCCTTGGCGGCGAAAACCGCCGCGCGCGCCCGCCCCACCACGCCCAGGGCGATCCCCTTGGCGGTCAGCCGCTGGTCGGCATTGTCAGCCCGAAGCGTCAGCCGGAATTCGGCCCGACTGGTGAACATCCGATAGGGCTCGGTGACGCCCCGGGTCACGAGGTCGTCGATCATCACCCCGATATAGGCCTCGTCGCGGGCGAAATGGGCCGGCTCGGCGCCTGCCGCCGCCCGGGCGGCGTTAAGGCCGGCCATCAGGCCCTGGGCCCCGGCTTCCTCATAGCCCGTCGTGCCGTTGATCTGACCGGCCAGGTAGAGGCCGGGCAGGCGCTTCGCCTCCAGGGTCGGGTAGAGTTCCCGCGGGTCGACGTAGTCGTATTCGATGGCGTAGCCATAGCGGCGCACCACCACATTCTCGAGGCCGGGAATGGTGCGCAGGAAGAGGTCCTGGGTCTCCGCCGAGACCGAGGTCGAGACGCCGTTCGGATAGACCGTGTCGTCGTCCAGCCCCTCCGGCTCCAGGAAGATCTGGTGGCTGGTCTTGTCGGCGAAGCGCACCACCTTGTCCTCGATAGAAGGGCAGTAGCGCGGGCCGATCCCCGTCGTCCGTCCGCCATAAACCGCGGATTCGGTGAGTCTTTCAGCGATGATCCGGTGGGTCTCAGCGGTGGTGAAGGTGATGCCGCACTGGATCTGCCGCACCTCGATGCGGTCGGTCAGGAAGGAGAACGGCACGGGTTCATCGTCGGCGGCCTGCATCTCCAGGCGTTCCCAGGCGATGGTCGAGCCGTCGAGTCTGGCTGGCGTGCCGGTCTTCAGGCGGCCCATCGTCAGGCCGGAGGCATAGAGGCGGTCCGACAGGCCTATGGCCGGCGCGTCACCGACCCGGCCGGCCGGGGTGCGTTCCTCGCCCCGATGGATGACACCCTTGAGGAAGGTGCCAGTGGTGAGCACAACGCGGCCGGCGCGATAGACCTGGCCAGTGGCGCCGATAACACCTACGACCGCGCCAGCCTCGACGATCAGATCCTCGACGGCCTCGGCCAGGATGGTCAGGTTCGGGGTTGCCGCCAGTTCGGCCTGCATGGCCTCGCGGTAGAGCCTGCGGTCGATCTGCGAGCGGGGTCCGCGCACCGCCGCGCCCTTGGAGCGGTTGAGCATCCGGAACTGTATGCCCGAGCGGTCGGCCATGCGCCCCATCAGCCCATCCAGGGCGTCGATCTCCCGCACGAGATGGCCCTTGCCCAGCCCGCCGATAGCCGGGTTGCAGCTCATCTCGCCGATGGTCTCAAGCTTATGGGTGAGCAGCAGGGTGCGGGCGCCGTAGCGCGCTGAGGCGGCCGCAGCCTCACAGCCGGCGTGCCCGCCGCCGATGATGATCACATCCCAGGTCATGAGGGGCTGCATATAGGCGAAAGAGCCCGATGTTTCACGTGAAACATCCAAGCTTATCTGCTCGGCGGGAGGTGCGGCGGTCACTTTCCAATACAGAACGTCGAGAAAATCCGCCCCAGCACCTGTTCGGGGTCGATGCGTCCCGCGATGCGGTCCAGCGCCCGTGCGGCCAGGCGGACATCCTCGGCGGCCAGTTCCAGCGCGTCGTCATGCGACAAGGCGCTCCGCAGGCGTTCGGCGGCCTCCGTCAGCAATTCGCGGTGGCGCTGGCGGGTGGCGGCGGGCTGTTCCGACCCGGACAACGCCTCGACCACGGCCTCGGTGAGGAGGCCCTTCACCCAGGCCACGTCATTCGGGCTCCGGGCGGTGAAGGGGGAGCCGGGCAGGCCGGGATGGCCCTCGCCCAGGTCCCGCTTGGTCAACAGGATCAGGTCACCCAGGCGCAGGGACGCCGGCATGACCGGCTGCTCCTCGCCGTAGCCGTCCACCAGCCATACCCGCAAGTCCGCCGCCTGGCCCCAGGCCTCGGCGCGCCGGACCCCCTCGGCCTCGATCTCATCCCCGGTGGGGCGGATGCCGGCAGTGTCGGCCAGGATGACCTTGTAGCCGCCCAGCACCAGGGGAACTTCGATCACGTCGCGGGTTGTGCCGGGCGTGGCGGTGACTATGGCGGCGTCGCGGTCGGCCAGCGCGTTCAGCAGCGTGCTCTTGCCGGCGTTGGGGGCGCCCAGCAAGGCGATGCGGAAGCCTTCGCGCACCCTGGTCCCCCGCTCGGCGTCCGCCGCGGCGGCGTCAAGGTCGTCGACCAGGGCCTCGATAAGCGGCCGCGCGCGCTGCGCTACGTCGGCCGGGACCTCTTCGTCGGGGAAATCCACGGCCGCCTCGAACATGGCGAGCGCCTGGGTGAGCGCTTCGCGCCAGCGGGCCTGGATGGCCGAAAGGCGTCCACCAAGCTGTTCCATGGCCTGGCGCCGCTGGGCCTCGGTCTCTGCGTCGATCAGGTCGGCCACCCCCTCGGCCTGGGCGAGATCGAGCTTGCCGTTCTCGAAGGCACGGCGGGTGAATTCGCCCGGCTCCGCCAGGCGCAGGCCGATCGCGAGCAGGGCCTCGACCACGGCGCCCACCACGGCGGGTCCGCCGTGCAGGTGAAATTCCGCGCAGTCCTCGCCGGTATAGCTCGCCGGCCCGGGAAACCAGAGGACGAGGGCCTGGTCTATCTCCACGCCCGCGGCGCTCCACATCGGGCGCACAGTGGCCCGGCGCGGCTTGGGAAGGCTGCCCGCCAGGGTACGCACCGCGTGCTCCGACCGCGGTCCCGACAGTCGCACCACGGCCACCGCGGCTCGCCCGGCGGCGGTGGCCGGTGCGAAGATGGTGTCGCTCATCGCTTGGTGGCGGCCCCCGCGATGCCGATCTCCATGAGCTTGCGGAACTGGTCCTGCGCGCCGGCGCCGAAGGCCATCCAGCTCTTCGCCATCTCATCGGGCGACAACATCGCCATGTTGGCGTCGATCCGACCCTTCATCTCGTTGACCAGGTGGTCGTTCAGGCTGGAAACGTCCGGCAGGCCCATGAAGCGGCGGGCTTCTTCCGGCGTGCAGTCCACCTCGATGGTCATCTTCATGGCATGGCTCTCCGCGATGGAATCCGTCTGGCCGGGGAACGGCCCTAGGGGTTACTAGCGCACACCGGGAGCTTTTCGAAAACGGGAGACGGCCTCATGGGCGAATACATCACCATCACGACCGACGACGGCGCGTTCGAGGCCTATCTCGCGCAGCCCTCGGGCGGCGGCAAGCGGCCGGCGATCGTGGTGCTGCAGGAGGTTTTCGGGGTGAACCAGGTGATGCGTGACATCACTCACGGGCTCGCGGCCCAGGGCTACCTGGCGATCTGCCCGGACCTGTTCTGGCGGATCGAGCCCGGCGTCGAGCTGACGGACAAGTCCGAAGCCGAATGGAAGCGGGCGTTCGAGCTGTTCAACGCCTTCGACGTCGATGAGGGAATAAAGGACATCCAGGCGACCATCGACACCGTCCGTGTCGATCCCGGCTGTTCAGGCAAGGTGGGGGCGGTTGGCTTCTGCCTCGGCGGCCTCCTGGCCTTCCTCACCGCGACCCGCACCGATATCGACGCTTCCGTCTCCTACTATGGCGTCGGCCTGGATGGCCGGGTCGCCGAGGCGGAAAAACTGACCCAGCCCCTACTGATGCACATCGCGGAGGAAGACCAGTTCGTGCCAAAGCCCGCCCAGGCGGTCATCCTGGCGGCGCTGAAGGATCAGGCCGGGATCGAGCTTCACACCTACCCTGGCTGCGACCACGCCTTCGCCCGCGAAGGCGGCGAGCACTACGATGACGCCGCCGCCAAGCTCGCCAACGGCCGCACCCTGACCTTCTTCAAGAAGGTTCTCGGCTGATGCGCGCAATCCACTTTGACGCCCATGGCGGCCCAGAGGTCCTGCACCTGGTCGAGATCGCCACCCCCGCCCCGGGACCGGGCCAGATCCTCGTCCGCCACGAAGCGATCGGGGTCAATTTCATCGACACCTACCAGCGCTCGGGGCTCTACCCCATGAAGCTGCCGTCGCGGCTGGGCGGCGAGGCGGCCGGCGTGGTCGAGGCCCTGGGTGAAGGTGTGACGGGCTTCAAGGCCGGCGACCGCGTGGCCTACAATGCCCCCGGCGCCTATGCCGACTTCGGCGTCGTGGCGGCCGAGCGCGCCCTGCCCCTCCCTGACGGGATCGACGCACGGACAGCCGCCGCCGCCCTGCTCAAGGGCATGACCGTGGAGTTCCTGATCCGTCGTCTGCACAAGGTGGAGGCCGGCGAGACCGTGCTGTTCCATGCCGGCGCCGGCGGCGTGGGTCAGATCGCCATCCAGTGGCTGAAGGCCCTGAGCGCGACGGTGATCACCACCGTGGGCTCGGACGCCAAGGCAGCCCGGGCACGGGAACTCGGCGCCGACCACGTCATCCTCTACCGCACCCAGGACGTGGCGGCGGAGGTCCGGCGGATCACCAACGGTCAGGGCGTGCCGATCGCCTACGATTCCGTTGGAAAGGACACCTTCGAGGGCACCATGGGCAGCCTCGCCCGGCGCGGGATTTTCGTGAGCTTCGGCAACGCCTCAGGCCCGGCCCCGCCTGTCGAAGGCCGCCGCCTGATGTTCGGCGGCTCGCTGTTCTTCACCCGGCCGACGATGACCGATTACCTGGTGACGACCGAGGAGCTCCAGGCCAGCTCCGCAGCGCTCTTTGGCATGATTGGCTCGGGCAAGGTCAGAATCGAGATCGGCCAGACCTTCGCGCTCGCCGACGCCCGTAAAGCGCATGACGCGCTGGAAAGCCGGGCGACCACCGGTTCGACGGTGCTGATTCCGTAAGTTCCCGCCCCAGCGCAAAGCGCGATGTGGAGTTGGATCGCGCCGAGGGCGCGAGACGGAGGGGGTCATCCACGGTCTGAGCGGACCCCCTCAGTCGGCTTTGCCGACAGCTCCCCCGAAGGGGAGCAGCGAACTCACCACCGATGTTTCACGTGAAACACAAGTAGCGCCGGTCGGGCTGGGTCCGACCGGCCTGACCCTTGGCCCTACGTGTTCATCGAGGAGAAGAATTCCTCGTTGGTCTTGGCGTTGCGCAGCTTGTCGAGCAGGAACTCGATGGCGTCCTGGGCGCCCATCGGGCCCAGGATGCGGCGTAGGATGTAGGTCTTCTGAAGGTGCTCCTTCGGCGTGATCAGCTCTTCCTTGCGGGTGCCGGACTTGATCACGTCGATGGCCGGATAGACCCGCTTGTCGGCGACCTTGCGGTCGAGGACGATTTCCGAGTTACCCGTGCCCTTGAATTCTTCGAAGATCACCTCGTCCATCCGGCTGCCGGTATCGATCAGGGCGGTGGCGATGATGGTCAGCGAGCCGCCCTCTTCGATGTTCCGCGCCGCGCCGAAGAAGCGCTTGGGCCGCTGGAGGGCGTTGGCGTCCACGCCGCCGGTCAGCACCTTGCCGGAGGACGGGACCACGGTGTTGTAGGCGCGGCCAAGTCGGGTGACGGAGTCCAGAAGGATCACGACATCGCGCTTGTGCTCGACCAGGCGCTTGGCCTTTTCGATAACCATTTCAGCGACTTGCACGTGGCGCGTAGCCGGCTCGTCGAAGGTCGAGGAGATCACCTCACCCTTCACGGTGCGCTGCATGTCGGTGACTTCTTCCGGCCGCTCATCGATCAGCAGCACGATCAGATAGCATTCGGGGTGGTTGGTCTCGATGGACTTGGCGATGTTCTGCAGCATCACCGTCTTGCCGACCCGTGGGGGCGCGGTAATCAGGCAGCGCTGGCCCTTGCCAAGCGGCGCCACGATGTCGATGACCCGGCCGGAGCGGTCCTTCAGGGTCGGGTCCTCGATCTCCATCTTCAGCCGCTCGTCGGGATAGAGCGGTGTCAGGTTGTCGAACAGCACCTTGTGGCGGACGTTCTCGGGGTTCTCGAAATTGGTCAGGTCGACCTTCACCAGGGCGAAGTAGCGCTCGCCCTCGCGCGGCGCGCGGATGGCGCCGTCCACGGAATCGCCGGTGCGCAGGCCAAACTTCCGGATCTGCGAGGGGCTGACATAGATGTCGTCGGGCCCGGGCAGGTAGTTCGCCTCGGGGCTGCGCAGAAAGCCGAAACCGTCCTGCACGACTTCCAGGGTGCCGGAGCCGGAAATCTCGACGCCCTCCTCGGCCAGGACCTTGAGGATCGAGAACATCATGTCCTGCTTGCGCATGGAGTTCGCGTTTTCGATCTCGAACAGTTCGGCGAAGGCCAGCAGGTCCGCGGGCGCCTTGTCCTTCAGCTCCTGCAGACTCATGCGGGTGAGCCCCATCCGGGCGATGGTGTTGGCGACCTCCGAAGGCTCCTCGGCCTCGGCGGCTTCCGCGGCGACCGCGTCTTCGGCGGCCTGCGCGGAGCTCAGGGCTTCGGCGTCGTCAGCAGGGATGTCGTTGATGTCGTCTTGCATTGAATTCACTCAGCTTCGCCGGCCCCCGGACGCAATCCGGGCGCGGGCTTAATCAGGGATGTGGACGCCCGGGCGTCGGATAGGGTCGTCTTCGTGGGGGCCGGACCGATCCTCGCGTCTCAAGCGCGTGGCGGCCGGAATAAGGCGGGGCACGCCCTTGTCGGGGACGCGTGGGCCATCGGAACCATGAAACAGGTCCCCAGGTCAAGAAAACCGCGCGGTCAGCGCCCGCCGAACTCCGTGGTCACGGCGATCACCATGAGGATCGCGGCCACGAACGGCAGCTCGTTGGTCATCCGCCAGAATTTCGCCGGATGATCGCGGCGGCCAGCCGCGAAGCCCTTCCGGGCCCGGGCGATGTAGTGGTGCCACCAGATCAGGAACGCGACGCCGGCCAGCTTCACCAGCATCCACGGCTGCGCCAGGAAGCCCCAGCCGTCGGTGTGGCGGCGGACATCCAGCCAGATGAGGCCAAGTCCCAGGAGAAAGGCCAGGACCATCGCCGGGTTCAGGATGATCCGCACCACCTTGCCCTCCCATCGCTGGAAGTGGGCATCGAAGGCGCTGCCGGGTTCGGCAGTCTCGGTATGGTAAGCGTAGAGCCTGGGCAGCATCAGCAATCCCGCCATCCAGGCGATCACCGCCAAGATGTGCAGGCCGCGCACGAGGTTATAGGTCTGCTCCAGGGTCATGCGGCCTCCTCTTCTTTCCTGAGCGCGCACCGCGTCAATCCGGCCGGGCATAGCCAAGGGCCGAACGGTGCACAGCCGGACTTGCGGCCCAGCGCGGTGATCACCGCCCCGGCCAGGCTGTCGATGAAGGTCTGGGCCACGCCCGGCGTCCTAGCTCGCAGATAGGGCGCACATCCGGCTTCCCGCGCCAGGACCGCATAGTCGTGGTCCAGCTCGACCAGGGTCTCCACATGCTCGGAGACGAAGGCGATGGGGGCTATCAGCACGCCCCGGGCCTCGGCGCCCGCCTTGCGGATCTCATCCTCGGTCGACGGCTCCAGCCATTTCAGGCGCCCGACCCGGCTCTGGTAACAGACTTTCCAGTCGGTGAGTTCGGGCAGGCGCGCCGCAATCGCCGCCGCGGTCGCCTCGATCTGCGCCTGATAAGGGTCGCCGCTATCGACAATCTTCTGCGGCAGACCGTGGGCGGAAAACAGCAACCGCAGGTTGGCCGGTTTGCCCGCCGTGGTCCAAAGACCGCGGATCGCCTGTGCATGGGCTTCGACCAGGCCGTCCATCGTGGGGTAGCAGCAGATGGCGCGGCTCACGCCTGGCCCGCGATAGGCCTTTTTCCAGGCGTCCAGCGAAGAGCCTGAGGTGGTTGTCGAATACTGCGGATAGAGTGGCGCCAGGACGATCTCGTCAGGCGCGAAGGCCGCCACGTCCCTCGCCGTCTGCTTCGAGAACGGCTTCCAGTAGCGCATGGCGATGAAGCAGCGTGTCTCAAGGTCCGACGCCTGAGCAGAGAGCACGGCTTCCAGGGCCCGGGCCTGAGCCTCGGTCTCCGGCAACAGGGGCGAGGCGCCGCCCATCACCGCATAGTTGGCCTGAGCCGGCTTTTCCCTCGTCGTGGCGATCAGCGCCGCCAGGGGTACGCGCGCAACAGCCGGCAGCCCGATGATGGCCGGATCACGGAAGAGATTGAATAGAAAAGGTTTTACAGACTTTGGACCATCCGGCCCGCCAAGATTAAAGAGAACGACGGCAACTTTCTTCACGCCTAGGCCACAGCCCTGACGGGCTTCCCCGTCACCCGTTCGACCAGTCGCGCGATGTGCTCAACCGGCGTATCCGGCATGACCCCATGTCCAAGGTTGAAGATGTAGGGACCGCCGCCCCACTGGGCGAGCAACCCATCGACCCGCGCATCCATCGCCGGCCCCCCGGCGCGCAGCAGGAGATTATCCAGCGCGCCCTGGATTGTCTTGCCCTGCCCCTGGATCCGCCGGCCAAGCTCGGCGCTCGCCTGGGTGTCCAGAGCGACTCCTTCCACCGGAACGGAACGGGCGTAGTTCTCCACAAGGGCGCCGGCGCCTCGCGGAAAGCCGATGAAGGGGGTCGTGACGCCGGCCGCGCGAACCTTCTCGACGATGGCCTTATGCGGTCCGACCACCACGCGCTCGAAGACGTCTTCCGCGAGGCCTTCGGCCCAGCTTTCGAACAGCTTGAGCGCCTGGGCCCCGGACTTCGCCTGCATCACCAGATACCGCGCCGTGGCGTCCACCAGCACTGCCAGCAGGGCGTCGAGCTTCTCTGGATTTTCATAGGCATAGGTCCGGGCGCCGGAACGATCCGAGCCCCGGCCCTCGATCATGTAGGTGGCCACGGTCCAGGGCGCCCCGGCGAACCCGATCAAGGCGCGTTCCGGCTCCAGTTCGGCCCGCACCCGCTCCAGGGTCTCACCGATCGCCGAAAGCCGGCCGGTAGAGGCTTCGACCTCGCCGGCCATACGGGCAATGTCCGGCAGCTCGCCCAGCCTTGGGCCCTCGCCCACCTCGAACCAGACCTTCTGACCCAGGGCCCCAGGAATCAGGAGGATGTCGGCGAAGACGATGGCCGCATCGAGGGGGAAACGCCGCATCGGTTGCAGCGTCGCTTCCGCCGCCATCTCCGGATTGTGGCAAAAAGCGATGAAGTCCTTGGCCCGGCTGCGCAGCGCCCGGTACTCCGGCAGGGACCGGCCGGCCTGGCGCATGAGCCAGATCGGCGGCCGTTCCAGGGTCTCGCCGGCAAGGGCTCTGAGCAACCTGGGCTTTTTGGGGTCCGTCATGGAGGCCTTAAATCGCCTTCCTGCCCCAGGCTCAAGCCCGCTCGCCGCGCGCTTCGCCCGTCTGCACTTCTTCCTACCGTTTAAGAGTTAGAAAAAAGGTTGGGATGGCAGAGACAGGACCTGTCGAGAGCGTGGATAGATTGGCGTGGCCGGCCTCGGCGCCCGGGTTGTCCCCAGACTGCCTCGCAAGCGGCGGGCGTTTTTCCCGACCCTGTGAATCGCGGGGAGCGCCGACCAAACCCGCCTGGGGCCTTAAGGATTCATTAACCTCTCGCGGGAGCACGGCGAAAAGGGTTTCACCATCCAGAGCCTGTCGATGGGCGCGCCAGGGACAAGTCCCGCGGGGCCCGCCTGGGGGTTAACGAACCGTAAACCGGCCATTTCGTCCCGCCCATACAGTCCGCAACCCGGTCGACCTGGTAAGCATGCAATCTATCCCCAATCGCCTCGGCATTCGCTAAGGGTGGTCCACAGGAATCGTCCCCAAGCATTTTCGCCAGGCCGCGCCCCTTGCCCGTCACCGCCCTGCCCAGGCTCGCCACCTACTTCCACGTCCACCTGGTGTCGGACTCCACGGGCGAAACCTTGAACGCCATGGCGCGCGCCGTCTGCGCCCGGTTCGACAATGTGCTGCCCATCGAACACATCTACGCCCTCGTCCGCTCGCAGCGGCAGCTTGACCGCGCCCTGGGCGATATCGAGGAGGCGCCGGGCGTCGTCATTCACACCATCGTGGACGACAAGCTGCGAGAAGCGCTGGAGGAAGGCTGCCGCCGGCTGGACATGCCCTGCATCCCGGCCCTCGACCCCCTCGTCTCGGCCATGAGCCGTTACTTGGGATATTCCACGACCACCCGCGTGGGCGCGCACCTGCGGCTCGACAACGACTATTTCAATCGCATGGACGCGTTGAATTACGCGATCGGCCACGATGACGGCCGGGGCGGACAGGATTTCGACCAGGCCGACGTGGTCCTGGTGGGCGTGTCACGGACCTCGAAGACCCCCACCTGCATCTACCTGGCCCATCGCGGTGTGCGGGCCGGCAATTTCCCGCTAGTCCCGGGCCGGCCGCCACCTGACAAGCTGTTCAACCTGAAGACCACCCTGGTGGTCGGCCTGACTATTTCCCCCGACCGCTTGCTTCAGATCCGCCGAAACCGGCTGCTGAGCCTCAAGGAGAGCCGGGAATCCACCTATATCGACCAGGATGCGGTGCGCGACGAGATCATCCAGGCCCGCCGGCTCTACGAACGCCAGGGCTGGCCGGTGATCGATGTGACCCGCCGCTCGGTCGAGGAAACGGCCGCCGCCGTGCTCAACCTGCTGCATGGCGGCCACGGCCAGGTCGAGGTGATCGGCTGATGGGTCTGGTGCTGGCGTCCAAGAGCGCGGCCCGGCGGGCCGTGCTGGATGGCGCGGGCATCGCCTATGAGGCCGCGACCGCGGGTGTCGACGAAGACGCCATCAAGATCGCCATGCTCAGGGAAGGCGCGACGCCGCGCGATATCGCCGACAAGCTGGCGGAGGTGAAGGCGCTGCGAATCTCGGCCAAGCGGCCCGATTTCGTGATCGGCGCCGACCAGACCCTGGAATTTGAAGGCGGTCTCTATGACAAGGTTGAGACCCTTGAGGCGGCGCGAGACCGTCTGAAGCTTTTGCGGGGCAAGCCGCACAGGCTGCATGGAGCGGTGGTGGTGGCCAAGGACGGGGCCGCGATCTGGCGCGAGGTCTCCACCTCGACCCTGGTGATGCGCGACTTTTCCGACGAGTTCCTGGAAGCCTATCTGCAAACCGAAGGTGCGGCGGCCCTGGGCTCGGTCGGCTGCTATCGGCTGGAGGGACCTGGCGTGCAGCTGTTCTCGAAAATCGAAGGCGACTATTTCGGCATCCTCGGCCTGCCGCTTATGGGCCTGCTGGACCTCTTGCGCCGGCACGGGCTGGCGGCGGCATGAGCAAGACCAAGATTACAGGGGCGGCGGTCGTCGCCGGCGTGGCCGGCTGCCCGGTCCGTCATTCGCTCAGTCCGCTGATTCACAACGCCTGGCTGACAGCGGCGGGCCTGGACGGGGTCTATGTGCCCTTCGACGTGGCCGCCGATGGCTTCGTGCGGTTTGCCGAGGGCCTGCGCGGCGGCGTGGTGCGGGGCCTGAACGTCACCCTGCCCTTCAAGGAACAAGCGCTGGCCCTGGCTACACGGGCAAGCGACCGGGCGCGCGCCGCCGCAGCGGCCAATGTCCTGGTCTTCGAGCCCGACGGCAGCATCAGCGCGGACAACACTGACGGGCTGGGTGTGATCGCAGCCTTCGTGAACCAGGCGCCCGGCTTCGACTTCAGCGCAGGCCCTATGGTCATCCTTGGCGCGGGCGGCGGCGCTCGCGGTGCGGCGGCGGCGCTTGTGGCGGCCGGCTGCCCGCAGGTGCGGATCGTCAACCGGACCGCCGCCAAGGCCCAGGCGATCGCCGACGAACTGGGGTCCGGCGTCACGGCCAGCGGACTTGACCGGGTCGCCCAGGCGTTCGCTGAGGCCAATGGGGTTATCAACGCCACCTCGGCGGGGCTGGCCAGCGCCGACCACCTGGATGTTCCGCTTGAGGCGACACCAGAGGCCGCCGTCATCATGGACATGGTCTACAAGCCGCTGGTCACGCCCTTCCTGGCCCAGGCCCAGAGGCTCGGACGACGCACAGTGGACGGGCTGGAGATGCTGATCGGCCAGGCCGCACCCTCTTTCAGCGCCTTCTACGGACAGCCGATCCCGGCGGGGGTCGATGTCCGCGCGCTGGCGTTGGCGGCGCTGGGCCAATGATCGTCGTGGGCCTCACCGGCTCGATCGGCATGGGAAAGTCCACGACGGCGGCCATGTTCCGCGAGGCGGGCGTGCCGGTATACGACGCCGATCAGGCGGTGGCCGAGCTTTATGAAAAGGGCGGCGCGGCCGTGGCGCCGGTGGGCGCGGCCTTCCCGGGTGTGGTCAGGGACGGCGCCATCGACCGAGAGGCCCTGCGCCAGGCCGTGCTGGGCGATCCCGACGCGCTCGACCGGCTGAACGCTATCGTCCACCCGCTGGTGGGACGCCACCGCATGGGGTTCTTCGCCCAGGCGCAGGCCGACGGCGCCGACCTGGTCGTTCTCGACATCCCGCTGCTGTTCGAAACCGGCGGTGACGCCAATGTGGACGCGGTGGTGGTGGCGAGCGCGCCAGCCGCCATGCAACGCGAGCGGGTCCTGGCCCGGCCCGGCATGACCCCGGAGCGTCTCGACGCCATCCTCGCCCGCCAGGTCGCCGATGCCGAAAAGCGGGCCCGCGCGCATTTCGTGGTCGACACCTCGCAGGGGCTGGAGGCGGCCCGCGTCCAGGTCGGACAGATCCTCCAGGCGTTGCGCGATCCACAGTTCAAACCGGCCCGCGACCCCGCGACCCGTTGAAGGCAGGCGCGAACAGCGGCATCTAGGGGCATGGCCCGCGAGATTGTCCTGGACACCGAAACCACCGGCTTCGAGCCGACCGCCGGCCACCGGCTGGTGGAAATCGCCTGCCTGGAAATCGACGATTTCATCCCGACGGGCCGCAGCTTCCACGTCTATATCGACCCCTGCCGCGACATGCCGCCGGAGGCCCAGCGGGTCCACGGCCTGTCGGCCGACTTCCTGCGCGGCAAGCCCCGGTTCGAGCACCCAGAGGTCTGCGAGGCGTTCCTGGAATTTGTCGGCGACGCACCGATCATCGCCCACAACGCCGGCTTCGACCGGGCCTTCATCAACCACGAGCTGGGCGTCATCAACCGCCAGGGGCTGCATGAGAGCCGCTGGATCGACACCCTGGCGCTGGCGCGGACCCGGTTTCCGGGAATGCACAACTCCCTGGATTCGCTGTGCAAGCGCTTCAAGATCTCGCTGGCCGACCGTGAGAAGCACGGCGCGCTGATTGACGCCCGCCTGCTGGCTGAGGTCTATCTGGAACTGAAGGGCGGCCGCGAGCGCCGCCTCGAGCTGCAGACGACCGCGATGATCAATGCGGTGGTGCAGGCCAGCCGCGCGGCCTATGGCGAGCGCGCCCGCCCGCTGGCCCCGCGCTCGACCGAGGACGAACGCGCCACCCACGCCAGCTTCGTGCGCGACGTGCTGAAGAACGACGCGCTGTGGGGCAAGTTCGGGCTCTGAGGCCTGAACCTTCCCCTCAAGCCCTAAGCGTGGCCGACCTGCTGGTCGGTCTGGGCCTTGCGGGCTTGGTAGACACCGGCGAAATCGATGGGGTCGAGAAGGAAGGGCGGGAAGCCGCCGTCCGAGGTGACGTCGGCGATGATCCGGCGCGCGAAGGGGAACATGAAGCGCGGGCACTCGATGAGCAGCACCGGCTCGATCTCCTCGGCCGGCACGCCGGTGATCTGGAAGACGCCGCCGTAGAGCAGCTCGACCACGAACAACGGGCCGTCGTCGCGCTGGGCTTTTGCGGAGAGCTTGAGGTCCACTTCGAAGAAACCGTCCTCGCGGCTGCGAGCGTTCATCTCAACGCCGAGCTCGATCTGCGGCTGGGCGGCGCCGCCGCGAAGCGCGTCGGGCGCGCGGGGATTTTCGAAGGACAGGTCGCGGACGAACTGGGCGAGGATGCGGATGCCAGGCGCCTCGGCGCCGGTTTGCGTCTCGGGCGCGCCTGCGCCGGCGTCGATATCGGTCATAGTCGGGTTTGATTCCGTGCTGAAAGCGCGCGTACGTGGCGTCTTGTCGGGCGGCCGGGCTATCATGGGGTCCGGCGCGATGCAACGCCGCCCCTGACGCCGGCGTTGCAACGTCCTATATTCAGCCTTAGGGCATTACCGCTGCGAACCTTGAAGGCGCCTCCTTGCAAGTCCTGGAACTGATCATCTTCGCGGGCCTGGCGGCCATCGTGCTCTACCAGCTCTATTCGGTGCTGGGCCGGCGCGTCGGACGCCAGCCCGAGGACGCTCCGGCGGTCCCCGCGGGCCCCGCGGGCGTGCGCGGTGACGTCGCCGCCGCGCCGCTGGTGGACGACGGCGTGGCGCTGACCGGTCTGGCCGCCGTGAAGTCGCGCGATCCCAGCTTCGAAGTCGGCCATTTCCTGGGCGGCGCCAAGGGCGCCTACGAAATGATCGTCAAGGCCTTCGCGGCCGGCGACCGCGACCAACTGCGAAACCTGTTGTCGCCCGGCATCTACGCCGGGTTCGACACGGCCATCGCCGCCCGCGAGGCCGACAACCGCACAGAGACGGTGGAGTTCCTGAACCCGCCCCGCGCCGACCTGGAAAAGGCCGAGGTCGTGGGCGCCGACCTGGCGCGGGTGACCGTGCGCTTCCTGGCCGAGTTCCGCAGCCGCACCAAGGGCCCCGAAGGCGAAGGCGTCGATGACCGCCGCACCGCCGAGCTCTGGACCTTCGAGCGCAACCTGAAGAGCCGTGATCCCAACTGGCTCCTGGTCCACGTCGCGGCCGCGGAGGCCTGACCCCTGCGGGCCTGGCGTCCCGTCGCAGCGGCGCTCTGCGCACTCATCCTGAACGCCTGCGCTAGCTCGCCGGCGCCGCGACCGGGGCCCACGCCTTTGCATCGTCCGCCCGGCGTCGCGCCGGCCGGGCCCCGCCCAACCGTCGAAACCGAAGCGCGGCCCGAACGGCTCCTGCCGCTCACCGCCCTAAAGGGTTGGGAGAAGGAACGCCACGGCCAGGCCTTGGCCGCCTTCCGCGATACCTGCGGCGTCGCCAAGGACCCGGCGCTGGCCCAGGTCTGCCGCAGCGCGCGAGCCATCGGCCCCCTGGACGACGAAACCGCCGAGCGATTCTTCGAGGCCAACTTCCGCGCCGAGCGGATCGCCGGGGAGGGCGTGCTCACCGCCTATTTCGCCCCGGAATATCCGGCCAGGCGGGCGCCCGACGACAAATTCAGCGCCGCGCTCCGCCCAAAGCCCGCCGACCTGAAGGTCGTCGATGCCGGTGTCTTCGATTCCGCCCAGGCCGGCCGGCCCGGCGCGGCGGTGATCGCCGACGACGGAACGCCCTTGCCCTATCCCGACCGCGCGGCGATCGAAGCCTTGGCGCCGGACAAGGTGCTGGCCTGGATGCGGCCGGAGGACCTGTTCTTCCTGCAGATCCAGGGGTCGGGCGTCCTGACCTTCGAGGACGGCCGGCGGATGAAAGCGCTCTACGCCGCCAACAACGGCCGGCCCTTCGTGGGCGTCGCCAACGCCATGCGCGACCGCGGGCTCCTGGCGCGTGAGAACACCTCGGGCGAGGCGATCCGCGCCTGGCTGGCCGACCATCGGGGGCCCGATGCGGACGCCATCATGCGGCTCAACCCGCGCTACGCCTTCTTCAACCTGGCGCCCGACGATGGCCGCCAGCCGGTGGGGGCGGCCAATGTGCCCTTGCCGCCGGGCCGCGCCATCGCCGTCGATCCAGGGTTCCACGCAATGGGCGACCTCGTCTGGCTGGACGCCGAGGCGCCGATCCTGGCCGGCGCCTTTCCGACCTACCGGCGCCTGGTCCTGGCGCTGGACACGGGCGGGGCGATCAAGGGCGACGTCCGCGCCGACCTCTACCTGGGCCTTGGCCCAGCCGCCGGCGCCGAGGCAGGGCGGGTGCGTCATACGCTCACCCTGTACCGCCTGGTCCCCAAGGCGGCGCCGTGAAGCGGCCCCTGAAACCCGACGACGTGAAGATCTGGGGCATGGTGGCGGCCACCGTCCATCCCCTGCCCGGACGGGCGGTTCCCAAGGCGGAGGGCGAGAGCCCACCTGGCCCGACGCCGGCCCACCTGCCGCCGCGCAAGATCGAGGCGGCTGCGATCAAACCGCCGGCCGGCGCCAAGCCGCGCAAGGCTGTGGAAGGCATCGAGCCGCGCCGCCATCACCGGATCGCCAAGGCCCGCGAGCCGATCGCCGCCCGGCTGGACCTCCATGGCCTGACCCAGGACCGCGCCAAGGCGGTGCTGGAGGGCTTCCTGGCCCGGGCCTGGGACGAGGGCGCACGGGCCGTGCTGGTGATCACCGGCAAGGGCGTGCAGGGCGACGGCATCCTCAAGCGCCGGACCCCGGAGTGGCTTGGGGCGCCTCACCTGGCCCACATCGTGGCGGGTATCTCTGACGCCGCCCGGCACCACGGCGGCGAAGGCGCGCTCTATGTGGCGTTGAAGCGGAAGGCGCGCGGCTAGGGCTTGCGCCCCGCCTTTTCGGCCAACCCCGACGTGCCTTCACGCGCTTCGAGCTTGGCGGCGACTTCGTCCAGCGACACGCCGGCGGCGGCGAGGACCACCAGCCAGTGGTAGATCAGGTCGGCGCTTTCGGCGGCGAGGTTGTCGGCGTCGCCCTTGGTCGCGGCGATGACGGCCTCGATGGCTTCTTCGCCCAGCTTCTTGGCGGCGAGGGAGGGGTCGGCCAGCAGCTTGGCGGTGTAGGAGGCCGACGGGTCGCCGCCCTTGCGGGCTTCCACCGTAGCGGCCAGGCGGGCCAGGACGTCGGCGAACCGGCTCATGCGGCGGCCCCAATTTTCGTTTCTGGCAGGCGCACGGGGATGCTGGCGGCGGCCATGGCCTGCTTGACCTCGGAAATCGACACCTCGCCGAAGTGGAAGATGGAGGCGGCGAGGACCGCGTCCGCGCCGCCCTGCAGCACCGCGTCGACCATGTGCTGGGCATTGCCCGCGCCGCCCGAGGCGATCACCGGCACGGAGACCGCGCCGGTCACGGCGCGCAACAGTTCGAGGTCGTAGCCGATCTTGGCGCCGTCGCGGTCCATGGAGGTCAGCAGGATCTCGCCCGCCCCGCGCCCGACCGCTTCCACGGCATAGTCGACGACCCGCAGGCCCGTGGGCGTGCGCCCGCCGTGGATGAAGACTTCCCAGTGGTCTCCGACCCGCTTGGCGTCGATGGCGACCACCGTGGCCTGGCTGCCGAAGGCGTCGGCGCAACCGGCGATCAGATCGCGATTTTCAACGGCGGCGGTGTTGACGCTGATCTTGTCGGCCCCGGCCAGCAGCAGGCGGCGTGCGTCCTCGACCTTGCGGATGCCGCCGCCGACCGAGAGCGGCATGAAGCAGACCTCGGCGGTGCGAGCGACGACGTCCAGGATCGTGCCGCGGTTCTCGACGCTGGCGGTGATGTCGAGGAACATCAGCTCGTCGGCGCCGGCGGCGTCATAGGCTCTCGCCTGTTCCACCGGATCGCCGGCGTCGCGCAGGGAGACGAACTGCACGCCCTTCACCACCCGGCCGTCCTTGACGTCGAGACAGGGGATGACGCGGACTTTGAGCACGGCTAGGCGGCCACCTTCAGGGCGGCGTCCGGCGTGATCGCGCCGTTGTAGAGCGCGCGGCCCAGGACGGCGCCGGCGATCGGGGTGCCCTTGCGGGCCTTGATCCGGACGATGTCGTCGATGGTGGCCAGGCCGCCCGCGGCGATCACCGGGATGTCCACCGCATCGGCGATCGCCCCGAAGGCGTCGACATTGAAGCCCATGGTGGTGCCGTCGCGGTCGATGTCGGTGATGATCAGGGCCGCGACACCGGCGTCCTCGAACTGCTTGGCGACCGCGATGGCTTCGAGGTCGGAGTCCTCGGTCCAGCCTTGCAGGGCGACCTTGCCCTTGCGCACATCGACGCTGACGGCGATCTGCTCGGGCCACAGGCGGGCGGCTTCCCGCACCACATTGGGATCGCGGACCGCGACCGTGCCCAGGATCACGCGGCTGACGCCGGCCTCGATCCAGCGCTCGATGTCGGCCAGGGAGCGGATGCCGCCGCCCAGCTGCACCGGCACGGACACCGAGTTGAGGATCGCCTCGACGGCGGCGCCGTTCACCGCGCGGCCGGACACCGCGCCGTTGAGGTCGACCACATGCAGCCAGTGGAAGCCGCCATCGACCCACAGCCTCGCCTGGTCGGCGGGGGAGGTGTTAAACACGGTTGCGGTGGACAGGTCGCCATGGACGACGCGGACGCAGTTGCCGTCCTGCAGGTCGATGGCCGGATAGAGGATCAAGGTCGCCACTCCAGGAAGCGGGCGAGAAGATCGAGGCCGGCGGCTTGCGATTTCTCTGGGTGGAACTGAACGCCGGCGACGTTGCCACGCGCGACGGCGGCGGGAAAAGCGCCGCCGTGGTCCACATAGGCCGCAACGTCGCTTACGTCTTTCGGGAAAAACGCGAAGGAGTGGGTGAAATAGACCGGCTGGCCGGCGTTCACCCCTGCGAACACCGGATGGTCGACGACCCGGGTCAGGCTGTTCCAGCCCATGTGCGGGATCTTGATGGCCGGATCGGTGGTTTCCAGCCGCTTCACGTCCCCCTCGATCCAGCCGAGGCCGGCGGTTTCGCCGAACTCCAGGCCGCGGGTCGCCAGGAGCTGCATGCCGACGCAGATGCCCAGGAAGGGCGCGCCCTTCACATGGACGGCCTCGGTCATGGCCGCGTCGATGCCGGGACGCGCCTCGAAGGCCGCCATGCAAGCGGCGAAGGCGCCGACGCCGGGCAGCACCACGCGGTCGGCGCTGGCGATAACGTCCGGATCGTCGGTGACCACGATTTCGCTCTTCCCGTCCGCGGCGCGGACGAGAGCCTTTTCGGCCGAGCGGAGATTGCCCGACCCGTAGTTGATCAGGGCGACCTTCTGCATGGGATGGTTTCCTACAGAACGCCCTTGGTGGAGGGTGCGTGGCCGCCCGTCTTTGGGTCCAGCTCCATCGCGTGGCGCAGCGCGAGGCCCAGCGACTTGAAGCCGCTCTCGGCGATGTGGTGCGAGTTCACGCCGTAGAGCGTTTCCAGGTGCATGCACGCCCCACTATTCATGGCGAAGGCGTGGTGGAACTCCTTGAAGAGCTCGGTGTCCATGTCGCCGACCTTGGGCGTCTTGTAGGCCACATTGTGGATCAGGTAGGGCCGGTTGCAGAGGTCGATGGCGCAGCGCGTCATGGTCTCGTCCATGGGCACATAGGCGTGGCCGAAGCGACGGATGCCTTTGAAGCCGTCCAGCGCCTGCTTGAAGGCCTGGCCAAGCACGATCGCGGTGTCCTCGACCGTGTGGTGCATGTCAATGTGCAGGTCGCCCTTGGTCTCGACCGTCACATCGCATCCGCTGAACCGGATGAAGCTGTCCAGCATGTGGTCGTAAAAGCCGATCCCGGTGGAAACTTTCGACGCGCCGGCGCCGTCCACGTCGAGCAAGACGCGGATCTGGGTTTCCTTGGTGTTGCGGACAACCTCCGCTGTACGAGCCATCGGTCAGTATCCCTTCGCCGCCGCCAGGTCCTGCAGCGAGACCTGCGGGCGCGGACCGTAGTGCGAGATCACCTCGGCGGCGGCCAGCGACGCCAGCTGGCCACACTGCTGAAGCGGCCGGCCGCGCGACAGGCCGTACATGAAACCGGCTGCGTATTGGTCGCCGGCGCCGGTCGTATCCACGACTTTCTCCACCTGTTCAGCCTTAACCGTAAGGCGTTCGCCTTGCGAAAGAATGACCGAACCGGCGGCGCTGCGGGTGATCGCCGCCAGCTTGACGTGCGGGCGGAGCGCCGAGACGGCGGCGTCGAAGTCTTCGGTCTGAAACAGCGCGCAGATCTCGGTCTCGTTGGCGAACAGCAGGTCCACCTGGCCTTCGATGAAGCCCATCAGGGCTCCGCGGTGGCGCTCCACCACGAAACCGTCGGAGAGGGTCAGCGCGATCATCCGGCCTGCGCCGTGGGCCAGGGCGGCGGCCTTGGCGAAGGCGCGGCGTGCGGCCTCGGCGTCGAACAGGTAGCCTTCGAGGTAGACGATCTTGGCCGCCTCGACGACGGCGGCGTCGACGTCGGAGTCGGTGAACTCCACCGAGGCGCCCAGGTAGGTGCACATGGTCCGCTGGGCGTCGGGGGTGACGTTGATCATCGAGATGGCGGTGGCGGGCCCGCCGATCAGGGCGGCGTTTTCGAAGCGCGCGCCGATGGCGGCCATGTCGTGGCGGAAGACCTCGCCCAGGAAGTCGTCGGCGACCTTGCCCATGAAGGCGCCGCGCCCGCCAAAGCTGGCCAGGCCGGCCACGGTGTTGGCCGCCGAACCGCCGGAGGTTTCCACCCCCTGCGCCATCTTGGCGTAGAGCGCCGCCGACTGGGCCTGATCGACCAGCATCATGGCGCCCTTGTCGAGCTTGTTGGCGGCCAGGAAGTCGTCTGTCGCCGGCGCGATCACGTCGACGATGGCGTTGCCGATGGCGGCGACGTCGTAGAGGTCTGGCATTGCAGGGCTTTCAGGCGGCGGGAGAGCGTCGCCTTATAGAAAATCAGGGGCGGCGGCAAACTTGCTCTGCCCCGGCGCAGCGGAGAGGGGGAGGGCGCCATCAAGGATTCAGCGGAACATTGAGCTCGTCATCCTCGGGCTTGTCCCGGGGATCCATCCCTCGGCGGCACGGCCGAGGGCGCAGGCCGCGCCGCGCGGCCAGTCACTGGGATTTGCGGCGGCGGAAGCATGGATCCCCGGGACAAGCCCGAGGATGACGAGGATTTATAGGAGGGGCGGGAGATTTAAGGGCCGGTGGCGTCCAGAGGACGGTGATGGTGAGGTCCGCCTTCCGACCCATCGCGGTCACCGCCCCACGAACAGATGCCGAGAGGGGCACAGGTCCGCGACCGGGCAGTCCTCGCACTTGGGGCGGCGGGCCAGGCAGACATAGCGGCCGTGCAGGATGAGCCAGTGGTGGGCGCGGGTCTGGAGCGGTGGTGGGATGATGGCCATCAGTTCGGCCTCCACCTTGTCGGGGGTCTTGGCGGTGGACAGTCCCAGGCGGTGGGAGACGCGGAAGACGTGGGTGTCGACGGCGATGGCCGGCTCGATCCGCAGTTCGTTGAGCACCACCGAGGCGGTCTTGCGGCCGACGCCGGGGAGGGCCTGGAGGGCGTCGCGGTCGAGCGGCACCTCGCCGCCGTACTGGTCCACGAGGATGCGGGCCATGGCGATGACGTTCTTGGCCTTGGTGTTGTAGAGGCCGATGGAGGATATGAAGGGCTTGAGGCCCGCCTCGCCGAGCGCCAGCATCTGCTGCGGCGTGTCGGCCACCTGGAAGAGTTTCGCTGTGGCCTTGTTCACCGAGACGTCGGTCGCCTGGGCCGAGAGCGCCACCGAGACCACCAGGGTGTAGGGGCTGTCGTAGACCAGTTCGGTGCGGGGGTCGGATTCGTCGGCCTCGAACCGCGCGAAAATCTCGGCGATCCGCGCCTGTTCGGCGGGCGCGAGGCGCTTCTTTTTCGGTGCGGCTGTCTTGGGTTTCGGGGGCTTGGCCATGGGCCGGAGGATGGCCGGGCGCGCTCCAACCCACAAGCTCGTCATGGCAGCGCCCGCATCCGCCCCCCCTGGGGGAGGTGTCGCGGCGAGCTTGCGAGACGTGACGGAGGGGGATTCGTCGGGGCGTCCAAACTCCCCCTCCGTCCCTTGTTGCTGCGCTCCAAGGTCCACCTCCCCCTGAGGGGGAGGATCTAGGCGCGAAAACCGGGATGACACTGAAGTGGAGCGGCCTATCTTCCTGCCCGGATGATCAGTCAGGTCTATATGGACGCGGTGATCGCGCCGAACCGGTCGCTGTCGCAGCGCGGGTTCATCGTGCTGATCGCGGTGGTCACGCTGGCCAATGTCTGTTCGGCGGCGGTGTTCCTGGCCATGGGCGCGACCCTGGTGCCGATCTTCCTGGCGGTGGACGTCCTGGCCGTGGTTGTGGCTTTTCTGGCCAGCTTCCGCGCCGCCAGGCGGACCGAGCGGGTTTTCGTCACCGCACGCGAGATCCGGGTGACCCACGAGGCGCCCAATTGGAGGAAGGTGGTCTGGGAATCCCCCACCGCCTTCACCCGCGTGGCGGTCCAGACCGAGGACGAACGCACGGTGGGCCTGCGCTTGCAGCTGTCGGGCCGCGGCGTGCCGGTGGCCCAGGCGCTCAGCCCGCGCGAGCGCGGCGAATTCGCCAAGGCCCTGCAGGCGGCGATCTGGGCGGCCCGCCTGGAGCGCGGATGAAAATCGCCCGCGCCCCCGATCGCGAGACGGCCTAGGTTCCCTGGCGATGGTCTTCGACGACGACGAAATCGAGCGCTACGCCCGCCACCTCGTGCTGCGCGAGGTGGGCGGCCCCGGCCAGCAGAAGCTGAAGTCGGCCAGAGTGCTGATCGTGGGCGCCGGCGGCCTGGGCTCGCCCGCCGCGCTCTACCTGGCGGCGGCGGGCGTGGGCGCCCTGATCCTGGCGGATCCGGACACGGTCGACCGCTCCAACCTGCAGCGCCAAATCCTCTATGCCGAGGCCGATATCGGCCGGCCCAAGGCGGAGGCGGCCGCCGAACGGCTGTCGGCGCTCAATCCGCAGATCTTCGTGGCCGGCTACGAGGGCGCCTTCACGGCGGCCAACGCCGACGAGCTGGTGGCGGGCGTCGACCTGGTGCTCGACGGCACCGACGACTTCGCGGTGCGGTTCGCGGTCAACGAGGCCTGCGTGCGGCATGGCAAGCCCCTGGTGTCCGGTGCGATCGGCCGCTGGACCGGCCAGGTGGGGGTGTTCGGCCGTCAGCCCTGTTATCGCTGCCTGGTGCCGGAGACGCCGCCCGACGCCGAGACCTGCGTGGCCGTAGGCGTGGTGGGGGCGCTGGCCGGGGTGATCGGCGCGATGATGGCGGTGGAGGCGGTGAAGCTGATCGTCGGCGCCGGCGAGGCCCTGACCGGGCGCCTGCTGATCTACGACGCCCTGTCGGCCCAGACCCGGACGGTGAAGGTGGGGGCCGATCCGGACTGTCCGGTCTGTGCGGGGGGTGGGGCGTGAGCGGCGAGAGTCCGGTCGAGGTCGCGAATGGCGACCGCTGTAGCGTCATCGCGGGCGTCCACGCTGGCAAATCCGGCCTTGTCCAGGACCGCAAGCTGAGCCGGACCGGTCACGTCACGATCACGGTGCTGCAGGAGGGCGGCGCCCGGTTCAAGACGCTCGCCCGGAACGTGCGCAAGAGCGCCTAGTTGACGCCCTAGAGCATCGAGGGGATCACGCGGTCCGGGGGCTTGTGGCCGTCCATCCAGGTGCGGATGTTGACGATCACCTTCTCGCCCATGGCGATGCGGCCCTCGATGGTGCCCGAGCCCATATGCGGCAGGAGGACGGCGTTGGGCAGCGTCAGGAGTTTCGGGTTGATCCGGGGCTCGAATTCGAAGACGTCGAGGCCGGCGCCGCCGATCGCCCCGGCCGCCAGGAGGTCGGCCAGCGCCGCTTCGTCGATGATCTCGCCGCGGGCGGTGTTGATCAGGATGGCGTGGGGCTGCATCAGCTTCAGCCGGCGGGCCGACAGCAGATGGTAGGTGGCGGGCGTGTGCGGCGAGTGGACCGAGATGATGTCCATCCGCGCCATCATCTGGTCGAGGCTGTCCCAGTAGGTGGCCTCGACCTCCTCGGCGATCCGCGAGCTGACGGGCTTGCGGTTGTGGTAGTGGATCTGCAGGCCGAAGACCTTGGCGCGGCGGGCGACCGCCTGGCCGATGCGGCCCATGCCGATGATGCCCAGCCGCTTGCCGGTGAGCCGGGTCCCCATCATCCAGGTGGGGGTCCAGCCGGTGAAGGCGCCCTCCTTGGTGAGGTTCGCGCCCTCCACCACCCGGCGCATGACCGCCAGGATCAGGGCAAGCGTCAGGTCGGCGGTGTCCTCGGTGAGCACACCCGGCGTATTGGTCACCGCGATGCCGCGCTCGTTGGCGGCGGCCACGTCGATATGGTCGATGCCGGCCCCGAAATTGGCGATCAGCTTCAGCTGCGGCCCGGCCTTGGCCAGGAGCTTGGCGTCGATCTTGTCGGTGATGGTGGGCGCGAGCACCTCGGCGCGGGCCACCGCGTCGGCCAGCTGCGCCTTGGTCATCGGCGTGTCGGAATGGTTGAGTTCGGTGTCGAACAGCTCGCGCATCCGGGTTTCCACCGGATCGGGCAGTTTGCGCGTGACGATGACTTTCGGCTTGCGAAGGGCCATGCAGGACCTGAGAAGTGGCGTACGGGGATGTTTCCTCGCGCCTTTTGCGTTCGGCGCTTCGTGATCGTTGCAAGCTGTAGCAAAGGCTCCCGGGGCGGCCAAGGCGAGGCGAGGCGAATGATGAGCGGCGCGTACGGGTTGCTGAAAAGCGCAGCGCTCGCTTTTGGCGTGGCCGCCGCCGTCCAGGCCGCCGCCGCGCCGGCCTCGGCGCCCGACCGGGTGACGCCGTCCGGCATGGCCGTGCCGCGCTATGTCTCGACCAAGTTCGACAAGGTCAACGCCCGCGCGGGGCCCGGCGACGACTACAAGCTGCAGTTCGTCTACAAGGTGCGCGGCCTGCCGCTGCAGATCGTGGCCGAGACCAGCGAGTGGCGCCGGGTCTGCGATCCCACCGGGGCGATGGCGTGGGTGCACAAGCGCACGGTGGACGGCCGGCGCAGCACCATGAACACCCGCGAAGGACCCGTGGCGCTGCTCAAAAAGCCCAAGGACGGCTGGAAGGCGGCGGCCTATTTGAACCCCCGGGCGCTGGCCACGTTGGACCGATGCGACAAGGGCTGGTGCCGGGTGAAGGCTGACGGCGCCTCCGGTTGGGTCCGGGCCGGCGAACTGTGGGGCACGGCTGACGCGCAGCAGTGCCATTGAGGCGACGGCGCGGCTCATGGTAGGGCCTGTCGCCCTATCTGGTTGGATTAGACGATGACGGACGCCAAGGCCCAGGACCGCTACAGCTTCGAAGAGCTCATGTCCTGTGCGCGGGGCGAGATGTACGGGCCGGGCAATGCCCAGCTGCCGGCCCCGCCGATGCTGCTGTTCGACCGCATCACCCAGATCAACGACACCGGCGGCGCCCACGGCAAGGGCTATATCGAAGCCGAGTTCGACATCAATCCCGACCTCTGGTTCTTCGACTGCCACTTCCTGGGCGACCCGGTGATGCCCGGTAGCCTGGGGCTGGATGCGCTGTGGCAGTTGGTCGGCTTCTACCTGGGCTGGATCGGCGGCAAGGGCCGGGGCCGCGCATTGGGCTGCAGCGAAGTCAAGTTCGGCGGCGAAGTGACCAACCAGATCAAGAAGGTGACCTACAAGGTCGAGATGAAGCGGGTGATCAATCGCCGGCTTGTCATGGGAATCGGCGATGGGGTGTTGGAAGCCGATGGAACCCCCATCTACTGGGCGACAGACCTTCGGGTCGGCCTCTACCAGCGCCCTTAAGGGCCAGGAGCACGGGACGGAAGCATGCGCCGCGTCGTCGTCACCGGGATGGGCATCGTCTCATCCATCGGGAACAATACGAACGAAGTGCTGGCCGCGCTGCGCGAGGCCAAGTCCGGCGTCGTCGCGGCGCCGGAATATGCGGAGCTTGGCTTCCGCAGCCAGGTCCACGCCCCGCCGCAGATCGACTGGGAATCCCTGGTCGACCGGCGCGCGGCGCGCTTCCTCGCCCAGGGCACCGGCTTTGGCCATATCGCCATGGAACAGGCGATCGCCGACTCCGGGCTGGAGGCCGATGAGGTCTCCAATGAAAAGACCGGCCTGATCGTCGGCTCCGGCGGGGCCTCGACCCGCGCCATCGTCGAGGCCGCCGAGATCACCCGCACCAAGGGCCCCAAGCGGGTTGGACCCTTCGCGGTGCCCAAGGCGATGAGCTCCGGCCCCTCGGCGACGCTCTCGACCTGGTTCAAGATCCGCGGCCTGAATTTCTCGATCTCGTCGGCCTGCGCCACCTCGGCCCACTGCATCGGCTCGGGCTACGAGCAGATTCTGATGGGCAAGCAGGACGTCGTCTTCGCGGGCGGCGTCGAAGAGATCGACTGGACGCTCAGCGTCATGTTCGACGCCATGGGCGCCATGAGCTCCAACTTCAACGCGACGCCCGCGGTGGCCAGCCGGGCCTATGACCGCGACCGCGACGGCTTTGTCATCGCCGGCGGGGGCGGCATCGTGGTGCTCGAGGAATACGAGCACGCCAAGGCCCGCGGCGCGAAGATCTATGGCGAGATCATCGGCTACGCGGCCAATTCGGACGGCTTCGACATGGTCGCCCCCTCCGGCGAGGGCGCGGCGCGCTGCATGAAGCTCGCCATGTCGACGATCGGCGGGCGGACCATCGACTACCTCAACCCGCACGGCACCTCGACGCCCGTGGGGGACGTGAAGGAGATGGAGGCGGTCCGCGCGGTGTTCGGCGACCAGGCCCCACTGATCTCATCCACCAAGTCGCTGACCGGCCACAGCCTGGGGGCGGCGGGCGCGCAGGAGGCGATCTACTGCCTCATGATGATGAACAACGGCTTTGCCGCCGAAAGCGCGCACATCGACAACCTCGACCCGGCGTTCGCGGACATGCCGATCCTGCGCCAGCGCAGCGACAAGCCGGTGGACGTGGCGATGAGCAACTCGTTCGGCTTCGGCGGAACGAACGGCTGCCTGGTGATGGCAAGGGTCTGAGGCCGTCTTCTCGCGAAGCCAAAGAGAAGACTAACCACGGAAAACACGGAAAAAGCACGGAAGGCGGGTCTTCGATTCCGTGTCGTTCCGTGTTTTCCGTGGTTCAAAGCCTTCCTTGCTGCTTCGCAGCCCGTGCAGGGTTTCAAAACAGGTCGCTCTTGCCCTTCGCGGCCGGCCCCGCCACAAACCCCTCAACAGGGATATCGGGAGACGCCACGTGGCCGAGGACTATCAGATGCCGAAGGGCGAGCTTCTGCGGGGCAAGCGGGGCGTGGTGACGGGCGTCGCCAACCACCAGTCGATCGCCTGGGGGATCGCCAGCCAGCTGGCCGCCCAGGGCGCGGAGATGGCTTTCCTGCACCTGCCCGGCATGGAGCGGCGGGTCGAGCCGCTCGCTGAGAGCATCGGGGTCAAGGTGCTGGCTCCCGTCGACGTCACCGACGACGCCTCGATGGACGCGGCCTTCGCGACCGTGAAGCAGGCGTTCGGCCAGATCGACTTTTTCGTCCACGCCATCGCCTTCGCCAACAAGGATGAGCTCAAGGGCTCGTTCATCGAGAACACGACCCGCGAAGGCTTCCTGAGGGCGCTGAACATCTCAGCGTTCAGCTTCGTGGACTGCGCGCGGCGCGCGGCCGAGCTGATGCCGGAGGGCTCGGGCTCGATCCTGACGCTCACCTACATGGGCTCGGAGCGGGCGATCCCGAACTACAACACCATGGGCGTCGCCAAGGCGGCGCTGGAGGCGGCGGTGCGCTATGCGGCCCGCGACCTCGGGCCGCGCGGCATCCGGGTCAACGCGCTCTCGCCCGGCGCCATGAAGACCCTGTCGCTCGCGGGCATCAGCGGCGGACGCGGCATGCTGGCCAAGGGCCGCTCGCTCAGCGCCATGAAGGAGGACACCTCCATGGAGGGTGTGGCCGGCGCGGCGCTGTGGCTGCTCTCGGACCTGGGCAAATCCACCACCGGCGAGGTGATCCACGTGGACGCCGGCTTCCACATCATGGGCTTCTCGGCCGACGAGGACGAAGGCTGAGGCCATGACCGCTTCGCCCGCCCTTTCTGAAAGGAATGGCTACGATGTGATCATCGCCGGCGCGGGCATCGCGGGCGCGACCCTGGCGCTCGCGCTCCATCAAGCTGGGCTGAAGCCGGTGCTGATCGACCCGGTGGTGTTCGACGCCCAGGTGGCGCCGGCCTTCGACGGGCGGGCCTCGGCGATTGCGTACGCGGCGTTTCGGCAATGGCGCCAGCTGGGCCTGGCCGTCGACCTTGAACCCCACGCCCAGAGAATCGAGCAGATCCTAGTCACCGACGGGGCGACGCCGGGCGCGGCCACCGGGGCGGCGACGCCGTTCTTCCTGCGCTTCGATTCCGCCGAGATCGCCGATTCCTCCGACGGCGAGCCGCTGGGCTATCTGCTGGAGAACCGCCACACCCGCGCGGCGCTGGCCCGCGCCGTGCTGGAGGCCGGGATCGAGGTGCTGGCTCCGGCCCGCGTGGCCGGCGCCGCCTTCGAGCCGCGCGAGGCCCGGGTGACGCTGGAGGACGGCCGCGTCCTGACCGCGCCCCTGGCGGTCGGGGCGGAGGGGCGCGGCTCGGTGATCCGGCGCGAGGCCGGGATCGGCGCCATCGGCTGGGACTACAAGCAGACCGGCGTGGTCGCCACGGTGCGGATGGAGACGCCGCACGAAGGCGTCGCCCACGAATATTTCCTGCCGAGCGGCCCCTTCGCCATCCTGCCCCTGACCGACAACCGCGCAAGCCTGGTCTGGACCGAATCGACGGCGCGCGGCGCGGCGCTGAAGGCGGCCCGGCCGGAGATCTTCCACGCTCACCTGATGCGCCGGTTCGGCGACTTCCTCGGCGGGGTGAGCGTCGAGGGTCCGGTCTTCACCTATCCGCTCAGCCTGCAGCTGGCCGAGCGGCTGGTGGGGCCCCGCGTGGCCCTGCTGGGCGATGCGGCGCACGGCGTCCATCCGATCGCCGGCCAGGGGCTGAACCTGGGACTGAAGGGCGCGGCGGCCCTGGCCGAGACCATCGTCGAGGCGGTCCGCCTGGGCGAGGACTTCGGCTCGGAAGTCGTCCTGGAGCGCTATGCGGCCTGGCGGCGCTTCGACACGGTGAGCCTGAGCGCCGGCATGGACGCCTTCGTGCGCCTGTTCTCCAACGACCACCCGACCCTGCGCCTGGCGCGCGGGATCGGCATGGCGGCGGTCAACCGCATCGGCCCGGCCCGGCGGTTCTTCATGACCGAAGCCGGAGGCGCCATGGGCGACCTGCCCCGGCTGCTGCGCGGCGAAGCAATCTAGCTAGGCTTTCAGCCGCCAACCGGTCCGGAAGATCACCCAGACGCCGGCCAGGCAGGCCAGCATGAAGAGTAGCGTCATGGCCAGGCTTGCGCCGACGCCCACGTCGGAGACGCCGTAGAAGCTCCAGCGGAAACCTGAGACCAGATAGACCACGGGATTGAACAGGGCGATCTTCGACCAGACGCCGGGCAGCATGGCGATTGAATAGAAGCTGCCGCCCAGAAAGGTCAGCGGCGTCACGACCATCAGGGGTACGATCTGCAGCTTCTCGAAGCCGTCGGCCCAGATGCCGAGGATGAAGCCGAACAGAGAGAAGGTGATCGAGGTCAGGATCAGGAACGAGATGGCCCACAGCGGATGGACGATCTCGAAGGGCACGAAGAGCCGCGCGGTGACCGCGATGATCAGGCCCAGCATGATCGACTTCGACGCCGCCGCCCCCACGTAGCCGATCACCACCTCGAAGGCCGAAACCGGCGCCGACAGCATCTCGTAGATGGTCCCGGACCACTTGGGCATGAAGATCCCGAAGGAGCCGTTGGAGATGCTCTCGGTGAGGATCGACAGCATGATCAGGCCCGGCACGATGAAGGCGCCGTAGCTGATCCCGTCGATGGTCTGCATCCGCCGGCCGATGGCCGCGCCGAAGACGATGAAATAGAGCGAGGTGGTGAGCACCGGCGCCGCGATCGACTGCACGACCGTGCGGAAGGTGCGCGCCATCTCGAAGCGGTAGATGGCCTTCACGGCGTAGAGGTTCACGCGGCCACCTCCGCCGGCTTGCCATGCACGAGGCTGACGAAGATCTCTTCAAGCGAGCTCTGCTCCGTCTTCAGGTCCTTGAAGTCGACGCCGCGCTTGGAAAGCTCTCGCAGCAGCTCGGCAATGCCGGTGTTCTCCGCCTGGGCGTCGAAGCTGTAGATCAGGTCGGCGCCGTCGTTGGCGAGGTCAAGCTGGTACTGGGTCAGGCCGCTCGGGACCGCCGCCAGCGGCTCCTGCAGGTGCAGGGTCAGCTGCTTCTTGCCCAGCTTGCGCATCAGCTCGGCCTTTTCCTCGACCAGGATCAGTTGGCCCTTGGAGATCACCCCGATGCGATCGGCCATCTCTTCGGCCTCCTCGATGTAATGGGTGGTCAGGATGATGGTGACGCCGCGTTCGCGCAGGCCGCGCACCATCTGCCACATGTCGCGGCGCAGCTCGACGTCGACGCCGGCGGTGGGCTCGTCGAGGAACAGGATCTGCGGCTCGTGGCTGAGCGCCTTGGCGATCATCACGCGGCGCTTCATGCCGCCCGACAGGGCCAGGATCTTGCTGTCCTTCTTGTCCCACAGGCTGAGGTCGCGCAGCACCTTCTCGATGTAGGCTGGGTTGGCGGGCTTGCCGAACAGGCCGCGGCTGAAGCTCACCGTCGCCCAGACCGTCTCGAAGGCGTCGGTCGAGAGCTCCTGAGGCACCAGGCCGATCTTGGCGCGCGCCGCGCGGTAGTCGCGCACGATGTCATGGCCGTCGGCGGTCACCGTGCCGGAGGTGGCGTTGACGATCCCGCAGACGATGCCGATCAGGGTGGTCTTGCCGGCCCCGTTGGGCCCCAGCAGGGCGAAGATCTCACCCTTCTCGATGGCCAGGTCGACGCTCTGCAGGGCCTGGAAACCCCCGGCGTAGGTCTTCGAAAGACCGGTAATGGATATGATCGGCGCCACGCATTCCCCCTAACAGGTCCCGCAGATGGGGTCCCCAGGACGTTTCGCCTAGCCGCGGTCCGACAACAGGATCGCCAGAAGGGCGTCGGCCCTGGTTTCCGTCCCGTCGCGCGGCGCCGCGAGGACTGGAATGTCCGCCGCGTGGGCTTCTAGCAGGGCCAGGGTGGCGGCGAAATCCGGGGCGTCGGGCGCGGCGTCCTGGCTGACGACGATCGCGGCGACGTGCAGTCCCCTCGCGCGGCAGACCTCCAGCGCGGTCAGGGTGTGGCTGATGGCGCCCAGGTAGCTGCCGCCCACCAGGATGGCCGGCAGGCCCACCGCCAGCATCAGGTCCAGGCCGGTCCCGTCGCAGGTGAGGGGCGACATCAGGCCGCCGACGCCTTCCACCAGGAAGAGGTCGGCGTCTGAGCGCGGGCCGATGCAGAAATCCGCGACTTCGCTGGTGGTCAGGGTCCGGCCCTCCAGCGCCGCGGCCATGGGCGGGGCCAGGGGCGCGGCGAATATCCAGGGCGACATGGCCGCCAAGGCGGCATTGGACGGCTCGATGCCCAGGGCGGCGAGCAGGCGGCCGGGGTCGCTGTCGGACCAGTCGGCGGCGTCGAAGCCGCTGACCACCGGCTTTAGGGCGTCGACCGAGAGCCCACGGGCCCGGGCGGCGCGCAGCAGGGCGCAGGCCACGTGGGTCTTGCCGATGTCGGTGTGGCTGCCCGCCACGAAGACGGCCAGGGTCATCGCGCCAGCCAGGGCCGCACGGCCTGCGCCAGGCGATCGACGTCGGCGTCCGCGTGGCCGGCGGTGAAGGCGATCCGCAGCCGCGCCGTGCCTTCGGGCACCGTTGGCGGCCGGATGGGCACCACCAGCAGGCCCTGGGCTTCCAGGTCGGCGGCGGCTTCCAGCGCGGTTTCCGCCGCGCCCAGGACGATCGGAACGATGGCGCTCAGGGCTTCCGGCAGGTTGAGGGCGGTGGTGAAGCGCCGGGCCTTGGCGAGCGGCTGGGCCACGCGGTCCGGCTCGTCGGCGATCACATCCAGCGCCGCCAGGGCCGCGGCGGCCGAGGCCGGCGGCAGGCCGGTGGTGTAGACGAAGGTCCGGGCCCGGGTCTTGATCAGGGCGATGGCCGGCGCGCTGGCGCAGACATAGGCGCCATAGCCGCCGAGCGCCTTGGAGAAGGTGCCCATGTGCAGGTCGATGCGGGCGTCGGGGAACAGGGCGGCCACGCCTGCGCCGTCGCCCACCACGCCCAGGCCGTGGGCGTCGTCCACCAGCAACCAGGCGTCATGGGCCTGGGCGAGCACACTGATGGCGTCCAGCGGCGCGATGTCTCCGTCCATGGAAAACACCCCATCGGTGGCGATCAGGACATTGCCCACGGCGGGCCGTTCGGCGGCGAGCCTGGCGGCCAGGTCGTCCATGTCGTTGTGGCGGAAGGCGACGACCTTGGCCTGCGAGAGCCGGGCGCCGGCCCAGATGCAGGCGTGGGCCAGCTCGTCCACCAGAACGAGGTCGCCGGGCCCGGCGAAGGTGGGGATGATGCCGGTGTTGGCGAGGTATCCGGAGCCGAACACGCAGGCGGCCTCGGCGCCCTTCAAGCCTGCGAGCCGCGCCTCCAGGGCCGTGAAGAGCGGGTGGTCGCCGGTCACCAGCCGCGAGGCGCCGGAGCCTGCGCCATAGGTCCCGATAGCGGCCACCGCGGCGGCCTTGACCTTGGGATGGTGCGACAGGCCCAGGTAGTCGTTGCAGGAAAACGAGACCAGGCGGCGCCCGTCGCGCTCCACCCAGACCCCGTCCAGCCGGTGGGTCGGTTTCAGCGTCCGCGCCAGGCTTCGCGACGCCAACGCGTCGATTTTCGCTTGCGCGTAGCGGGTAAGGGTGTCGTTCACCGCTCCCGTATGCCCCAGCCGGCCGATGGGCGGAAGTTGACTGTAGGATAAGCGGAGCGCGCGATGACCCTGGACCCCTCCTGGCTGGCGGAAGGCGCGGCCCATGTCTGGCGGCCCTATTGCCAGATGAAGACCGCCGCCCCGCCGCTGGCGGTGGCCCGCACCGAGGGCGCGCGCCTGATCCTGGAGGACGGCCGCGACCTGGTGGACGGCATCGCCTCGTGGTGGACGGCCTGCCACGGCTACAACCATCCGCACATTCGCGCCGCCGTGCAGCGCCAACTGGAGTTCGCGCCGCACATGATGTTCGGCGGTCTGGCCCATGAGCCGGCCTACCGCTTGGCCACCCGCCTGGCCAAGGCGTTGCCGGGCGACCTGGACCATGTGTTTTTCGCCGAGTCCGGGTCGGTCTCGGTGGAGATCGCCATGAAGATGGCCATCCAGTTCTGGATCAACCGCGGCGTCCACGGGCGGACCCGGTTCCTGGCCTTCCGGGGCGGCTATCACGGCGACACCCTGGCCACCATGACGGTCTGCGACCCGGAAGAGGGGATGCACAGCCTGTTCGCCGGCGTCATGCCGGACCAAGTGATCGCCGACCTTCCCACGGACGAGGCGAGCGAGGCGGCGCTGGACCGCCTGTTGGCGCAGCGGGGCGGGGAGATCGCCGCCATCCTGGTCGAGCCCCGGGTCCAGGGGGCCGGCGGCATGCTGTTCCACGACGACGAGACCCTGCGCCGGCTGCGCCGGCTGGCCGACGTGTACGGGGTGCTGCTGATCTTCGACGAGATCTTCGTGGGCTTCGGACGCACCGGCGACCTCTTCGCCTGCGAAGGCGCGAGGGTGGTCCCCGATATCGTGACCCTGTCGAAATCGCTGACTGGCGGGACCCTGCCGCTGTCGGCGGCCATCGCGACCGGCAAGGTGTTCAACGCCTTCTGGTCAGACGATCCGGGCGCGGCCCTGATGCACGGGCCGACCTACATGGGCAATCCGCTGGCCTGCGCGGCGGCCAACGCCTCGCTGGATCTGTTCGAAACGGGGGCCTGGCGCGCGGACGTGCCGCGCATCGCCCAGGGCTTGGCCGAGGGCCTGGAGGCGTGCCGGGGCGGCCCCGGCGTCGCTGACGTGCGGGTGCTGGGGGCGATCGGCGTGGTCGAGTTCGAGGCGCCCGTGCCGGTCCAGTCATTTTGCCAGAAGTTCGCCGAGGCCGGCGCCTGGATCCGGCCGATGGGCAAGGTGGTCTATCTGACGCCCGCCTTCGTCACCTCGGACGCGGAGGTCGCGCTTCTGACGGCGGCGGTGCGGAGCGTGGTCCTGGGTTAGGCGGTAACCGCGGCCTTCGACCCCATCGGCCGCATCTTCAGGTCGGCGAGCAGAGCAGCGTCCTCGTCCTGGTCGGGATTGTCAGTGGTGAGCAGGCGGCCGCCGATGAAGATCGAGTTGGCGCCCGCCAGGAAGCACAGAGCCTGAAGCTCGGGGCTCATGTGTTCGCGCCCGGCGGCGATCCGGACCATGGACTTGGGGCATACCAGACGGGCCGCGGCGATCATGCGGACGAACTCCAGCCCGTCGACCGGCGTCGAGTTTCCGAGGGGCGTGCCGGGGATGGGCATCAGGTCGTTGATCGGCAGGCTCTCGGGGTGGCTGGGCAGGGTTCCCAGCTGGTGCAGGAGGCCTGCGCGGTCGCGGCGGGTCTCGCCCATGCCGACGATGCCGCCGCAGCAGGTGCTCATCCCGGCGTCGCGGACGGCGGCCAGCGTGTCGAGGCGGTCCTGATAGGTCCGGGTGGTGACGACCTTGTCGTAATAGTCCGGGCCGGTATCGAGGTTGTGGTTGTAGTAGTCGAGGCCGGCGGTCTTCAGCGCCACGGCCTGGTTCGGGGTCAGCATCCCGAGCGTCGCGCAGGTTTCCAGCCCCATGGCCTTCACCCCGGAGATCATGGCGGCGACCTTGGGCAGGTCGCGGTCCTTCAGGTCGCGCCAGGCGGCGCCCATGCAGAAGCGCTGCGCCCCGCCGGCCTTGGCCTGGGCGGCGGCGTCCAGAACGGTCTGGGCGTCCATCAGCTTCGAGGCCTGGGTGGCGGTCTTGAAGTGCTGCGACTGGCTGCAATAGCCGCAGTTCTCGGCGCAGCCGCCGGTCTTGATCGACAGCAATTGCGACAATTGAAGCTCGCTGGGGTCGAACCAGCGCCGATGCACCTCGGCGGCGCGGAACACCAGTTCCATGAACGGCGTCTCGAAGAGCGCCTCGACCTCGTCCAGCGTCCAGTCGTGGCGCGGCAGGGCGGGGTCGGCGTTCAGGGTGCGGGTGGGAGCGTTCATCGCCTCGGGTCCTGCGTTTCGCGGTCGGCTGTCGGTTTCTGACGCGAGGGCCCCGTCAAAGCAAGGCGCCCCACGGTGATCCTTATCAAGGACCGCAACCAAATCCGCGTGTAAGGGTTCGCGCCGGAACTGGCGGAGAGCGATCATGGACCGCGAGGTGGAGCTGAAGTTCCTGTGCGCGCCCGAGCATCTGGGCGCCGTCCTGGCCGCCGCTCCGGCTGGCGACGACGAGAGCCATGAGCTGATCAGCGTCTATTTCGACACCCCCGACCTTATTCTCCAGAAGGCCGGCGCCTCGCTGCGGGTCCGCGAGAGCAAGGGCCGCCGGGTGCAGACCCTCAAGCGCGGCCAGGGCCTGAGCCGCGAGGAACATGAGGCGCCTATCCCCGGCGATCGGCCCGATCCGGCGCTTGGCCCGCTCAAGGAGCTGCTGGGCGGCGACGACCAGCTGAGCGCAGCGTTCAATGTCTGCGTCACCCGCCGCCAGCGGCTGATCCGCCTGGGCGCGGCCGAGATCGAGCTGGCGCTGGATCAGGGCGAGGTTTCCGGCGGCCGGCGGTCGAGCCCGATCAGCGAGGTCGAGCTGGAACTCAAGGCCGGCGAGCCCGCGGCCCTGTTCGACCTGGCCCGCCTGCTGTCGCAGGCCGCGCCCCTTTATCTGTCCTTTGATGGCAAGGCCGCGCGCGGCCAGGCCCTGGCGGCCGGCGCGCCCCTGCGGTCCCGGCGGGCGGAGCCGGTGAAACTGGCGCGCAAGGCGACCTCTGCGGAGGCCTTCCAGGCCATCGCGCGCAATGGCCTGGGCCAGCTGGCCGCCAATGGGGTGGTGCTGCGCGAGGGGGGCGCCGGCGACCCGGAGGCGACGCATCAGCTGCGGGTCGCCATCCGGCGTCTGCGCAGCGCGCTCGCCACCTTCGGACCGCTCCTGGCGGGCGCCGAACTGGACGCGATCAAGGGCGAACTGAAGTGGCTGGCGGCGCAGAGCGACCGGGCCCGCAACCTCGACGTCTTCGCCGACGCCCTGGTCGCGGCCGGCGCCGGCCAGGTCAGCATCGCCACCGGCCTGCCGGAGCTGGCCCGCGCGGTTGAGGCGGCGCGCAGCCAGGCGCGGCTGGCCCTGGTCGAGGCGGTCTCCTCGGCAAGGTTCCGCGCCCTGGTCCTCGAACTCGCCGCCTGGGCCGAAACCGGGCCCTGGCTGGCCGGGCCCAAGGTGGGCGATCCGGTGGTGCGGCTTGCGGGTAAGGCGCTCGCCCGGCGCTGGCGGAAGGTCGCGCAGCTGGGCCGGGACCTCGCCCAGGCTGACGATGAGGCCCGCCATCATCTGCGGATCGAGGCCAAGAAGCTGCGCTACGCCACCGACGCTCTGGCCAGCCTCTATCCCGCCCGCCCTGTCCGGCGGTTCCTGACCCGGCTGAAGGCGCTGCAGGAAGAGTTGGGCGCGTTGAACGACATCGCCACGGCCGAGCCGCTGGTCGCCGGCCTCACGCTCAGCCAGCCGGCGGCCTTCGCGGCCGGTGAGCTTGCGGGGCTGCGGGCGGCGGGGAAGGCGCAGCGGCTTGCCCGGGCCGCCAAGGCCTTCGACCGCCTGATGGACGCGCCCCCACCGGCGCGTTGACCATCACATAAAGAATTCCTTATATGTTTGTTGCGTAGGGAAGGGCGCGCCGCTATAGAGCCGGCCAACCCATTTCCCGCATCGCCACCGGCGCCGCCCCTAAAGGGACCTCCAAGATCATGACCGACTATATCGTCCGCGACATCGCGCTTGCCGACTTCGGCCGCAAGGAACTGGATATCGCCGAAACCGAGATGCCCGGCCTGATGGCCGTGCGCGCCGAGTTCGGCAAGGACAAGCCGCTCAAGGGCGCCCGGATCGCCGGCTCCCTGCACATGACCATCCAGACGGGCGTGCTGATCGAGACCCTGCAGGCGCTGGGGGCCGACGTGCGCTGGGCCAGCTGCAACATCTTCTCGACCCAGGACCACGCCGCCGCGGCCATCGCCGCCAAGGGCACGCCGGTGTTCGCCATCAAGGGCGAGACCCTCGTGGAATATTGGGAATACGCCCACAAGATCTTCGAGTGGAGCGACGGCGGCTATCCGAACATGATCCTCGACGACGGCGGCGACGCGACCCTGCTGTGCGTGCTTGGCCCCAAGGCCGAGAAGGACATCTCGGTGATCTCCAACCCGCAGAACGAAGAGGAAGAAGCCCTCTTCGCGGTGATGAAGCGCTACATCCAGGAGAAGCCCGGCTTCTATTCGGCGATCCGCGACGCCATCAAGGGCGTGTCGGAAGAGACCACCACGGGGGTCCACCGCCTCTACCAGATGTCGGAGCGCGGCGAGCTGCCGTTCCCGGCCATCAACGTCAACGACAGCGTGACCAAGTCGAAGTTCGACAACCTCTACGGCTGCCGCGAGAGCCTGGTGGACGCCATCCGCCGCGGCACCGACGTGATGCTGTCGGGCAAGGTCGCCG